>JBCFAO010000026.1:28378-56507 GCA_038562165.1 Clostridiales bacterium | reverse complement strand
CAAGCCATTAAACCAGAACTCCTTAAAATTGCTCAGGAACAGGTTAAACTGCTCAAAGCAGCTTAACCTACTGACAAAACTACAGCCGAACGAATTTACACACAAATTTGGACTTGACCGCCAAGGGGGCAGTGACTGAGCAAAATTGCAAGTTTGTCACCCTCAAATCACTGCTTTGTAGCAGATTTGATCCGAAAGTGGGATGAAAACCCTATTTACAGGCCAAAATAGCTTTTACAAACTTGCAATTTTGCACAAATGAGGTGCGGGCAGAGTACAAACCCGCAATTTTGCACAAATGGGAGTCAGCGCCGTAGGGTCCGGATACAAATTTTGAAACCTTTGTGCAAAATCCGAGGGCCTTGTTCATTGCGACTGCCACTGCCGTCCGCTGCCTGCCGCAGGTCGCTACTACTGCCATTGCCCATTTCTCATTGACCATTGCCATGGTTAGGGTGCTATTTCTGTATATAGTGTAGCTGCCTTCTCACCTGATAACCGCAGATATAGCGTGATAAGCTATCGCCCTACACTACAAAATAAAAAGTTTACAAATTGTTTACAATTAAAAAGGGTACAGGAAATAAGCCGGCAGGAAAAAACTCTTGCATGGCTTATTTTTTGCTGCTATAATACGAAGGTATGGCTGCATGCGATGAAGCGAAAGGTTGCCGAAGGATCATGACACGCCGGTAGGCGTTGGTCATGAATGAGCTGAAAAACAGTTCCATACCGGGGAATTTTCGCTGAGTATGTCCGAAAAATCATCAGTCGGGCGAAAAGGAGGAAGTACAAAATTATGGCCAAACAGCAAAAAATCAGAATCCGTTTAAAGGCGTTCGATCACAAGATCCTGGACGCATCGGCGGAGAAAATCGTGGACACTGCCAAGCGCACCGGCGCCAGTGTCGCAGGACCGGTTCCCCTGCCTACGGAGAGGAACTTGTACACCATCTTGAGGTCTCCCCACGTTAACAAGGACTCCCGGGAGCAGTTTGAGATGAGGACCCACAAACGGTTGATCGACATCATCGATCCCACACCCAAAACTGTCGATTCCCTGATGAGCCTTGACCTGCCTGCGGGTGTCGATATTGAAATCAAGCTTTAGGAGGTAGGCACAGTGAAAAAAGCTATTTTAGGCACAAAGCTGGGCATGCTGCAGATCTTTGACGATGCGGGACGAGTGGTGCCGGTGACTGTGATCCAGGCCGGTCCCTGCGTAGTGACCCAGAAAAAAACCAAAGAAAATGATGGCTATGAAGCCATCCAGGTAGGTTTCGTACCTGCTAAGGACAAACACCTGTCCAAACCCCAAAAAGGCCATTTTGCCAAGCAAGGCGTCAGCGCCATGCGTCATTTGAAGGAATTCCGTCTGGAAGATATCGCTTCTTATGAATTGGGCCAGGAGATCAAGGCCGACATCTTTGCCGCCGGCGATGTGGTAGACGTAACCGGCACCAGCAAGGGCAAGGGCTTCCAGGGCTCCATTAAGCGCCACGGCTTCCACAGAGGCCCCATGGCCCACGGTTCCAAATACCATCGGCGCAACGGTTCTCTAGGCGCTAAAGGCCCGGCCAGGGTATTCCCCGGACGCAAAGGCCCCGGCAGAATGGGCGGCGATACCGTTACCATTCAAGGCCTGCAAGTGGTACGGGTAGATGCTGAGAAGGATTTAATCCTGATCAAAGGCGCTATCCCCGGAGCCAAAAAAGGCACCATTTTAATTCGGAACTCGGCCAAGGCTTAATGAAAAGAAAAAATTAAGAGATAGTTTTGGCTCAATCTGCTATCTGAAGTTGCTTAGGGCGCAGATGTCCTTCGGACACAATCTGCTATCCGAAGTTGCATAGGGCGCAGATGAACAGTCAAAAAGGAGGTATTAAACAATGTCTAAAGTTGCCCTTTATAATGTTGAAGGCCAGCAAGTGGGCGAGTTCGAGTTGAATGACGCAGTATTTGGCATCACGCCCAACGAGGCAGTGGTTCATGAAGCAGTAGTCATGCAGCTGGCCAGCCTGCGCCGGGGTACCGTAGGCGTTAAAACCCGCGCTATGGTCAGTGGCGGCGGCAAAAAGCCCTTTAAACAAAAAGGTACCGGCAGAGCCCGGGCCGGCAGCAGCCGTTCTCCTCTGTGGCGGCACGGTGGCGTTATCTTCGGACCTCAGGCCAGAAGCTACGCTTATGCCATTCCCCGCAAAAAACGCCGTCTGGCGATGAAATCCGTCCTTTCCGACAAGGTTGCTTCCGGCAACTTCATCGTAGTGGAGGATTTAAAACTGGCAAAACCCAGCACCAAGGATATGGTTCAACTGCTTAATAAGCTGGGAGTGGACAGGAAGGCCCTGGTGGTTACCGGTTGCAGCGATGCAGTGCTGTCTGCCAGAAATATTGCCGGTGTTAAGCCGCTGGACGCCGAAGGCGTTAACGTATATGACGTGCTGAATCACGATAAAATCGTCATCAGCGCCGAGCAAGTCCGGAAAATCGAGGAGGTGCTGGCAGATGCGTAATCCCCACGAAGTATTAGTCAAGCCTATCGTGACGGAGAAATCTTCAGGCATGATGGCTGAAGGCAAATACACCTTCAAGGTTGACAAAGCTGCAAACAAGATTGAGATCAAGCATGCGGTGGAATCCGTCTTCAAAGTAGACGTTACCGATGTGAAGACCATGAATATGCCCGGCAAACTGAAACGTCAGGGCAAGACTCAAGGTATGACTTCCGAATGGAAGAAGGCCATCGTAACCCTGAAGTCCGGCCAGACGTTGCCCATCTTCGACGAGTAGAAAAATTGGCTCGGGATTTTGTTAACAAGCCAAAAAGGAGGATTTATTAAGATATGGCGGTTAAAAGTTTTAGACCAATAACCCCTTCTCGTCGCCAGATGACCGTTGCAACCTTCGACGAGATTACTACCGACAAACCGGAAAAATCCCTGGTGGAGCCCTTAAAAAAACGGGCCGGCAGAAATAACCAGGGTCGTTTGACTGTCCGTCATCAGGGCGGCGGCCACAAAAGAATGTACCGTATTATTGACTTCAAAAGAAATAAAGACGGTGTACCGGCTAAAGTAGCCACCATTGAGTACGATCCCAACCGTACCTGCTACATCGCTCTGCTCCACTATGTGGACGGCGAAAAACGTTATATTCTGGCTCCTATCGGTTTAAAAGTGGGGGATACCGTAGTATCCGGCCCCGAAGCCGATATCAAGATAGGCAATGCTCTGCCTTTGGCCAATATTCCTGTAGGTACCGTTGTGCACAACATTGAGCTGAAGCCTCTGAAGGGCGGCCAGATGGTTCGCACCGCCGGCGCTTCCGCCCAGTTGATGGCCAAGGAAAACAATTACGCTTCCCTGCGCCTGCCTTCCGGCGAGGTTCGCAAGGTGCTGATGGCTTGCAAGGCTACTATTGGCCAGTTGTCCAATCCGGAAAACGAGATCATCAACATCGGTAAAGCCGGCCGTTCCCGCTGGATGAACAAACGTCCTGCCAACCGGGGCGTTGTGATGAATCCCGTGGATCATCCCCATGGCGGCGGCGAAGGCCGTTCTCCTGTTGGCCGCAAGCGCCCTGTTACTCCTTGGGGTAAATCCGCTATCGGCGGCAACACCCGCAAGAAGAAGAACCCCAGTAACAAATACATCGTCACTTCTCGCAAGAAGAAATAGCGCTGACGGAAAGGAGGCTCTTTAATATGGGAAGATCCATTAAAAAAGGACCATATGTAGAAGAAAGACTGATCGGCCGGATCAATGCGTTGAACGAAAGCAACGATAAAAAGGTATTGAAGACCTGGTCCCGCCGTTCCACGATATTCCCCCAGATGGTGGGCCATACCATTGCCGTATACGACGGACGCAAGCATGTGCCCATCTACGTAACAGAAGATATGGTAGGGCATAAATTGGGTGAGTTTGCCCCCACCCGCACATTCAAAGGACACGCCGGGGACAAATCCAGCGGCGGCAGATAAGCCGGGAGAGGAGGAAGCAACATGTCGATTAAAGAAGCAAAAGCAATGGCCAAATATGTGCGCATCTCTCCCCGGAAAGCCCGGGCGGTCATTGATTTGATCCGGGGCAAGGAGTTGAAGGAAGCCGAGGCCATCCTGAAATTTACCGTTCATAAAGGAACGGAGCTCATTGGCAAAGTGCTGCAGTCCGCTGCCGCCAATGCCGAACACAACTATGAGATGGACCGCGAACAGCTTTACGTGAAAGCGGCCTATGTGGACGGCGGTCCGGTGATTAAACGGGTGATGCCCAGGGCCCAGGGCCGTGCAGACGTCATCAAAAAACGGACCAGTCACATTACCATCGTCGTCGGTGAGAAATAAGGAGGGAATCGTCAGTGGGCCAAAAAGTACATCCCAAGGGAATGCGGGTCGGCATTATTCGCGGCTGGGAAAGCAACTGGTACGCGGATAAAAAGAACTTCTCCGATCTGCTTCTGGAAGATATTAAAGTAAGAAACTACGTAAAAGAAAAGCTGTTTCAGGCCGGCGTTTCCGGTGTAGAGATTGAGCGCAGCGCCAACCGCATCAAGGTGACCATCAGAACCGCTAAGCCCGGTATCGTTATCGGCCGGGGTGGCGCCGAGGTGGAAGTGCTCCGCAAAGAGCTGGAAAAGATGACCGGGAAAAAGATCAACATCAACATTGCCGAGATTAAGAAGCCGGAGCTGGACGCCCAGCTAGTGGCCGAGGGTATTGCCGCCCAGCTGGTAAAACGTATCGCTTTTCGCCGGGCCATGAAGCAGTCCGTTAACCGTACTATGCGCTTAGGCGCCCAGGGTGTTAAGATCTCCTGCGCCGGCCGTTTGGGCGGAGCGGAAATTGCCCGTACCGAGTGGTACAGCGAAGGCAAAGTACCCCTGCATACCTTGCGGGCGGATATCGATTATGGTTTTGCCGAAGCCAATACCACTTATGGTAAGATTGGCGTCAAGGTATGGATCTACAAAGGGGAGATCCTGCCGGAGGCAAAGAACCGGAAGGAGGAAGCGGCCAATGTTATTGCCTAAGAGAGTCAAATGGCGCCGTCCCCACCGGGGAGGTACCATCAAAGGTAAGGCAACCCGGGGCAACAAGGTCAACTACGGTGAATTTGGTCTCCAGTCTACGGAAGCCGGCTGGATTACCAACCGCCAGATCGAAGCAGCCCGTATTGCCATGACCCGTTATATTAAGAGAGGCGGTCAGGTGTGGATTAAGATCTTCCCTGATAAGCCCATTACCGCCAAGCCTGCGGAAACCCGGATGGGTTCCGGTAAAGGTTCTCCCGAATACTGGGTGGCGGTGGTTAAACCCGGCAGGGTTCTGTTTGAAATCGGCGGCGTCAGCGAAGAGCTGGCTAAGGAAGCTATGCGTCTGGCCTCTTTCAAACTGCCTGTCAAAACTAAATTTATCAGAAATGAGACTGCGATAGGTGGTGAAGCAGGTGAAAGCTAAGAGTTTTCGTGATATGACCAGCGATGAGCTCAACGTCAAAGTGGGAGAATTAAAAGAGGAACTGTTCAACCTGCGGTTCCAGCTGGCCACCGGACAATTGGAAAACCCCATGCGTCTTCGGGAAGTGCGCAAAGATATCGCACGGACCAAAACCGTGCTTCGGCAAAAAGAACTGCAAAGCAAATAACGGCAATAGGAGGGAATAGCTTTGGAGAAAAGCAACCGTAAAACCTTGACTGGTGTTGTCGTCAGCAACAAGATGGATAAAACCGTAGTCGTTGCCGTTACTACTACCGCTAAGCATGGTATGTACAGCAAGACCATCAAGGTGACCAATAAATACAAGGCTCATGACGAGCAAAACGAATGCGGCATTGGAGACAGAGTTTCCATTGAAGAGTGCCGCCCCTTAAGTAAAGACAAACGTTGGAACGTAGCTTCTATTATCGAGAAAGCTCCCGGAGTCAACGCATAATATCTCTGAAAGGAGGCAACAGGAATGATTCAACAGGAAACCAGATTAAGGGTAGCGGACAACACCGGCGCTAAAGAGCTGCTGTGTATCCGTCCTATGGGCGGTTCCTTCCGCCGCTATGCCGCCATCGGAGATGTAATTATGGCTTCGGTTAAGGAAGCTGCCCCCGGCGGTACAGTAAAAAAAGGCGAAGTTGTTAAGGCTGTGGTGGTACGGACAAAGAGCGCCGTGCGCCGGGCTGACGGTTCTTACATCCGTTTCGACGAAAACGCTGCCGTAATCATCAAAGACGACAAAAGCCCCCGGGGCACCCGTATCTTTGGACCGGTGGCCAGAGAGCTGAGAGAACACGACTTTACTAAGATTCTTTCTTTGGCACCGGAAGTGCTGTAAAAATTAGTTGGCGTAGGGCTTTTTTCGTCAGACAAGACGGCAAGGAAGACTGGCGAAGGAGCGTAGTTAGACCTACGTGACTGAGCCAGGCGACGCAGCCGGCGCCGCTCCGGCGGAGCCCAATCTGCTATCCGAAGAAATTAGCACGCAGATGGTTCCTATGGAACTCAATCTGCTATCCGAAGAAAATAGCGCGCAGATGTATGACGGAAAAAGAACAAGCCAAAAGAGAGGTCCGGAGGTGAAAAAAACGATGAAGATCCATGTCAAAAAAGGTGATATGGTCCAGGTAATAACCGGTAAAGACGCCGGCAAAAAAGGCAAGATCCTCGATGTCGATACCGATAAGGGCCGGGTAGTGGTAGAAGGCGCCAACATGATCAAAAAGCATCGCAAGCCTACCCAAGCCAGCCCCCAGGGCGGTATCCTTGAAAAGGAAGGCACTATTGCCAGTTCCAATGTATTACTCTACTGCAATAAATGCAAAGCTCCCGTCCGTCATGGCAAACAGATCAAAAGTGACGGCACCAAGGTTCGGGTTTGCAAAAAATGCGGTGAAGCTTTTGATAAATAAATGGCCGGGAGGTGAATGTTAGATGAATCGTTTAAAGGAAAAATACCTGCAAGAAGTTGTACCTGCTATGCAGCAGAAGTTCAACTACGAAAACGTTATGGAGATCCCCAAGCTGGTTAAGGTCGTAATTAACATCGGCATGGGCGAAGCCATCGCCAATCCTAAAGCAATGGAAGGCGCCGTGGCTGATCTGAAAAAAATCACCGGCCAAAAACCCGTGATTACCAAAGCCAAAAAATCCGTAGCTGCCTTTAAAGTTCGGGAAGGCATGCCCATCGGCGTCAAAGTTACTTTGCGGGCCGAGCGTATGTTCGACTTTACCGACAAGTTGTTCAATATCGCTCTGCCCCGTGTGCGCGACTTCCGGGGCGTGTCTGACAAATCCTTCGACGGCCGGGGCAACTACACCATGGGCTTGAAAGAGCAATTGATGTTCCCCGAAATCGACTATGACAAAATTGATAAGCTGCGGGGCATGGACATTGTGTTTGTGACCACAGCCAAAACTGACGAAGAAGCTAAAGCGCTGCTCAGCCTTATGGGTATGCCTTTCACTGATCGTTAGGGTAAGGAGGGAAACACGTGGCCAAAACATCACTTATTAACAAGCAGCAACGCCCCCAGAAGTTTCAGGTAAGGGCCTACAATCGCTGCAAGATCTGCGGTCGTCCCCATGCTTATATGCGGAAATTCGGCATCTGCCGTTTATGCTTCCGTAAGCTGGCGTACGAAGGACAAATCCCTGGCGTCACCAAAGCCAGTTGGTAAACGGAAGTATAATGAAAGGGGGTTCCATACACTATGGTTATGACAGATCCTATTGCGGATTTTTTAACCCGCATTCGCAATGCCAATTCCGTGCATCACGAGAAGGTTGAAATTCCTGCTTCAAAATTAAAAAAGACAATGGCTCAGATCCTGAAAGAAGAAGGCATGATCAAGGATTTTGAGTATATCGAAGACGGCAAGCAAGGCATCATCCGGGTACACCTTAAATATGGCGCCAATAAGCAGAAGGTCATCACCGGCCTGAAGCGGATCAGCCGTCCCGGCCTGCGGGTCTATGCCAAAAAAGACGAGGTGCCCAGAATTTTGGGCGGTCTCGGTATCGCCATCATCTCCACATCTCAGGGCGTGATGACCGACAAGCAAGCTAGAAAATGCGGATTGGGCGGAGAAGTTCTCTGCTACGTCTGGTAGGCGGGAGGTAACAGATGTCCAGAATAGGAAAATTACCGATTCCTGTGCCTGCAGGAGTTGACGTAAAAATCGAAGGCAACAATATCACGGTTAAAGGTCCCAAAGGCACTCTTTCCCGTGAATTCCCCAAGGAAATCTCCGTAGTGCTGGAAGATGGCAAAATCACCGTCAGCCGGCCCAATGATGAGAAACAAAACCGGGCTTACCACGGCCTGATCCGGACTCTGGTAAACAACATGGTCGTAGGCGTCAGCAACGGCTTTGAGAAATCTCTGGATATGGTGGGCGTGGGTTACAAAGCTCAGATGCAGGGCACGAAATTAGTGTTGGCCATCGGCTATTCCCACCCTGTGGAAGTCGAGCCCGCTCCGGGACTGAGTATTGAAGTACCCGGCCCCACAAAAATCCTGGTTAAAGGCGCCGATAAACAGGCCGTAGGCCAGTTGGCTGCCGACATCCGCAAAATCCGGCTGCCCGAGCCTTACAAAGGCAAAGGTATTCGTTACAGCGACGAAGTTGTACGGACCAAGGCGGGCAAAACCGGCAAAAAGAAATAGTTTTGGCTTGCAGCCTTTCCGCCTGGCGGCGCAAACGTCGTCCAGACAAAAAGTTCCGGCGCCAAAACGGGCAGACAAGTCAAGCCAGGCTGAAATAAATTTTGGCTATATTGGCTGCACTCAAGGCAGGATGGGCACTGGCCGGGGCTTAGGCCCGCCAGCCACTATCCGAAAAGAAAAGGAGTGAACAATTTGATTAACCCAATCGACCGCAAAGCGGTACGGCAGAAGAAGCATTTGCGGATTCGCAAAAACATCGTGGGGACCTCTAATCATCCCCGTTTGGCTGTATTTCGCAGCCTCCATCATATGTACGCTCAAATCATTGACGATACCAAGGGCGTGACCCTCGTATCGGCCTCCACCCTGGAAGCGCCGCTAAAGGGAGCCTTGGACAATACCGGCAATGTGGAAGCCGCCAAAAAGGTGGGCCTGGAAATCGGCAAAAAAGCCTTGGAAAAAGGCATCACCGAAGTTGTATTTGACCGGGGCGGCAATATTTATCACGGCCGGGTCAAGGCTTTAGCAGAAGGCGCCCGGGAAGCGGGTCTGAACTTTTAATCGAACCGTAAAGGAGGGAACAGAGCATGGCCAGAAATGATAGAAACGAAGAAAACAACAGCGAATTTACCGAACGGGTGGTATATATCAACCGTGTTGCCAAAGTAGTAAAAGGCGGACGGCGTTTCAGCTTCAGCGCTTTAGTAGTAGTCGGCGACGGCAAAGGCCGGGTAGGCGCAGGATTGGGAAAAGCTACGGAAGTACCGGAAGCTATTCGTAAAGGCATCGAAGATGCCAAAAAGAACCTGATCAATGTGCCGATCAAGAACACCAGTATTCCTCATGAAATCAAAGGCGTTTTTGGCGCCGGCGTGGTTTTCATGAAACCGGCTGCTCCCGGTACCGGCGTTATCGCCGGCGGTCCTGTCCGTGCCGTTATGGAATTGGCGGGAATTCGCGATATTTTAACTAAATCTATTGGATCAAATAATGCAAACAACATGGTGCAAGCCACGCTGACCGGGCTGAAAAGCCTGATGAGGGCGGAGGATGTAGCCAAGCTTCGCGGTAAAACCGTAGAAGAATTGTTGGGCTAGGAGGACAGTATGGCACAGGCAAAAGCTGAAGGTAACATGAAGATTACCTTAGTCAAAAGCGTAATCGGTTATAACCAGGATGTGCGGGAAACTGCTAAATCCTTGGGCCTTGGCAAGCTGAACTCCAGCGTAGTCCAGGCCAAAACGCCGGATATTCTCGGCAAGGTTCGCCGGATTGCTCATCTGGTAACCGTGGAAGATGTTCAATAATTTCAAGGAGGTACATAGGCGATGAAACTGTCTGAATTAAAGCCGGCGCCTGGTTCCCGGCATGCCGAGAAACGGCTGGGCCGGGGCGTTGGTTCCGGTCTTGGCAAGACCTCCGGCAAAGGACATAAAGGCCAGAAAGCTCGCTCCGGCGGCGGTAAAGGTCCTTACTTTGAAGGCGGCCAGACACCGCTGCAACGGCGTATGCCGAAGAGAGGCTTTACTAATATTTTCAAGAAAAATTACGTTGAAGTTAATTTGGAAGACTTAGAAGCCCGGTTCGAGGCCGGGGCTACCGTTAACACGGAAGCTCTGGTGGCTAGCGGACTGGTGAAAAACGTCCGGGATGGCATCAGGATCTTAGGCCGGGGTGAGATCACGAAAGCTCTTAACGTTAAGGCTAAGGGTTTCTCAAAAACTGCGGAAGAGAAGATTAAAGCCGCCGGCGGCTCGATTGAGGTGATTTAATTTGATCGAGGTCATGAGAAATGCGTTTAAGGTACCGGAACTGCGGAAGAAGCTTCTCTTCACGCTGATGATGATCGTAGTCTTTCGTATCGGCACTCATGTGCCGGTACCGGGAATTGATACGGACATCATCAAGCAGTTGAGCAGCGGCCAGCTGTTGGGCTTCTTTGATGTAATCTCTGGCGGCGCTTTTAAGAACTTCTCGGTTTTCGCCATGAGCATCACCCCTTACGTCAATGCATCGATCATATTGCAGCTGTTAACCGTGGTCATCCCTTCCCTGGAACGTTTAAGCAAAGAGCCTGACGGCAGAAAAAAAATCGCTTCTTACACCCGTTATCTGACTGTGGTATTGGCTTTTGTACAGGCCATTGGTATCTCCATCGGCTTTCGTAGCGCCTACCTCAGCTATAACTTGTTTAATGTAGCTATTGTAGCCCTTTCCCTGACGGCGGGCACCGCCTTCCTGATGTGGATGGGTGAGTTGATCAATGAAAATGGTATCGGCAACGGTATTTCCATTCTGATTTTCGCCGGTATCGTTTCCCGGCTGCCCTTTGGTTTGCTCCATATTTACGACTATTTAGTAAGCGGAACTACCAACATCTTTGTGGTGCTGATCATGCTGGTTTGCGCCGTCCTGATGGTAGCGGCAGTGGTAATGCTGAATGAAGGCCAGCGCCGGGTACCGGTGCAATACGCCAAGCGGGTTGTGGGCCGTAAAGTGTATGGGGGACAAAACACCCATATCCCTCTGCGGGTCAACCAAGCCGGCGTTATCCCCATCATTTTTGCTATGACCATCCTGTCCTTCCCCGGACAGATTGCCAGCTGGTTTCCTGCCAGTGCCGGAGCTGTGGCGGTAGCTAATTTCTTTAACCCCAAGCTCTTCTGGTATCAGTTGGTTTATGCGCTGCTCATCGTCTTCTTCACCTTCTTTTATTCGGCCATCACCCTCAATGTGATGCAGATCGCCGATGATCTGAAGAAGTACGGCGGCTTTATTCCCGGCCTGCGGCCCGGCCGTCCCACCTCCGATCACCTGTCTAAAATCTCCCAGCGGATCACTTTGGCCGGCGCTATCTTCTTAGCGATTATTGCCACGGTACCCACCATCCTTGTGGGCTTTACCGCCATGGAGCTTTCTTTGGGCAGCACCAGCCTTTTGATCGTGGTGGGCGTGGTTCTGGATTCCGTAAAGCAGTTGGAATCTCAGCTGATGATGCGCAATTACCAAGGATTTTTGAAATAGGCGAGGGAGGATATACAGATGAATAATATTATTTTACTGGGCCCTCCCGGAGCCGGCAAAGGCACCCAAGCCGTTGTTTTAGCGGCAAAACTGGATATTCCCCATATCTCTACCGGCGATATGTTCCGCAAAGCCGTTAAAGACCAGACTCCTATGGGCCTTGAAGCTAAACGCTATATGGACAGCGGAGCTCTGGTGCCCGACGAAGTCACTATCGGCATTGTTCGCGACAGGCTGGCTTTGGAGGATTGCGCTAAAGGCTTTTTGCTGGACGGCTTTCCCAGAACGGTTTACCAGGCTGAGGCTTTGGAAGGGATTCTTGAGGAGCTGGGCAAAGCTTTGGACTCTGTGCTTTGCATAGACGTCGATGCCAATGCCCTGATTGACCGGATTACCGGCCGCCGCACCTGCAAGGATTGCGGCGCCTTGTACCACATAAGCTACAGCCCCTCCAAAAAACCGGATGTCTGTGATGCCTGCGGCGGCCCTTTATATCAGAGGGACGACGATAAGGAAGAAACTGTTCGCCGCCGCCTGGAGGTTTACAGTCAACAGACTTCGCCTCTGATTAGTTTTTACCGTGATAAGGGCTTGTTGGTGGATATCGACGGCGACCAGGGTAAAGACCAGGTGACGGCAGCCATTCTGGAAGCCTTGGAGCGGTAGAACTATGATTTATATTTTGCTTCATCCTCTTAATCAGGACTCCGCTAAGGCGGCTGCTGGCGGAGACTGTTTAAGACATGAAAAAACTGGTAATCCTATCAGAATAGATAACCTGGCCATTCAGAAGGAGGTATGGGCTCCATGTCAAAACAAGATGTGATCGAAGTTGAAGGAACCGTCGTTGAACCCTTGCCCAATGCTATGTTCAAAGTTGAATTAGCAAATGGGCATCAGGTTTTAGCGCATGTCTCCGGCAAGATTCGCATGAATTTTATCCGGATTCTGCCTGGCGACCGTGTCACCGTGGAGTTGTCCCCTTATGATTTGAGCCGGGGACGTATCACTTACCGATACAAGTAAACGAAATGCACATGCGGAAGAGATCAGCAGGAAATGACGAATGCTTTCGTCAAAGGAGGCTAGCGCAATGAAAGTAAGGCCATCTGTTAAGGCTATTTGCGAAAAATGCAAAATCATTAAACGTAAAGGCGTTGTGCGGGTGATTTGCGAAAATCCCAAGCATAAGCAGCGTCAGGGCTAATAAGCGTTAAAAATTGTAATGGAATGACAAAATGTCATGTTGGTAAAATGTAAAGTTGGTAAAATGTTAGGTTTGAAAAATAAGCCAAGGAGGTATGGGCATGGCAAGAATTGCGGGTGTCGACCTGCCCCGTGATAAACGGGTGGAAATCGGGTTGACTTACATTTTTGGGATCGGCAGATCCACGTCCAAAATGCTTTTGGAAACCGCCAACGTCAATCCGGACACCAGAGTCAGGGATCTGACGGAAGACGAAGTGGCTCGCCTGAGAGAAGCTATTGGCGATAACATCAAGGTTGAGGGCGACCTGAGAAGGGAAGTTTCCCTTAATATCAAACGGCTCATGGAAATTGGCTGCTACCGCGGTCTCCGCCACCGCAAGGGCCTGCCGGTGAGAGGTCAGAGGACAAAAACCAATGCTCGCACACGCAAAGGTCCGCGCCGCACCATCGCCGGCAAGAAGAAGTAAGGGGGAGATCACTAAATGGCCAAGAGAAACGTTACAACCAGGGTCAAACGCAGAGAGCGTAAAAATGTGGATAAGGGCGTAGCCCATATTCAGTCCACATTCAACAATACCATCGTGACCATCACCGACACTAACGGCAACGCCATTTCCTGGGCTAGCTCCGGCGGTATGGGTTTCCGCGGTTCCAGAAAGAGCACTCCTTTTGCTGCTCAGATGGCAGCGGAAAAAGCGGCCAAAGCTGCTATGGAACACGGAATGCGGGAAGTGGAATGCTTCGTCAAAGGCCCCGGCTCCGGCCGGGAGGCAGCTATTCGTTCCTTACAGGCTACGGGCCTGGAGGTCAGCGCCATCAAAGACGTGACACCCATTCCCCACAATGGCTGCCGGCCGCCTAAGCGCCGCAGAGTATAAGGAGGATATGCGATATGGCAAGATATACAGGTCCTGTCTGCAGGCTGTGCCGCCGGGAAGGAATGAAGCTATTTTTAAAGGGTGACCGGTGTTACACAAAGAAATGTGCCATCGAAAAGGGCAGAGTCACCCCTGGCCAGCACGGCCAGAGCCGTAAGAAAGTTACCGAGTACGGTACTCAGCTCCGGGAGAAGCAAAAGACCAAGAGAATCTACGGCATGCAGGAAGGCCAGTTTAAGCTGACTTTCAACAGAGCCGAGCGGCAAAAAGGCGTAGTGGGTGAAAACTTCCTGATGCTTTTGGAGCGCCGTCTGGACAACGTTGTATTCCGTTTGGGATTTGCCAATTCCCGTAAAGAAGCCCGGCAGTTGGTAAGACACAATCATTATACGTTAAACGGTCACAAGGCCAATATCCCGTCCATGACGGTGAAACCCGGCGACGTGATCGCAGTAAAGGCAAAAAGCAAAGAATCCCCTAAATTTAAGGAAATCAAAGAATTGGCTGCCGGCAAAACGATTCCCTCCTGGTTGGAACTGGATGCGGAAGGCATGGTAGGCCGCGTTGTGGCTTTACCTAATCGGGACAGCATCGACATTCCTGTACAGGAGCATCTGATCGTCGAATTGTATTCTCGATAAAAAAGCCAGAGGGAGGAAGCCGATGATAGAGATCGAAAAGCCAAAAATCGAATGCGTGGAAACCAGTGAAGACAGGCAGTATGCCCGTTTTGTGGTGGAACCCTTAGAAAAAGGCTATGGTATTACTTTGGGAAATTCCCTGCGGCGTATCCTATTGTCTTCTCTGCCCGGCGCGGCGGTGACATCCGTCAAAGTTGAAGGCGTACTCCATGAATTTTCTACGATTCCCGGGGTTGTGGAGGATGTGACGGATATCATCTTGAATCTGAAGGCCTTGTCGCTGAAGATTTTTGATGATGAGTCCCATACTCTGCGGCTGGAGGCCGATACTGCCGGGCCCGTTACAGCAGGTGACATTGAGCCCAACAGCCAAGTGGAGATTCTGAATAAGGATCTGGTCATTGCTACTTTGGAAGATGATGCCCGTTTATCCATGGAGATTACGGTAGAGCGGGGCAGGGGCTATCGTTCCGGTGAAAAGAACAAGAAGGATGACGTCATCGGTGTAATTCCGGTGGATTCCATCTTCTCACCGGTGACAAAGGTCAATTACACCGTAACGGCTGCCTGGGACGCCACCGGCACCAATTATGACCGGCTTTCCATGGAAGTATGGACTGACGGCTCCTTAGTTCCTGATGAGGCTGTAAGCCTATCCGCCAAGATTCTTCATGACTATCTGAAGATTTTCATGGGTCTGACGGAAAAAGTCAGCGATGTGGAGATCATGGTCAACAAAGTGGAAGAGGAGAAAGATAAGATCCTGGATATGAGTATCGAGGAGCTGGATCTCTCCGTCCGTTCTTACAACTGCCTGAAACGGGCCGGCATCAACACCGTAGGCGAGTTGATCATGAAAACGGAAGACGACATGATGAAGGTACGGAACCTGGGTAAAAAATCCTTGGAAGAAGTAGATGAAAAGCTAAGCTCTCTGGGCCTTGGTCTCAGAAAGTTTGACGAATAGGGGGAAGGTACTGTGGTACAAAGAAAATTAGGCAGAACCACCGGACAGCGCAGGGCCTTGATGCGGCATCTGACCACAGCGCTGATTCGCCATGGCAGAATTGAAACTACGGAGCAGAAAGCTAAAGAATTGCGCTGCACCGCAGAAAAAATGATCACCTTGGGTAAACAGGGAGACCTGGCTGCCCGCCGTCAGGCTATGGCCTATATGATGGATGAGACGGTGGTCAAAAACCTTTTCGACGAAGTGGCGCCGAAATACAAAGAGCGCAATGGCGGCTATACCCGGATCATCAAAAGTGGTCCCCGTAAAGGCGACGCCGCTATGATGTGCTATATCGAATTGGTATAAGCATTAAGTTTTTTAAGGTTTAGCTGGGCGACGGCTGCTAGCCGGGTCCGGTTTAAACCGCAATAAGTAACAAAGGAAACAGGGAGATTCCGGGACGGATGCTTAGTGGCACCGATCCGAAATTTCCCTGTTTTTTGTGAGGCTGACATTTTGGAGCTCCTCGGCAGCGGCTTTTTGAAAGCGGCTCTTTGGAAGCGGCTCGTTGCGGCTCCTTGGAAGTGGCTCCTTGGAAGTGGCTCGTTGGAAGCGCCTGTTCGTAAAAATGAGCAAAATTGCAGGTTTGTCGCCGTTTGCAAGGGCTAACTGTGCAAAATTGCAGGTTTAGCGGTGTCTGGAACCTGCATCTTAGGCCCTTTAACCGGTTTTACCCCACTTTTAAGCTGTATTTAGTGCTCAGACCCCAATACGTCCACTATTTTAACGAAACAGCAGATTACAAACTTGCAATTTTGCTCAAAATAGCTCCGGCCAGGTTACAAACCTGCAATTTTGCTCAAAAACAGCTCCAGCCAGGTTACAAACTTGCATTTTTGAGCAAATGCCCCGCCGTCCAAGAGGGACCATAGGGCCGGCGGGCCGGCGGCCCAGCAACCCGCCCATGAACTATTATCTGCTGTCTGCGGTCTGCTTAGTTTTCAAATAAAGGGGTGGAAAGATATCTTTCGCCGGTATCCGGCAAAATGACTACGATAGTTTTCCCGGCGTTTTCCGGCCGTTTTGCCACTTGCACCGCCGCCCAAAGGGCCGCTCCCGCAGAGATGCCCACCAGCAGTCCCTCGGTCTTGGCGATTTCCCGGCCGGTTGCGAAGGCGTCTTCGTTCTTTACTGTGATGATTTCATCGTAGATATCGGTATTCAATGTATTGGGAACAAAGCCTGCGCCGATACCCTGAATTTTGTGGGGCCCCGCCGTGCCGGCGGAAAGCACCGGAGAGTCTGCAGGTTCCACAGCCACAACTTTTATTGCCGGTTTTTTCGATTTCAAAAATTCACCGGCGCCGGTAATAGTGCCGCCGGTACCAATCCCTGATACCAGAATATCGATTTGGCCCTCGGTGTCTTCCCAGATTTCAGGCCCTGTGGTTTCCCGATGAACCTGGGGATTAACGGGGTTGACGAACTGTCCCGGTATAAAGGCATTGGGCGTCTGTTCCGCCAGCTCCTGGGCTTTGGCGATGGCGCCTTTCATACCCTTTGCGCCCTCGGTGAGAACCAGCTCAGCCCCGTAGGCTGCCAAGAGCTTGCGCCGCTCCACGCTCATGGTTTCAGGCATGGTCAGGATAATCCGGTATCCCCGGGCGGCGGCCACAGAAGCCAGCCCAATACCGGTGTTGCCGCTGGTGGGCTCGATAATGACTGAACCGGGCTTTAGGTTGCCCTTTTCTTCCGCCTCACGGATCATGGCCCAGGCAATGCGGTCCTTGACGCTGCCCGCCGGATTGAAATACTCCAGCTTTCCAATCAGACTGGCTGTAATTTCTTGCTGGGCCGAGTAACCATTCAGCTTAAGTAATGGAGTTTTGCCGATTAAATCGGTCAGGTTATTTGCAACTCTTGACATTTGAATGACCTCCTATAATAGCATAGTAAATATATATGTTATAATTGGATTGTATTCTGCCAGCCCCAATTTGTCAATAGCGAATTTTCGAGAGGGTATTGCAATGAACTATGATTTTGGTAAGATAGTTGATAGATTCTCATCTGCTCGTCATGAATAGGGGATTCGCCGCAGGCTAAAGATAATATCGGGAAGACCGGATACGGGCGTTAAGCAGTTGAAGAACGAATTTAAGGAGGAACCTCATGAGAATATCGGCAAAAGGGCATTACGCACTGGCCACACTGATACAAATCGCCAATAAAAAGGATACCTCAGAACCTGTGCCTGTTATCAGTATATCAGAAGCCTTGGGCGTGTCTAAGATATTTCTGGAACAAGTAGCCACATCTCTGAAAAAAAGCGGCTTGATCACTGCGGTGAAGGGTGCGAAAGGCGGCTATTTGCTTGCAAGGAATACTTCTGATATCACCGCTTTGGACGTGCTTAAATCCGTGGAAAATGCACTGTTTGAAACTGCACAGAAGGATCTGCTGGAGCAAACTCCGGTTATTTCCAATGCCCTGTCCTCTTTGGTCTTTACTCCTTTGGACACAGCCATTGAAAATTGCCTATCCGGCGTAACCTTGCAGGATTTGGTGGATTATACATTGGACCAGGGTGACAGCCAATCCTTTATGTTATATATATGATTACATTGGATGAAACAGTTGACAGAGGCTATGGGGTTGGTTATAGTATTGGTAAGAATAAAACAGCATATCATCGGATGATGGTTCTCTGGAGACGCCGCAGTTTGCGGGACCGAAGAGGAAAGCCGTGTGAGTCAGCATACGGTGAAGCTTTCAGGTAAAATGTACAGAAACCGGACGATTTCCTGGAAAGCCCCTGGCCGGTATCAGCGGTCAGGCGGCGCCGAAGGAGCAAGGGCGGATGGCCTGAAGAAGCAGGCATTCACAGAGGCCAGATATTTACAGAGGCCGGCCCGAATCTCTCAGGCGGGATTATATTCTTGGTACAGGAGGAGGACAGCTTTTATTGGCATGGGATAGTGCTGATAAAGACTGTCTTCTTTAATTTTATTTAAGATGGATTTAGGGAAGACCAAATAAAAATTTAAAAAGAAGGAGGTCTGGCTGATGGCAGGGAAACAAACGCCTCTTTTTGGAGAGCATCAGGCCATGGGCGCGAAAATGGTGGATTTTGGGGGCTGGGATATGCCGGTGCAGTATACGTCGATTATTGAAGAGCACCTGGCCACCCGGGACAAGGCCGGATTATTCGACGTGTCCCATATGGGGGAGATACTGGTTAAAGGCCGGGGCAGCAGAGAGGCCTTAAATAGGTTGGTAACCAATAATCTGGCGGCATTGGAACCGGGGAAAATTATTTATACCCTTTTGCCCAATGACCGGGGGGGCGTAGTGGATGATCTGCTGATTTATATGCTGGGGGAGGAGGAGTTCTTCCTGGTAGTCAATGCCTCCAACACCGATAAGGATTATGCCTGGCTGGTGCGGAATTTAGAAGAGCTGGCCGCCGCAGAACCTTCCCTGGCTGAAGTGGCTGCGGAGAATGTATCTGCTCAGTATGGGCAAATTGCCATTCAAGGTCCGGCAGCACAAGAGATTCTGCAAAAACTCTCGGCCTGTGACTTGGATCAAATTAAATTTTTCCGCTTTCAGCAGACGGAGGTGCTCAACCGGCCCGTTATCCTGTCCCGCACAGGCTATACGGGAGAGGACGGTTTTGAGATCTATTGCGGCCCTGAGGCTGCCGTCAGCCTTTGGCAAGGGCTGCTGGCCGCCGGCAAAGAAAAAGGGCTTTTGCCTGTGGGACTGGGGGCCAGGGATACCTTGCGCTTTGAGGCGGCTTTGCCTTTATACGGCCACGAATTGTCCGAAGAGATTACGCCGGTAGAGGCAGGGCTAAGCTTTTTTGTAAAGCTGGATAAATGTGATTATCCCGGCAAGGAGATTATCAAAGACCAGATAGAAAAGGGTACTCAGCGCACCCTGGTGGGCATCGAGCTGGTGGAAAGGGGCATTCCCCGGGAAGGCTATGTTATTGCTAAGGATGGCCTGCCGGTGGGGCATGTAGCCAGCGGCACCCACAGTCCTACTTTTAAAAAGGGATTGGCTACGGCCTTTGTGCCGCCGGCCCTTGCAGCAGCAGATACGGAGCTGGATGTGATCATCCGGGATAAACCGGTAAAGGCTAAGGTGGTTAAGCTGCCTTTTTACCGGAAAAAGACCGGCAAAAATTAAAGTAAAACAGAGGAGGAGCAATGATGAGTACAAAGAGCTTGAAGTTTTCCCAGGAACATGAATGGGTGAGAACCGAAGGAGTCACTGCTTATATCGGCATCAGCGATTTTGCCCAACAGGCTTTAGGAGATATTGTTTTCGTGGATTTGCCTAAGACCGGAGCCAAGATCAGCGCCGGTAAGGTTTTTGCCGCTGTAGAGTCCGTAAAAGCCGTTTCCGATATTTTTGCTCCTATATCCGGCAAAATTATTGAGGTGAACGAGGCCTTAAACGATGCCCCGGAATTAATCAATGAGGATCCCTATGAAAACTGGATCGTCATGGTGGAAATGGAGGAGCCCTCGGAGCTGCTTAATTTGATGGATAGCGAAGCTTACGATGAGTTTTGCAAGGAAGGGGAATGATGATGAATTCTTATATCCCTCATACCGGGGAGGACCGGCAGCAAATGCTGGCCAAAATCGGCCTGCCAGACATGGAACAGTTGTTCGCCGAAATCCCCGAAGCCTTGAAGCTAAAAAGGCCCTTGGCTATTCCTCAGGGCTTAAGCGAGATGGCGGTGGCTGCTGCCATGAAAGAGCTGGCCGCTGCCAATGCCTCCGCCGAAGACAAGATTTGCTTCCTGGGGGGCGGCGTGTATGACCATTATATACCGGCGGCTATACCTCAGCTTTTGCTGCGGCAAGAGTTTTATACGGCTTATACCCCTTATCAGGCAGAGATGAGCCAGGGAACTTTGCAATCGATCTTTGAATTTCAAAGCCTTATCGCCCGCCTTACGGGTATGGATATAGCCAATGCTTCTGTCTATGACGGCGCTACGGCCTGTGCTGAGGCCATGTTTATGGCAGCAAATGCTACGGACAGAAATGAAGTTATTATATTAGGGGCTTTGAACCCTCAATATACGGAAACCTGCAAAACCTACGCCAGGTTTCGGGAGATGAAGCTGCGGGAATGTCCTTGGGACAGCAAAACAGGCCGCTGTGATTTGGCGGCTTTAGCCGCGGGTATCAGCGAGGATACGGCTGCCGTCATTGTGCAAAGCCCCAATTATTTCGGCATCATTGAAGATTTGGCCAAGGTGAGTCCTTTGGTCAAAGAAAAGGGAGCTTTGCTGATTGTGGCCGCCGACCCCATTTCCTTGGGACTGTTAAAACCTGCCGCCGAATACGGCGCCGATATTGCCGTAGGGGAAGGCCAGTCCCTTGGCATACCCATGAGCTTCGGGGGGCCGGGTCTGGGCTACTTGGCCTGCAAAAATGAATTGCTGCGCAAGCTGCCGGGCCGCCTGGTAGGAGAGACTACGGACAAAGAAGGCCGCCGGGGCTTCGTCCTGACCATCCAGGCCAGAGAACAGCATATCCGCAGAGAGAAAGCCACCAGCAATATTTGCACGAACCAGGCTCTTTGCGCTTTGTCTGCTGCCATGTATATGACCTTTATGGGCAAAGAAGGCATGAGGGAGGCGGCGGAGCTTTGCCTCCACAAATCCCGTTATTTGTATAATGCTTTGATTGCCGGCGGCCGCTTTACCCCGGTGTTTACAGGCCCCACATTTAAAGAGTTTGTGGTCCGCTATCAGGGAGACGGGGTAAAATTCCGGCAGGCCATGGTGGAAGCCGGCTTCTTGCCGGGTATAGTTTTAACGAAAGAGGCAGGTCCGGAGCTGGCTGATTGCCTGCTGATTGCCGTGACGGAAAAACGGACGAAAGCTGAGATGGACGCCTTTGTCAAGAAAGCAGGTGAAATCTGATGAGCAGACAGTCAGTAAAAAAATTGATTTTTGAGCTAGGCGCTAAGGGCCGCCGCAGCCATAGGCTTTCTCCTTGCGACGTGAAGCAAAAGCCTTTGGATCAATTGCTGGAACCCGGACTTTTGCGGCAGGAACTGGACTTTCCCGAGCTTTCCGAGCAGGAGGCGGTTCGTCATTACATCGGCTTATCGCAATTGAATCATGGGGTGGACTCCGGATTTTATCCCCTGGGGTCTTGCACCATGAAATATAACCCGAAAATTAATGAAACAGTAGCGTCTTACAGCGGCTTTGCCGCCAGCCACCCCCTGGCCGGCCAGGAGCTTTCCCAAGGCAATCTGGAGCTGATGTATAAGCTGGCGGAGCACCTTGGCGAAGTAACAGGTATGGACAGCTTCAGCCTGCAGCCGGCGGCAGGGGCTCAGGGGGAGTTGGCGGGGCTGATGGTGATCCGGGCTTACCATGATCACCGCCGTGACAGCAAGCGCCGCAAGATGCTGATTCCCGATACGGCCCACGGCACCAACCCGGCTTCCGCAGCCATGGCGGGACTGGAGATTGTGGAGATCAAATCTGATAATGAGGGCAATGTGGATTTAGAGGATTTGGCCGCCCATCTGGATGATCAGGTGGCGGGACTGATGCTGACCAATCCCAGCACCTTGGGCCTTTTTGAGATCAATATCGAAAAGATTGCCGCCATGGTTCACGAGGCAGGAGGACTGCTTTATTATGACGGCGCCAATATGAACGCCATTATGGGTATTGTCCGGCCCGGAGATATGGGCTTTGACGTGGTGCATCTGAACTTGCACAAGACCTTTTCCACCCCCCACGGCGGCGGCGGCCCCGGAGCCGGGCCCGTTGGCGTTAAAGCCGGGCTGGCGGATTTTCTGCCCAAGCCCTTAGTTTGTCAGAAAGAAGACGGCAGCTATTATTTGGAGGAGGACAGACCCTTGTCTATCGGCCGCCTGCGCTCTTTCTACGGCAATTTCGGCGTATTGGTGAAAGCTTATGCCTATATCCTGACCATGGGCGGCGAGGGCTTGAAAGCCGCCTCTCAGCAGGCTGTGCTGAATGCCAATTATCTGCGGGTCTTATTAATGGAGTTTATGGAGGCTGCCAGCCCCCGGACTTGTATGCATGAATTTGTCCTGACGGCCCAGCCCCAGAAGCAAGCCGGTTTTTCGGCCCTGGATATAGCCAAAAGAATGATCGACTTCTCCATTCATCCGCCGACGATTTATTTCCCTTTGATTGTGAAAGAGGCGATGATGTTTGAACCGGTGGAAACGGAAAGCAAAGAGAGCCTGGATGAAGCGGCGGCGGTAATGCGGCGGATCATTGAGGAAGGCTACCGGGATCCCTCAGTTTTGCATAATGCCCCCATGACCAAGGTGGTGGGCCGGCTGGATGATACAAAGGCGGCCAGAAAGCCGGTGCTGGTCTATCAAGAGAAGTAATGGCGTTTGCTTGTGCTTTTGACGTTAAGCGGAGGTAAGATCAATGGACATTTACGATATTATCATTATCGGCGGCGGTCCCGGAGGCTATAATGCAGCCCTGGCCGGGGCCAGAGCTGGCTTAAAGGTATTGCTGGCGGAACAGGAGAAGCTTGGGGGCGTCTGTCTTAATGAGGGCTGTATCCCCTCGAAGGCTTTGCTCTATAGCGCCAAGCTGCTGGAGGGAGCCAGCCAAGGGGAGAAGTACGGACTCACCGTGGAAAAGGCATCCCTGGATCAGGGAAAGGTGATCGACCGCAAAAACAAGGTGGTCCGCACCTTAGTGTCAGGGGTCAAAGGCGCTTTGAAGGAAGCGGGTGTTACTCTGGTGATGGGCCAAGGACAGCTTTTGCCGAAGACCGGTGCGGCTTTTGCCGTCCAGATAGGGGAGCAGCAGTACTTGAGTAAAAACGTCATTCTGGCTGCGGGCTCCCGGCCCCTTTTGCCGCCTATCCCCGGTCTTCGCCAGCAGCGGGAAAAAGGTTTCGTCCTCACCAGCAAAGAGCTGCTGGATTTGCGGCAGATACCGGCAAGCCTTGTGGTTATTGGCGGCGGCGTCATCGGCCTGGAAATGGCCTGCTATTATAATGCTGTCGGAGCCCGGGTGACAGTTATTGAGATGCTGCCGAAAATCGGCGGCCAGATCGATGGGGATATCGCCGCTTTACTCCAGAAGAATTTGGAGAAAAAGGGCATTGTTTTTCATTTGGCGGCCAAGGTAACGGAGATTACCGAGGGAGCGGTGGTTTACGAGAAAGAAGGCGAGACCCACTCTTTGCCTGCCGGCCAGGTGCTGGCCAGCTTAGGACGGGAGCCGAATACGGCGGATCTGGGCCTGACGGAGCTGGGGGTGGCCATGGCCGGCAAAGCCGTGGTAACCGACGATTGGCTGCGCACCAATATTCCCGGCATGTATGCCGTAGGGGATATTAACGGCAAAGTGATGCTGGCCCACACGGCTTATTGGGAAGGAGAGCGGGCCGTTAAGGATATATTGGGACATGAAAAGCAGAGGGGGGAAGCCGCCTCCGGGGCTGAGGCTTCAACCTCCGCCGTGGCTGACTATAGCATGATTCCAGGGGTGATCTATACCAATCCCGAGGTGGCTTGGGTAGGCCAAAGTGGCGACCTGACGGCAGAGCAGGAGCAAAGGTTCTATACCCAGACGATATCCATGCGGTTTTCCGGCCGCTATTTGGCAGAAAATGAGGGGGGCGACGGTATCTGCAAGCTGGTGCTGGATAAAGAGGACCAAAGCCTGGTTGGCGTCCACATGATCGCCAACCACAGCGCCGAGGCCATTACAGCGGCGGCTATCCTGGTACACCAAAAGGCTGCCGTCCAGGAAATCAAGGATTATATATTTCCCCATCCTTCTCTTTCGGAAATACTGCGGGAAGGTATTCACAGCTTGAAGTAAAAGAAACAAAAGGATACAATAACGGGAAACAAAGTGAAGCGAGGTTAATTGATGATTTATGCACCCAGTAACAGCAAGGATCCTTATTATAACCTTGCTTTTGAAGAGTATTTGTTCCAGCAGGCGGCGCCGGGAGAGACGTATTTTAGTCTATGGCAGAATGACAACACTATCGTTATCGGTAAAAATCAGAACCCTTATAATGAGATTGAAGCCGATTTCGTCAAGGAAAAGGAGATTACGGTTGTGCGGCGCATCACCGGCGGCGGCGCCGTCTACCACGATTTGGGCAATGTAAATTTTACTTTCATTGCTCCGGTGGAGGATCAGTCGGCCTTCGACTTTGCTAAATTCACGGAGCCGGTGATTGCTGCTTTGAGAAGCTTAGGGCTGCCTGCTGAGAACCAGGGCCGCAACGATATTGCTATTGACGGGGCTAAAATCTCCGGCAACGCTCAGCATGTGTCCGGAGGCAAGCTGCTGCACCATGGCACGCTGCTGTTTGATTCCAATTTGGAAATGCTGGGCAAATGCCTGACGGCTTTGCCGGAGAAACTGGCGGCTAAAGGCATTACCTCCATCAGGAGCCGGGTGACCAATATCAGAAAGCTTCTGCCGCCGGGCGGAGACCTGGAAGTAGGCGCTTTTATAGACCGGCTGAGGGAGTTTGTTTTCAGTCTCAATCCCGGCTGCACCGTCTGGAATCCTTCTGAGGCAGACCTGGAAGCCATCAAAACTCTGCGCAATAACAAATACGCCACTTGGGCCTGGAATTACGGCTCTTCACCGGTGGGAGACACCGTTTATAGCCGCCGTTTTGAAGGCTGCGGCACCATTACCTTACGCCTGGCCATTGCTGCCGGCCGGATTGCTCAGTGCAGCATTTCCGGGGACTTTTTCGGCTCCGGCCAGATCGCCGATATTGAGGAACTGCTTACCGGCGTCAAAAACGAGCCTGAGGCTGTGGCGGAAGCTTTAAAGGACATAAAATTAGCCCATTATTTTTATGGGCTGGAAAAAACAGATTTTATTAAGCTTTTTGAAGGCGTCTGATTGACGCCTTCAAGTATGCCGTTTGATGCATTATTGATGCATTAAGGATGTATTATTAATGCATATATCGACATCTAATTGAAGGGGACGGCTTCTATGGCTAAAGAATCAAAAAAGCTTGCCGCCTGGAAGAGAGCTTTATGGGCTTTTCTTCTGACCTTTTGCTGCCAGATATTTATTTTTGGCGGCCAGGCTCCGGCTTTGGCGGCAGCGCAGAATGAGGATATTCGTATTTTGGTGGACGGGGTTTTGATGGCCAGCCAGGATCAGCCTTTAGTGGAAAATGGCCGGGTTCTGATCCCGTTGCGGGCGGTCACCGAGTATTTAAAGGGTAAGGTTAACTGGTATCCGGCCGAACAGCAGGTCATTGGTTTTCGGGGGACTTTCGGCTTTGATCTGGTTTTGGGTTCTGCCACCGCCAATTTAAGCAACGGCAAAACTTATGCTTTGGATGTGCCCTCCAGAAGTATTGGCGGCCGTACTTATGTGCCCCTGCGCTTTGCCTCCGAGGCCCTGGGCTGCCAGGTATCCTGGGATGGCTTGCAGAGGACGGTAACCATTGAAACTACGGTCTTAAACCCGGAAGAGGATATAAAGGCTTTAGCTTTGCCCGTGGTTTTGCAGGTAACCACTGATAAAAAAAGCGGCAGCGGTTTCTTTTTTTCCAAAGATGGGCAGGTTATTACCAATGCTCATATCGTGAAAGATGCTGCCTGGATCAAAGTGAAGGACAGCCAGGGCATTGAATATACGGCTGAACTTATGGTGGAAGATCATGTGTTGGATCTGGCCAAGCTGCGGGTGATGAAAGCCCCCGGTACCGTTTTTCCGGTATTTCGCTATATGGATGACTTTTCCGGCCTTGCTGCCGGCGAGCCGGTTTTTGTCCTAGGGAGTCCGGCTGGAGAAGGGGCTTCCCTGGAGGCTGCGGCAGGCGAAAGCGCTTCCTTGGCGGCAGGAGTGATCAGCGCCATGGAGGCGGCAACAGAAGACCCGGCGGTCCGGCAGCCGGGAGAGATCAATAAATACCGGGTGACGGCAGCAATTACCGCCGCCAATAGCGGCGGCCCTATGGTAAAAGAAAACGGCGCCGTCATTGGGGTTAATTGCTTCAGAGAAGAAGCGGGAGCAGAGAGTGCTTATGCCATCCCCATTGAATATGTTTTTACCATGAAGAACCGGCAGTAGAGGTTTGTACAAGGGCCGGCAGGATAGCAATACCGGCCCGTCTATTTAAATTTATTTAAAATAAGTGGCAAATGCGATAAGGAAAGCAAGGATGTTTTTTCAGTGACATTTGCCGCCTTATTTGAAGATAAGTTGCTATTATGAGAATACAGAAGGCCTACATCAGCCTTCTGTATTTTTTTACTCATCTATGCTTTTGAAGCCTTCGCCCAGGATTTCGCCGGCGTCCAAAACCACCATGAAAGCCCTGGGGTCCAATTGGTGAATGATGCGCTTCAGTTCGTAATATTGACTTTTGCGCACTGCTGACAGCAAAACCGGACGATCTATTTCCGTAAAGCTGCCCCTGCCTTCCAGTATGGTACAGCCCCGGCCCAGATGCTGATGGATGAGGGCGGGCAACTCCGCATGGCGTTCGGAGATAATCATCAGGACTTTGCCTACATCCAGGCCGTAAAGGATGCCGTCTACCATACGGGAGGAAGCAAAGATACAGATCAGGGCGTACAAGGCACTGTCCAGATTGCGGTAAACAATGGCGGCGCAAATGAGGACGCAGCCGTCAAAAATCAGCATCAGCTTGCCGATGGAGATGCCGGGAGCCCTCTTTTGCGCCAACCTGACGACAATATCGGAGCCGCCGGTGGTAGAAGACCGCATGAAAACCAAGCCCAGGCCCAAGCCGCTGAGGACGCCGCCATAAAGAACCACCAAAATCATTTCTCCATGATAGGGCGGTATATAAGCCTCTATAAAAGAAAGAACCACCGTGAAAACGACTACGCTTTTAAGGGTTTTTACAGTGAAGCTCCTGCCTAAAAATAAAAAGGCCAAAATAAGCAGGGGCACATTGATGGCGAAGTTTAAAACAGAAATGGGCAATCCTGTCAGGTGATTGATGAGAATGGAGATGCCGGTAACGCCGCCGGGAGCAATATTATTCGGCGCATTGAAAATTTGGATGCCGATGGCTAAAAATGCACTGCCTGCAATATCAAAAAGAATATCGATCACTATTTCTTTTACGGTATGCCAATTCACTTTCCTGATCCCTCCTGCGCTGGTAGTTTTCCCTATATGAGGTTATCATATGCTCTGCACCGGAAAAGTGCAAGGTTAAAACCGTCAGGATTTGTTCATGAAAAAAGGTGGCGGACAGCGAGTTTTTGCCGGAATCAGATGTTAGATAAAGATAACTGCACAAAAAACGAGGTTGTGCGCACTAATTGGTAATCATTACGGCTTCAAAAAGTGCTATTTGAGTAATTATGTGCATAATTTAGTGCATGCTGCATATATGCACTCGTGTTTGCATGAGGTTAATGCACTACCTCGATTTTTGTGCAAAACCTTTTGAGCACCTTGGCCTTTTTGAGCAACTGAGCGCCTGGCTTGGTTTGTCCACCTAGCTCATGCTTATCTTCTTTTTTCATGAGCACGCTCTGCTAAATCCTTTCCCCGGACTTGAAAGTACAGGCATAAAACTATATAATGAGGCAAAATATAGCCCGTCTCCGTTACGTTTTAGTGTAAACAGTCATCACCATCACTTGCCTCATTGAAACGCACAGAGGAAGGGAAAATTTCTACAATCGAAATTTTTCCACTGAGGCGTTATAATGAGGCAAAATATAGCCCGTCTCCGTTACGTTTTA
>JBCFAO010000026.1:0-28278 GCA_038562165.1 Clostridiales bacterium | reverse complement strand
TCACCATCACTTGCCTCATTGAAACGCACAGAGGAAGGGAAAATTTCTACAATCGAAATTTTTCCACTGAGGCGTTATAATGAGGCAAAATATAGCCCGTCTCCGTTACGTTTTAGTGTAAGCAGTCATCACCATCACTTGCCTCATTGAAACGCACAGAAGAAAGAAAAATTTCTACACTCGAAATTTTTCTGCGGATGCGTTATAATGAGGCAGTAGCATGGTAGTCTGGTAGGGCAATGAATGTTCCCTTGCCTATGGCTTCTGTGCGTAAATCAGGCCATAGGTTTATTTTTTGTCAAAGGGGATGAATAGAAATGATATGGAATAAAGAAAGGGAATGCATGGAGCGGCCGGCTATGGAGGCTTTGCAGCTACAGAGCCTGCAGGAGACGGTAGCCAGGGTTTACCGGCAGGTTCCTTTTTACCGTAAAGCTTTGGACGAAAAAGGCTTGCGCCCTGAGGACATCAAGACTTTGGCGGATGTGAGCAAGCTGCCTTTTACGACGAAGCAGGACCTGCGGGATAATTATCCTTACGGGCTCTTTGCCCTGCCCCTTAAAGATGTAGTACGGTTGCACGGTTCTTCCGGCACTACGGGCAAGCCTATTGTAGTGGGCTATACCCGGCAGGATCTGGATGATTGGTCTGAACTTTTGGCCAGAGTCATTACCCAGGCCACGGTGGGCCCGGAGGATGTGACGCAAATTGCTTTCGGCTACGGTCTTTTTACCGGGGGCTTCGGCCTCCATTACGGTATGGAAAAAGTAGGGGCCACAGTGGTGCCTATGTCTTCCGGCAATTCAGAAAAGCAGATCATGTTGATGCAGGATTTTGGCACTACCGCTTTGGTATCTACCCCCAGCTATGCTCTTCATTTGGTAGAAGTGGCTCAAAAAATGGGCATTGATCCCAAAAAGGATCTTAGCCTTCGGGTGGGACTTTTCGGCGGCGAGCCTTGCAGCCAGGGTATGGAAGCTGCCCTGCAGGAGCTTTGGGGTATTCGGGTTACGGATAATTATGGTCTGACGGAAGTAGGGGGGCCCGGTGTTTCCGGTGACTGCGGCCTGGGTGAGGGTCAGCATATCAGCGAAGACTTTTATCTGGCGGAGATTATCGATCCCGATACTTGTGAGGTTTTACCTTATGGCGAAGAAGGGGAGCTGGTCATCACCACCCTGAGAAAAGAAGCCTGCCCCGTACTGCGTTACCGGACCAGGGATATTACCCGGCTGATGCCAGAGCCCTGCTCTTGCGGACGCACCACTTTGCGGATGAAAAAAATCCGGGGCCGCAGTGACGATATGCTGATCATTAAAGGCGTCAACGTCTTCCCCTCCCAGATTGAAGTTGTGCTGTCAGAGGTAGCGGCGGTGGCTATGCATTACCAGATGGTAGTGACGAAAGAGGGCTACAGCGATGCCTTGGAGATTAAGGTGGAATTGGAACCTGCCTATTTTACCGACGATTGGCGGCAATTGAAGGAAATCGAGAAAAGTATTCTGCGGGTATTAAAGCGGGTAGTCGGTATTGAATGCAAAATCACTCTGGTATCTCCTCAGTCCTTGGAGCGTACGGCAGGCAAAGCCAAGCGGGTGCTGGATTTGCGCAATAACTGACAAACCACGGTGACTGGAAATGATGCTATCCTTAGATACTTAGCGCGCAGATGTCCTTCGGACTCAATCCTGCGGATACAATCCGCTATCCGTAAATGCTTAATACGCGGATGTTCTGCTATCCTTAGATACTTAGTACGCAGATGTAGGAGGTTTCTTATGGAAGAATTAGTGTTAAAATACGGCTGCAACCCTCATCAAAAACCGGCCCGGATTTTCCGGGAGGAAGGCCCTTTGCCTATAGAGGTACTAAACGGTAAGCCCGGCTATATCAATTTGCTGGACGCGTTCAACGGCTGGCAATTGGTTAAAGAGTTAAAAGAGGCTACGGGTTTGCCGGCCGCCACCTCTTTCAAGCATGTAAGTCCTGCCGGCGCCGCCGTTGGACTGCCTCTGGATGATGTACTGCGCCAAATTTACCGCGTAGAGGAGTGCCGGCTTTCACCTTTGGCCAATGCTTATGCCAGGGCCAGAGGAGCGGACCGGATGTCTTCTTTCGGTGATTTTATCGCCTTGTCCGATGTTTGCGACGAGGAGACGGCAGCTTTGATCGCCCGGGAGGTTTCCGACGGCGTCATCGCGCCCGGTTATGATGAAAAGGCGCTGGCCATACTTAAAGGCAAACGTAAAGGCAGCTATACCATTATCCGTATCGATCCGGCTTATGTGCCTAAGGAACTGGAAAGAAAGACGGTTTACGGCATCGAATTTGAGCAGGGACGCAATGATTTGCTTATTGATCCCAGCGTTTTGACGAATATTCCTACCGCCAAAAAAGATATTCCCGAAAACAAAATAAAGGATTTACTCATCGCCTTGATTACGTTAAAATATACCCAGTCCAATTCTGTTTGCTATGTTAAGGATGGACAAGCCATCGGTATCGGCGCCGGCCAGCAGTCCAGAATCCACTGCACCCGTCTGGCGGGGGATAAGGCGGACCACTGGTATCTGCGGCAGCATCCTCAGGTGCTGGCCTTGCCTTTTCGCCCTGACTTGGGCCGGCCGGAGCGGGATAATGCTACGGATGTTTATTTGTCCGGCGATGCCGCAGAGGTGTTGGCCCCCGGCCGCTGGGAGCAGTACTTCAGCCGGCAGCCGGAAGCGCTGACTGCGGATGCTAAAGCAGCCTGGCTGGCAGGGCTGACGGGTGTGGCTTTAGGTTCCGATGCTTTCTTCCCCTTTGAAGACAACATTCAGCGGGCAGCGGGCAGCGGCGTCAGCTATATTGCCCAACCCGGCGGTTCTATCCGGGATCAGCAGGTTATTGCTGCCTGCGACAGCTACGGTATGGTGATGGCTTTCACCGGCATCCGGCTATTCCACCATTAAAGATTAAGCGGGAGCAGAAGAGAAAGCAAAAGCAGCAAGAATCAGGCTGCAAGGAGGCGGAGAGCATGAATGGTCAGCGTCCTGTATGGATTTTTTTGTGGGCCCAGCGTTATTCACCCATGTCCAATGAAGAGAGGCTGCTGGCTTGCGCCCAGGCCTATGCGGAAGGCACAAGCATGACGGATATGCCGGACTTCCTTCATTTGGAGCAGCCGGCTATTCTCCGGCATCAAAAGGGAAAGCCTTATTTTGCGGCGGCGCCGGGTTTGCATTTTTCCCTTTCCCATAGCGGCGATTATGCTGCCTGCGCTTTTTATGAGCAGCCTGTAGGTTTGGATCTGCAGGTCCATAGCCGCTGCAACAAGGCTGCCATTGCCCGGCGTTTTTTTCATCCCGGGGAGTACGCCTATTTGGAAGCGGAAGACTTCGAGTCCTTTTTTGCGGTATGGGCGGCCAAGGAAAGCTATGTAAAATACACAGGTACCGGTATTGCCGGCGGCCTCAACCGGTTTTCTGTGGTGGATGGCAATGGGCTGAGAAGTAAAATGGCTGATGTGGAATTCTGCCACTGGGAACTGACGGAATGCAGCATGTCTTTGTGTGCCAGGATTTTGCCCGGAATAAAGCTGGTGGACCTCAGGGTTAATGGCGGTAATAGCGGTGCAGCCATTAACGGCTAAACCGTAATTAAAAAAAGAATAATGGAGGGATTTGTTTGTCGAGCAGGAGAATTATTCAAGTAGAGGAAAAGGTGCCTTTTTTGACCTTGCTGCCTCTCAGTATTCAGCATGTTTTTGCCATGTTTGGAGCATCGGTGTTGGTTCCTATTCTTTTTGGATTGGAAGCCGGCATCGTTCTTTTTATGAATGGGGTAGGAACTCTTCTCTTCATTGTGATCACAAAGGGCAAAGCGCCTGCTTATCTGGGGTCAAGCTTTGCCTTTTTGGCGCCGGTTGGCGCCGTCATTGCCAGCCACGGTTTTGCTTATGCTCAGGGCGGCATAGTTTTTGTGGGCATTATCGGCATGATTCTGGCCCTGGTTATCTATAAGTTTGGCACGGAATGGATCGATATTGTCCTGCCGCCGGCGGCTATGGGGCCGATTGTGGCTTTGATCGGACTGGAACTGGCCGGGGTCTCCGTAGGCGGCGGCGCCATCGGCGCCAATATCACGGGGCCCACAGCTACGGCGGCGGACATGATCGTCTTTGGCATTACCTTGGCCGTGGCTGTCTTTGGCTCTGTTTTGTTTAAAGGCTTTTTGGGAGTTATCCCTCTTTTAGTAGCCATGGCCTGCGGCTACGTTACCGCAATTTTCTTTGATATGGTGGATTTTACGCCGATGCTTCAGGCTTCCCTTTTCACCATGCCTAGCTTTACCATAGCCAAGTTTGACCTGGGTGCCATGCTGACCATTGCGCCGGTGGCTTTGGTGCTGGCTACGGAGCATATCGGGCACCAGATTATTACCAGCGAAATTGTAGGCAGAGACCTGCTGAAGAAGCCCGGTTTACATCGCTCTATTTTTGCGGATAATTTTTCTACCGCCCTCTCCGGTTTGGTAGGGGCTGTGGGTACCACAACCTACGGGGAAAATATCGGCGTCATGGCCGTTACCGGTGTGTATAGCGTGCAGGTCATCGGCGGCGCGGCCGTAGTTTCCATACTGATGGCCTTTATCGGACCCCTTTCGGCCCTGATTTCCACCATCCCCGGCAATGTTATCGGCGGCATTACCTTTTTGCTTTACGGTATGATCGGCACTTCCGGCTTACGGATACTGGTGGACCGCAAGGTGGATTACGGCAACCCCCGAAACCTGGTGATGACCTCAGTGGTTATGGTGGCCGGCTTATCCGGCCTTAGCATCAGCGTCGGCCAGGTAGGCATCAGCGGCATGACCTTAGGGGCTTTAACCGGTTTGTTCTTTGGCATAATTTTCTTCATTTTCGACAAGATTGGCGGCGAAAGGGCCTAAAGGCTATTTACCAATTGGTTACTGTCAGATATAATCATGGTAATAAAGGCAAAACCAGTGTATCGCCCCGCTCATTTTAGTCATTTGCCTAAGGATGAGCGGGACGCTACACCAGAATAGGGGAGGCAGGAAAATGACGTTTGGAGAATATCTTAAAGAATTAAGGCAATCTAAGGGTATTTCTCAAAAGGAATTAAGCAGCCTGACGAAGGGACAGGTCAGCAATGCTGAAATCTCCCGCTTAGAAGCGGGGATTCGCAAGAAGCCCTCTCCTGCAGTGCTGAAAATACTGTCTCCCCATTTGGGTGTGCCTGTGGGCCTTTTACTGATGGAGGCGGGCTATATGGACGCCCTGCCTACAGACTTGCTGCTTGAGGATAAAACAGCAGCTTTTGACGGTGAAGGCGGCAATAGAGGCGAGGCCGTTGACAGCCGGCAACTGGCCGGCTTGCAAGGATTAGCGGAAGAAAGAGAAGCCCTCCAGCAGGCTAATCGCCGGCTGAAAGAGCAGATTGCCGGTTTAAATAAACGCTGCCAGGAGCTGATGGCCGGCAATAAAGAGCTGGAGGACAAATGCGGTGATTTCTGGCGGCAGAGCCAATCCGTCAGGAAAGGCAGCGATGAGCTGGAAGAGGAAAACCGCAGTTTAAGAGAGAAAAACGAAAACCTGAAAGAAGAAAACCGCCGCATTAAAGAGGAAACCATTGTTTTTCTTGAGGAAGGGACTTCTTTGCGGGCGGAGGCGGAAAGCTACCGCAAAAAAATGACCCAGGCCGATGAGGAGACGCGAAAAGTCAAGCAACGGCTGGAGGCTTTAGAGGAAGAATATAAAGCTTTGCAAAAGCAGCAGGAGGCAGAGCTGAAGGAAAAGTCTGGCGATTTGGCGGACCAGGAGGCGGATTGGCAGGAAAAGAAAGAAGGGCTGGAAAAAGAAATCCGCCGCCTGAGGGAAGAAGCTTTGGATATGCTGGAGAACAACAGCCGGCTAAAGAAGGAAGCCGAAGAGCTGAGGGAAAGGCAAGGAGCCCTGGAAGAAGAAAAGGCCGGCCTGGCAGAAGAAGTGGAAGCTTTGAAGGAAGCAAAAGCTGCCTTGGAAGAAGAAAAAGAAGCGCTGCAAAAGCAGTTGGCGGAGCTGCAGGAGGATGACGGTCAAGGGGCTGCGGAAGCCGAAAACCTGAAGCAGAAGCTGGCGGAGCAGGAGGAGGCTGCAGCTGCCAAAGCTGAAGAGATTTCCGGGCTGGAGGAGCGGCTGAAGGAGTTGAGCCAAAGCGGTGAGCAGCTGCAGCAGGAGAAGAAGGCACTGGCTGACGAATTGGCGGCGGCGAAGCAAATTGCCAAGGAAACAGCAGGACTGACGGAGCTCTTAAGCGGGATTAAAGTAGGAGAGAGGGATTTAGGCGAGCTTTTTGCCGCTGTGGTCAAAGGCGCCGCTGAAGAAGATCTGAATATGATCGGCCGTTTCATGCAGGCCATGGATAAGGATTCGATCAGGGCTTCGGATAAGAAGATGCTGCTGGATATTTTGAAACGGTTTGTGAAGTAGGGTTAAGGTGAGTGACGAAAAAAGTGCGGACGGACATGGGCATATGCAGTACAGCAATCCTGGGTATTGGGGATGAATGTTTCGGCAGGCCTTCTTTCTACATCTTTACATAATGATGGCCTTTTACTTATGTATACTCCGTTTCCTTGACAGGATTGCTATAAATTCTTCTTTACCTGCCACTAATAAATGGTAAAATATTACATAGGAACTGTTGCTTGGCGGTTAGATCCCCTTGAAGAAAGGGGTGATGCCATATGATCAACTACATGGAACTGTTTACGTTCTGTCTGGTTATCATCGGTATCATTGGCTTGTTGCAAAACAAGCCAAAAAAATAAAACCGCCTATCCGTAGATAAGCGGCCGGTAAACACCTAGGATCTGGCCGCCCAAACAAAAGCAGCAGTTCCTATTTCTATTTATATCCTAGCATACTTTGATTTATTCTTCAAGCAACAATTTAGCTTTGTCTGATAAGCAGAGGATTTCCTTAAGTTCCATGAGATAGTGGTTCAGAGTAGTTCCAGAAGACCGGGCACTTGTTCTATTTTTCCGTTTGTATGCAGATGATTGAGGCAGCCTGCACAAAAATCTATGAACGCATTTATGAATGCGTTCTGCCTGCCCAACTCAGTATACATATACAAAACAATATCAGTGTGGTAATATATTGGATATAAAAATTGAATGAACCAGCTTCCTTTCCGCTAAGCACATAAGCTCAAAAGGAAAAGGAAAATATACAATAAAGGAGAATAAAAAGGTGGCCGGAAAAGTATTGGTTGTCATGGGCAGTGACTCCGACTGGAATATTATGAAAAAGGCTGTGGAAACGCTGAAAGCCTTCGGGGTGGAGGCAGATGTGCAGGTGGCCTCAGCCCACCGTACACCGGAGAAAGCCTTGGCCTTATCGGAAAGCGCCAGAGAAAAGGGTTTCTCCGTGATCATTGCCGGGGCCGGCGCTGCCGCCCATTTGGCAGGAGTTTTAGCGGCAAAAACCACGTTGCCGGTAATCGGCGTACCCATCAACGGCACGGCTTTGCAGGGCCTGGATGCCTTGTATGCCACAGTGCAGATGCCGGCGGGAGTGCCGGTGGCGGCAGTGGCTATCGACGGCGCCAAAAACGCCGCTTTGCTGGCCATACAGATATTGGCCGTCGCTGACGAAAGACTAAGCCGGTTGCTAGCCGGGGAAAAGGCGGCTATGGCCGGACAGGTGGAAGAAAAGAATCAAAAGATTCGCCAGCTGGCTGCGGAAGGGGGCCTCTTAAATTGACGATGTCAGGGTGTGATAATCCGGCAATGGATTACCAATCTGCCGGCGTAAGTATTGACCGGGGCAACGAGACGGTGGCCAGGATCAAGCCTTGGGTGGAGAAAACCCGCCGCTCCGAACAAATGGGAGGCATAGGCGGCTTCGGCGGTCTTTTTCAATTGGATACGGCCAAATACAGGCAGCCGGTACTGGTATCCGGTACCGACGGCGTAGGCACAAAGCTGGCGGTGGCCCATCAGGCCGCTATCCATAATACCATCGGTATCGATGGCGTAGCCATGTGCGTAAATGATATTTTAGTTTCCGGCGCGGAACCTTTGTTCTTTCTCGATTATTTGGCTACGGGCATTTTGGAGCCGGAAGTAGCGGAGGCTGTAGTGGCCGGGGTAGCCGAAGGCTGCTGCCAGGCAGGCTGTGCTTTAATCGGCGGTGAGACGGCAGAAATGCCCGGTTTTTACCGGCCGGGAGAATACGACTTGGCCGGTTTTGCCGTAGGCGTAGTAGAGAAGGAAGAAATCATCGACGGCAAAGCGATTGCCGCCGGTGACGTAATGATTGGCATAGCTTCTTCGGGCCTTCATTCCAACGGATTTTCCCTGACCCGGAAAATTGTCTTTGAAAAGGCCGGGCTGAAGCTTACGGATCAGGTGCCGGAATGGGCCGGTACCGTAGCGGAAGAATTGCTGACGCCCACCAGAATCTATGTGAAGCTGGTATTGGAGCTTTTAGCCAAGAGCAAAAAAGGCGGTCCCCTGATTAAAGGAATGAGCCATATTACCGGCGGAGGCCTGTTGGAAAATCCCAACCGGGTACTGCCAAAAGGCCTGGATCTGCGGCTGGAATGGGGTAGCTGGCCGGTGCTGCCGGTGTTTAGCTGGCTGCAAAAAGAAGGCAATGTAAAGACTATGGAAATGCTGCGCACCTACAATATGGGTATCGGCTTTTGCTTTTTTGTGGCGGCGGATCAGGCGGCGGAGTTCCGGAAGGAGCTGGGGGCTGCGGGAGAGAAAAGCTGGATTCTGGGGCAGGTTATTCCTGCCGGCGGGGATTCGGCGGCAGCCGGCGGCAGGCAAGTTGTAGTAGCCAATTTGCCTCAGGAATGATTGGGGAACCGGCATGTTAAATATAATTGTATTGGCCTCCGGCAGGGGCAGCAATTTAGTAGCCATCCAGGAAGCCATAGAAAAAGGTGAGTTGGCGGGGCAGATCAGGGCGGTGATCAGCAATAAAAAAGAGGCGGTTGCTCTGGTCTTTGCCGCTGCCAAGGGCATACCGGCCCTGTGGGTTAACCCCAAAGAGGCGGACGGCCGGCAGGGCTACGAGAGAAGGCTCCTTAAGGCCGTAGAGGAAATTGGTTCCGATTGTTTGGTGCTGGCCGGCTATATGCTGATGTTGGGCAGTGAGTTTATTCAGGGCTATGGCAAGCCGATTTTAAATATCCACCCTGCTTTGCTGCCGGCCTTCCCCGGCGGTACAGCCCAAAAGGACGCCCTGGCCTACGGCGTGAAATACAGCGGCTGTACGGTGCATTTTGTGGATGAGGGTATGGATACAGGTCCGATTATTGCCCAAACACCGGTGCCGGTGTTGGATGACGATGATGAAGAGGCTTTGGCGGCCAGGATATTGGCGGAAGAGCATAAGCTCTATGCCAAAGTGCTGTCTTGGCTGGCCCAGGGTAAGATCAGCCGGCAGGGCAGAAAGGTCACCGTCAGTGGCGGCGGATCCAGCCTTTAAATAAGGAGAGAATGATTTCATGAAAAAACGAGCGTTGTTGAGCGTATCCGATAAAACAGGCATTGTAGAATTTGGCAAGGCTCTGGCCGGTTTGGGCTTTGAGCTGCTGTCCACAGGGGGTACCCATCAAGCTTTGGAAAAGGCGGGAGTACCGGTGACGGCTGTTGCCCAGGTTACCGGTTTTCCCGAGATTATGGACGGCCGGGTAAAAACCCTGCATCCCAAGATCCACGGCGGTATTTTAGCCCGGCCTATCCCCGCCCATTTGCAGGCGGCGGAGGAACTGGGCATTGGCCTCATTGACATTGTGGCTGTGAATTTATATCCTTTTCGGGAGACCATTGCTAAAGAAGGCATTCTCCGGGAAGAGGCCGTGGAGCAAATTGATATCGGCGGTCCTGCCATGGTGCGGGCGGCGGCGAAAAATCACGAGCGGGTAGCCGTGGTCGTTGATCCCGGCGATTATGCCGTAGTTATTGACGAATTAAAAGGCAAAGGAAATATTTCCAGGGAAATAAGAGAGAAACTGGCGGCTAAGGCCTTTCGCCATACGGCGGAGTATGACGGCTGCATCGCCGATTATCTGGAAAGTCATTAGTATTGGAGGGCGGGTTTGGTGAAGGTATTGATCGTAGGCAGCGGCGGCAGGGAACATGCCCTGGCCTGGAAGTTAAAACAGAGTCCCCGGGTGCAGGCCTTGTATTGCGCTCCCGGCAATGCCGGCACCGCTGAGATAGCCGTCAACGTGGCTATCAGCGTTGAGGATATAACGGCTTTGGTAGCATTTTGCAAAGAAGCGGGCATAGGCTTTGTAGTCGTTGGGCCGGAGCTGCCTTTGACCCTGGGCCTGGTGGATGAACTGGCCGCTGCCGGTATTCCGGCTTTTGGACCCTCTAAAGAAGCTGCCCGGCTGGAAGGCAGCAAAGCCTTCGCCAAAGATTTCATGAAGCGCCACGGTATTCCTACGGCGGCTTACGGCGTATTCAACAATGGCCAAACGGCTGCGGCCAAAGCCTTTGCCAAAGAACTGCCGGGCCCCTGGGTAGTCAAAGCCGATGGCTTGGCTGCCGGCAAAGGGGTACTGATTTGCCAGAGCCTGGCTGAGACAGAAAAAGCTATTGATTATATATTGGAAGAACAGGCTTTCGGCCCGGCGGGAGCTTCTTTGGTGGTGGAAGAATATCTGGAGGGCCAGGAGCTTTCCTTGATGGCCTTCTCCGATGGCCAGACCGTGGTGCCTATGCTTACTGCTCAAGACCATAAACGGATCTTTGACGGCGACCAAGGGCCCAATACCGGCGGTATGGGAGCTTATGCCCCGGCGCCTATCGGCACGGCAGCTTTAGTGGCTCAGGCCCAAAAGGAGATATTGGAGCCTACGGTAGCTGCCATGGCGGCGGAAGGCCGGCCTTTTAAAGGCGTTCTTTATGCCGGCTTGATGCTGACGGAGAAAGGACCCATGGTACTGGAGTACAACGCCCGCTTCGGTGATCCCGAGACAGAGGTAGTACTGCCAATGCTGGATAGCGATTTATTTGATATTATGGAAGCCTGCTCTGCGGGGGGGCTGGCCCGAATGACCATCCGCTGGAAGGAGGGTAGTTGCGTCACCGTAGTGATGGCGGCTGCCGGCTATCCCGGCGACATCCGCAAAGGGGACGTCATCAGCGGCTGGCAGCAAGTGCCGGCGGATGTGACGGTTTTCCACTGCGGCACAACCCGCAATCAGCAGGGCCAGGCGGTAACAGCCGGCGGCCGGGTACTGTCGGTGACTGCCGGCAACGCTGTTTTGCAGCAGGCTGTAGATTTGGCCTATCAAGGAGTGGCGGCTTTACATTTTGAGGGCTGCCAATTCCGCCGGGATATTGCCCAAAAAGCCCTCCGCCAGCGGTGAGCGAGCAAAGAGCGATAACGAGGAGGATATTGATAATGACGAAGGAATCATGGGGATTTGATACTTTACAGGTTCATGCCGGCCAGCAAGCGGATCCGGTTACCGGCTCCCGGGCCTTGCCCATATACCAGACCACGGCTTATGCCTTCCGGGATTCCCAGCATGCCGGCGATCTTTTTGCCCTGAAAGAAATGGGCAATATCTATACCCGGCTGCAAAATCCCACCACCGACGTATTGGAGCAGCGGATTGCTGCTCTGGAAGGCGGCGCAGGGGCTTTAGCCACAGCCTCCGGCATGTCGGCCATTATGGTGGCCATGCTGAATATCGTTTCCGCCGGCCAGGAAATTGTAGCCTCCAGCGCCCTGTATGGCGGTACCTTTAACTTGTTTTCCGTTACTTTTCCCAAGATGGGCATTAAGGTTCATTTTGTGGATCCGAAAGATTTGGATGGCTTTGCCAAAGCCATCAATGAGAAAACCAGGGCTGTTTATGTGGAAAACGTCAGCAATCCCAGCATGGCCGTTATCGACCTGGAGAAGGTGGCGGATATAGCTCATAAAGCCGGCCTGCCCCTGATTGTGGACGCAACTTTTACTACACCTTACCTTTCCCGGCCTATCGATTTCGGGGCGGATATCGTGGTGCATTCCGCCACTAAATACTTAGGCGGCCACGGCAATTCCATGGGAGGGCTAATCGTTGACTCCGGCAAATTCGACTGGGCGGACAAGGGCCTTTTCCCCGGTTTGACCGAGCCGGACGACAGCTATCACGGCCTCCGTTATGTGGAGAGTTTTGGAGCTCTTGCTTATATCGTCAAGGCCCGGGTGCAGCTTTTGCGGGATATGGGTCCGGCTATCAGCCCCATGAATTCCTGGCTGATCCTCCAGGGTATGGAAACCTTGTCTTTGCGCATGCAAAAGCATGTGGAAAATGCCTTGATGGTAGCCCAATGGCTGCAAGAGCAGCCTCAGGTTTCCTGGGTTAACCACCCCGGCCTGGAAGATCATCCTGACCATGACTTGGCTAAGAAATACATGCCTAAAGGCATCGGCTCTATTTTTGCCTTTGGATTAAAGGGCGGCCTGGTCGCCGGCCAGAAGCTGATCGAGTCGGTGGAGCTTTTCTCCCACGTCACCAATGTAGGGGATACCCGCTCCATCATTACCCATCCCGGCAGTACCACCCACCGGCAAATGTCGGAAGAGGACCAGATTGCCGCCGGCGTCAATCCGGAGCTGATCCGTTTGTCTATTGGATTGGAAGATCCTAAAGATCTGATTGCCGATTTAGAGCAGGCAATGAAATAACTAATGTAAGGAGGAGGCCAAGATGCCAATTCGCATTCCCGACGATTTACCGGCTGCCACAACCCTAAGTAACGAGAATATTTTCGTTATGTCGGAAAACAGAGCCTATCACCAGGACATCCGGCCTCTGCGGGTAGCCATTCTGAATTTGATGCCCACGAAGATCGCCACAGAAACCCAGTTGCTGCGGCTGTTGGGCAATACATCTTTGCAAGTGGATATTACCTTTTTGCAATCCATATCCCATGTCAGCAAAAACACGCCGGAAGAACACCTGGCCACTTTTTATAAAACCTGGGACGAGGTGAAGCGGGAGCGTTTTGACGGTCTGATCATTACAGGCGCGCCTGTGGAGGACCTGGATTTTAAGGATGTGGACTATTGGGAAGAACTCTGCGCCATTATGGATTGGTCTACCCGCCACGTCTATTCCACCATGCACATCTGCTGGGGAGCCCAGGCCGGCCTGTATTACCATTACGGCATTCCGAAAATATCCTTGCCGGAAAAGTGCTTCGGCGTTTATCCCCATGAGGCCACCCGCCAGTACGTCAGATTGCTGCGGGGCTTTGACGATGTGTTTTATTGCCCCCATTCCCGCCATACCACTGTGCGGCGGGAGGATATTTTGGCTTGCGAAAAGCTGGATCTGGTGGCGGAATCTCCCCAGGCCGGCGTCAATATCGTCAGAGCCATGAACGGCCGGCAGATTTTTATCAGCGGCCATTTTGAATATGACCCCCTGACCCTGAAAAACGAGTATGACCGGGATGTGGCTGCGGGCAAGAATATTCAAGTGCCGCAAAATTACTACCCGGACGATGATCCCGCCAAAACGCCTATCGTGCGCTGGCGCAGTACGGGCAATCTTTTCTTTGCCAATTGGCTGAACTACTACGTCTATCAGGAAACCCCTTACGATCTGGGACAGTTGGGCTAATGGACGGGGTTACCGGCGGCCATATTGCAGGGGCCATCGTCACTTTATTAGTCATTTCGGCGGCAGGAGTCTATTCCGGCAAAAAAGTCAAAGGGGCCGCTGATTTTGCCACCGGTGGCGGTAAAGCGAATCAAATTATTGTAGCAGGTACAATTATGGGCACGCTGATCGGCGGTTCCTCCACTATCGGAACCGCCCAGCTGGCCTTTCATTTTGGCATGTCCGCCCTTTGGTTTTTGCTGGGCGTCAGCATGGGCTGCCTGATCTTGGGTCTGGTTTTTACCGGACCCATGCGCCGTTCCGGCTGTCAAACCATTCAGCAAATCATTGGCCGGGAGTATGGCCCCCGGGCGGAGCTGCTTTCCTCTATCTTATCTTCTTTAGGCACGCTGATTGCCGTAGTGGCCCAGCTTTTAGCGGCAACGGCCCTGCTTACGGCTTTTTTAGGCTTGCCGCCCTTAATTTGCGCCCTTATTGCCATTGCCGTAATGATTTGTTACGTTACCTTCGGCGGCCTTTGGGGCACCGGCCTGGTGGGCGGCATTAAAACCCTCCTGATCTATCTGGCGGTTATTCTCAGCGGCTGGGTAATCCTTACGAAAACCGGCGGTTTTTCCGCCTTGTATGAAGGGCTGGATCCCGCCAAATACCGCAGTCTTTTTGCCCGGGGCATCGGCGTGGACGGAGGCGCCGCCCTGTCTCTTATTTTGGGGGTGCTATCGACTCAGACTTACATGCAGGCCGTGGTCGCCGGTAAAGACGAGAAAACGGCCCGTCAGGGAGCTTTGCTCAGCGCAGTATTGATGCCGCCTATAGGAGCGGGAGGCATGCTGGTGGGTATTTTTATGTCCCGTTCTTCACTGGTTGATTCCAGCCAGGCTTTTCCCGCCTTTCTTATCCAGCACATGCCGCCTTTTATGGGCGGCGTGTTTTTGGCTACGCTGCTGATTGCCATTGTGGGTACAGGCTCGGGGCTGGCTTTGGGCATCAGTACTATACTGAGCAATCTGTATAAAATGAAGCTGGCTAAGGAAAACCGCAAAATGCCCATCAACGAATTATGGTTAGCCAGGGGGTTGATTCTGGCTGTCTTGCTTTTGGCCCTACTCTTTACTTTGGGGGATATGGGGGCCTTTATTTTGCAGTGGAGCATTATGTCCATGGCACTGCGGGCGGCGGCAGGCTTTGTTCCCCTTTGCAGCGCCTTGTTTTTCAAAGGACGGGTGCCGGCGGCCTATATGATAGCCGCTATTATTGCCGGCCCTTGTGTGGTGCTGGCGGGAGAGCTGTTCTATGCCAAAACAGTTGATCCCGTGTTTTTTGGCCTTTTAGCTTCTTTGCTGATTTGCATTATCGGAGCTATTGTTAAAAGATTTGTTAAAAAGGTTTAAGAAACAGTTTAAAAATTGCCAACATTTTGGACTAAGATTTATCTGTCGGAATATGATAGAATGTTACTATTCAGTGATTAAAATGTCTGATCGAGAATGAGGACAAATATTGCACAGAAGGGAGAGTATGGATGAGTAAAGCTCTTAAGAATGTGACTTTTTTTATGTTTCTGGCGATTATTGTAGCCGTCAGCGGTTTAGGCTTTGCCCGCCAATTTGCTCCGGAACTGTATTTCGGTTTTAAGCAAGGTATAATGAAACTGCCTTTGGCACAAAAGGCCAGTTACACGCTGCCTTCTTTGCCGCCCCTTTTAGCCGGGGGCAGCGGCTTGATAGCAGATTTTCCGGAAGAGGATATATTGCCCATGCCGGAACCTGAGGATCTGACCCAGGAGGAGGAGATGCGGGGGGTCTGGATTGCCACGGTTTTAAGCATTGACTTCCCTAAAGTTCAAGGCAATGCCGAGCAGCAAAAACAAGAGTTGATCAATATTTTGAATACGGCGAAGGAAGCGGGATTAAACACCGTCTTTTTTCAAGTGCGGCCTCACGGCGACGCTTTTTATCCTTCGGCGCTGTTCCCCTGGTCTTCTTATCTTACCGGCACCGCCGGCCAGGATCCCGGCTATGACCCCTTGGCTTTCGTTTTGGAAGAGGCGGATAAACGGGGACTGCGGGTTCATGCCTGGATCAATCCTTACCGCCTGACCATGGGCAGCAAGGACAAGCCCCAAAACACCCATGATTTTCTGCCCGCCGGTTCACCGGTAAAAAACAGGCCGGACCTGACCATGGCTTGCGGCGACGGCAAGCTGTATCTCAACCCCGGCGAGCCTGAGGCTATGCAGCTAGTGGTAGACGGGGTAAAAGAAATCATCGAAAAATACAATGTGGACGGCATTCACTTTGACGATTATTTTTATCCCAGCGACGCTTCCTACAACGACAGCGCCACTTATGAAAAGTACGGCAAGCCCCAGGGTCTTTCTCTGGAAGACTGGCGGCGTCAAAATACCACTGGGCTGATGAAGATGGTCAGGGAAGCCGTTAAAGAAAGCCGTCCCGGCGTAGAGTTTGGCATTTCCCCCAGCGGCATTTGGCAAAACAAAAAAAGCTCGCCTCTGGGTTCCGATACAAACGGCTTTGAAAGCTACAACAGAATTTATGCCGACAGCCGCCTCTGGGTCACCGATGAAGTTGTGGATTATATTGTGCCCCAGATTTATTGGGCTATCGGCACCCAGGGCAGCGACTATGATGTGCTGGCCCGCTGGTGGCGGGAGGTAGCCTTGGGCACCAAGGTCAAGCTGTATGTCGGCCATGCCGCTTACCGGGTAGGTTCTGAAGGGACCTGGCTGGATCCCACGGAAACGGGCCGGCAGATTACCCTCAACAGGGCTCTGGGAGCTATTGACGGCAGCGTCTTTTATGGCTACAGCAAAATTGCCGAAAATGCCTTAGGATTAAGGGACCAGTTGAAGGATTTCTTCATTGACATGAAGCTGGCCCAGCCGTTAAAAATCGTTTATCCGGCCTCGGGCTATGCTACTAATGCAGCCAATTCCTATATCATTGGTTCGGCAGATCCCCGCTACCCCTTATATCTCAACGGCCAGCCGGTGGAGCGCACCGTCAGCGGATATTTCAGTGTTTACGTACCCTTGGAAGTAGGGGAAAACAAGTTTACCTTTAGGTTCCAAGATGAGGAGCAGGAGTATACCCTCATCCGCAATAAGGTCATAACCCCGCCTGCCGGCTCCGGCGGTGGCGGCGGCAGTCAGGGACCGAAAATAACCCAATTGGAAAAACCCCTGGTTTACGTTACGAAGCAGGATCAGACAGTGGTCAGGGCCGGGGCTTCCAGCAGCGCCAACCGGCTCCAGCCTTTGAAAAAAGGCGTCCAAGGTTATGTGGTGGCGGAATCCAACGGTTATTATCTGATGGAATCCGGCAACTGGACCTATAAACCCAATGTTGAGATTTTGAAAGACGCCAGTCTGCCCACATGTCAGATGGGCTCCGCCCAGCTTATGCCCGGAGAGTCCAGTGTGGCGGTGTCCTTCCAGGTGCCTTTCTTTGCTTCCTACTATGTGGATGTCACCGATGATGAAATTTGGCTGACTCTCCATGAGACAAAAGGCCAGCCTATGGTGCGGCAGGGAGAGGATCCTCTCTTTGGTGAGATTACCTTTACCCAGGACGGCAATCATTCCGTCTACCATATACCCTTGAAGAAAACCGGCCGTCTCTACGGCTATACCATCAATTATGACGAGACAACCAAACTGCTTACGTTCTTCTTCAATAACCCCATCACTCCTGGTACGGCGGAACAGCCTTTAGCCGGCAAAACCATCGTACTGGACGCCGGCCACGGCGGCAGCGATAACGGGGCTACCGGCCCTGCCGGTGACCGGGGCAAGCGGGAGAAGGAGCTGAATCTGGAAGTGGCCCTGGTTTTGGAGGGGCTGCTGAAGGAGGCCGGCGCCCAGGTAATCATGACCAGGACCAGCGATGTCTATCTGGACCTGGAAGCCCGGGCCAACCTGATCCGGGAGAAAAAGCCGGATCTGGCTATCTCCCTGCACCGCAATTCCATGGGAGCCGATAAGGATATCAGCAACTATAAGGGTGTGCTGGCTTTATACAGCCATCAGCAGTCTGCCGCTTTAGCCCAGCACCTCAGCGATGCTTTGGTGAAGGGGACCAACCATTATTACGATGGTATCCGCTGGCAGAGCCTGGCCCTTTGCCGCATTGAGGAATGTCCGGCAGTTTTGCTGGAGCTGGGCTTTATCACCAATCCGGCGGAGTATGAGCGGATGAACCGGGTGTCCACTATCCAAAAGGAGGCTCAGGCCATCCTGCGGGGTATTGAGTCCTATTTGGCCGGCAGCTAAAAGATAACGAAGTTGAAGCCTGAAAGAAGCTAATCAAAAAAGCGCAGTTTCCGTTTCCCCACGGTATCATAGGGACATTTTCTAACCCGTGGTGAAGCGGGGCGGTATGAGACCATTTTCCCTCAGGTTCACCGACTTCCACCCGCTCAATAAAGAGATTCAGCATTTCAGCGGTGAGCTCATTGATCTCTGCGTACTGCCTTGCCTTTTCAATGAAGACGCTGACATTGGCAACCGATGCTCTCAGTTTTTCCAGATCACCTTCTCTTTTGGGGATGGCGGTCTGGATTTCCTTTAATTAAAAGTTGATGCGAAAAGGCCCACTGTTCCTTGCCATTTGCTAAGAAGTGATTCAGTCCCACGGCGGAACGATTGAGATAGAAGTGGGCATTGCCTCAAGCAGAGCTATGCGGAGAGCGCCCACAGGCCGGTAAATAAAATCCGTGAGAGGTATAGCAAAAAGGCTATCGGCCTCGGCGGTTTGATAAAGAGAGATCCCGATGCCGATGAAAATGCAAGGAAGGAAGAGAAGCCATGATTATATTTGACTCAAGAGAGACACTGCTGCTTAATATCGGCATCAATGCCTTTTCCTGCATCATTACTTTAATCATCTTTTACAGCATCAAAAAAGATTTCGCTGACACTTATGACATCCGCCTGCTCCGCAGGATTGAAATAACAACCTTACTGGTTTTATTGGCCGACATAGCGATGTGGTTATTGAATGGAAAAAGCGGCGCTTTTTTGCGCGCTTTAAGCTATGCAAACACGATCCTCTATTTTCTTATGCAGCTTGTGGTTGTTTTCTGGTGGTTGAGATACGCATGCTATCGTATCTTCGGACAAGAAATACCGAAAAAGAAAGAAATTCTCTTTATTCTTGTACCTTTTTCATTTTTAAGTCTGATTACCCTTGCTTCTCCATTGAACGGATGGTGTTTCTATCTGGATGATGCCAACTATTATCATCGCGGAGCATTGTCTGGACTGATGTCTCTCGTTGTACTTTTATATCTGCTGTCAGTGACCGTTGCTGCTCTGACCCAGTATAGAAAAGAGATATTTGCTGATCGCAAGAAGGAACTTATGACCATTGCCTTTTTTGCGGCGCCTCCATTTCTGGGCGGCTTTATGCAGACGGTGTTTCACGGATTTAGTTTGGTATGGCCCTGTGTGGTTATTTCCAGTTTGCTGATTCTGCTGAATAAGGAAAGTCAGGCAATAGCGCAGGATGCTCTAACCGGCTTAAATAATCGCAGAAGCATGGAGAAGTTTTTCAGAACCTATGAAGAGGGGCAGCTTCGCACGGTTGCATTGATTATGATGGATGTTAATGGCTTTAAGCACATCAATGACCAGTATGGCCATAGCTTGGGTGATATAGCCTTGATACAGGCTGCAAACATCCTGCGGGCAACATTTAACGGGACTTCTGCTTTTCTGGCACGATATGGCGGAGACGAATTCGTTGTCGTTTTGCCAGAATGTGAAGAACGTGCCGCCGGGGAAGCGGTCCATAAAATCAGAGACGGCTTCGAGCATTTCTCAAACACGAAACAGCTCCCGTTCCGGCTTTCCGTCAGCGTTGGATGTACGGTATCGACCGAAAAATCAGATAACAGAATAGCGAATCTGTTCGGAGAAGCAGATGAAAATATGTACCGGGATAAAGCCCTGCATCATCAGGGAAGCGTCCCCAGTCCTGAAAGCGCCGCAGTTGTTTGAGGAAGGCGGACGGAAACGTGAGGCAGCCGCCAAGAATCGCCAAGCAGAAGAAGACCGGGAAGAATTATTAATAGATGATTTCTTGTTGACTTCCTCCAGACAGTACCGTATAATTTCATTAAGCAAATTGTTTTTAAAAATAATACGGATGGAGATCGTCGGTTTATGCAAACCTTATCCCCGGGACGGACAACTTTGACGGTTGCCCTGCTGGTTCTTATCCTGGCTGCTTTGTTTATTGTTTCTTTTTTGATGGGCCGTTTTGATATCTCCCTTGGACAAGTCTATCGGGTACTGTCCTCTCATTTGCTCCGGCAGGAATGTGCCGAACCCGACATCGTAAAAAGTGTAGTTCTCAAGGTGCGAACCCCCCGCATCTTTGCAGCAATCTTGATCGGCGGTGCCTTGGCGGTTTCCGGTGCCGTCTATCAAGGTTTGTTTAAAAACCCCATGGTCTCTCCGGACATTATGGGAGCTTCCAGCGGCGCCGGCTTTGGCGCTGCTTTAGCGATTCTCATGTCCTTTTCCTTTACGGGAATTCAAATCACCAGCTTTATTTTTGGCATATTAGCCGTAGTATTGGCCTATTCCATTTGCACTGCCGTCAGCCAGGGCAAAGACTCCATTCTTATCCTTGTATTGTCCGGCATGGTTATTTCCACGCTGTTTTCATCTTTTATCACCCTTTCCAAATTTGTAGCTGATCCTTACAGCAAGCTGCCGGAAATCACTTACTGGCTGATGGGTACTCTTTCGGCCACCACCTCTGCCGATGTGAGAGTTCTTATTATTCCGTTACTTATCGGTTTTGTGCCCTTGTTTCTCCTGCGCTGGCGGCTGAACGCCATGGCTTTCGGCGATGAGGAGGCCCAGGCTATGGGCTTAAATACCAAGCGGCTGCGTATAATTTTCATCGCCACCAGCACTTTGCTGACGGCAGCCTGCGTAGCTATTGCCGGTATGATTGGCTGGGTGGGTTTAATTATTCCCCATTTTTCCCGGATGATTGTGGGGCCAAACTATAAAACCTTGCTGCCCGTGTCTTTTTTGATCGGCGGTATTTTTATGTTGGGGGTGGATAATATTGCCCGCACAGCTTTTTCTATGGAAATTCCTCTGGGTATCCTTACTTCTATTATCGGCGCTCCCTTCTTTGTTTATCTGCTATTCAAAAGAAAGAAGAATTCCGCATGAAATTAGAGGCTAATCATATCTTCTGCGGCTACGGCAGTCAGAAGATCGTACAAAATGCCAGCTTTTCTCTGGAAAGCGGCCAGGTTCTCTGCTTGTTAGGCCCTAATGGCGTAGGAAAAACTACGTTATTTAAAGCGCTGTTGGGCTTTTTGCCCATTACTAGCGGCCAGTTGCTTTTAGATGGCCAGAGCCTGCGCCGCTTCAACCGCAAACAGTTTGCCGAAATTATTGGCTACGTACCTCAGGTACACGAACCGCCTTTTCCTTTCAGTGTATTAGATGTGGTGGTTATGGGCAGCATTGGCCGGCTGAAGGCCTTTGAAAGCCCTTCTAAAGAGCGTTACCGCCAGGCCGTCAATATACTGGAATCCCTGAATGTGGGCTATTTGCATGACCGTATCTATACCCAGATCAGCGGCGGCGAGCGCCAGATGGTGCTGATTGCCCGGGCTCTCATGCAGCAGCCACGTTTTTTGGTGATGGACGAGCCTACCTCCAACCTGGACTTTGGTAATCAGATGCGGGTGCTGGCCCAGATCGAGGGGCTGGCCCAGCAAGGTGTGGGCATCGTCATGACCTCCCATTTTCCCGATCATGCTTTCCTCTGCTGTACAAAAGTTGCCCTGATGTGCCGGGATCAGCCCTTTCGTATGGGGAGTGCGGAAGAGATCATTACGGAAGACTCTCTCAAGCAGGCTTACGGTGTCCAGGTGCGTATTGCTACTGTACCCGATGAAGAATACGGTCCGCTGAAAACCTGCCTACCCATATTGCAGGGCGGCCGTAAAGAGCGGTTAACCCGGGAGGCTGTGTAAATAATGAAAAATGATGACTTTCGCAAGCTGTATGAGCAATTGTGCACAATGTACCAAATCTATAATCTGAAACCGGGAATCCTTGAGCACATCGGTTATACCGGCTGCTGGACCACCGTTGACGCCAGCCGGGGTCAGCGGGCTATGGCTTTCAATTTCAGCGGCGAACATGCCGTCCATGGGATACCACAGCCCCAGCAGCTGGCCTCTTTGCAGCCCTATATTGGCCGGGAGCTCTTTGCTTTGGCGGAAAGGCTGCTGGATACGGAAGAGATAATGCTGCGTTCCTGCTGCCAGGCAGCGCTGATTGCCTTGTCCAATCCCCTCAATCAAAGGGAAGCTCTGCAAAGCCGCAACCTGCCTCTGGCTGATGAAGAGAATTACGCTTTCATCCGTCCGGGGGATAAGGTGGCTGTGGTGGGATACGGGCGAGTTACCGGCCCTCTGCTGGAGCGGCAGATTCCTTATGACGTTTGCGATCTGCGGCCCGCAGCCTCTCTGGGATATTGGAGTATCGGCGAAAGATCAGTGATTCGCGGTCCGCAAGGGGTTGCCTTCCATAGCCCCGAAGAGCATGGGGCCGTATTGGCGGCAGCGGATGTGGTGCTGATTACCGGTTGCACCATGACCAACGGTACCTTGGAGGGCTTAATCGGCCAGACTAAGCAGGCCCGGGTTATCGGCCTGTTTGGGCCCAGTGCCGGAGTTGTGCCGGAATTTTTGCTGCAAAAGGGCGTAAACTACATTCTCTCCTCCCGCTATGCCGGTGAGACACGCTTATTTGATGCGCTGCTTGGCCAGCAAAATATGTTTAACGCCGGGTGCGAAAGCTACATCATTGAAGATTTGGGGTAATGCCCTGTCTATATCAACGTAAATCAGAAGGGAGACCATGCTTCAAATTAAAAAAATTCTTATATATCGATATCGAAGCCGAGACCCGGGAATTCTATAAAACCTTCTACGAATACGAACTAACGGACGAAGACTATGCCTCCATGATGGAAAAAACCAATTATAGAAAATAAGCGAATTTAGGAGGAAGATTATGTTACAAGCAAGAAAAATCCTTACCCTGCTGCTGATGCTTTGCCTGCTGGCCAGTGTTGCCGCCTGCACTACGGGCCAAACCGGCGGACAGAGTCAAGCCACTGAAGCTACTGATCCGTCTGCAGAAGCGCCTACAGAACCGGCAGGGCAGGAAAGCTCTCAACCCTTGGTGGTAGTGGATGCCGCCGGACGGGAAGTCACCGTGCCGGAAAATATTGAACGGATTGTCATCACTTGCCGGGGAGGCACTACAAATGAGGTGGCGATTTTTGCCGACCCTAACATGATTTTCGGCCAGCCCACGCAGAAAGCTTATCCTCAGCTCTTGAAAATGTTTCCCTATTTTGAAACCGTCACCGATCCCGGTTCCTTTGACGACGTAAGCGTGGAGCAGGTGCTGGCTTTGCAGCCGGATATTGTCTTTGTGGGTGTCAGCTCCAAGAAAGGCAATGCCTTGCTGGAAGAAGCGGGGCTGGTGACTTATACCATGCAAATCGGCTGGGCCACCGCCGAAACCCTGAAAGAAGAATTTCTCAACATGGGCAAAATCCTCAAGAATGAGGAACTGGCAGAGAAGCTGGTAGCCTATTGGGATGAAAAGATCAATCTGGTTAAAGAGCTGGTGGCCGCCGTACCGGAAGAGCAGCGGAAGGTGGTCTACTATACCAGCAAGACCATTACCGATGCCAATGTAGGTAATTGGGGGCAAAGTTGGATTAAGACCTCCGGCGGCAAACCTGTAATTGAAGGTCAATTCAACGGCGATATCAGTGTGGAGCAAGTGATGGAGTGGAATCCCGACGTTATCCTTACCCATGCCGGCAGCGGTATCGACGCCATCATGAGTGATGAGCGCATCCAGGACCTGCAGGCTGTCAAAGATAAGGCGGTTTATCAGGCGCCTACGGGAGCCTTTTGGTGGGATAGGCCCTCGCCGGAATCTCCGCTGAGCTTTTTGTGGCTGGCCAAAACCCTGTATCCTGAAGCCACGGCTGAGATCGATCTTAAAGCGGAGACGGTAGAGTTTTTTAAAATCTTTTACGGCTACGATTTAAGCGATGCCGAATATGAATCTTTCTTTGCCACAGGCAAGTAGGTTTTGGCTGCCAAACAGATACTTGCCGCCCTTGAGGAAGAATTTCAAATGGCAGAGAACGCTTTTTAATATTGACCACCTTGGTCGGTTGTGCTATACTGCAATTACCGACCAGGGTGGTCAATTCATGGAAAGGGCATGGTGAAAATGCACGAAAATTTCACGGGCCTTAAAGAGGACAAACGGGATTCCATTATCAATGCAGCTTTGACGGAGTTCGCCACAAAGGGCTATGAGCTGGCTTCCACCAATGAGATGGTCAAGGCAGCGGGCATTTCAAAAGGAGCGCTGTTTCACTACTTTGCCAGCAAGAAAGAGTTGTTCCTGTTCCTCTGCGACTATGTGTTTAAGGTGGTCAGCCAGGAGTTCTACGAGCAGATCGGCCACTGTGACGGTGATTTGCTCATCCGCTATCGCCGGGCCGCTATGCTAAAGGGTGCGGTCTACCAGCGCTATCCCCCCATGTTTGAGTTCATTAAACGGATATCGGTGGAAAAGTCCCCAAAGATTGAAGACCAGCTAAAAGAGCGGCTTTCAAAGATGATGGCCTATGGCTACCAGTGTCTTCTGGGCAATTTGGACACCTCTTTGTTCCGTCAGGATGTACCGGCCGATAAAATCCGGGACCTGACCATCTGGGCGCTGGAGAACTACGGCAACCGATCCATGGAGCTCATTGGAGACCAACGGGTGGAAGAGATCGATCTGGAGGCTCTGAACACCGACTTCGCGCAGTATTTGGATGTGTTGCGCAGGTGTTTTTACAAGCAGTAAGGAGGGGATTTGTATGTCTGCCATTGAGATTCGCGGTTTAATCAAGCGGTTTGGCAAAACCTTTGCTCTGGAGGGTGTGGACCTGAAGGTGCCGGAGGGAAGCATCTACGGTTTTATTGGCCCAAACGGCGCGGGCAAGTCCACCACCATCCGCATTCTTCTGGGCCTTTTGAAAAAGGACGAGGGAGAGGTCCATTTGCTGGGCGGCGATCCCTGGCGGGAAAACGTGGAACTGCACCGCCGCCTGGCCTATGTTCCCAGCGATGTGCAGCTCTGGGACAACATGACCGGCGGTGAGGTCATCGACTTTCTCGGGCGGCTGCGGGGCAGCTATTCCAAGGAGCGCCGGGCGGAATTCATAGAACGCTTCGACCTGGACCCCACCAAGAAGTGCAAAACCTACTCCAAGGGCAACCGGCAGAAGGTGGCGCTTATCTCGGCCTTTGTATCTGATGTGGAACTGCTGATTCTCGACGAGCCCTCTACCGGTCTCGACCCGCTGATGGAGGGCGTGTTCCAGCAGTGTATCAAGGAGGCGCGGGAGGCGGGAAAAACGGTGTTTCTCTCCAGTCATATCCTTTCGCAGGTGGAGGCCGTCTGCGATCAGATCGGCGTGATCCGCGGGGGCAAAATCATTAAAGAGGGCAGTATGGAAGAGCTGAAAGCCCTGATCCTCCAACAGGAGCCTCCCACCCTGGAGGCGCTCTTCCTGAAATACTATAAAAAGGACAGCGAGAGGGGGGCTTAGGATGAAGCGGTATTTTTACGCCACGCTTTCCCTCATGGGGTTATACCTGCGGCAAAACCGTATCTTTACCCTCTTTTGGCTGCTGGTGCCGGGGGTATGGGTGGCCATCAACACGGTGTCGTCGCTGGTGTTGTTCCCCACTCAGGAGTCGTTGGTAGAGATGGGGGTCAGCCTTATTGATCCGCTGACCGAGGCCATGCACGGCCCGCTGCTGGAGGTTTCTATTGCCGGATTTGTCACCTGGCGCACCAAGGTGTTTTTGGTGCTGTTGGGCGGGATTTTTAGCATTATGCACATGATCCGCCATACGCGGCTGGCCGAGGAACAGGGCAAGGGGGAACTGCTGGGCGCCAATGTTGTCGGCAGTCTTGCCCCCCTTGCGGCAGGGGTTGTGAATATGGCGCTCATCAATGCCGCTGCGACGATATTGGCCGTATTGGCCATGGCAGCTCTTGGTCTGGGGCTTATGGGCTCGCTGGCCCATTGCTTGGGATTTTTCGCGGCATCCTGTGTGCTGGGGCTGTTGGCGGGAGCGGTTGCTCAGCTCTTTGTAAGCGCCACAGCAGCACGGGGAGCGAGTTTTGGAATGCTGGGGGTGCTGTTCGGCCTGCATATTCTATGGAATGTGAGCGGGGGAGAGAATCGCCTCGCCTACTTCAATCCGCTGGAGTGGCCGCTGCTCATTCGCCCCTTTGCCGGGGAAAGGTTTTCGCTGTTGCTGATTCCGTTGGCATTGGGCGCCGTGCTGACGGCGCTTTCCCTATGGCTGATGGCGCGGCGGGATTTGGGGGCGGGACTTGTGCCCCAGCGAGCAGGCCGGGCCTTTGCAAAGCCGGGTCTCCGCGATCTCCAAGCCCTTGCCTGGCGCACCCAAAAAGGCCTCTTTCTCTCGTGGTTTTGTTTTTACGCCATCTTTTCTTTTGCGCTGGGGTACGCCAGCTATCTGATGGTAAGCGCCGTCAGCTCGGCGGAGGCTTTGGCAGGGCTCGTTGAACGGCTGGGCGGTGTCGAAGGGGCATTTTTGTCGTTGATGTTATATGTTTTCGGACTCTTGATTTCAGTCTATGTCATGATGTCGGCAGGCATTTTGCGCAGGGAGGAGGCTGCCAAGGGAGAGACGCTGTTGTCCATGCCGGTGCGGCGGGAGAGTCTGCTGCTCAGCCATACGGTTTATATTTTCGGCGGTACGGCGGCTGTTTTGCTGATGTCCGGCTTCTGCGTAGGTCTGGGTGCGGTGGTGGGTACGGGAGACGGCAGTGCACTTTCTCGTCTCTTCTTTGAGATGGCTAAAATGATTCCGGCCCTTTGGGTTATTGGCGGTATCGCTCTGCTGCTCTTCGGTGGGCTGCCCAGATGGATGACCGGGATTAGCTACGGTTTGCTCATCCTGTTTGTCCTGATGGAGATTCTTTGGGAGCAGCAGCAGATTCCCAAGGTGCTCTACGCACTTTCTCCCTTCTCATGGATCACGCCTCTGAAAGCGGTCCAGCCGGCGGCTGCGCCGGTGGTGCTGGGCATTGCCGCCCTGCTGCTGGCCGGTGGGGGAGTCGTCCTGTTTCGGCGGCGGGACGCAGCTATATAAATTTATTTATTGAGATCGTCTATTTTTATTAGGGATATAATCAAAATAATTCCCAAGGCAAAGCATGCAAAACCTCCTATAGACTGACTGATAAGAGATGTTCCGCATTAAATACGATAGTAAAGAAAAGCACCCTTATACTTAAGCTGACTCTGGCAGCGCTGGCGGTTTTAAACCAAATGCTGCAAATTAAGATCAGCATAAAAGCAAAAGAAATGCCCATTAAAATATATTTGTAGGTATCGATTTGTCCTGGATTTATTCCAAAGATAAACATCTCAACAAAATATTGGAGTCTATTTTTAGAAGGTCAGCAAGCTGCAGCAAATTCTGAGTGGACGGTTCTGTTTGGCCGGTTTCCCATTTAGAGACAGCCTGCCTGCTTACTCCCAATTTTTCCGAAACATACTCCTGAGAAAAATTCTGTTTTTCTCGGGCTCTTTTTATATTTTCCGATAATGCCATAAATAGCACCTCCTCGTGAGGGAACTGAAAAAGTCGCTGCCCATCCAGCCGGGTGTACAAAAAACGAGGTATTATGTGTATTAGCCAAAACTAACTGCTCGGAATTTCCAGTTTTGCACCCTTGGGCGCCGTTCCTTGCCTACATTTAGTGTCTGAGCAGGGTTGAAATACCTATTTCAGCAAAGCGAACCACATAATAATTCAAATTTTGTACACCCGCCTGCGGCCAAGCCGACTTTTTCAGTGCCCTTCCTCTTCGCAGCTCTAATATACCATTCATGTCGTCAACTTTCTACCAACTATCAGACAACTATCGGTTGCGGCCCTACTTTTGTACAGAAGGTTTTCATGTTCTTGTCGGTCTGCATCCCCTGCCGTTTCCGAACCTCCTACCTGCTCCGCACTCCGCTAAGGATAACGGCATTTAAAAAGTCCTGGGGGAATGTCCTCGGATTTCTGTACAAAATTTCCACTTGTATGCATGTTTAGAACCTGACGTGTACAAAATTTCCACTTGTGGTTGAATTGCAGACTCGCTCCAAAAAAATTGGGGGCAATTTAGGCCAATTTCAGGCCAAATCGAGAGCATTTTAACCCTTCTGGCCCAATTGGCCCTTTGCATGTTACCTATAACCGAAAAATTTGTACACCTTGCCCCGGCTAATTACCCATAACCGTAAATTTTGTACACTCCGCTCTGGGCAATTGCGTACAAAGGTAAAATCTTCACCATATGAAGCCACTACCCTGCTGTCGCCACTGCCCTGCTCCGCCCTCCGCTACACGACAAGAGCATGAATGAACAAAAAGTAAACAAAAGAGAAAGGTTTAAAGGAAAAGGGGAAAAAAGGTCGAATCTTCCATAGTAAGAGGTGAGGGAAGATGAAGTATTTTTTAGGGA
>JBCFAO010000025.1:0-57458 GCA_038562165.1 Clostridiales bacterium | reverse complement strand
TGACGAAGAAACAAAGGGACATCCTCCTTGCTTGCGGTTTTGCCGCTGAGGATATCCCTGCCTGGCTTTCTACTTTGCCTGGCCTTGGTTGTATGGTGTAATTTTGCGGGAAGTTAGGATAGAATAAAGATAAGCTATTAAATCCAGTAACGAGGTGAGTAAAATTGACTGAAAAAATACGCGATGAAAACGAAAAGCCACGTATGACCGAAAAGGCGCATATACCGTCCGAGGAATTAGTCCGGCTATTCATGGGCGAGGATGCCTGGGCGCGGCTGATGCGGTTTGAAGAACTGTTAGGTGAGCGGTACGACTTAAGCCGCGAAATGCGTTTTCCCTTCGGCAACGAATATGGCTGGGGCTTCCGCTATGCCCACAAGAAATCGCTGCTTTGCTATGTGTTTTTTGAAAAGGGTGGTTTCTGCTGTACCATTTCTATCAATGATACGGGGGCGCAAAAGGTAGAGGCTATGTTCGGTGACCTGCACCCGGCAATTCAAGAGATTTGGTGCAACCGCTACCCCTGCGGCACTGACGGCGGCTGGCTCCATCGTTCGGTTGCCGGGGATGATGAGCTGCCTGGCCTTGTTCGTTTGGCTGGCGTAAAGGTGAAGCCAAAGAAGGGGGCCAAGCCATTATGAACATAACCCTCCGTATTTTTATGGAATGCCTTATGGCCGCAAGATATGACGGCGTTAAGTCCAGGCTAATCATAAAATTTTACCAAACCAAGTCAAAATTTTTGCTTGGCTTAGTCAGGATTCTGTGATATTCTACTTAAAGGATTTTCTGATAATTTAGAGCATTGAGCAAAATAAAAGGGAAAGCTGTCGTTTCAGTTCCCGCAGTATTGTTGAGGGCTGAGGCGTAAATGGAATGGGGTGAGAATCCCCGCGTTACCGGCACTGTAAGCGTGAGACTGTACCGAAGCAGCGAAGGACCGCTGTCTGGACGAAAGTCCGCCACTGTGAAGCGTTGGCATCATGGGAAGGTAGGATACAGGCGCAGGAGGCATAAGCCTCCCTAACGCAAGTCAGGAGACTTACACTTTCCGTCATTTTAGCGCACTGCGGGGGAAGCAGTTGTGCTGTACACACAAAAACGGGTGTGTCAATTTGGAGTTTCCAGATTGGCACACTTTTTTTATATGGTATTTCGCATATTGCGTTTTAACTACATCTGACAGTTAACTGAAAATACGGGGTGGGTAGATGAAAAGACAGCTTGCCAAACGATTAACTCAAATTGTCATTGTTTTGCTGGGCATCAGCTTCATGAGTTTTCTGCTGGTCTATTTGGCTCCCGGTGATCCGGTGCGGGCCATGTTTGCCGTCAGCGGCAATATCCCCTCCGAGGAGATAATGGCGGAAATCCGGGAGGAGATGGGCCTTAACCGGCCTTTTCTGATACAATACGCCAGCTGGCTGAAAAACTGCTTGCAGGGTGATTTCGGCACCTCCTACTCCCAGGGCAAGCCCGTAGCCCAGATGTTGGCGTCAAGGGTGTGGCCTACGTTGTATCTGGCCTTTTTATCCCTGGCCATGATGGTCGCCATGGCCGTTCCCGCAGGGGTGATCTCCGCCCTCTGCCAAAACCGGCCCATTGATTACGTTATGCGCGGCGGCACGTTTTTGGGCATTTCTATGCCCAACTTCTGGGTGGGTTTACTCTTGCTGTATTTAATCGGGGTAAAGCTAAAGCTGCTGCCAGTGGTTGCTGTGGGCATGGGCTTTAAAAAAATGATCTTGCCGGCTTTTACTTTGGCTTTTGCTATGGCGGGAAAATATGCCCGGCAGGTGCGGGCGGCTATTTTGGAGGAAATGAATCAGGATTACGTCTCGGGAGCCTTAGCCCGGGGCCTTTCTGAATCCACGGTTTTGTGGCGCCATGTGATTCCCAATGCCATGCTGCCTCTGCTTACCATGCTGGGTTTATCTCTAGGCTCTCTCTTGGGAGGAACGGCAGTGGTAGAAGTAATTTTTTCCTATCCTGCTTTAGGAAGTTTGGCCATTGCCGCTATTATCGCTATGGATTATCCGCTGATTCAGGGCTATATCCTGTGGGTGGCTCTCATTTATATGCTGGTGAATTTAGCTGTGGACATCTCTTACAGCTTTTTAGATCCCCGTCTCAGGAAGGGGGTTTAGTATGCCAATGATTCAGAAAAAACGGCAATTCCTTTTTTTCCTGATTTTTGTCTTCTGTATTGTGGCAATAGCCGTTTTTGCTCCCTATATTGCCACCCATGATCCGGGAAAAGCCGTGCTGACAGACGCCACCCAAGGACCTGGCGGCGAGCACTGGTTTGGCACAGACCGTATGGGCAGGGATTTATTTTCCCGGGTTATTTATGGGGCCCGCACTTCTTTGTCAGCCACTTTGGTATTGGTGCTGTGCATTCTTGTCTTGGGCGGCAGTCTGGGCATTGTGGCCGGCTATTTGGGCGGTGTTGCCGATACGTTGATTATGCGCGTCTCCGATATGATGGTCTCTTTTCCAGGTATGGCCCTGGCTATCGCCATTGCCGGCGTTATGGGCCCCAGCATCACCAATGCGGTTATAGCCATTACTATGGTTAGCTGGACAAAGTATGCCCGGCTGGCCCGCAGCCTGGTACTGAAAATCAAGCATCAGGATTACGTCCTGGCGGCTGTTATGTCGGGAACCAGAACCCGGCATATGCTGTGGCGTTATATGCTGCCCTCGGTTCTGCCGACTTTGGTGATTACGGCGGCAACGGATATGGGGGGCATGATGCTGGAGCTGGCCGCTTTCTCTTTCCTGGGCTTAGGCGCCCAATCCACCTCCATTGAGTGGGGCTATATGCTCAATGAGGGCCGGGCTTATATGGAATCCGCCCCCTGGCTGATGATTTTTCCCGGCCTGGCTATCTTTATCACTGTTGTGGCTTTTAATCTCCTGGGCGATAGCCTGCGGGATTTGTTGGACCCTCAAGGAAGCAATCAAGTATTCCAAAAGAATAAAAGGAGCGTAGGGATGATGAAGAGATTTTTAAAAGTTACGGGGTTGATGATGGCTGTTTTCCTTGGATTTAGCGTGCTCGGCGGCTGCGGCAGCCAAGCTGCCCAAAGTGGCGGCGGGATAAGCGAAAGAGCCCATTTGAACTTTGGCTGCTATAATTATTCCGACTCTTTGGACCCGGCCACCAATGTTAACTCCAGTTGGTGCGGTATCCGCTATGGCATTACCGAATGCTTGTTTAAATTTTCCGATCAGGTAGTAGCCCAGCCTAATATTTGCGACGACTATACTGTTTCAGAGGACTACAAAACCTGGACCTTGCATATTCGGGAGGACGTGAAGTTTTCCAACGGCAACGATGTGACTGCCTCTGCCGTTATGGCTTCTATTGAGCGGCTGTATGCCCAGACCGATGCTTCCCAAGGAGGCGCCGGCAACTCCAGACCCGACGGCTACCTCACTTACGCCTCTATTTCTTCCGATGACCAAGAGGGTACGGTAACCCTTGTTTGCGATAAACCCAACTCCAATATTCCCGGTATTCTTGCTTACCCTTATTTTTCTATTATCGACACTTCTGTGGCAGACCAGGAGATTATCGGCACCGGCCCCTACAAGGTGAAAAAGGTTGAAGGCAGCATCAGCATGGACCTGGAGCGCAACGAACATTACTGGAACGGTGAGGTTCCTTATGAAAGCGTTACTATTCTTTTCATTAATGACAGCTCCACTAAGGCTATGGCCCTGCAAAGCGGCGATGTGGACCTGGTGGAGAACATCACAACGGCCAGTGACCTGGAAAAGCTTGCTGCCGATGACCAATACTATATTTCTACGGCCTCCGGCGTCCGAACCGGCAATTCCTACATGAATTTTAAGGGTGTTCTGAGCAATGAAACGCTGCGTCAAGGGATTCTTATGGCTATTGACCGGGACACCATGTGCAATGTGACGGTAGCGGGGATGTATACGCCCGGCATCTCGGTGCTTCCTTCTTCTCTCACCTATAATTATGATAATCTCACTGATCCTTTCCCCTACAATAAGGAAAAAGCCGTTGCTTTGCTGGATGAAGCCGGGATTGTTGATACCAACGGCGACGGCTGGCGGGAGCTGGAGGGCAAGAATATTGAGTTAAACTCTGTAGCCTTTAGCAGCCGCAACCTCAACGAGTTTGCGGAGGCGGTAGCTTTGCAGTTGAGCGAAATCGGCATCAAGGTAAACGTCAATATCCGGGATTATGATACGGCTTTGGCTTTGCAGAATGCCGGAGAATTCGACATGATTACATCAAACGCCCTGACCGTTGGCGCCGGTGATCCTATGGAGTTTTTGGGCAACTGGTACTCGGGGCACTCCGCCAGCTACGGTTTTTATGCCAACCCGGAGTACGATGCTGTTTATGAGGAACTGATGACGGAGCTGGACAGCGGCCGCAGGACGGAGCTGATTACCCGGCTGCAGCAGATTTTGATTGATGATGCTTCCAACGTAGTCTATGGCTACTACAATAGCCGCATGATCAGCAATGCCAAAAAGGTCAGCGGTGCGGAAATCGCCACCATGGACTACTACTGGCTGACTACCAATATTAAGTCTGCGGAGTAAACATTATGCTTTGTTACCAGAACGTATCTATTGCTTATGGCGACGGAGCCCCGGCTCTTTCCGGCTTCAACCTGGAAGTAAAGGCAGGTGAAATCGTTGCCTTGGTAGGAGAAAGCGGCAGCGGCAAGACCACCGCCATTCGCAGCGCCATCGGTCTTTTGCCCGGCGGCGGCAAAGTGATACAGGGTGACATCTTGTTTCAGGGGCTGTCGCTGTTGCAGCTATCCGGTGAAGAATGGCGTGATTTGCGGGGCAAGCGGATATCCATGATTTTTCAGGATTCCGGCGCCATGCTGAACCCAATCCGCACCATTGGCAGCCAATTTGTGGAATATATCCGCACTCACCGGCCTATGGCAAAAAAAGAGGCTTGGGAAATGGGCCGGGTGATGCTGGAACGCATGGGACTGCCCCATAGCGGAGATATTATGAAATCTTATCCCTTCCAGCTTTCCGGCGGTATGCGCCAACGGGCAGGCATTGCCATGGCCATGGTATTTGAGCCAAAGCTGCTGCTGGCTGATGAGCCTACCAGCGCCCTGGATGTGACCACCCAAGCCCAAATTGTGCGGCAGATGCTGGAACTGCGGCAGCAATACGGCACTTCTATTCTGCTTGTTACCCATAACCTGGGGGTGGCCGCCTATATGGCCGACCGGATACTGGTGATGACCGGCGGCAAGGTGGTGGAATCCGGACACCGGGAGGAGATCCTGCAGCAAGCGAAGGATGACTATACCCGCCAATTGCTGGAGGCTGTGCCGGATATGAGGAGGAAGCGTTATGTCTGAGATACTGCTGGAAGGCAGGCAGCTAACCCGGCGCTACACCACCGATGCAGGACGTATTTTGATGGCTTGCAATGGAGTGGACCTCGTACTGCACAAAGGGGAAACCCTGGGCATTGTGGGGGAAAGCGGCTGCGGCAAAAGCACTCTCCTGCGTTTGCTCACGCAGTTGGAAAGACCTGATGCCGGCAGGTTGCTGCTGGGGGGCGAGGATGTCACCGGCCTGAAGGGTGAAGGGCTGCGCCAAAGCCGCCGCCATATTCAGATGGTGTTTCAGGACCCGGCTGCGGCCTTCTTTCCCCGGATGAAGGCCGGTGACGCTGTCAGCGAGCCTCTGCGCAATTTTGAAAAACTTTCCCGCCAGGAAATCAATAAGCGGGTAGCCCAATTGCTGGAGCTGGTGCAGCTCCCTAAGGATTATGCCCAGCGCTATCCCCACTCCATGAGCGGCGGCCAGCGGCAGCGGTTGGGCATTGCCCGGGCCCTGGCCCTGAATCCATCGATCCTGGTTTGCGACGAAGCTACTTCGGCTTTAGATGTTTCCGTGCAGGAGCAGATCATCAGGCTATTGGTAGATATCCAGCGCCAACGCCGGCTTTCCATGATCTTTGTCTGTCATGATCTTGCCTTAGTGCAATCCCTTTCCCACCGGGTAATGGTAATGTATCTGGGCAATGCGGTGGAGGTTTTGCCCGGCGACCAGGTGTGGAACAGAGCCTGCCATCCTTATGCCAGGGCCTTGCTGGATTCTGTATTTGCCATCGATATGAATTTTTCAAAGCCGATTGCTCCTTTGGAAGGCGATGTGCCCAGTCCCTTGGATCTGCCGGCGGGCTGCCCCTTCGGCGCCCGCTGTCCCCGCTTTATGGAGCGCTGCCGCAGCGAAAAGCCGCCGCTTGTGCCGGTGGCGCCGGATCATCAGGTGGCTTGCCATCTGCATAGCATGGCAACGTGAAAATATAATTTGTTTCCCTTCTTGACAAGTGATCAGTTGTTCACTATTATAATGGTGAACAACTGATCACTTCATTTATTGAGGGAGGTTATTATGCCAAAAAACGAAACACGGGATACAAAGGAAGTTATTTTGACAGTTGCACTAAAACTGTTTTCTGAAAAAGGTTATGATGGGGTTGGGATCCGTGACATATCAAAAGAAATCGGAATACGGGAGAGCGCCCTTTACAAGCATTATAGCGGAAAGCAAGACATTTTTGATTCAATTCTCAAAGACATAGAGCGTCGTTATCAAGAGGAAGTTTCTACTTTTATTCCCCCTGAAAGCATGGCCAACATTCTCTCAGGAGAAAATGATGTAAGAGAGGAATTATTCCGTATTAGCTTTACAATGTTTCAGTTCTATCTTAAAACAGAGTATGGTTCGCAGTTGCGTAGAATGTTGACAATGGAACAGTATAGGACTTCGGAGGCAAGCAAGTTTTTTAGGGAATTAATAATAGACAAGGGCTTAGATTATATATCAGGCCTGTTCACTGATTTAATAAATACTGGGGTTTATGTTGATGCTGACCCAATGGTAATGGCCTTGCAGTTTTATTCCCCTTTGTATTTGCTGTTATCCAAATACGACAATCAGCCCGACAAGTATGAAGAAGCATTATCTTTTTTAGAAAAACATATTACAACATTCAATAAAACCTATTTAAGGAGCGATAAACAATGAAAGGAATTGAGTTATTAGCAGCAGAGTGGTTGATTAGCGGTCTGGTTGTTTATGCAGGATTATCCGGCAAGCAAATATTATTTATCAACGGGCCGAGATCAGCTGTTATTACGTTAGGTGCAATCGGATTTGCAATGTGCATGATTATGCCAACAATCGGCAAATTTATCAGCAATGCACCTGCTCACCCGCTCACCATTATGGGGTACATCTTTGGGACGATCGCATTACTTACAACAGCAACACAAATATTCAAATGGAAAATTCCTATCCTTTATGACCCCCAAATTGCGCTTCTTGTAGTTGCTGGCTGCATTGTCATAAAGTCGATTATTGGTAGGTTTGCACCGTTGATAATCAAATAAAACAAATATTGTTCAGAATTTGTGCTGCCTTACCCGCCTCTCCCCGCCGCCAAAATTGATATGTAAGCATATCGTTTTGGCGGTTTTGTATATTTTAAAATGAAAAATTTTTATTTTTTTTGATAAACGGTCATAATTTCCTGAGCAACGTGGAATATTAAGGGCGAGGAGGTGAAAACATGGGTATTATTGGTTGGATTGTTATCGGGGCGTTAGCCGGCTGGATTGCCAGCATGATCACCGGTAAAAATCACGAAATGGGCGCCGGTATGAATATTTTGGTAGGCATTATAGGTGGTTTTCTCGGCGGCCTGGTAATGAACCTGATCGGCGGTTACGGCATAACGGGATTTAACCTTTGGAGCTTAGGCGTAGCAATAGTTGGCGCCGTCGTCTTATTATGGATTGTCAACGCCTTCAAACGTAAAGCACCTCAGATTAACCGCTAAAGTCTGCAGTACAAGCAAGGAACGAAAAGAAAGCAGGTGTCTCACAACGGCTTCATAAAAGACGTAAGGGGCACCTGCTTTTTTCTGTTTTGGTCAATTTAGCAAATACGGAGCAAGTTAAAATGTCAGTAAAACCATACTGATAAAGACTTCCCTATCACTAGATACAGCCACACCTTGTCTTTTTCCTTATTTTCCTGCCTTCCATTACCCCAGGGGGTATCTACAAACCGATTCTGTACAATTTTTACGTTTGTATGCGTTTTCCGGGTTCGGCCTGTACAATTTTTACGTTTGTGGGTAAATTGCAGAAGTTGCCAAAGCTTATTTTAGCCAAATTCAGATCCATTTTAGCCAAGCCCAAGCCATTTTTGTGCAATTTCTTCGATTGTGAGGGAATACTTCCCCTGCATTTCACCTACAAACACAATTTTTGTACGGTGGGGGAACTCTAAATCATCGAGGCGCTGGCTGGATTTCCGAAAAAGCAATAAATCCCATTGCTAGCGGCTCGAAAATGTAAGTTGCTGCCATGTATAAAGTCTTATTTTTCTGCAAAAAATAAGGCAGACCGAATAATAAGAAAGCGGGAGATGATACCATGGCAAAAGAAGGTATGAAAAGACCGGAATCCAATGAGAAGAAGCCCAAAAACAGCCAGCGTCCGGTACCGGAAATTCAGGGTAAAGGCAAGACCAGTAACGAGGAAATCACTACTATTGTTGACTAAAGGCAAACTAAAAAGAGCGGGTTAAGAGAAAATAGGGAATAGAAAAAGATGCCTTTGAATGACTTTGTAAAAGGTCAGAGAAGGCATCTTTTATAATGAAAAGGTATAGGTTTTGTTTAGGCAATCATTTCCCGGGAGAGAGCCCCCAAAATTTCCACGCCCCGGCTAATCTGGTCTTCGCTTGGGGTAGAGTAGCAAAGCTTCCTTCGGCTGGTCTGCTATGATGGGCATAGTAGGAAAGCGTCGCCTACAATGGGTTGGCCTAAGTATGGAGAGAAAGATAAGAGAAACGGCATAGTGGGATTATGCCAAATGCGTATTACCGGATATCCGAAAGGTAAATGAGCTGTTTTATGGGTGTTGGCCTGGAAGCGTCGAATGTGGTACGCCGCCTGAAGCGGAGGAGCTGGAGTGAAAGCTGCATAGTGGTCAATGTGCCGTTGGTTGATTACCGGCGGTAAGGAAGCCTTGTGTTTAATACTGGTGAGAAAAAAGCAAAAAGAAAAACCCTGCTGTCGAAGGCGACGGCAGGATTTTTTTGTTCTTGTTCTTTGGTTTGTTCTTTGGTTGTTCTTGCCCTTGATTAGAATGGCAACCCCGGCGGCTGGGCAGCTTAGACGCTGAATAATAGGTCCGCATAAGTGGGGAAGGGCCAATATTCTTTGCCCACCATGGTTTCCAGCCGGTCCGCCGGGGCTCTTACTTCGTCCATGGCAGGGATCACCAACTCCCGCCAGGCTTTAGCCTGCAACAGGGGGTCCTGGATGACAGCAGCTTTATGATGGGCTTCCTCCAGACGCTCCAGTGCCGAATAGAGCAGGCCCGTCTCCCGGCAGAGGTTAATTAGCAGGCCGTTGTCGTAGGTGAGGTCCAGAGTCAGGCCGGTAGATTTTTTGCTCTGAAGGCCTTCGCTGATCATTTTGCTAAAAGCCAGGGCCGCCGGCAGAATCTCTTGCCGGGCCATGTCAAGCATGGTTAAGGATTCCACAGAAATAGTACGGGAGTAGATATCCAACAGAATATCCAGGCGGAAGCGCAGTTCTTCTTCCGTAAAGATTTTGTGCTTGACAAAGACGTCGATGTTTTCCTGATCCACAAAATGGGGAAGAGCATCTACTGCCGAGGGGTAGTTGGGCAACCCCCGGCCTTTGGCTTCTTCCCGCCACTCCTCGGAGTAGTTGTTGCCGTTGAAGAGGATTCTTTTGTGGCGGATGACGGTTTCTTTGATGAGCTGCTGCAGGCTTTGCCGGAAATCGGCGGCCTTTTCCAGCTCGTCGGCAAACTGGCACAGCGTCTCAGCGATGATGGCGTTCATGACGAAATTGACGCCGGCAATGGATGCGCTGGAGCCGGTCATACGGAATTCAAATTTATTGCCGGTAAAGGCAAAAGGAGAGGTCCGGTTGCGGTCCGTGGTATCCTTGGGTAATTTGGGCAGGCTGGAAACACCGATTTCCAGGCAATCACCTTTCTTGGCGTTGCAGGCGCTGCCGGTTTCGACGGACTGAAGCACCTCTGTCAGCTCATCGCCCAGGAAAACAGAGATAATGGCGGGAGGAGCCTCATGGCCGCCCAGGCGGTGGTCGTTGCCGGCGGTGGCCACGGAGGTGCGCAAGAGGCCGCTGTAGTCGTCTACGGCTTTGATGATGGCGCAGAGGAACAGGAGAAACTGGGCGTTTTCCGCCGGCGAGTCCCCGGGCTCCAGCAGGTTTTGGCCGTCGTCGGTGGCTAATGACCAGTTATTGTGCTTGCCGGAACCGTTAATATTGGCAAAGGGTTTTTCATGAAGCAAACAGGTAAGGCCATGGCGTTCGGCTACTTTCCGCAAATACTCCATGGTGAGCTGGTTATGATCTGTAGCTACGTTGGCGTTGGTGAAAATCGGGGCTAATTCGTGCTGGGCGGGAGCGGTTTCATTATGCTCCGTCTTGGCGGTGATACCCAGTTTCCATAGCTCTTCGTCCAGATCCCGCATAAACTTCGCCACCCGGGGGCGGATGGCGCCAAAATAGTGGGCGGCAGTTTCCTGGTTTTTGGGGGTGGAGGCGCCAAAAAGGGTGCGGCCGGTAAAGCGCAGGTCTTTCCGTTTATTATATAGCTCCCGGTCGATGAGAAAATACTCTTGCTCCGGCCCGATGGTGGTGTTGACCCGGGTGGCGGTAGTATTGCCGAAAAGCCGCAAAATCCGCAGAGCCTGAATATTTACCGCCTCCATGGAGCGCAAAAGGGGTGTTTTTTTATCAAGGGTTTGGCCCCCGTAAGAGCAGAAAGCCGTAGGGATGCAAAGAGTATTGTCTTTGATAAAGGCAAAGGAAGTGGGGTCCCAGGCCGTATAGCCCCGGGCCTCAAAGGTGCTGCGCATACCGCCGGCGGGAAATGAGGAAGCATCAGGCTCGCCTTTGATCAACTCCTTGCCGGAAAACTCCATCACCACTTTGCCTTCTTCTACCTGGCTGATAAAGGCGTCATGCTTCTCGGCAGTCACATTGGTCATGGGCTGGAACCAGTGAGTATAATGGGTAGCGCCTTTTTCCAGAGCCCAGTCCTTCATGGCGTTTGCCACCACATCAGCCACTTCCGGCTCCAGGGGCAGACCCAAGCGGCGGGTTTTTTGGAGAGAGCTGTAGATGTGCTTGGGTAAACGCTCCCTCATGGAATTGTCGTCAAAAACTAGGGAGCCAAAAATATCGGCAACGGTTTTAGGGTATAGCTCCATATAACGCTTCGTCCTTCCTTTATTTATTTCATCCATGCACCTGCAAGAGATGCGGTGTTTTGCAGCACTGGCATATTTTCTTATTATACCATAAATCTTATAATCACAGGGCTTTATCTCCTGGCTATTAAAAAAAAATGATGATAGAATAAAAGGCAAACATGCAGCAAGGAAGAGCAACATGCAGCAAGAAAAGCAAACATGCAGAAAGAATAGGTAGGGATAGTCATGGAGAGATTCGAAATTAGAGTGCTAAAATTAAAGGAAGACGCCATACTGCCGGAAAAGGCCCATGAGGATGATGCGGGCTATGATTTATTTGCTCAGGAAGGGGTAGTGATTCCACCGGGGGAAAGCCGGCTGGTGCCTACGGGCATTGCCCTGGGCCTGCCGCCCATGACGGAAGCCCAGATCAGGCCCAGAAGCGGCCTGGCGCTGAAAAACCAGATTACGCTGCTCAATACGCCGGGGACCATTGACGCCGGCTATCGGGGAGAGATTGGGGTAATCATGATCAATCACGGTAAACAAGACTTTGAGGTCAAAAAGGCCATGAAGATAGCCCAGATGGTGATCGGCCGGGTTTGGCCTACGGAGCTTACGCCGGCGGATAGCCTGGAAGATACGGAGCGGGGCAGCGGCGGTTTTGGCTCCACCGGCAGCGGCCCGGCTAAAGGATAAGTGGCCGGCCGGCGGCGACGGCAGTGACGGCGGCGGCAGCAGCGATGGCAGGAGCGGAAGCAATCAGCGGTTTTTTGCGGTCAACTGCACAAAAATCGAACTTGTGTTACGGTTTGCACCTAATTTGGCTTAGATTTTGGAGGTAACTGCACAAAAATCGAACTTGTGTGGAAAATATAGGGTGTATTTTAGTAATTCGAGGGAAAAACTGATACACAACCTCGATTTTTGAGCAAACTACCCCCCAAAAGAGGGCGCTAGATGGAAAAATCATCGCACAACCTCGATTTTTGTGCATCTGGAAACGAAAAACAGGTAAAATCCAAAGTTGCTAACTAACTAAGCTAAATCCAGTCAGGAAAGGCGAAAAACTTTACCCAAGCTTTTGTTGGCAAGCCCGTTCACCTCATAAATTGGATAAAATTATATTATATGGGATAATTTTCTTGATTTTTTCTCGTACTATAGTATAATTTTTATATGAAACAGTATTTGAGTCATTTTTCTGCGGCAAAATATTGGGCAGTCCCATATATTGAAGTTATACTCGGTTCTGAGATTCCTAAGACGGAAGCGGTTCATCTTACTGTTTCTCAATCCCGGGGTGAAAGGCGAATGAAACAAGGGGAGAATCAAATAATTCATTCCTGCGAAATCACTCTGCCTGGCGGTGCAGTGGTACCGGTAAACGGTAAGCTGATTGCTTCCCCTGAATTGGTCTTTCTTCAGCTTGCCGGAAAATTAGATATCCGTAGGCTGATTTTGCTTGGTTTGCAGCTTTGTTCCCACCCACCGGGCAAAGCCTCCCAGGCAATTACGACAAAAAGAAAACTTGCGGCCTTTCTTGCAAAAACCCCGGGCCACTATGGACATGTAAACGCATTACGAGCGGTAAAATATATAGAGAATGGTTCTGCATCGGTCATGGAATCGCTGGTCTATATGATTTTGACTTTGCCCAATGCTTTAGGGGGCTACGGTCTTAATGGAGGCGTCTTCAACCAAGAGATCAGACTCAATGACGAAGCAAGAAAGCGTCTTGGACAAAAATGCTGCTTTGCCGACCTATATTATAAATCAGCAAAATTAGCCGTAGAGTACGAAAGCTTCGCTTTTCACAGCCGCCCGGCAGAGCAAGGCAAAGATGCCATACGATCTGCAATTCTTGATAGGCACGGGATTGAAGTAATGCACCTAAGTACTATTCAATTATACGATGAGGCTGCATGCAAGGATTTTGCTTTCAGTCTCGCAGTTCGCCTTGGTAAACGCATACAAATTCGAGCAAAGAAATTTGATGAGATGAACGCTCTGCTCCGAGCTTTGCTGCCGGTTGGAAACCCAGGCATTGATCATTCAATTAGTTAATCTTACAGAGCTTCAGGGGTAGACCAAATTTACACTATACGATAACAGAGCAGCGGATTAAAAAAACTTAACTCTTGTTAACACTCTTTCCTTTGCCGGCATATAGTGGGGTAATTGATATAACCGGAAAGGGAGGATCGACATGCCGTTAACTATTGCAAAATCCATAAAACCGAAAAACAGGGAGCCCCTCAAATATACGGTGACCCTGGAAGTAGAGGGGGAATCCGTATATCAGTCGGCTCCCTTGTATATTGTTTTTGTTCTGGATGCTACCCCCTCTATGGCTTTCAGGGAAGGCAGCGGTAAAGGTACCGCCAGGTTTCAGGTTGTTCAGGAGGCTGTGGAAGAATATTTAGAAAAACTGTCCTCCTCCCCATATGCTTTTTTAGAAAAAAATTATGCTTTGGTTTCTTTCGGCAATGGGGCCAGGGTTCACGTCTCTGCCGCCGCAGCAGGAAAAGACGAGGTGAAAGGTTTACTGAATCCCCATCCCTGTTGGATTTCTGCCGGCGGCCTGGAAAAAGTGCAGGATCATTATATCGGCGCCAATAGTGACGATCCCAGAGAAGCGGCGGCAGCCTTTGCCAAATTTGGGACGGTGGAAGATAAAGCTTTGTTCTTTTATAAAGATCCTCAGGAATTCAGGGAAATGGTCCGCAATGTCAGCCGTTTCGAAAACACCAATGGGGAAAGCGGGTTGTTGCTGGCCAGCCGTCTTTTGAAAGGGGCTCCTGCCAATGCCCACAAAATGGTGGTTTTTATCACCGACGGCGAATGCAATACCTCCTCCACATTCCACAGCTATTACCATCAGGCGGCAGTGGAGGCGAGGCTGGAAGAGGCGGAATTTGTCCGGGAAGTGAAAGGGCTTTGGCTGGTTGCCGGTGATCTGAGAATGCCGGTAGCCAGGGAGGATATGATTCTCAGCGGCATGAATCCCAGTCTGCAGGAGGATAGCTTTAGCAGTGAAAGCCAGAAGATGGAACTGAAGCTGCGGACAGCCAGCCGCAGTTTGGCGTTTTTCCGCAGCCTTACCGATGATCTGGTGATCAACCCTTTTGCGGGTGAATGGCATAATTATGACGGTATTAACAATGATGCTCAAGTGATCCGGGTACCGGACGTCCCTGATTTTCAGCAGAGAAATGACTTGAAGGGTTATTTTTGGTCCGGCGGGCTGCCATTGGATACGGTATTTCCTCAGAGCAATATCAGAGGCTACAAGCTGCCCCAGACTTGTCTGATCGATTACTACCAGCGCCAGGGCAGGGAAGCTGAGGGCAGTTGGGGAGCAAAAAGATTGCTGGTGGCCGCCGGCCGGCAAGCCAGGCAGGAGGGGATACAGGTAAAAGCTGTGGGTATCGGCAGTGATATCAAGACCCCTAATCAGCTAAACCGACTGGATTCCTGCCGCCAAGCCTGTATTCTGGATTTGTCAGCAGGCAGGGGGGCGCAAGCCTTGACTGAGGATATTTTTGAATTTACGAAGAGAGTTCTTCATACCACCAATGATCTGGAGATTCTCGGCGAAGGGCCTTTTATTGTGGACCGGGATTCCTGCCGGGCAGCCTGGCTGCATTCGCCTCAGGACACTGCCGTATATGTGCCGGTGTGCTATGACGAGGATCCCCGGCTGTCCCTGGTAGAAAGCGGGGAGTGGACTGCAGTACGCTATGCACCGGGGCCTTTATGGTCCGAGGAAGCCGCCGCCGACTTTCCGGATCGCTATTGCCGGGTTTTGTTTGCTTTTGATATCCAGCCGGTAAGCGCTGAGGCAGCTTATGCCTGGACAGAAGCGCAAGGCTGCCCTGATTTTAATCCCCAAGTCACCTGGCTGTCTCCAAAAGGCATGGTTCGTCAGTTGTTTCCCCATATGCCGGCAGATATTCCGGCGGCAGAGGCAGCCTCGGCCGTTAAAGTTGGCGGGGGCAAGGCTATGGAAGAAGAAAAGAAGGAAAATAAGTTTCTGCTGGAGGTTATCCGCAGGCAAATCAAGAGCTTATCCCTTATGATAGGCGATCCCGTTAAAATGATGGAGAAGCTGAAAAAAGCCAGCTATCCGGCGGCAACAGGAGAAATGCTTATCTACCATAGCTATAAGCTGTTGGAAAGCGGCAAAACCCGTTTAGCTTTTTTGGAAAAGACGGCATATATGCTGGAAGAGAGCATTTGAAAAATATAAAAGAAAAATAAAATCATAACAAAACCCCTTGCTACTCTGAGTGTTGATCAGAATAGCAAGGGGTTTTTAAGTTCGCTGAGTTTTTCAGTCAAGGTTTCTGCAATCAAGGCTTTGCAGTCAGGGGGTTCCGCAGCCAAGGCATTGCAATCAAGGCTTTTGCAGCCAGGATTTCTGTTATGTTCTATGTAAGGGGCTTAGAGTCAGGTTTTTTCATGCCTTCTTGAATGGCCTCTGCTTGGGCCTGGGTGATAATGCCGGCTTCTACGGCCTCAGACAAGAAACCGGCTTTTCCCGCATCCTTGTTGCTTTTAAAATGTGTCTGCCGTTCTTCGGCGGTCATAGCTTTTATCTCGTCCATTTCCGTCTTGCGGCTGGCAGCTTGCTGCTTCATAAACTCGGTAAGCCGGTCGGCAGTTGCCTGATCGATGGCGCCGTCAGAAATTTGTTTGCTTAAATCAAAGGGTTTTTCCTGCCGGTGAACAGCCATCCCTTTGCCGCCAACATCCGGCTTTTGAGGCAACAGTTTTTGAATGGCCTCTGCCTGGGCTTGGGTAATGATGCCGGCTTCTACTGCTTCGGCTAAGAAACCGGCCTTTCTCGCATCCTTGTTACTTTTAAAATATGCTTGCCGTTCTTCGGCGGTCATGGCTTTCACCTGGTCCATTTCCGCCTTATGATCGGCAGCTTGCTGCTTCATGAACTCGGTGAGCCGGTCAACGGTTGCCTGGTCGATAGCGCCGGCAGAAATCAACTCATCCAGATCGGGTAAAGCCTGCTTCCTATTTCCTGTTATTTCCCGGCTGTATTGCTGTTGGGTGACAGCAGGCTTTGTATCTGCCGCCGCTTCGGAGGCAGCGTAAGCCCCGCCGCCGCCCCCTGCCATAATCCCTAAAACCAGCACAGCAGCCAGTCCACTTTTCTTGTTCATCACGATCACTCCTTTTCTTTACCGTTTTTTTTACTGCTGACTACAACGCCATTGTATACCAAATTTATGACGGCAGAAGGAAAGACGCGTGAAGAACTTGTGAAAGCTGAATGAACGCTTTTTAGAAATACCGGCCGTCGTCCTGCAGGGCCCAGCCCTGGGCGGTGGCAGGATCGATGGTTAACTTAATGTAGCGGTGGAGTATAGCTGCCACCTCTGCCCGGGTGACCTGGGCCTTGGGGTTGAAGCTGTTGGCCTGTTGGCCCATCATGAGGCCGGCCTGCTGCATAGTCTTGACTGCTTCTTGATAAATGCTGCCTATACTACTTTCGTCAGCGTAGGCAGCGGTCTGGTAAAGTACAGGCAGTTTGTAGCCGGCGGCCTGGGCGAAGTTCTGTAGAATCAGAGCGGTTTCCTCCCGGCTGACGCTGCGGTCAGGCGAGAGCAGGCTGGCGTTGATGCCTGGGCTGCTGCTTTGGACAATGCCTTTCGCGGAAGCCCATTCTATGTAGAGGCGAAAAGCATTGCCCCCTTCGAGATCAGGGAAGCTGTCGCCGGTGTAACGACTGGTATCTACCTGGGCCAGCCGGCCCAGAACTGCCGCCAGCATGCCGAGAGTCACCGGAAGATCAGGAGTGAAGGTGTTGCCGGATGTGCCGGCAAGGAGGCCCCGTCCTACCGTATAGTCAATGGAATCCTTTGCCCAGTGGCTGCCGATATCAATGAACTTTGCCGCCGGAGGGATGTAGCCTACGCCGTAGACAGAGAAATGGCTGGCGGGGATGAGAATGTTCCTGCTGCCGGGATCATAGGCGGAGCCGGGAATGGGAGCTGCATCACCGTTGTCATTCACATATACGCCAAACAGATAGCCTGCGGCCTCATTTCCTGAAGGAATATAAGGGATGGCCAGGGTTGCCTGACCGTCGCCAAGGCTGCTTACATTGGTGTGGCTACCCTCTCCAGGGCTGCTGATGGTGATGGCATAGGCCGGCCTGTTTCCGATGAGAGACTGAGACTGGGGGGTAAGCCCTGTGGCCGGGGTTATGGTGATGCTGATATTGCCATCGCTCTGCTCCCGGATCTCTCTGAGAGCGTTTAAATCAAAGCTTAAGGCTACCGGTCCTCCGTTGATGCGGAGGCTGGTTACTTGGGCATTGATCAAATCGATTAAGGCCTTTTGGCTTAGGGTTGTTGTCAGGGAGGTTGCACCCGCCGGCATAGTGATATTCAGCGCCAAAGCAATGCCTTCTGCAGTTTTACCCGCTAGGCCGGCTTCTGCCCGGGCTTTGGCAATGGCATCATTGACGGCTTGATCGGGAACGGATGCAATTGCCATACTTCCTGTTGAACCTGCTGTGTCTCTGGTTGCAGTTTGGGCTGCAATCAAAACCGTTGCCGTTGCCGGCTGGCCGGGGCTGGTTGCCCCTATAGCGGCAGCCGGCGTATTACCGCCGGGGGAAGAGCCGCCATCATCGCCCTTATCGGAGCTATCGCCTGTAAGGAATACAAAAGAGCCGGGCTTTGCCCATACTGTGTTTGTGCCGTCTGTAAATGTGTAATAGCCGGGCTTGGCCGGCAGTTCGCCGTGCTGGTTTTCCGCTGCCGGACGGTTTCCGATGCGCAGGGGAATGGGAGCGCTGATGGTGCCGCCAACAGTAGCCTGGGTGCCTAGAGCCGGCTCTGCAAGCGTCCATGATTCTGCCAGAATTCCTGTGCTGTTCCGCCCTGAAGCAGTCACATTGCCGTCTATCTGCAAGCCTGCTCCGTAAGACGATACAGCCACGGTCTCTCCGCCTGCGGCAAGGATGTTCCCGCGTACATAAACAGAGGCCCTATCCCAGGCATTTACAGCATAGCCGGCAGCGCTGATCCCGCCATGGATGGCCGCTTTACCCTGACCGGCGGCAATTCCGCTGCCGCCAATTACATTAACGCTGCCGCCTACTGTAAGGGCTGTGTTTTCTCCATCCAGATAAGCTCCCCGGCTGCCCGGGCCGGAGACCGTCACATTGCCGCCGATGCTGATTCCGGAGCTCATATTGTTGGAAGAGGCAATATAAGCTGCGGCAGAACCGGCTCCGGCTATGGTTGCCCCGCCCTTGATACTGATGCTGCCGCCGTCAACACAACTTGCGCCCAGGGCCTGCTGCCCATTCGCCTGCAAATCGCCTGTTATCATCGCCTGACCGTTATTTGACACCTGGACGGCAGTGCCGCCGCCCCCTGCTGCAACGGCGCTTACCTGGACAGCGCTTTCTTCCGTGGCATAAATGCCGTAGGCTATACCCTGGCCTGCCACTACATTCAAAGCGCCTTCTGCTGTGCTGCCGATAACCGCCAAAGAGCTGTTGCTGCCCGCATAAACAGCGGCAATGGCCGGTGCGCTGCCCAGGGGGTCAATGTTGGGATCAGCCGTTGCTTCAGGTGCTACCGTCAGATTATATCCGTTTAAATCAATGATAAGGGAGCGGTCAAAGAGTGTAATGGGCAGGGGATAGCGGATGGCCGCCGCCAGCTTTAAAGTATGGCCACTCCAGTCTCCTGCGCTTACCCGCTCCAGGGCGGCTTCCAGCTCAGCGGCATTGCTTACTTCATGGACTATATCAGGAACAGCCACATCATCACCAACCAATCGGAGAGTAGAGGGAGCGGTATAGGAATAGTCTGACCAGGGAGCTGCCGAAGGATCTGCCGGGGGCTCATCTTTACTAAAGGTACAGACATACTGATAACCGTTCATATGGGCAGCCAGGACAGGGAGGGTATAACTGGTGCCGGTTTCGCCATAAATAGCTTCATAGACGCTGCCGTGGCCGGTATTCACATGCCACTGACAGGTATAGCCGGTTTTCTCCGCCACCGAAAGGGTAACCGCCCCGGCATAGGGCAGCTCATAGAAGCCGGCCATGCCGCTGATCCTGTCGGCAGGTTCGGGGACCGATTCCTCTTCCGGCGGCAGCATCAGCTTTCCCTGGGCTACCGCACCGTAATAATATATGGGGCTGTAAAAGGAGGCGTCAAGATGGCTGTTGACCGTATACAAATCGCGATTTGGATGAAACTGGGCATCGATCAAAGTGAGGCTTTGGGTCTGAGCCTGATGGTTGACCACAGTAGCCGTCCAGGTGCATCGCGGCGCCCGGTAAGGCGACTCCTGCCACCGGTACACGTGGGTGGCAAAGCTTGCCTTTGCCGGCACACCGGCGGGGCGGGTAAAGGCGCCGTTGTTTGCGCCGAAAAATATATCATGCAGGTCTACCGCTTTGCCTCCGTTATCCGCCTGGTAGTCCTTGTAGATCGCTTGATACATCGTTATAGCGGGTTGCTGAGAATGGAATAACGTGCTGTGGGGACCGTCGTCATTTTCATTGAATTTCAGGGTTCTGGCCATAGGGAAGATCAGCTTTTCCGAATAAAAAGAACTCCATTTGGAGGTATACCAACCCCATTCAGGGTCCTTTGGGGTGTACATATAGCTTTTTTCTACTTTTTTATAGAACACATAAAGGTCGGTCCCCTTTTTAGTATCCCGATAGATGCGTAAGTCGGGGTGCTCGATGACGGAGCAGCGCTGGTTCATTTCGTTGACCTTCACGGCATTTTCCTTGAGGAGCTGGAGCCAGCCTGCGGCCTCCAGCCGCAGGTTTATGGAATTTTCATCATTGCCGGGATTACTGTCAATGACTGTTTGGCAGGCCAGTTGGCTCATGGAAGAAAACAGGGCATAAGTATAGATAGCGCTGTTCCTGAAAGCCTTCCTTTGGGCATAGCCCTGATGTTCCCAACGGTGGGTAAACCGATCCAGCTTGTCAAAGGCGCCAAAAGCATTGTAATTTCCCGCAAAGGGCATGGTCAGACGGTTGCCCAGAGCCAAAGTGGCGCCGATGACGCTTTTACCCTCCACCAGATAGTTGAGATCCTTGACGGAATAGAGATTGGTCAGGAAAAGCTTTGTCTGCTTGGCGTCCTTGGCATAATAATCACGGCTGACACAGAATTTTTCGTATACGCCGGAGTAGTTGTTCATGAAGGCAGCGTAGGTGTTCAGGTCGTTTTTCAGGGAGACCAGATCCAGCTTGGCGCTGAGGTTTTCAATCTGAGCCTTGAGCCCCCGGATTTCATCTTTAATTTCTTCGAAAGCGAGGATGACCTCGCCGGTTTGCGGGCCGAATATTGCCTCCAGGGCTTGATCCATGCCATATTCTCCAAGGGAGGTCAAGGCGCCGGCAGCCAGGTTTTTCAGAACAAATGAGGCGGCGCCTGAGCCCAGCAAGTCGGACTGCATTTCCAGCGGCGCCGGCCCGGTTTCATGAAATGCCGGATGTTTTTCTGTTGGTAATTCTTGAGCTGCCAGTGCACCAGGCAGTACGCCTATAATCATTGCCATAGATAGTATTAAGGACGTGAGCTTTTTCAACCTTTTGTTTTTACTCATATTTTTTCCCTCCGTTCTTTAAGCGGCTTGTAGCCTTGGCCGGCATTATCCCTACAGTAACTTGAATTTAGAGCTTGCGGGTGTTATAGTGCAAATAGGGCAACCGGGATTACTGGCCGAATTCACTAACCGTGGTTACTATTATATAATATTGTACTATACCCAGAAAAAGAGTTCAATAGGAGGGACAAGCGAATGAGAATAAAAAGGCCAAACAAGAAAAAGGAGCAGGCGGCGGAAACCAGAAAAAAACTATATGATAGTGCCCGGAGTCTTTTTATAGAAAAGGACTTTGCCTCTGTAGGAGTTGAGGATATTACCGATGCCGCCGGTATCACCAAAGGCGCCTTCCATGTGCACTTTGAATCGAAGGATGCGCTTATTGCTCTGATCATTGCCGATTACGCCGCTCAAGCCGATATGGATTATAAGTCTTTTTTGGAAGCGCTTCCGGACCATATGCCTGCTGACGAGGTGTTCCTCGCCCTAATTGCAAAAATAGCCGATGTGCTCACCGGCACAATCGGCTATGAAAATATGAAAAAGGTTTATCAGATGCTGTTGGCAGGAACCGTGGACACTGAAGCGGTCAAGGGCTATGGCCGGGAATTTTATCTATTGTTTCAAGATGTATTGAATAAAGGAATCCGTCAAGGGAAATTTAAAAACAGTCTGCCGGTGGATGAAATTGCCCGGCACCTGGTCATGGCCATCCGGGGTGTCAGTTACGAATGGTGTATCCGCTATCCCGGCTTTGACCTTAAGGAGCAGGCAACGGCTCATTTTAAACTGCTGCTGGAGGGGCTCAAAACCAATCAAAAAATATAGAAAAAAAGAAGGAGGCTCGCAAAACCTAAGGTTCATGCGGGCCTCCGTTGCTATAGCGGCAAAATTAGCTATTGATCATTTGGCGGCTGACCAGGCAATCGATATCCCGGGGCACCGGCTGGACGCCGGTTATCAGTTGGCTGCGGTCCGTAGCGATACGGGCGCCGCATAAAGCCTGAAGGGAGAGGCCTAAATCCATGATCTCAATGGGGTTGCCGTCGCCGGCAGACAAGTTGAGAGGATTGGCCTCTTCCAATAAGAAGACGCGCTTATCCTGGAAAGTCAGCATTTGCTTGCCCTTGCCTACGGTCTCAATAGAGGCAGCCCGGGCCGTAAGGCCGGGGACGTCGATCTCGAAGCCGAAGTGGCCGGCATTGGCCAGAATGACGCCGTCCTTAAAATGAGGAATATGCTCTGCCGTCAGGATATTGAAGCGGCCGGTTAAGGTAATGATGATATCGGCTTCGGCAATCAGAGCGGGCAGTTCTTCGCTGACCCGGTGGCCGTCAGCCTTGGCTTTCAGCAGATAAACGGGGTCGATATCGTAGACGCTGGTGTGGGCGCCCATGGCCCGCAGCTTGCCGGCGGTGCCGCTGCCGCAGTAGCCGTAGCCGATGACCAGAATGCGTTTGCCGCCCAAAAGCAGGCTGGTGGAGCGCATCAGCCCGTCCAACACAGACTGGCCGACGCCTACGGCATTTTCCAGCAACTTTTTTAAAGGGGAATCGTCAATGACGATAACGGGAAACTTAAGACTATAACCGGAATCGTCAATTAGCAGCCGGCCAGTACGGGTTTCCTCATTGGCGCCTAAAGGCAGCCAATCCCGTTCCCGCTGGTGGTAGGCCAGGATCAGGCTGGCGCCGTTGTCCAGAAATAGCTGAGGCTTTTCGGTCATGACCATTTCCAGATAGCGCTGATGATCCTCCATGGTATCTTTTTCTTTGGCCAGGACGGTAACCTGTCCTTTGGCAGCCAAAAAAGCGGCGGTATCCGGCTTGGTGGTGCCCAGGCAGCCCACAAGGAAAATATGCCTGGCGCCGCCGGCTAAAAGGGCTTCGATCCAATAGGCGGTTTTTGGCTCTACATGGAGGCAGATGGCGATATTCAGGTTTTGAAAAGGCTTTTCTTTTTCGAAGGTTTTTTTGATGGCGGTAATTAAGGGCATCTGCTCTCTGAACCAGCCCATTCTTTGCTGGCCAACCTCTGCCAGACTCCGGTCGTCGATAATCGATTCCATGATGGCCACCTGCTTTTCTCAATCATTTATTTGCCTTTTTGGGGCAAAATTTCACTAGCATTACCATAACGCATTTTGTATACTGAAAAAAAGGACATATGTCCTTCTGAGCGCTTAAAGACCGGAGGCGGGATCAAACCATGAGAAGTGAAAGAGACGCCATAAAATTGAAGTCTTATATCGATAAATATAAGCTAAAGGATATTTTTGTGACGGAGGTGGAGAAAGGGGCCAGCCTGTTTCATTATGAAAAAGGCGAGATGGTGATGCGCAGCGGCGAGCCGGTAAATCATTTCACTATTTTAGCAGTAGGCAAGCTGCGGGTTTTTTCCGTATCGGAGGCCGGCAAAATGATCAGCATTGCGGTGGAGGAGCCTCCCAGCCTTTTTGGGGATATTGAAATACTCTTGAAAAGAGATACCCTTCATAATGTAGTGGCCGAAACCGCCGTTACCCTTATTGCTATCCCGATGACCTTGACGGAGCAATATTTGGAGAACAATGTGGCTTTTTACAAATTGGCTTGCAGCAGCACTATTGAAAAGCTCTTTCGCTCTTCCACCAGTTATTCCTTTACTTTGCTCTATCCGGCTAAAAACCGCCTGGCCCGCTATTTCCTGGATCAAGGGGACGGTGAGCTGCTCTATCATAAAAACAAGCTGGCGGAGCATTTTGGCATCACCCCGCGGCATTTGGGGCGGCTCCTTGGGGAAATGGAAAAGGAAGGCATGGTGCTGCGGACGGGCCGGGGCCGGCTGCAGGTAATGGACGCCGCAGAGCTGAAGAAGCTGGCAGTCTATCAGTAAAGCAATGTTGCAGGGGAGCAGGCTGAAGAAAAGAACATGTCAGCTATAGCTGACATGTTCTTGCCCTGCCGATTTTACTCGATTTTTACCTAAAACGGGACATATGTCCTATCGCCTGGGGCCGCCTATAGGATACTATACGCTTGCAGGGAGGGATAGTCATGCATATCACTATGTTAGGTGTAGGAAACGGCTTTTCGCCTGGTGTATATAATAATAACGCTCTGCTGGAGGCCGGCGGGGAAAAAGCTCTGATTGACTGCGGCATCACGGCCTGGGAAAGCTTAAACTCTCTGGGGCTGTCGGTAAACGACATCCGGCGGGTTTTTCTCAGCCATATTCACTTTGATCACGCCGGCGGATTGGAGCCATTAGCCCTTTATACGAAATATTTCACCAATCAGCCTATAGAGCTGATTGTGCCTGCTCCCCTGCGCCAGCCGCTGTGGGACAATTATCTTTCTGCGGGATTGACCTCGGATCAGCCGGGGACAAGCAGTCCGGAGGATTTTTTTCATGTCGTTGCGCCGGAAGAAAACCAGGTTTTTGACCTCTGCGGCGGCATTACCGCCCGTTGGGTCAAAACCAATCATGTGCCCGGTAAATTTAGTTGCGGCCTGGTCATTGCCGAAAAGCTCTTTTATACCTCCGATATGGTGGCGGATTTAGCGCTTCTGGAAAGCCTTTATGCCCAGGGAGTACGGATTATTTTCCATGATTGTACCTTAAATGGTTCTTCCGTTCACGCCGGTTTTGAGAAGATTAAAGGCTATCCCCAGCATATCAAGGATTGCCTCTATTTAATGCATCACGGCCTTTTGGCGCCGCCCTTCCGGCAGGAGGGACTGCGGTTTTTGCGGCAGCATCAGCGGATGGATTTTGCCCTCGAAGAAGGAGCGAAGCAAGCTGCAGAAAACAGCGCCGCCGGTCAGGCAGGGGCGCAAGCCGGCGTCCAGTACGATCCCGAAATGGACAAGCTGGTTCAAAAAACCATTGCCCATATGAAAAAACTGCAAAGCGCTGAGACTACCGGCCATGATTTTCATCATACTCAGCGGGTTTACCAGATGGCTCTCAAGTTGGGCCGGGCCAGCGCGAAACCGGTAGATATGCGTATTGTGGCGTTAGCGGCTTTGCTTCACGATATTGAAGACTGGAAGTTTGCCGGCGGCGATGAGACGGCAGGCCCCCGGGCGGCCGCAGCCTGGCTTAAGACGCTGGGTCTTGAGGATCAAGGTATTGAACATGTTAAAGAGATTATTCTGGATCTTTCGTTTAAAGGTACGGCCAGCCCCAGTCCGATGAAGACGGCGGAGGGCGAGATCGTGCAGGATGCCGACCGTTTGGATGCCATAGGGGCCATCGGGGTAGCCCGGGCTTTTGCTACCGGCTCCGCTCTGGGCAATCTGCTTTTTGATCCGGACTTGCCCCCTCGAACCATGATGGGTAAAGCCGAATACAAGGATAGAACCGTCAAGTCCAGTACGGTAAATCATTTTTATGAGAAGCTCCTTCACCTTAAAGAGCTGATGAATACGCCTGCGGCCAAAGCTATTGCCGAAGAGAGGCACCGTTTTATGATCAACTACCTGCAATCGCTCTACGGCGAGTGCGCAGTTGAAGGAGGGCTTCACGACAGTCTTCTTGAGCAGTACAAATAAAGGTAATACAGTGAATAAAACGTATTGAAGGAGTGTAATACAAACATGAAGAAAATGCTTTCGGTTCTTTTAATGGTTTTGCTGGTATTTACCCTTGGAGCCTGCGGTTCTAAACCGGCAGAACCGGGAGTCACTGAACCTGCGGGCAGCGCCACTGAGCCTGCTGCCGGTGATAAGGAGTGGAAGATCGGTCTGGTAGCCGCCGGCAAATTTGGCGACAATGGCCTTAATGACGCTCTGAAAGCTGCCGTTGACGCTTTTACCGCCGATACAGGTATCCCGGTGACGAAGGTAGAAGTATCCGAGCTCAGCGACCATGCCATCCATGCCAGAAACTTTGGCGAACAAGGCTATGATATGGTAATCATGGGCGGCACCGTCAGCGAGCTGATGCCCGAGGTTTTGGAAGACTTCCCCGATACTCATTACATCCTGAATAAAGGTACGGTAGACGGCTATGATAACTGTACCTCCATCCAGTTTGAAGAGCCTCAGGCCGGTTTTATCGGCGGCGCTTTTGCGGTAATGATGAGCGAGCACCTGGCCGGCGTCAACAAAGTAGGCTGGATCGGCGGCATGCGTATTAACGATCTGGAAATGTGCCGTTACAGCTTCCAGGCCGGCGCCCATTATGCCGGCGGCGAGGCAGTGGAATCCTACGTAGGGGACTTCCAGGACATTGCGAAAGCTAAGGAATTGGCTCTGCAGATGTACGGCGAGGGTATGGTCATCGTTCAGGCTTTTGCCGGCGGCGCTGCCAACGGCGTCTACCAGGCAGTAGAATCCTTGCCCGAGGGCAATTTTGCCATGGGTGCGGCTACCGGCCAGTTCAATCTTTCCCCGGAGCGCATTCTGGCTTCCCACATCATCAAAACCGATGAATACTTCAATGAAGTTTGCAAGCAGTTTATCGCCGGCGAAATGCCTGCCGGTATAATTAAGGCAGGCCTGAAAGACGGCGCTACCGGCGTCCGGATCTCTCCCCTGATCGGCGATCAGATTCCTCAGGAGATCAAGGACAAGATGGCGGAGATTGAGGCGAAGATCGTTTCCGGTGAGATTGTGCCTCCCACCGATGAAGCCGCCTACAATGCCTATATTGCAAAATAAAGATGAGAAAGAGCCGGGCGGCATTTTGCCCGGCTCATCTTTCCTGATGCAACAAAAACGGAGGAAAACAAGTGGTTTACGCAGTTGAGATGCGGGGCATAACCAAAAGGTTTCCCGCCGTACTGGCCAACGACCATATCGATATTGCCATTAAAGCCGGGACTGTTCATGCCATTATTGGCGAGAATGGCGCCGGCAAATCTACGTTGATGAACATCCTTTACGGCCTGCATAAGCCGGATCAAGGAGAGATTCTAATCAACGGTCAAAAGCAGGTTTTCGGCAGCGCCACCGATGCCATAGCCTGCGGCATCGGCATGGTTCATCAGCATTTTATGCTGGTGCCCAGACTGACGGTGGCCGATAATGTGGTTTTGGGCAAGGAGCCGAGGAAAGGCCTGCTCTACGACCGCAAAGAGGCTATCGCCAAGGTGGCTGAGGTTTGCAGCCGGCATAATATTCAAGTGGATCCTGCCAAAAAAGTAGCGGACATTTCCTTGGGCATGCAGCAGCGGGTGGAAATTGTCAAGACCCTTTACCGGGGCGCCGAGATCATTATTCTGGACGAGCCCACCGCCGTACTGACGCCCCAGGAGATTGACGATCTGGGGGAGATCCTCCGTCAATTAAAAGAAGGGGGCAAAACAATCATCATCATCACTCACAAGCTGGAAGAAGTGATGGACTTTAGCGATGATATTTCCGTGTTGCGGGGCGGCAAGCATATTGCTACTCTTCGCAAAGAAGCCACGGACATACCAGAGCTAACCAGGCTGATGGTGGGCCGGGATGTGCAATTAGGCGGCCGCAAGGAAAGCGTCCCCGGCAAGGAAGAAGCCTTGCGCTTGACGGATATCCGCTACGCAGCTGAGAGCCGGGAAGTATTAAAAGGTATATCCCTGGTTCTGCATAAAGGGGAAGTGTTAGGGCTTGCCGGCATTGACGGCAGCGGCCAGAGCCAATTGGCAGAGATTGTGGCGGGGGTATTGACGCCGGCGGTTGGCGCCATTATGTATCAGGGCCGGGACATTACAGGCAAGACCGTGGCCCAGCGCAAGAAGGAGGGCATCGGCTTTATTGCCCAAGACCGGCAGAAGCACGGTCTGGTTATGGATTTCAGTATAGCGGAAAATCTGGTTTTGGGCTTTCAGCGGCGGCCCGAATACTGTCAGTATAAAATAGGGGTCAACAGCAAGGCTGTGATCAGCGCCGCCCAAAAGCGGATCAAGGAATACGACATCCGTACCCCCGGTGAAAATGTCCGGGTGTCCATGCTTTCCGGCGGCAATCAGCAAAAGGTGGTTGTGGCCAGGGAAATGGGCAGCCGCCCTCAGTTAATTGTGGCGGACCAGCCTACCAGAGGGGTGGATGTGGGAGCCATCGAAGCTATTCATAATATCCTGATTGACCATAGAAATAAAGGGGGCAGCGTACTCTTAGTCTCTCTGGAGTTGGACGAATTAATGATGCTATCCGACAGGATTGCCGTTTTCTTTGATGGCCGCTTAATGGGGATTTTGGACAGCGCCTCAGCTACCAGAGAGCAAATCGGTATGATGATGGTAGGCAGTTCTCTGCCTGAGCAGAAAGAGGCAGCTAAAGGCGGCAAGCAAGCTGGAAGCAGAAAGGAGGAGACTGTTTCATGAATATGAACTCCTTCAAACTGCGGCTTAAAGATGCCCTGGTGCCTTTGATTTTGATTCTTATTGCCTTTTTATTTAGCGCCGTCTGGATCAGCTTTATGGGCAAAAGTCCTTTGGAAGCCTACAGCGCTTTGTTTGCCGGAGCTTTCGGCTCCACAAGCGGCATCGTCAATACCATCAAAAAATCAGTGCCCATTGCCTTTGCTTCCTTTGCGGTAATTGTGTCTACCAAAGCCAACGTTTTTAATATCGGGGCGGAAGGTCAATTGGCTATGGGGGCTTTTGGCGCTACTATGGCCGGTATTTTCCTGAAAGGCTTGCCGGCAGCCATTCATATTCCGGCGGCGGTACTGGCGGCGGCTCTGGGTGGTATGGCTTTTGCTCTAATCCCCGCCCTTCTGCGGGTGAAACGGGGTATTAACCTTCTGGTTGTCTTGCTTCTGATGAACAATATTGCCAGATTCCTGCTGCAGTTTTTTGTTCTCGATGCCTTTGCTTCCGATAATGCCCTGGTGCCTTCCACGGACAGAATCCTGGAAAGTGCCCGGCTGCCTTACCTGATTGGGCCCCCTTACCGGCTAACCATTGCTATTTTAATTGTGCTGACCGTAGCTATTATATTGGAACTGTTTTTTCGCCGTTCCACAGCAGGCTATGAAATGCGGGCTGTGGGCTTAAGTCCGGAAGCAGCCCGTTATGCCGGTATCGACATCAATAGATATATGTTGCTGGGCCTGCTGCTTAGCGGCGCTTTGGCCGGCGTCGGCGGCGGCCTGGAGATTTTGGGCAATCATCACCGGCTGTATATTGATTTCTCTCCCGGCTACGGCTATGACGGCATACCTATCGCCCTGCTTTCCGGCGGCAGTCCTCTGATCAGCATATTGGGCAGCTTGCTCTTTGGGGCTTTGAGAACCGGTTCTTTAAATATGCAGGCCAAGGTAGGCATATCCGACGAGATCATCTCTGTAATCCAAGGTTCTCTGATTCTATGCATTGCAGCTAATTATTTCGTCAAATATTTGTTGAACCGGCGCCGGACAGATAAAAAGGGGAAGGAGGCAGGCCGATGACCTTAGGATTTTTTCTGGTGTTGCTGCTGTCGGTAATCAGGCTGAGCACTCCCATGTTTATCGCCGGTTTGGGCAATATGTACTGTGAACGGGTGGGCATCCTGAACCTGGGAGCCGAGGGCATGATGGTCAGCGGCGCCTTTGCTGCGGTGCTGGGTTCTTATTACACCGGCAATCCCTGGATCGGCGTGCTCTGCGGCATGGCCGGGGGCTTGGTAGCCGGCGCTATTCATGCCTTGATCTGTGTGGAATTCGGCGGCCTCCACGCCATCAGCGGCCTGGGGATTACCATGCTGTTTAACGGTGTGACCAAGTTTTTATGCCTTTCCATTTTCGGCTCCACTTTTACGCCTAATGTAACGGCCTTGCAAACCACAAAAATTTTACAGGGTCTGCCCGTGTTGGGCAAATATTTAGGCGCTCTTTCTCCTTTGGTTTATCTGGGCGGCCTGCTTGCGGTAATCTCCTATTTCGTAATTTTCCGGACCCCTTACGGCCTCAGGGTACAGATGGTGGGGGACGATCCCCGTACTGTGGAGACAGCCGGTATCGACGTCTGGAAAATGCGCTACAGCGGCGTGCTGATCTGCGGTCTGCTTTGCGGTATCGCCGGCGCCTATATGTCTTTAGGGCAGCTAGACCGGTTTTTTGAGGGCATGATTGCCGGCAAAGGCATGCTGGCGGTAATTGCGGTAAAAATGGGCAAATGGGAGCCTAAGGGAATTCTGGGGACCGCTTTATTGCTGGGCTTTTTTGACGCGGTTCAATTGCAATTGCAAATCAACGGCATCATCGGCATACCGCCGGAAATGCTGCAGCTTTTGCCTTATGTGGCGGGAATAGCCGTATTGAGCATGCAGACCGGAGCCACCCGCCTTTCGGCTTTAGATACTCAATATCTGCGAAATAAATATAAGTTTTAAGATTGAAATGAGGAGAAGGCACCGGGAAAAGTCCCGATGCCTTCTTTTTAGATTGGAAACATAGATTGTTGGAAATATAAATTTCCTGAAGCCGGATTATTGAGCCATAAACAGCTCGATGTCGTCCTCCACAGAGCCGATGCCTGCAATACCAAACGTCTCCACCAGCACTTTGGCTACATTGGGAGAGAGGAAACCGGGGAGCGTGGGACCCAGGTGGATGTTTTTCACACCCAGATACAGCAAGGCTAAAAGCACGATAACGGCTTTTTGCTCGTACCAGGCAATATTGAAAGCGATGGGCAGCTTATTGATATCATCAAGGCCGAATACTTCCTTGAGCTTTAAGGCGATGACAGCCAGAGAATAGGAGTCGTTGCACTGGCCGGCATCCAAGACCCTGGGGATACCGCCGATATCGCCCAGCTTCAGCTTGTTGTAGCGATATTTGGCACAGCCTGCGGTAAGGATAACCGTATCCTTGGGTAGCTGACCGGCAAAATCGGTATAGTATTCTCTGGACTTCATCCTGCCGTCACAGCCGGCCATGACGAAGAATTTCTTAATTGCGCCGGATTTGACAGCCTCAACGACTTTATCAGCCAAAGCCATAACCTGATTGTGGGCAAAACCGCCGACGATGTTGCCGCTTTCAATTTCTTCCGGCGGGGGCAGTTTCTTGGCGTGGGCAATGATTTCGGAGAAGTCTTTTTTGCCATTAGCATCAGGTACAATATGCTTGCAGCCGGGATAGCCGGCGGAACCGGTGGTATAAATTCTTTCCCTGACCTCGTCGCTTCTGGGAGGAACGATGCAGTTGGTGGTGAACAAGATAGGACCGTGGAAGGTCTCAAATTCGCCTACCTGTTTCCACCATGCATTGCCGTAGTTGCCAACAAAGTGGTCGTATTTTTTGAACGCGGGATAGTAGTGGGAGGGCAGCATCTCGCTGTGAGTATAAACGTCAACTCCCGTATCTTTCGTCTGCTCCAGCAGTTGCTCTAAATCGGTGAGGTCATGGCCGGATATCAGGATAGCCGGATTTTCTCTGACGCCGATATTGACTTCGGTAATTTCCGGATTGCCATATTTGGAGGTATTGGCTTCATCCAGTAAAGCCATGGCTTTGACGCCGTGTTCGCCGGTTCTCAAAGTGAGAGCTACCAAATCGTCAGCGGAGAGGCTGCTGTCGATAATTGCTGCCAAAGCCTCATAAATAAAGGCATAGATATCCGGGTTTTCTTTGCCGATATTTAGGGCATGCTCGGTATAAGCGGCCATACCTTTAAGACCGTAAGTGATCATTTCCCGCAAGGAACGGATATCCTCGTTTTCCGTGGCCAAGACGCCAATACCGGCGGCTTTTTCCAGCATTGATTGCCTGTCGTTTACTGTAAAGGTGGCTGCATCATGGAGCTGGCTGATTTCGGACTCTTTCAAAGAGTCCCGCATTTTCAGCATTTTGTTGATCTGCTCTTCCAGAGCATCATCGTCGAAATTGGCATTGGTAATGGTCATAAAGAGGCTATTAAGCACCTGGTGATTGACTTCCGTGATTTTGTGGATGTCCAGTTTACCTTTGACCACGATATCGGCAATGCCTTTTAACGTGTAAATCAACAAATCCTGAAGCTTTGCCACATCTTCCTTTTTACCGCAGACCCCCTGAATTGTACACCCTGTGCCTTTTGCCGTTTCCTGGCATTGAAAGCAAAACATACTCATTTAAATGACCCCCTTAATATATTTTTATCTCTTATGAGTTTAAAAACAGAAGAAACCCCTTTTGACCGATAATAATCTGAAGCTATTTAGACCTTGGGTGCGGGAGCTTTTACAATAATTAATTCCAAAGCTTCATCATGAAGGTTTTTCACGTTCATTTTTGTGTTGTAAGGTATTTTTAACAGAGTACCGCCTTCATAATTAAGAATATTCTGATCGTTGAGGCCAATGGAAAGCTTACCTCTCACTACGGTCATGTATACAGTGGCATTGGAAAAATGCTCGGGCAGACCATCACCGGAAGGGAGGATCAAATGAAGGTAATGGATATTCTCATCAAGAATCACTTTTTCGATGGCCTTATCTTTGCCCTGGGCTAACCGAAATACTTGTGCTGGCATGAATAACCTCCTTTTGCAAAATAGAGATAAGGAAAAAGAACGCCGCCTGGGACAGGTTGTATGGTTATATTATACCATATTACTCCATTAGCGCTGTTGTATTTACAACAAATTTGAGAAAAAACTTAATTTGGGCTATTAAAATTTGTACAGTAAAAAGAGGAGGATAAAGAGGCAATGGCATGATTCGGGTGTCAAAAGTTATGTTTTATGAATTTTGGCAAATAGGCAAACTATATATAGGTTGTTAGAGTTGAATAAATCAATGTATATAGTGCGGATGCTGTTGATGGATACCTTTTGACATCCTAATCATGTTATTTAGTTTAGGCGTAAAACGAGGGGGCAGGTTTATTGCCGTTTCCAAAGGCTAACTGCTCCCGCAAAAATCGAAGTTGTGTGATGGCAACCAGGGTGATTTAGGCTAAATTCAGGTGGATTTGACCACACAACTTCGTTTTTAGCGGCCGCACCCCGGTCCACTGCCGTTTCCTCAACTAAATAACATATAAGAGGGCGTCTCGTTTGAGACCCCTCTCTTTGTATGTGGCCCGGCAATGTATACTGAAGTCTATTTCGGATTGAGCTTGGGATACTTTAAACTTGAAATTTGAGCAGTTGCCCCTTGGCATTCTGGATAGTCAGGGTTTGAAAACAACTCTAATTTCAGCATATTTACCAGCTTGCCGTCCCCATTCTGCCAGTTAGCTCCATAGAATTGCTATGGGGTAGTTTCCGGTATCTTAAGGGGATTTTGATATTAGCTGTTATTTTTAGGCTATCCTATGTAATGACCATAGAATTCCCCCGGAGTTAGCGCCGCCTAAATTTAAGCTTAGAGTCATGCCATCGGCAACATAAAATAGACCGATAATATCTCCAGCCGTCAATTGAACGTCTCCGGCCAGTGTTACTGTCCCGCTGCCCAGCACAGCCCGTAGTGTTAAAAGAGTTACGCTGATATTCACGAGGGGGAATAAGCCGTTGATTAGGTCGTTAGTATTGGGAGATATCTTGCGTATTTTAAAAGTAGGGTTTGACGAACCTACTGATCCTGTTATTGCTGTGGTGGTTGAGTAATTTATTGTAGCTTTAATAGAGTATCTTCCGGTATTTGGGGCGGTATAGGTTCCTGCCGTAGCATCAAAGTTTGGATCACCGTAGTATGGGTTCGACGTTGTCCAGTTTGTCAATTGCGTGCTTGAGGAAACGTTTAATGTGGATTTGAAGGCAGAGAAGCCTGTTGTTGCGAAGTCTGGGCCTGTGGGTCCAGTAGGGCCGGTGGTGCCTTTAGGGCCGCAAGGTCCTGTTGGACCGGCTGGGCCCGGACAACCGGCCCTTCCCTGGGGACCTTGTGGTCCTCGTGGTCCCGGAGGGCCAGGTGGGCCGGGTGGACAAATAGGATGAGGATAGTATTGCTTTGGGCAACAAGAAAAAGCCCTATTTTCACAATTCTGTTTGCAGGCAGAACAACAGGGCTTATTGCAATGGTTATTTCTAGCGCAAGGATCACCTTTATTATATATGTTCAATTTCATCGCCCTTCTTATCTGCTTGTTTGAATATTAGCAAATGAATAAAAGCCGCTGCTTATGAAGGAGTTTTATTCGACTCGTCAATTACATCTAACAATAAGATATGAAGAGCTTTAATAGGATGTGAGCAAAAAGGGGACGCTTAGATTAAGAAAGAATACCTAAGCTATTATTAAAACAAGTTTGGCAAAGCCAAAATATTAGTTGCAAACGAAACCAATCTGAGATATATTAAAATTAGTTTCTCTTGCAACTATTAAAAATTGCCGAAGGCATTTTGGAGGCATTATGGAGAATATCGGGAAATTAAACGCCGCTATTTATCGAAATTTACAAAGCATATTAAATGATAAGTTGAAAGATATTCCCATCCGCAGCGGGCAGCATGATTTTTTATATGTAATCTCGCAGCATGAGGGTATAACTCAGAAAGAGCTTAGCCAAAGGCTCTTTGTTGATAAGTCTACCACTGCAAAGGCTGTCAAAAGTCTGATGGCCCACGGATATATAAAAAAAACGCCCCTCCCCGAGGACAAGCGCTGCGAACAATTGTATTTAACAGAGAAAGGAAGACTGATTAAGTCCAGGATTCAGGATACTTTTTTGGAAATTGTCGATATTACCATGCGAAATTTATCGGCAGAGGAGGGGGAACAAGCTATTGCTTTGTTAAAAACTATTCTTGAGGGGTTGGTGGAAGAAAAAAGTCTTTTGAAATAAACCTTCGCAGATAGTAAAAACGAAGTAAGGAGCATTTTCGATGGAAGAGCAAAAAAGGCTATTATGGACAAAAGAGTTTGTTACGATTTCAATTATTAATCTCTTCTTATTTTGCGGATTTCAAATGCTTTTGCCAACACTGCCCATATATACGAAAGTCTTAGGAGGTTCCGATGCAATTCTCGGCTGGATTATTGGTGCAGCTACCGTAGCCTCTTTAATTATCCGGCCATTTTCCGGAATCGTCATCGATAAAATCGGCAGCAAGACCATTTTTATCGCCGGGATTTGCCTTATTCTCGTCGCAACATTAGCTTACCGATGGTTTCCTGTCGTTGCCGCAATTATTGCTCTGCGTTTTCTGCATGGCCTGGGCTGGGGCATAGCCACCACGACCAGCAGTGCCATTGCCTCAGAGAGCATACCTAAACATCGTTTTGGGGAAGGCATGGGATATTTCAGTCTGTCAAGCAGCTTAGCTATGGCTCTGGCTCCGGGCATTGGCCTTGGGATATTAGCTGCCTATGGATTTGATCTTCTTTCCCTTGTATCTGCGGGTTTTGGCGTAGCGGCGTTATTGTTGGTCTTTTTTATCAATAGGGGCAGAAAGACAGCGGATGAAGGTGTGAAAGTAAAAGCTGCAGTCTATGAACGTGCTTCTATATTACCATCCGTTATTATGTTTTTTGCCTGTGCTACTTACGGCTCTATAACAGGTTTTCTTTCTTTATATGCCGCCGACAAAGGGATAGGAAATATCGGTATATTTTTCACTGTTTATTCCCTGTTTTTATTGTTGTCAAGGCCTTTTTACGGAAGACTGACCGACCGTTTTGGTTTTAGCATAATTATTTATCCCGGCTTGATTTTGTTGATCGCAGCCTTGTTCCTTTTATCATTTGCCCAGGTATTGTTTGTGTTTTTAATTAGTGCTGCCGTATATGGCATGGGATTTAGTGCAGTTCAGTCCAGCCTTCAAACCATGGCAATAATTCGCGCCCCCAAGGGGAGATTAGGCGCCGCCAATGCTACGTTCTTTACAGGCTTTGACGGCGGTATAGGCTTTGGCTCCGTAATCGGAGGTATGATTGCTTCTTCAGTAGGCTACGGCAAAATGTACCTCTATTTTTCTTGTTTTGTTGTGATTGCAGCAGCACTATACTATATTGGCTTTACGGCAAAAAAACAGTAGGAGCCGCCGCCGGTGTGCTTTGCTTGATACATTGCCGTATCGGCGCAATGCAAAAGTCCGTCGGCCTCCGGGGCGTCTTTGGGAAATAGGCTGATACCTATGCTGATTTTTATAGAAAGTGCTATTTCTTTGTAGTGGATAGGCTCTCCTACCGCCGCTTGTATTCTTTCTGCCAAAGCAATGATATCATCCTGTGTCCTGATGTTTGTCTGCAACACCACAAATTCATCTCCGCCCAAACGGCCAATTTGATCTTCGGCTCTCAGCACTTTTTGGGCAGCGGTTGCTGCATGCCGCAGCACCATATCGCCGGCTTCGTGGCCGTAGCGATCATTGATATACTTGAATTTGTCAATATCAAAAAGCATTAAGGCAAAGGCGGTTTCGCTGCGCAGGCAGCGGCTGATTTCTTCTTCCAAATGGGCAATAAAACTCCTGCGGTTGGGTATGCCTGTTAAAGCATCGTAATTGGCAAGCCAGGTTATTTGCTTCTCATTTTCTTTACGTTTTGTTATATTGCGAATAATGTGAAGCCGCAAGGGGCCCCGTGCCGTAAAGGTGCTTTTAGCGCTTACTTCTACCGGGAAGCTTGACCCATCTTTGCGGACATGGATGGACTCAAAAACAATACCGCCATAAGCGGCCTGCTTCATTTGCTGATCATATTCATGAATCGTGGAGGGATGGCGTATATCCTGTATGCTCATGGCTAAGAGCTGCTGCTTCGTGTAACCATATTCATCACAGGCCTTTTTGTTGGCGTTGAGAATTTGCCCTTCGGGTTTAATATACAGCATAATATCCTGAGCGTTATCAAAGAGGACTTCATGAATCCGCAAGGCATCCTGAGCCTTCTTTTGCAGGGTAACATCCATAAAGAAAAGGACCAGCATATCCCGGTCATCGATGAAAGCGCTGATAGAAAAGTATTTATTGATATTTTCGGCATAAAACTCAAATTGAATAAGTTCTTGCCCTTGGGGAATCTGGTTGCCGAATCTAAGCCAATATTCATCAAATGAAGACAATATTTGACTTAGCGTTTTACCAATGACTTCGCCGGAGGATAATTCAATCATTGCCTCTGCCTGGCTATTGATTTCCATAATCCGGCAATCAAAGACTTCTCCTTTGGCGTCCCGTATCATCTCCAATAACACATAGCCTTCAAGTATAGCCTCAAATATTCTATTACAATAGCTAGCTTTGGTTGCCCTCATTTATATCACCTTTCCGCTACCCAAAATAGAAAAAAGATGTCCTTATTATAAGCTGTAGAGGGGCGATTGTCTATCAGGGAGGTAGGAAACGGCCGCTCTTTGAGTGTGGAGAAGGTTATTAGATCCCTAGGATTTTGTGCACCTCTTTTTGGATCAGGGGAATTCGTACCTTCTCGAATTGAGGATAGTCCTTAAACCACTTCATATTTAAAGGAGAAGGGTGGGGGAGTATATAAGCCGGCTTGCCGTTGAGCTGTCTGTCTTCAAAGGCTAAGGCAGTAATTCTTTCGCCGGGAAAGAGCATTTCCGCCGCATAGCTGCCGATGATAATGTAGATTTCATTTTCCACAAGAGGCATTTCCTTGAATAGCCACTGTTGGGCGCAGATTTTCGGAGGCCGGCGGTCCCCTTGGCCGGGGGCTTTGCCGGGGTAGCAGTGAGCCATTGAAGCAATATAGAAATGACCGGGATGATAGAAGTCCCCGTCTGTGATATTGTACCAATCCCGGCGCAGCTTCCGGCCGCTGGCGTCATTGAAGGGTTTGCCTGTCTCATGGACGGTTTTGGAGGGAGCCTGGCTGATTTGCATGATCTTGGCGTGATAGTTGCCGAATATAATAGGCCGGGGTTCAAACCCAAAGATATCCCGGCATAAGCGGCATTGGGCAATTTCGGCCTGTAAGCCGATGAGCTTGTTGTGGTTGTCTTTTTGTTTTGCTTTGTCTGTATCCATTTGGCGGCACCTTGCTTCTGTTTTTGTTTGCTAGGTTATTATAATACGTTTAATAGCCAGATGACCTGGCAAATTTTGTTGTGCTTCCGCTGTATTTATTATAATATGGATTCTGTATAGAGTAATAGATGGAGGTAATGGGAGTGAAAAAATTACCGGCAATACTATTAGCGTTGTCAGGGCTAATATTTTTTGTGATACTGTTGACGGGCCTAATGCTAACAGCCCCCGAGGGGACTGGGTCCGTGGCTGCAGAGCGGAAGGGTGGAGACGGGGAGTTTAGCCTTTTAACTACACCGGAAAATGAGTTGTTAGTCAAGTATATTGAGGAATTTTGCAGGGGGAAGAAAATTGATCTGAATGTTGCTTATATGGGTGATATCGATGGCATTAACGAGTTGAATGCTAATAGCGGGCAATATGATGCTCTGTGGTTTTCCAATTCTGTGTGGCTTTACCTCCTGGATTCAACGGTATCCGTAACCGATTCAAAATCCACAGCTATTGTGCCGGTTGTGGTAGGGATAAAACCCTAGCTATACAGCGAAGCCATAAAAACAACGGCGGATCTGATGGAATTGGAAGGTGGATTTGCGATACCTTCGATCAGCCGTTCCGATGCCGGCGCCAGTTCTTTCCTGGGCATTTATTATTCCTTAAGCGGTTCTCCCAGGATGCTGACAATGGAGCAGGCAAAAAATCAGGAAACAAAAGACTATGTAAGATCTTATATGGAGAAAAACAGTGAAATCTATAGCACTTACGAGGATTTAGTCCAGCTTGTAAAAGCCGGAGATAATAGCTATTATTATGGCTACGAATCTGAGTTCATCAGATTAAATAAGGAATATGGAGATACTTTAAAGCTGATATACCTTGAAGATGGGGTGCCTTTGGCTGATAAGCCGTTTGCTTACATTGACAACAAGAATGACAGCAAAAAAGCTATTTTTCTTGAAATCCAAGAATATTTATTAAATAATGTCACACAGCAGAAAATGGCCGAGGAGGGGATCAGAACCGGTTATGGGGGACAGATTCCCTATGCCAAACCGGAGATTTTTAATGAAAGCTGGGGTATTGACAGTCAAAAATATCTGGCGCCCATGCATTATCCTTCCAAGGAAGTGACTACAGAAATATTGAATTTTTATGTTGATTCCGTAAGCCGGCCGGCCAACTATATTTTCTGCCTGGACTTCTCGGGAAGTATGGATGGCGAAGGCCATAAAGATATGGTAAAAGCCATGAATACCCTTTTTAATAGCGAAATTGCCTCAAAATATTTTATTCAAATGAAAAAAGAAGATAAAGTGACACTTGTGTTGTTCACCAGAAATCCGGAAAAAGTGATTGAAGTTGCCTATGAGGAATTTGGCGGTATTCCGGACATGCTTGCATCAAGAAAGCCCGTGGGCGGCACCGACATTTACAGTGCGTTGAAAGAGGCTATAGACCATGTGGTGCCTGCCTCCTCCGGCTATAAAAATTATGTTGTTTTGCTTACGGATGGTCAAAGTGACGACGCATACAAGCAGTCGTTTATACAGGCTTACAATAGCCGGAAAGAGAAATTTCCTATTTATTCTATCACGATGGGAACAGCCGATGAGAGACAACTGATGAGCCTGGCAAAATTATCAGACGGTAAAATGTTTGACGGTAAGAAAAACCTGGTCTTGGCCTTTAAGACATTAAGGGGGTATAATTAGTGAGCAGCCTGGCCGTAATTATCTCTTTATGCACAGTTGGGGCAGTGGGCATTGTCTACTTTTTCACGGACAATATAGCTTTATCTTTGCTGGTTTTAGCATGCGGCTTAGCGCTTGCTTTTTATCTTGACAGAAAATGGCGCCTGGAAAAAGCAGAAGATAAGGTAAGGGATCAGGATAAAAAAGACAGGGAAAAGGTTCTGGAAGAGCTTGATAAATTAGAGGACTATAAAAACCAGGTGGATTGTCAAGATCAAGGGGCTATGGTTGCTGCCGTTGATAATATTTATCAGGTGTCTTATCACCTGCTGCATGACAGCGAAATTGATTTAAGCTTTATCTACCAGGTAGGCCTTTATATCCCCAGAATCAATAAAATATTGGATACTTACCTTTCAAAAAGCGCCGACGGATCATTTAAAGATCAGTCAAGAGAGTTTATGATACGGACCTCCGATGCTTTTAGCAAGCTGCTGGCAATGTCGTCAGTCCGGGATATCAAAGAAGCGGAATCTCTAATGCAGGCTCTCGATGAGACTTATCGATTGCATGGATTGGCAAATAAAGATGGCGGGGTGACTTTATTATGAACAGTAAATACAAAATATATCTGGCAATCGGTATTGTACTACTTGCCGTGATCGTAATGTTTGCTATTTATATTGGCAAGCAGGAGGCAAGTCCGCAGACTGGGGAGATTTTAGAAGCGGAAACAGAGAGCATAACAGAAAAAATAACAGAAAAAGTTTATGTTGCCATGGGCGGCGGCAAAGAAGGCTTTATTAAGGACGAGGAAGTAAAAGCAATTATGGCCGAGAAGTACAATATAGAGCTTATTGCCGACTCCTGGAGCAATAATAGGCTGATTGCTGATAAAGTAAAGCTGGTCAGAGAGGATGGTACACCCTATGATGCGGTGTTCTTCTCCGATCAACGGTTTTATGACTATTTCAAAGTCCATAATCTGGCCAAAAACTTGGAAGGCTCTATTGCATTGAATACACCGGTTGTCATTTATTCCTGGGATCAGGTTGCAGAAGCACTGATCAATGAAGGGATTGTAGAGGTACGGGAGGGCACTTATTTTATCAAGGATATGAAGGGCTTGCTGACCATGATTCAAGAGGGCCGGAAATGGTCGGATATTGGCTTGACCAACGTATTTGGCGCCATTAATATTGCTTCCACAGACCCTGTGACCTCTTCGCCGGGAGCGACCTACTATGGCTTGCTGCTATCCATTCTGAATGAAGGAACTGTTACGGAAAATACGGTGCATTTGGCTCTCCCCGCCCTTAAAGAGTTTTATGAATTCAGTGGCTTTATGAACAATACCCCGGCAGATCTGTTTGATTTATATTTAAGAACTGGCATGGGAGCTAAACCCTTGATCGTTGATTATGAAAAATCAATGCTGGAATTTGCCGTTAATAATCCGGAGGGATACAAGCAGGTGAGAGACAGAGTAAGAATTCTCTATCCTGAGCCTACCATTTGGAATAGCCATTGCCTTTTGACCCTCACGGAGCAAGGGAATCGTTATCTGCAAGCGTTGAACGATCCCGCAATCAAAAAGATTGCCTGGGAACAATATGGTTTTAGAACAGGCTTCATGGGAGGCGATAGCTTGGGTGAACTGCCTGTTGACGGCGTGGCCGCCGAGCTGACTTCCATAGTGCCAGGATTGAAAAAAGAAATATACGATATGATGATAGATACTTTAAAAGAATAAATAGACGCTCCGGAGGTATGGGCATGTCAAAACAGGAATGGGAACTGCCGCCGCAAGCAATAGAACAATATCATTATCTGTCCATGGAAGCCTTGGAAGAGGAGGAGCGGAAACGGCTGCAATCCTTTGTGAAAACTCTGGAGATCAGGACGCCTATGGACGTTCATTCTTATGGGGCTAATATTCAAAGGGAATTGTCCCTGATAGCTGATGCTATTTTGCAGAGCACCAAGACAAGAGGTAATGACCTGATGGCTGAAGACATTGCCCAGCTTCTCCTGATCCTGAAGAATTTTGACGACAAGACAAAAGAGTTGCAGCAGGATGAAGATAACTTTTTTGAGAAGCTTTTAAGCGGATTAAAAAGCAAAACCTCAAAAATAGAGGGGGAATACGTGGCGGCTGCAGCTAGTGTTGACAGGGTTATCCATGTTTTGCAAAACCATATGCTTGAGTTAAGGCAATCTTTGGCTGCTATGGAAGATTTATTTGAAAGCAATGATAAATACGCGACCCAGCTTAAGCTTTATATTATAGCCGGTAAAGCAAAGCTGGAAAAACTGCAGGCTAAGCTGCCGGAAATCCGCCTTCTCCAAAAGGTTGACGGCCAGATATTGGATAATATCAGCAATCAGGTAATGCTGGCAATTCCCGCCTGGAAGACTCAAATAGTTATTACCCTGGCTGCCAGTGAAGCAGCGGCAGCAAGTAAGTCTTCCGGGCAGGCTGCAGATACTGGCAATACAGCCATTGTGGATATCAACAGAAGTCTTGTAGATACCGTATCCGGCATATATGAAATAATTAAAAGTGAGAAGCAGCAGAGGGCTGATAAAGAAAAACGCCTGCTGTCTTATGAAGCGGAGTTAAAAAATACGATTAAATAAATGTTTCAATGGATATAGATTTTAAAAATAAGGAAAGAGCACCTATCCACTTACCGATAGCTGCTCTTTCCTCATTTCCATAGCCCTAGCATTCTTTTGCCGGAAAGATACGCTTTACTAAAACATCGCCGAAATTGGCTATCAGCAGTCCTGCAAATATGACGAGGCAGCCTAACCACTGTATTCTTGAAAGCTGTTCTCCCAAAACCAGCCGTGCCGTAAGCAGCCCAATTACAGGAACCAGCAGGGAAAGGGGAGCCACCTTGCTGGTAGGATATTTGGCCAGCAGTTTACTCCAGGTATAATAGCCGAATAAGGTTGCGCCGAAAGCCAGATAAAATACGGCAAATATGGAGACCAGGTTCAGGTTCTTTACCGTATGCAGCAAGGTGGCCGGTTTATCTAACAGTAAAGCAAGGCCAAAGAGGGGCAGCGGCGGCACCAGGCTTGACCAGACCACCAAGCTCAGCATGTCCAATTTATTGCCTTGGGCAGAGCTTGCTTTGTCAGCGTAGCGTACTGCAATATTGGAAAGGCCCCAAAAGGCGGCGGCCAAAAGCGTCAGCAGAAAAGGGAAAAGAGGAATAGAAGCAGCGGCGCCGGGGCTGCTGCCCCAATTGCCGCCGATGAAGAAGAGGCCGCAGCCGGCCACCGCCAGGCCAGCTATTTGAACAGGCTTTATGGACTCTTTTAATAAGACGGCGGATAATAAAAGGGTAAAAAAAGCTTGGGACTGCAGCAGGACAGAAGCCACACTGGCCGGCATGCCTATGCTCATGGCATAGAATAAGCAGGCAAACTGCCCGATGCCGACGGTGGCGCCGTATAGCACGACATAGCGCCAGCCTACGGCAGGCGGCTTGACAAAGAAGATAGCGGGTATAGTGGCCAGCAGATAACGTAAGGTAATCAGCAGCATAGGCGGTACGCCGCCAAGACCTAATTTGATTACGGTGAAATTGGCTCCCCAGATGATGATGACTAATAAAGCCAGGGTCAGGTCCCGTTTGCTCATGATAAAATGCACCTCGGTTTTATTTATTAAAGATATGCCTTAAAGCGGCCAGAGGATCGCAATAGATAAGCCTGGGGCCGGAATAGCGCATCACTTTTTTTATACTGTCACGCATTGCCGGTTTATAGCAATGGACTGTACATTTTGAACAAAAGGTTTTATTGTTGCCGAAGATGCATGCATCCAGCCTCTGTGACGCATAATCCAACAGCCGCCGGCAGTCGGGGCACAGGGGGCCGCCATGTTTTTTGCCTTTGCAATACATGGTAATCATTTTGCGAAGCAGTTTTTTTTCAAAATCGATCCGGTTTTTTGGCATAGCGTTTTTTCTCCAGGGTTTATAGCAGTCTTAATTATTATAGCAGAAATAATAAAGGATAGCCGAAAAATACGATTGTAATTTTCCGACTATCCTAAAAACTGCAGTAGGCAGGAAAGGATTATTTTAAAAAGTCATAGTATACGCCTAAGCCCTTTTCCAAGGCGGCTTTGTATAAGAAAGCTGCCGTAACATTATCTTGTATTGCCATGCCAACGGTATCAAAGACAGTAATTTCTTCATCATTTTCTCTGCCGGGTTTAACACCTAAAATAATTTCACCGATTTCGCCATAAATATCATCTGCGCTAATAACGTTTTCTTCAATGGCATGATGGGTATCGCCGTTTTTAATACATAGACCGATTGAATCATTGACTATTTTGGCGCCTTTAAATATATCGGCAGGCAGTTCCTGCTTATCCGGCAGATCTGCGCCGATTGCTGCAATATGGGTTCCCGGTTTCAGCCACTCCTTTTTCAGAACCGGACCTCTGCGGCCAACGGTAGTGGTTACGACAATGTCAGCAGTTTTTACGGCTTCTTCGGCGGTGGCATAGCCTCTTATATTTAATCCGGTTTCTTGTGACATCTCTTCCGCAAATTTACGGACTTCTTCTTCCCGGTAGCTCCAAACAGCAACTTCCGCTAAAGCTCTAACCCGCATGATGGCCCGAAGCTGCTGCCTGGCTTGCTTGCCTGCGCCAATAATACACAGCCTATCCGCATTTTCTCTTGCCAAATATTTTACGGAAATGGCCCCGGCGGCGGCGGTCCGGCAGCCGGTTATCCAGAAGCCGTCCATTATACATTTTACGGCGCTGGTATTGGCGTCAAAAAGCAGCACTGTACTTATTCCCGGGGGCAGCCCGATTTTGACATTATCCCGGTAACGGCCGGAAGAGCATTTGATAGACATATAGCCGCCTGCCGTATCCAAGCCGCATTTAAAATCCATTTCCGCATCAGTCCCCGGCTGGGAAATATGCATGTAATCCGGCTGAACCACATGACCTCTGTTGAAAGAACGATAGCCTTCTTCCACCACTTCCCGTACGGTATCCAAATCAATTAAGCTGCCCACTTCAGTTTTATTCAAGAGCAATGTTTCCATAAAATTCTTCCTTTCTGCAGGTTGCTTTATAACGAGAAAGCCGGATATGTACCCCGCCTCTTAGGCGGTGGGTTCCGCTTATGTTTTCAGGTGGTGGGCATATCCTCCGCCTCGTTGAAACGCATGCAGGTAAGAAAATTTTTCTGCCATCGAAAAATTTTCTACTGAGGCGTTATAAGGTTTCTTCTAATATTTTGCCAATCTTGTCAATATCCCAGTTGCCCGACGTCAATACGCAGCAAACCTTTTCCTCGGGGCGGAGTTTGATACGCTTGGATAATAAAGCTGCAATACCCACTGAGGAAGAGGGCTCGGCAATCAATTTTGCATGATTGGCGATTAGCCTCATGCCGGTTTTAATATCCTCTTCATCGACAGTCACGATTTCATCCACATATTTTTCGATAATGGGATAGGGGTGGTCTCCCGGTTCCCGGCAAGCCAGGCCATCGGCAATAGTGGGAAGAAACTCAACCTCAATTTTGCGTCCCGCTTTCCGGCTTTCTGCATAGGGGGCACATTTTTCTGATTCAACGCCGATAACCCTGATTTTGGGGTTGATCTCTTTGATGGCTGTGGAGATGCCTGAAATCAGGCCGCCGCCGCCAATAGGCACCAATATGGTTTCGATACCGGGAAAGTCCCGTAATATTTCTAATGCGATGGTTCCCTGGCCCGCCATCACGGCGTAGTCCTCATAGGCGTGAGCCAGTATATAGCCATGCTTTTCTTGTTCCGCCCTAACTATTTTCATGCGTTCTTTATAGTTTCTGGGGCCCAAAAGAACCTTGGCGCCGAAGGCCTTCACTTTATTGATCTTAATCTGGGGTGCATCTTCCGGCAAAACAACGGTTGCCTCGATGCCGATAGTTCTTCCTGCCAAAGCGCAGGCTTGTCCATGGTTGCCTGAGGAACTGGTGATGATTCCTTTGCTTCTTTCCTCTTCGGTGAGGGAGAGAATTTTATTGGTGGCGCCTCTCATTTTAAATGCACCCGTAACTTGCAGCATTTCCGGTTTTAAATAGATCTCACATCCGAGGACTTCATCCAATGTGCCGCAGCGAAGAAGGGGTGTGCGGACAATATATGGCTGTATGCGCTTTTCTGCTTCATAGATATCTCTTAGTATCAGACTGGCTTTCTCCAAGCTGCATTCCTCCTAATCAAAATCTAAACTTCTATTCTCATTATATTGGCAATAGGGGCAGACCACCATTACCGTTATATATATGAAAGGCCATAACGATTTGTTATGGCCTCAGCGGTTCCCCGGAAACTGACGCAAGAATAGAAAGGACTACTTTAAAAAGTCATAGAATAGGCCCAAGCCCTTTTCCAAAGCGGCTTTGTATAAGAAAGCTGCCGTAACATTATCTTGTATTGCCATGCCAACGGCATCAAAGACAGTAATCTCTTCATCGTTTTCCCTGCCAGGTTTTACACCTAGAATAATTTCACCGATTTCGCCATAAATATCGTCTGCGCTAATGACCTTTTCTTCAACGGCATGATGGGTATCGCCGTTTTTAATACATAGTTCCATGGAATCATTGACTATTTTGGCATTTTTGAATACATCGGTATGCAGCTCCTGTTTATCCGGCATATCTGCCCCGATTGCTGCAATATGAGCTCCCGGCTTCAGCCACTCCCTTTTTACAACGGGTTCTCTGCGGCCAATGGTGGTGGTTACCACAATATCGGCAATTCTAACGGCCTCTTGGGCGGTAGCGTAGCCTCGAATAGTTAAGCCGGTTTCCTGCGACATTTCCTCTGCAAATTTGCGGACGGCTTCTTCCCGATAGCTCCAGACGGCAACCTCCGTTAAATCCCTAACCCGCATAATCGCTCTTAGCTGCCGTCTGGCCTGATTGCCTGCGCCAATGATACACAGCTTGTCTGCGTTTTTGCGTGCCAAATATTTTACGGAAATAGCTCCGGCGGCGGCAGTCCGGCATCCTGTTATCCAAGTGCCATCCATTATGCATTTCAAAGCGCTGGTTTCGGCATCAAAGAGAAGCACCGTATTCATCCCTGTAGGCAGCCCGATTTTTGGATTGTCAGGATACCCCCCTGAGGAAGCTTTAATGGTGATATATCCGCCGGACATATCTAATCCACCCTTGAAATCAAAGCCCGAATGGGTTCCGGGTTTTACAAGATGCATAAAATCGGGCTGAACTACCTGGCCCCTATTAAATGAACAATATCCCTCTTCCACTGCTTTGAGCAGGGTATCTAAGTCGATTAAGCTTCCCACTTCACCTTTATTTAGCAACAATGTATCCATAAATTTTTCCCTTTCGGCAGGCCGGTTTATAACGTCTCATTAAATATTTTGCCAATCATATCGATATCCCAATTCCCCGAAGTTAACACGAAACAAAGCTTTTCGTCTGAACGAATCTTTATATGCCCTCCCAATAAAGCAGCAATACCCACACAAGAGGAGGGTTCGGCAATTAATTTGGCATGATTGGCAATCAGCCTCACGCTTGCTTTGATATCCTCTTCACTGACAGCCACAATATCGTCCACATATTTTTCGATAATGGGATAGGGATTATTTCCTGGCTCCCGGCAAGTCAAACCATCGGCAATACTATCGAGACACTCAACTTCAACTTTATGTCCTAGTTTTCTGCTTTCCACATATGCAGCACTCGACTTTGACTGGGCACCGATAACCCTGATCCTGGGATTGATCTCTTTAATAGCTGTAGAAATACCGGAAATCAGACCGCCGCCGCCAACAGGCACCAATATGGTTTCAATGCCGGGGCAATCTCTTAATATTTCTAAAGCGATAGTGCCCTGCCCTGCCATCACGGTATAGTCTTCATAGGCATGAACCAGCATATAGCCATGCTTTTCTTGTTCTGCTTTAACCATTTTCATGCGCTCGTTATAATATCTGGGGCCTAAAAGAACCTTGGCGCCGAAAGCCTTCACCTTATTGATTTTGATTTGAGGCGCATCTTCAGGCAAAACAACGGTTACCCCGATACCAATAGTTTGTCCTGCAAAAGCGCAGGCTTGCCCGTGATTGCCTGAGGAACTGGTAATAATACCTCTGCTTCTTTCCCCTTCGGTGAGAGAAAGGATTTTATTGGCGGCGCCTCTCATCTTAAATGCGCCGGTAACTTGCAGCATTTCCGGTTTTAAATAAACCTCACATCCCAGTATTTCATCCAGTGTGCCGCAGCGAAGAAGAGGGGTGCGGACAGTATAGGGCTGGATGCGTTTTTCTGCCTCATAGATGTCTCTTAGTATCAAGCCGGTCTTTTCCAAGCTGCATTCCTCCCAGTCAAATTCTGTTATTATCATTATATTTGTAATAGGGGTAATCCACAATTACCGTTATATATACAAAAGACCATAACGATTTGTTATGGCCTTAAAATTTCTTGAATATGGGCGATTAGCTCCTTGGCATATTGAGAAAGGGCCTGATTTTTTTCTATCACATAACCTAAGGTAAGGGTTAGGTCATCACCTTCAATCGATAGACTTTTTAAATTATACTGCTGCAATTTAGGATAGGTTAAATCGATACCAATATCGACCAGGTCCGTTTGGGCCAACAGATTTATTGATAGATATTCGCTGTTTGTACATACCACCGGTTGAAAAGAGGCCGCATTAATCAGTCCCAGACTGGTTTGGGCTAACTCGTCTTCCAGAGAAAAAAAGTCATTAAGTCCTCTGACGTACCGCAAATTTTTCAACTCATTGACGGTGACAGAGTCCTTCGTATATAAGGCACTATTGGGTCCGGCATAAATACAGGTTTTTAGATTCCCCAGGATGGTGAAGTCAAGTTTTTTGGCGGCCGTTACATTAAGAAAAGCATTAATCTGCTTTTGCGGCACAGATAAAATGCCGATTTCGGAAATGCCATGCTCAACTTGGATCAAAATTTCTTCCACAGTGCCTTGCCTGTGTTCGATGCGTATATCGGTATGCCTTTTATAAAGCTCCACCAAAAGCTGGGCAATAATATTGCTCTGATAGGTGGACAAATAAAAGGGCTTTTTGCTTTTATTGCGTTCTGTATTCATAATTAAATTGGCGTTTTTAACGATATTAGAGGCGTACTCATATATGGATTTGCCGTAAGGCGTCAGTTTAAGACCCCGGCTCGTTCTCTCAAAGAGAATGTCACCTAATTCATTTTCAAGGGTGCGTATCACTTTGCTTACATTGGGCTGCGAAGTATAGAGCTTGGCAGCCGCTTTGCCAAGGCTTCCGCATTCACAGGCCACAAGAAAGAATTCCAGTTGTTTTAGCTCCATATTTTCGCCTATACTTTCTCAGGGATGTTTGCCATTTGTTGTTATCGGGCAAATAAATCCTTGTCTTTATCCGAATTCCATACGTACTCGATGGCATTTGCCTCCGTTAAAACGGTTACCCATGTTTGCTTTGAATATCATTCTTTCAGATATGTTAAAGAAACAACACTGCTGTTATATTGTTTTCCATCCCACTGGGTATAAGCAAGTTTTTCGCCTGAGGGGCTCCAGCAGGTAACTGCATTACTGATATTTGCTGCAACCTGGGTAGCTGTTCCGGTTAAACTGTCGTAAATGTACAAATCTCCGTCTGTGGTATCGTTTTCGTTCTCTTGCAGGCTGTAGGCAATCAGCCGCTGGTCAGGAGACCAGGATACTCCGCCAAGCTCAACGCCTTCGGCAATGGTTTTAGGGTTGCTGCCATCCTTGCCGCAAAGCAATAATAGCTGTTTTGACCCGCTGTACTGTAAAACCAGCAGTTGTTTTTCATCCGGTGCGGGATATAGGCCGGAGACGTCCGTCAAACCCAGGCTAATACTTTCCCCGGTAGATGAATTAAGAGCCATCAGAGTCCCATCCGCGGTGGTATTGTAATAAATCGTATCTTTTAGTTTTTTAATAATATATATCGCTTTTTGGCTTAGTTCTTCGATAGGGGTTCCTTGGCCATCGATACCTGCATAATAGGCCCCGCCCATATAACCCGCCCCGATAACCGTATCGTTATCGGCCCAAAGAGCGCTGCCCACATTGCCAAAGCCTTCGCCTGCAATGGGAAAGCTTTTCATGCTCTCAAGATTAAATACATAATAGGAGGGATCACCCAAGCTGTTGCCGTAATATAACAGGTTTTTCTTATCCGGCGAAAGCTTTGCTCCGCCCAAATTAAGATTTTTCTCTTCTGCCAGCAGGGTATATTCCTTGGTGTTAAGATTGTACAGATATAGGCTTCTTGGGTAGGAATCCGCCAGTTCTTCCAGCTTCATTTTTTCTAAAGAATCATTTTCTTTTGAAGCAACCACAGTATCTGAATCCAACCAATCAGAGATTTCCAGTTTCTCATAGTTGTCAGCCCCGATGATGGCAATACCGGGTTCTCTCGCATTATCGCTGCTGTTCGTGCTATCAGTAATGGCTGTGGAATCTTCAGGCTCCTGTAGGGCTGTTCCGCCATTTGGATTTTTTGTGCTGCAGCCGGCTGTTGCTGCAATGAAAAACAGAGTGCATAGTATTGCTGCAATTTGTATTTTTTTCATAATGAAGAACCTCCTTTTGCTTTGCTCTTCAGATTGACTATTTCTGAGACTTTGACAACAATTTATCCAAATAGATGGATTTAAACTGCCTGCTGGCCAGAAGCTGTTTCAGCGGCGGCAATTTAAGAATAACTCCAAGCACAGCCGCCATGGCCCGGTGATTGGCAAAGGCCTGGTTATCAAAAATAAGATTTTGCAAGGTGCCTTTTTCGATAGCTTGTACCACAAAGCGATGGGTGCTATTCACCGGTGTAATGACCTGAACTTCCCGCCGCACTAATTCAATGGCTTTTGTGGGGCAGTTACGCAGGCAGACGCCGCAGCCAAGGCATACTTCATTATCGACTTGAGCTACTTTACCATCCTCGCCGTTTATCATGGCAATGGCCAATACAGGACAAACCTTTGCACATTTACCGCAACCGATGCATTCACCGGAAATTTTCGGGATATAGTTGGTGGTGGCCACCGGCTGCATGGGACTGAATTTCCTTGCTGCCTGCAAGGCCTCGCAGCAGCAGCCGCAGCAATTGCAAATAAACGCCGGATCTTGGCGGACGTTTTCGCCCATCTGCACCAGATTCGCCGCATAAGAACGCTCCAGCACATCCATTGCTTCTTTTTTGTCGATTAATCTGGCGTGGCGGCCATTTTCCGCAAGGGAGCGGGCCACATTGCCCAAGGTGAGGCACACATCCAAGGGTGCGTTTATTTTGCAGGGCTGGTCTGCATGGAGCAGCTTATGCCGGCAATAGCAAGTGCCTAATCCTATATATTCCGCTTCTTCAATGATATGGCTGGCCCGTTCATAATCCAGGATATGAATGGTGTTTTCATTGGTCAGGACCGGCTCCTGCACATAAACCCGGCCCAAACGGGTTTCTGTTGCGAAGAATAAGTCCTTGACGAAATCTTCTTCCACATTCATGTATTGATAATACAACTCACTTAAATATTTCTGGTCGATATCGCCCCTTGTGCGCATTAGGGCGAATTCAATGAAGCCAGCCATGGGCGGCGGCATAACAAACTGCCGCACCCCGTTATAGAAGGAGTCCACAAGCAAGGCCTTCTCACAAAGGCGCTCTAAGAAAGCTTCGGCTTCTCCTTCCGTGGTATGCCAGAGTTTTGCTGCTTTTTTTGCCGTGAAGGGCCGAACTGGTAATAGAGCTACCTGTCTGGCTTCTGTCTCTGTATATAAAACTTGCAAAATTTTATACAGGCTTTCCGACGCCGGGGCCCCTTGGGTAAACCAGTTGATTCGTTCTTCTAAATTTTTATAAGCATCTTTGCTTGTGATATGACCCATTTCGTAACCCCTTTATGTTTCTTCCTTTTCATTATATTGCACGAAAAATGTACGTCAAGGCGCGTTTCATTCTATACTGCAATCATAATTCCAAATATTCCTTTAAGATAATAGCATGATTGACTTGAGGATCTTTCGCCCCATATAACAAAGTGACCATATTTTCCTTGCTCTGGAGAATAACCTGCCGGGCGGCTGCTTGTGCCTCAGCGCTTGTATCCAGCTCGGCCCGGTACAGTGCAGCAAATTCTTCAAAGTTTTCCGCTTTGTGTCCAAACCATATGCGTAGCTGAGAGCTGGGGGCCAGTTCTTTCACCCAGCCGTCCAGGTGTGCGTTTACTTTGGCAATGCCCCGGGGCCACAGGCGATCCACCAGCAAACGTATTCCGTCACTTTCCTGAAATGGATCATAAATCCGTTTTATTTGCAGAGCCATATGAATGCTCACCTCGCTATGTTTTACTATAATCCTGGCCATTACAAATACCGCCGCACCTTCCGGCAGTAATCCTTCATTAACTATATTTTATAACATGACAACCCTTATTTTTGAAACTGTTTTATAAGAACCAAATTTGATTTCTGCCGGCATTTTTTGCCTGATATAAAGCCTTATCAACAATATTAAATAAATCTTGATAAGAAGAATCATGATCCGGAACCATGCAAGAACATCCTATACTGACAGTGATGCAATTGCTTACCGGTGATTTTTCATGAGGAATCCCCAGAGCTTCGATCTTTTGCCGCAGCATATCAGCGGCCTTTATTGTATCACCTTTACCCGCCCCGGTTAACAGCACGATGAACTCTTCGCCGCCGTAACGGGCCAACATGTCCGTTGAACGGGACAAGGAATTCTTGAGGGCGTGACCAACCTTAATGAGACATTTATCTCCTTCCAAATGTCCGTAAAAATCATTGAACATTTTAAAATAATCAATATCCAGAAGCAATAAAGCCAGGGGTCTTTGATATCTTAAGCATTGGCGCCATGTGTTTTTGATCATTTGATCATATTTTCGTCTGTTCCATATTCCTGTCAAAGAATCTTTAAAGGAATATCTCTGCAAGATCCGGTTTTTTCTTTCTAATTCAAGGTTCTGGTATTCTATTTTTTGATGGGATTTCTCTAGATCCCTTGTCCTCTGCAGTACCAATTCATCTAAATGGGCATTAATTTCCGTTAGCTTTGCCGTCATCAACTCTTTTTGTTCCAAGGCATCGGAAGCTCTCTTTGCTATCAGCAAAGAGTTTGCACAGGCGAAGATGAATAGCCCAAAAGGAGTAAGATTGCCAGCTCTAACCAAGGCCCTAAGAAACATGAGTTTATTATCATGCATCCATGGGCTGAAGAAAATAATATCATTTATGCTGCTCATCAATAGAGCCATGGCGCCTAAGCCAATAAGCCAGCTATCTTTTTGCTTATGAAGGGATATTTTGATAAATGCTCTTGCAATATAGAGGATTACGCCGAGACTCCATATCTGGTATAAAAAATTAATAACCGTAAAAAAACGGGCAGGGGTCAAAAGTACGATTGCTGCAAAAATGCCCCCCACTATTTGGGTTGTTTTGATCATTTTTGTATGGAAATATTCAGGGAAAATTGACATAAAAAACATCAAGGCCAGGGGAACGCCCAAATAGTAAGTCAACGTCAGTATTTTATGGGCAATTTCCCAGCTAAATGCAGGAAACAGGTAGACAAAAAAGCATTCTCCCGCCAATAAAATCCTTATCCCAATCAGAATACAAAACAATCCGAAGTACATTGGAGAGCCGTCTTTTTTTCCTCTGAAAAAAAATAAAGTAAGATGATATGTCCCAATGAATATCAGGCTTCCAAACAGAAAAAATTCCATAGCTATATTTTTTAGTTTGAGTTCGAGAATCTGATCTTCAGCGCCAAGCTTTAAGCTCTCCAGTATGCCGCCGCTGCGGTGATAAAAATTAGAAACCTGGATTAATATCTCATTTTCCCCTTGTTGCCCTTCAAAAAAAGCAATCTGGGGCAGATACTGGGGTTTCATTGTATCTCTGGTTGTACCCACCATCCCGGCAGAGGCAACTAATTCTCCATTGAGCCAGAGTTTATATGCTGTACGCAGCCGTGGAATCTTTAAAGCTAATCTTTTATCCTCATCAGTTATAAAGGTCAGCCGGAAGGTTGCATAACCGTCCCCGGAATAAGCGTTCTCATTGGCTGGCTGCTTGTTCCATGAAGCGGGGAGATCAACATAGCCGGTTAGCCGGCCGGCTGCTAATTCGGCAGGGCTTAGTAGTTGGTGCCAGTAAAATTCCCACTGGCCGTCTAAAGAAACGATATCATTTTCAAATTCTAATTGAGTCAAATCAAGGATTCCTGACACGGCCTTTGGATAAAGCTGAAAGCTTTGGCCGGATAGGCCGAAAAAAAGGAGGAGCATACCGGCTGCCAGAATGACGATAAGCTGTTTGGAACGCCATCGTAATCCTCGCCTTTTGGTTGCTTCTTCCTTTGCTATGATTTCATTATTTTCTTTGACCCTCTTGAAAATCATTTCACATTCCAATCTTCTTTCAGTTGCGGCCCTAATTTGAATAAATTAATTTAGGAATCCTTCGCAATTGAATGTAATACAGAAAGGGGCCGGTGTCAATGGCTGTGGTTGTGATGAAAAGAGAGCGGAGGGGGAGGCTGTGAAGAATTATGCGTAGCCCCCATTCCTATATGCCTATTCCCAACTTTTCCAGACCTCCGGCTCATAACCGACCGTTGCTTTACGGCCGTTGCGAACAACCGGTGTTTTGATTAGTTTAGGGTTTTCAAGGATTTTTTCTTCTTTTTCCTCGTCTCTAAGATACTTGACCAGCGCCAGTAATTGCTTGTCTTTACCGTCCGGGTCAATTAGATTTTCATATCCGCCTACGGCTTGCTTAACGCTGTTAAATTCCCCTTTGCTCATTCCTTTTTGAGTAAGATCGATGAGCTGATATTTTATGTTGCGCTCTTTGAAATATCTTTCTGCTTTCTTGGTATCGAAGCATTTGGGTTTGCCAAATATTTGTATATTCAAAAATAAACCCTCCGTATCCGTCGAACCTGATATCCCTGATTATAGCATGACGACTCTTATTTTTGATGCCTAATTTAATAAAGATAAAAGGATGTAACAAATTGACGCTCTGTGAATATTATTAAAGTGTAAACCATTTACACATAAATATAGAAAGGGAAAGGATAATGGCTACACAGTTATTTAAACTGGCAATCGATGCTACTACTACAACTGATGTAAATGTCAATCCAGAAGTCGAAAAATATTTTTATCTGCTAAATGAAGATGAGAGAACAGGCGGTGTTCTTACTATCCCGGCAACGAAATTTATAAACGATGCGGGCGATATCATGACCGATAATCTTACGCCTGTTACAACAGACAATGGATATTATCTGTTGTTTATAAATGGTGTATTACAGCAATCCAGTCTGTACACTGTTAATACTGATGGTTCCGAGGTTACGGTTAATAACGCGGAAACAATACCGGTTGGAGCTCCAATTACTCTAATTGTAACTAACTTTGCTCCGGTCTCCGATTCTGACACCACAGTAACAACCTAATTATTAAATTAGGGATGTGCCCGTTCGCACATCCCTTCTCAATATTATTTATTGGGGGTCATTATGTTTGGAGATAATATGCTTTCGATCAGTCCTGAAAAGAATCGGATAGGTGCCGATGTCTATCAATACAATACTTTGTCTGATGGTGCCAAAAAAATTTATACGAATGATGATGAATTAAGTCAATATGGGGATAGAGGAATTCTCGATCCTAATGAGGTCTCTTTTTTCGGCCTATTTATTAATGGGGTTTTGCAGCCAAAAGTTAATTATGAAATTCAAAAAGGCCTTCTCCTTCTTAAAACAGAAGATGTTCCTATCAAGGATTCTACGATTATTATCTCTTTCATTACTTTTGAAGATAAAAGTACAAAATCAACGAAAATTAATTCCGCTCAGGTTGAAGGCACCCTTCCTTTAGGAGTAATTTGCAGCGGCCCCGCAACAGATATAAATATTTGTGTACGAAATAACATAAGCAATTACCTTCAGTTGGAGAGTGCTCTTTTATGCGGACCTGCATGTATTCCCTCAGGTTGCAACGGAACTTGGGAGTTCACTTTAACAATAAGCAATATAAGCCACATATCCATCACAAATATTGTTATAACAGATACAATTCTATTGGACTTAATCACTAATATTGAAAATACCTCTGTCTCCTGCGGAAGCATATTGATAAAGGATGGGGTAATTACCTGGGATATCGATACTCTGGACTTAGGCGAATCCGCCACTGCTGATTTTAGGGTAGAGGGCTTCTTTCAAGTGGAGGGGACCCGTTGTATCGGCAGAAGCATGGCCTATGGAAGTACTGCCTTAGGTTCTGCAAGCACTGATATTATTTGCATAAATCCTATTGATGTTAGTCAAGGATTAGAGCTCACTCAAACCATTATCTCAGGTCCTGCAAAAGTAAATGTTAATACAGTCAATACATGGAGGGTAGAAATAAAAATATCTAACCTTGGTGTTAATGCTGTGTCTAATATCGTAATAAGAGATAATCTGTTCATTGATTATATCAAATGTATAAAAATCATCAGCATTTCCCATGGAACAGTAAATATATCCGGCAATGAAATTCTTTGGCAAATTGATGTATTAAGAGAATTAAATACCTCAGTTCTTATGATCGATATCATAGGCTGCTTCTGTGAAAACGGAGTTAAAGCTTTAGGTATTGCTCTAGGGATAGGAAATGTGAATGCCGAAAAAATTTTTTCTAATCTCGCTCAAGATTTTCAAATCCTGGTTTCTCCAAAAATGTATACGGAAAAAAAGAAAGTATTATTAAAAGCCCACGTTTGTAGTAAATCGATGAAAGCATTCTTAGGCCATCCTAAAAAATGGACTTTCTCTCTCACTATCACTAACACAGACTATAGGATGATGAGAAATCTTATTGTCATAGACTATATTCTTTTCGATGAATTTCGGAATATAACAATTAAATGCATAACATCGGGTAAAATATCGGTTTCCGATAACTTTATTATATGGAAGATCGAAAAGCTTTTGCCCGGCGAAACCCTGACTGCTATTATTGAGGTTGATGGCTTATTCAATACCGCAGGTTATCGCTCATTAAGCAGAGCTATCGCAGGCTCAGATTCGAATTCCTGCATCATATCGAATATAGCGTCAGGATGCCCCGTCAAAGTTCTTCCCCGATGCGAATATGCAAAGCCTTTTAAAACGAGCCCTAATTGTTCAGTTCAGAAAGATTTATTATTTGTTTGCGACAGGTCAACCGTTATTCGTGAGAATAAAAACTGTCCTGATATATTGGATGGTTTAAGGATTGAGCAGTATATTGTATCAGGCCCCATGGCAGTAAACGCAAATAAAATTAATACATGGAGAGTTGAAATCAGAGTATCCAATTATGGGTTTGGCCCCGTTAGTAATATCGTCATGACGAATACTTTACTATTGGATGATTTAACTTGTTTTACCCCCATAAGCTTTACCAAAGGTACTATATCTCAAGAAAACAATAGAATATCCTGGGATATCGGAACTTTAAATTCTAAGAACACAGTGGTATTACTAGCGGAAATTACCGGCTCTTTTTATATGAATAAAATTCTTAACGTTTCTGATTATCAATATAATGCGGTTTCAAATGGTATCAAAAAAGAGTTTACCAATACCGATGAATTGGAGATATATGGAGACGGTGGCATACCTGATCCAAATAAGGTGTCTTTCTTTAACCTCTTTATTAATGGAGTACTGCAACCGGAAACTAATTATTCTGTGGAACCCGGTCTTCTAACTTTAAGCGTATCAGAACCACCGGAAAAAGATGTGCCCATTATTCTTGAATATTTAGTAATCAAAGGCGATGACCTCGGTGTAAAATAGATGTAGGATAAAAAAATAAACAAGAGGCAGCAAAATGTGGTTTAATAAAGTCGCTAAACCATTAAAACACCAAAGGAGGCTGCCCCTTGTGAGAACCATTGTAC
>JBCFAO010000024.1:0-57760 GCA_038562165.1 Clostridiales bacterium | reverse complement strand
TATGCCCAAATGAGGGCTGAAACAGTGCCGCAGCTCTGTAATTAAGGTGTTCGCTGAACTAAACATGATAAAAAAGGGGCGTATCGCCCAACGTTTTTCATTAACGTTTTGCGACACGCCCCTGTTGTTTGATTAAGGTACTTCTTACATGGTTTTGGAGACAAAGGGACTGCGCAATTGAGCGCCAACGGTATAACGAATCAGCGTAGTAATATCGTAGACGGGCAAGCCTACCGCCTGCTGCACCGCCGCCGCATAAGGCGGCATATTTGTGCATTCAAAGACAATGGCTCCAACCTCAGGATGATCCTGAACGAATTTTTGGGCCACGCCTACGATTTCTGCCTCAACGGCTGCAACGTCCATGGTCGGCTGATTATTGCTGATGCTGGTGTTGAATGTGGGGCAATCCTCCATGCCGGAAATAGGCAGAATCTCTTCAATACCGGCGCCCCGGAAGTGTTTTTCCGTCAGATTGCATGCCCGGGCAGTGATAATGCCCACCTTTTTTTTATTGCCCAAAAATCTGCCGACAAAAGGAACCTGCAGCAAGCTTGAGGTCAGGACAGGAACAGAAACAGCGTCAGCCAGCTCTTTTTGGAACATTACAAGAAAACCGCAACTGGTAGATATGGCCTGGCAGCCTTCCGCTTCCAACTGCCGGGCCGCAGCAATAAAAGGTTCCAGGAGGCTGGGGTCTGCTTCTTGAACCACCCGTTTCGGGTTGGCTCCCTCGACTTTAAGGTAGCGAACCGGAAAGTCGAAAGTAAAGGCGTTTCCCACATCGCCGGGAATACGGGGGAATACGGTGTCAAGCATCAAGATACCGATCGGCTGACCATAGTTGGTTCTGCCGCCGTTTACAATTGTCATGTATCATCTCTCCTATCTTTGTCTCTGCAAGGGAAGCCCTTATTTATTCCAGGGTTTTTAAACGCTCTTGCCAATGGGCATTGAGGGCTAAACCGGATTTCGTAGTGGCCAGGCCGCCGCAATGGGAGAACTTCAGCTCATTGGGCATCAGCTTTTGGGTTTCCGCCAGGGCATCCACCACATCGTCGGGAGCAATGGCCGAAACAATACCGGCCAAACCCATGTCGGCGCCCATAAAAGCTACAGCTACGCCCATGGCGTTGCGTTTGATGCAGGGCACTTCCGTGCAGCCGGCAGGCGGATCGCAGGTCAGACCCAGAACATTTTTTAAAGCGATGGTTGCACCTTGGATAATTTGTTGGGGGGTGCCGCCGGCCATCCAGATAATCGCTCCGGCTCCCATGGCCGCTCCAATCCCCACTTCGCTCTGACAGCCGCCGATGGTGCCGGAAAATGAGGCTTTATTGCCGATGATCAAACCGATGGAGGCGGCAATCAGGAAGGCTTTGGCCAGCTCTCTGCGGTCTTTACCGTAGCGCTCGGCGGCGGAAAACAAGGCGCCGGGCAGAGTACCGGCGGAGCCGCCGGTGGGAGCTGCCACGACTTTGGAGCCGGCAGCATTGAGCTGGGCTAAAATCACGGCCCGGGCTAAAGCCGTGGCAAACATTTCGTTGACTACCACATTGCCGGATTTGGCATAAGCTGTCATTTTCTTGCCGTCATCGGCGTCGGTAAGGCCGCCGATCAGATTAATGGGTTGATTTTCTCCCCTGTCCAATGCTTTCTCCCATTCCTGCACCATAAACAAGGCCTCATCCAATACGGCCTGACGGCTGACCTGGCTGCGCCGGGATTCATAATCCAAAACCACATCGAGAATCGGCTGTTTTTCGCAAAGCTCCAGCATTTCGGCAAAGGTGGTAAAAAGGGGAGAATCATTGGCGGAAGCAAAGGTAAATAAAGGCTTGACCTTACGATAGCAAATCTGTCCCGCGGCCTCCGCCTTTTGAAGAGCTTCCGGCAAATCTGCCAGAGCCGGCGGTGCTTCGGCAAAAGCCCCGATGTATAGCCATTTATCGCCCAGATTTTGGCCGGCAGCTTCTTGTTTGAGATTCTTCCCGGCTAAAGAAGATACGGCGCTGATGGCCTCGGCAAAAAACCCCTTATCCTTCGTGCTGATGATGATAAGGTGTTGGTTGCCGTTTAGTTCAATTTTCAGGCCGTTAATCCGGTCAATGATAATGTTGCCGCCGCCGATGGAGTCGCCATTAATCTCCCAGGCTTCACCCTTGATTTCCGCCCGCGTACGGAAGGTATTGCGGCTGACGTCTTCCTCGGCAATGGCATAAGCCTCCCAGGAAATACCTTTGGCCGCCAGCTCCTTCATAGCGTCTACACTGGCGTCGTCATATTCCCGGTGGCCCAAAAGACCGGCAATCATAGCGGAATGGGTATGCTGGCCGGCATAGGAGCCCATATATACCCGGTGAAAGCCAAGCTGTATTTTATCCGGAGTGCCTCCCATAATTTCTCTGGCCAAATAACCGATGCGATTAGCGCCGCCTGTGTGGTTGCTGGAGGGTCCGTGCATCACCGGCCCTACAATATCAAAGAGTCCCAGAGTCATTGCTGTTTACCTCCTATTCCTCATTAAAAAGCTAGCATTAATTAACATTATAGCAAGTGCCATGCCAGCATGTCCGGCTTTTACTTTTTCTTCAAAAAACTGTGGTAATTAAGGATAATTTTAATATGGCAATAGATTTAATGAGTAATTGACAGACTCAATTATTCCAAATTTCATAATAAAATTCTTTTTTTAGCTTAGCCGATGAGCGAAGCTTAACTTATATCAAGGGAAATGCTATAATACGAATATCGGAATAACCTTCGCAAAATCGGAATAAGGAAGGAGTTAAGGATGATGCCCCTCAGCATTCTATTGTTGGGTACGATAAAAGAAGCCCAGGATTTTGCAGATTATTATAAACTTCCTTCCCTTCTTCACGTTAAGGCCATTCTTTTCTATGACGGCTATGACTATAACGATAAGGCGGCCCAAAGGAAGATTGCCTTACAGATCGGCGGCGGCAGCCAGGAGCCGCCCATGATTTATAACGGCAAAGATGAGCTGGCAAAAGAGGAGAGGTTTGATCTCATCATCAATCTCCGGGACAAAGAGGAGGTGTGGCGGGAGCTGAACATGGAGCAGCAGCCCTTTGTCATCCGGCCTTCGGCTTTACCCTGGTTCAACATGGCAGTAAAGGAGCTGGCTAACCTGGAATACTGCCGGCACATGCTGAAAATCATTACGGCCTATGCTACGGAGGGTATACAAATTGCCGACAGCGAAGGCAACTTCATCTATTGCAATGATGCTTCTTATGAAATAACAGGGGTAGCAAGAGAGGAAAGAGAGGGGCGCAACGCTTTTGAGGTGCAGCAGGACGGCTCCATCAGCCGGGTTCTCACCACAAAAAAGCCGGTTTATGCCCATATAAGCTGTCCGAAGCCGGGGAAGTTCATCATTGCTAATGCTTCGCCCATCTATGACGAACGGCATAATATTGTGGGTGCGGTAACCGTATATAATGACGCAGGCAATGCAGACCGGCTGGCCAGCGTTCTGGAAAAAAAGAAGAAGGAAATTGACTCTCTGGAAAAAAGGCTGGATAAATTAGGCTCGGAAGCTTACAATTTTGAAGACCTAATCGGCATAAGCGAGGCCTTTCAAACCTGTGTTAATCAAGCCCGTCACGCCGCTTTCCAGCAGGCCACCGTCTTAATTACCGGCGAGTCCGGTACGGGAAAGGAAATGTTTGCCCACGGCATACATTATAAAGGCCACCGTTCTGCAAAGCCCTTTATTAAGGTAAATTGCCCGGCCATTCCTTCCACATTGCTGGAAAGCGAATTGTTCGGCTATGAAAAAGGCGCCTTTACCGGCGCCGGCCGCAGCAAGCCGGGAAAATTTGAATTGGCTGACCGGGGCAGCATTTTTCTCGATGAAATAGGGGACATGGAGCTGCCTTTGCAATCGAAGCTTCTTCGGGTATTGCAGGAAAATGAAGTTGAGCGCTTAGGCAGCAACAAGGTTGAGAAAGTGGACGTCCGGGTTATTGCCGCCACCAACCAGGACCTGCTGGATTTAGTGGCTAAAGGCCTTTTCCGCAAGGATTTGTACTACCGCCTTGATGTGATTCATATTCATATTCCTCCCCTGCGGGAAAGGCGGGAGGATATTCCTGTCTTGCTGAACCATATCATAAAAAAATTAGCCCTCTCCAAATCCCAAGGGCAATTTCCCCGCATAGAGCCTGGCGCTATGGCAATTATCTCCGGCTACGATTGGCCGGGCAATGTCCGGGAAATGGAGAATGTGGTGGCCAAGCTGCTGATCTTTCAAAACAAACAGACCATTGCCAAAGAGGATGTTTTGCAGGTGCTGGGCAGCAAAAAAGTCCCCTGGAACGAGATGGGCGGCTTGAACCTGGCAGATTTAGAAAGGAATGCCATTCAGAAAGCCCTCTCCCAATACGGCAATTCCCTGGCCGGCAAAAAAAAGGCGGCGGTCGCCCTGGGCATCTCCTTATCCAGCCTGTATGACCGTATCAAAAAATTCGGCTTGAGCTAAGGGCAAAAGGGGGCTGGGCTACGGCAGCAGTAGCTCAGCTAACTGTGCAAAAATGCAAGTTTAAAGTATGCGCCTCCTCTAGAACAGGGTGTTCATGCCGAACAAAACACTAGATACAGTCGAAGAGCAGTGTTCAACCTCATCAAAGCAGGTTCCAGACACTTTAAACTTGCAAAATTGCTCAAAGTTGGTCAGCCAATTTGAATAAAAGGCTTCCGCTGTGGAGTAAAAAAACAAGAGGACGCCTCAAACGAGACGCCCTCTGCTTGCTTTTTAGGTAATCCACTATATCAAATTACTGCATCTTTTCCTGATTATCGATAACCACTTGGTTTTCAAAGAAATAGGCATTGTTCATCTTCAGCACGTCCCTGAAATAGAAAAGGGGTACGTAAACGGAACCATCCTTCAATTGCGGCGCGGTTCCCAGCTCAATGGGAGCCATCCGCATATACACATAGTAATCCCGGCCTACTTCCAGGCTAATGGCGCTATTTAGCCGGGCGGTTTGGGTGTCCTGCTCCCAGGTCACCTGGTAGCCCAAGGCTTCGGCTATAGCCCGCAGGGGAACCATGATCACGTCGTTTTCGGTAACGTAGGCAGAGGGGGCCTCAATAATTTTTTGCTCCACTACAATGTCAGCAGTATCGATATTCGCAGTGTAAGAGAAATCTTCCGTCTCGTCTATATCAACTTCGGCGCCGGGTTCCGCCGGGTCAGCCTCAGGCTGGCCAAGGCGAATAATTTTTGTGGGAGTAACTTCCTCAGGAGTGTTCTCTGCGGCAGCAGCTTCCGGCTGATAAAATACCAGCAACAAGCTGTCGCTCAACGAGCCGGTATAGGCGTTGCCCTCACGGTCGAGGATTTTCGTCTTTTCTCCCGGCGTTAATTTGATCAGACCGTTTTTGCTAACCAGGTCTTGGTCAAATAAGTCGGCAGCCATCTCATCAGCTTCTTCAACAGCCCCGGCGGGATGAACCACCACAATAGCCGCATTATACTGGGGAGGATAAATCAGTATCATGGGCCGTCCGCTTTCATAATAAAGAGTAATGGTGTCTCCAACCTTAATGTCCTCGCCGCCCAGAATAAAGCAATCCTCGGTGATAACGGGGTTGGCGGGGCCTTGCTCCTCGCTTTCCATAGACAAGCGCCTGCCGCCGTCTGCACTATGATCGGCAATCTCTGTAACCTTGCCGGTATAGGAAAGATAATAGGGAAAAGCCTGGTTTTCTGCAAAGGGAGCAGGTTGTTCGTCTGCGGCTGCCGCCAAGACAGGGCCGGCCCCTAAAGAGGCAAAAGGCATGGCTACGAGAGCGGCACTCAGCAGGCCTGCAAGAATCTTGTTTGTTTTTTTCATCGATATCATCTCCTTGTTGAAACTGGTCCTTCTAGAGTTATAGACGCAAGAAATCAGGAAAGGTTCCCAAGAAGGCCTTGCTCGTTATATTACCAGTTTTTGTCCACAGCCGCCAGTGGGGTTTTTATTCCAGGAATCCGAAGCAATCGGAGAGGGATTTGGTCAGGCTGCTTATACCGGGAATTGAATAATGGCTTTAACAATAATGAAACAGCTTGCAGCATACGTGTCTGCAAGCTGTTCGTGTTGTAGTTTCCTATGTAAGGGATGCCGAATCATCATAAAGTTCATGGACCAAAAGCTTGCCGTCTTTTATAACCAAGCGGTCATCCAGATAGACCTCCGGCGTAAGGGTTACGCAATCGATATGTGAGCCGGCCTTAATTATGCCCCCAAAGGAGGTGTTGGTGCCAAAGGCCACATGGACCGATCCGTATATCTTTTCGTCCTCCAGAATAATACCGGTTACCCTGGCCATGGGATTGGTGCCGATACCAAGCTCACCTACCGTCCGGGAAAGGGTATTGTTGGGGATAGCTTTTTCTACCAGAGGGGCCTCCCTGCCGTCAATGCCAACGATAACGCCTTTGCGCATCGTTATAATGACGGGCTCTGCCAGACGGCCTACGCCTACAATGCTGCCGTCCACCCAAAATTCTCCGTCGCCGCCATCCTCCAGGGGGGCGATGTAGGCTTCACCGGAGGGCAGGTTGCCCGCCAAGCCGGCTTCCCGGTATACGCCGGAGCTGACAACGCCTTTGCGCCCTGCCAGCCCCAGGGTAAGCTCATGCCTGCCCCCTGTGATGATGCGGCAGCTTTGAGCCTGGGTCAAAAGCTCGGCATATAGCCGGGAGAGGCGCTCTACTTCAACGTAGTCCGCCGTAATGGGGCCTGCTTCAAACATTTCGTCGGTAATGCCGGGCATCGTAGCGATCCTGGCTCCTTTTTTGACGGCGTTGATCCTGGCATTGGTATGGGTTATGGATTCCGTGGTGGGGCAGACGATAACGTCCGCCTCAAGCATGGCGGCGGCAACGGCTGCCGGAGGCTCTTCGCCGCTAACCTTGGCCACCGGCATTTGGATCAACACAGCCTCGGCGCCCAGGGTCCGGGCTTTGGCGTATAAAGCCTGGCCCAGGTGCAGTCTGGCCTCATCGGTAATAATCAGGGCCCGTTCTTTGGGGCGCAGGCCCATACACTGCTCCCAGACGATGGAGCAGCCTTTTTCCAAATTCATTTTAATTCCTCTTTTCCGGATTGAATTGATAAAATACCGGCGGGCCGCAGGTTGGGCGGTGCACCTTAAAGCAGGGATAAAAATTCCGCGGTAATGGCGGACATTAGCGTACGGGGCAAAAGCACCGGCAAGCCGCTGGCCCGGGCGGCCAGGCCCTTCATTTCCACGGTGTAGCCCATGCAGTCCATACAGAGCAGGGCCGCATCACAGCCCCGCAGACCGGCGGCGGCACGCTCTACCTCCGCAATGTCCTTATAAGGAGAGGCTGAGACTACCAGGGCCTCCAAACCGCTTTCCCGCCAACGCCGGACCGAGGGCTCTACTTGCTCCGGATCGGGGATCAATACCGCTACTTTCCGCCTTCCCGCCAGAACCCGGGCGGTGGCATGGAGCAGAGGCAGGGGCGTAATCAGCGGCTTTTCGTGTTGAAATTCCGGGAATTCGCCGGTACAAAGCAGCAGCGTGGCTGCCGCTCCATCCTTTTCCGCCTGGCGGATAGAGGCTTGCAGCAATTCCGCCACCGCTTCACCGGAAAGCCTTATCTGGCTGCCGTCCCGCAGCCGGGAAACCAGCACCTCATCCCCGGGGCCCGGCGAGAACCGCTTTATAGCCTCCTCCCTGGTGAAAGGGTCTAAGGCGCCATATTCTACAACATCCAGATCCCCGGGCAAGCGGGCAAAGCTATCGGCAGTCATATCCCTCCGGGGGGATTGGCCGATGGTAATGGCCGCAATACGCTGCTTGCTCATGATTCTTTGCCCAAGGTCTGAAAGCGGGTCATATCGCCATACAAATTTTTCAGATGGGCAAACTCTGCTTCGTCATAAAAAGCGCATTTGCCGGCGCCGAATTCCTTAGCTACCTCTACGGCAAAACGAGAGGCGGCTTCCACATCCACGCCATGAGTTGCCCCTGTGGCACAACCGGCCACCATATGGGATACGGTAATAGCCACGCCGATAACCGGCGCAGCGGTGGCAGTGGTGGGTTGGAGAATGCTGTTAACATGATACAGCCCGTTGCCGTAAGGTGTAATATCCTGCTGGGACAGAGCAAAGACCTGGGGCATCCTGCCGGTAACGGCAGTCATCACATCCATGACGTCATTAGAGGTCTTTAAGATATAGCCTTCCTTGCAGGTTGGGGAAATAGCGAAGCCGTTTACATTGATAATGCGGTTGCCCTTGGTAGTATCGATGGACAAAATGGCCTCCATGCGCTGATCTACTTCTGTGGCATTGGAAAGAGCCATGTCGATGGGGCTGTCCATAAAGGGTACAGGATCGTGGGGCTGGGTAGGCGCATCGGGACAAATGTGGGTGGCAATGATCACATCCCCGGGAAGCACGTCGCCGTTTTTATGCATCTCCGCCAGCTTCAGCGCCGCAGTCAGCGCCGCCAGCGCACCGTCACCGTCGGAGACAAAGCCGATACGCTCCGGCCGGGCTCCCAAACCTCCAAGGCGGCCGATAATGCCCAGGGTGGGGGCATTGCCGCCGGAAGAGCGGCCATTGGAGCCCTTAATCAATATTTTAATATTATCGGTGCCGCCTTTATCTCCTTGAATACGCTGAACCGTAACCTCGTCGGCGCCTCGCCGGCGCAGCAGCTCAGCCGCTTCTTCACCATTTGCCGACGGCTTGTCCAGCAAGTCGAACAGCTCCAGCATCTGTCGAAACAACATGCTTATCCCTCCAATATAATTAAAAAATCTTTGATTATTATAACGCATCGGCAGCAGGTTTAACAGGTTAAACTTCAAACAAGTCCATTTAAGATAGTCCCGGTTAAGTTAATTTCGTGAAAACTTGTATATTTTTCAAGAATCTTGCAGAACAATTACTGGTGTTATATAATACTGAAAACATTGTCTATTTCTACGGGGGTCATTATGGATTATCCTTTTTTAAAAGCGGCAAAAGCAATAGAACCGCAACTGATCGAATGGCGGCGCTGCTTACATCAGAATGCGGAGATCGGTTTTGATTTGCCCTTGACCACTACCTTTGTAAAAAGCAAATTACGGGAGTTTGGCTACGAGCCAAAAACTGTAGGTAAAGCCGGAATTACCGCAACTGTCGGAAAACCGGGGCCGGTGATTTTATTGCGGGCGGATATGGACGCCTTGCCTATCACTGAGGAAAGCGGCCTGCCCTTTGCTTGTACAAATGGCAACTGCCATGCCTGCGGTCACGATTTCCATACTACCGCTCTGCTTGGCGCCGCAAAGCTGCTCAAAGAATACGAGGACCGGCTGCCAGGTATGGTCTTATTAGTTTTCCAGGCTTGTGAGGAAGGCCTGGACGGTATGCAGGATATGCTGAATCACGGACTTCTGGATGATCCGAAGCCTCAGGCAGCCTTTGCTATGCACACCATTCAGGAAAAAACCGGCACTGCCGGCATTCACCGGGGTTATGCCGGGGCTTCCAGCGACGTTTTCACCATCACCGTTACCGGTCTGGGCAGCCACGGCGCCGTTCCCGAAAGGGGCGTGGACCCCATTAATGCAGCGGCTCACATTATCACCTCCCTTCAGGCGTTAAATAGCCGGGAGGTGGCCCCGGACCAGATGCTGGTGGTCACCATATGCAAAATCCAGGCAGGCAGCGCCCACAATATTATTCCCGGCACCTGTACTCTCGGCGGCACCATCCGGACAGCGGATAAAACCGTCCGCCAGTTTGCTACAAAGCGTTTAGTGGAAATCTCTCAAGGCGTCGCCGCTGCTTTCAGGGCCACTGCGGAAGTAAAATATGAGGGCGGAGTGCCGCCGATGATCAGCGATCCTGCATTTGCCGGGGAATGTGCCGGATATATAGATGAAATCTTGGGTTATCAAGCCTCTTGGCAAATTCCTCCCATGACGGGATCGGAAGACTTTTCGCTGCTCTGCGATCATCTGCCCTCGGTTTTATGTTGGTTTGGTACCGGCAATCAGGATGAGGGGTACAAGCATAGCGGCCACCACCCGGCTGTGACTTATAATGAAGAAGCCCTGCACCAAATGGCTGCCGTCTATGCAGGCTGCGCCGCCCGCTGGCTGGCAGAACACTGAATATAACGGGACGATAGAAATCTTGCGCCCTATGACCGAATTCATAAACAGGCATCTGTTTTTGAAGAGCGGGAGTTTTCCTGCTATAATACATCGTTGCAATTTTACTTAAAAACAAAAGAAATGAGGTATTGTAATGTCTAAAAAAGCGCTGTCCATCTTTCTTGTGGCCCTGCTGATGCTTGGGGTACTCAGCGGCTGTGGCGGCAATGCTAGCGGCCCCGCTCCCGCACCTACCCAAGGCTCCACAGAGGCTACCCAGGCGCCGGATGCCGGCCAGCCCAAATCCGGCGGCGTACTGAAGGTCTCTCTTCCCGCTTCCCCCAAAAACTTAGATCCCATCAAGTACACCGGCACTTATGAATCCCAGATCATCCGCAGCGTCTGCGATACTCTGGTGGAGTACAAAATGGACTTGAGCAGCATCAAGCCCAACCTGGCCAGTGACTGGAAAATCAGCGAAGACGGCAAGGAATACACCTTCACCCTGCGGCAAGACGTTTATTTCCATCCCGGCAAATACCAGGATGGCCGTCAGTTGACTGCCGAGGACATCAAGTATTCTTTAGAGCGTTCCGCCAAAGAATCTGCCATGAACCGTCTGGACATGCTGGATTACTGCGAAGTCCTGGGCGAGTTTGAAGTCAAGTGCGTTCTCAAGGATGCCAACGCCGTATTCCTGACGGCTTTGACCGATGCCGGCAACGCCATCGTCCCCCGGGAAGAAGTTGAGGGCTGGGGCGCCGATTTCGGCACTCACCTGGTAGGCACCGGTCCTTTTGTCCTTAAAGAATTCAAACTGGATCAGGAAACCGTTACTGTCCGCAATGATAAATACTGGGCGGCAACTCCTCTTCTGGACGGCGTCACCTTTATGTACATCAACGATCATGCCCAGGCAGCCAATGCCCTGAAAACCGGCGCTCTCAATATCGCCACCTCCCTCCAGGGCGAGGCCGTACAAATCGTCCGCGATGATGCCAATCTGGTGCTGAACGAGACTCCCGGCCTGCACATTGCTTACCTGTACATGAATCAGGTTAATGGTCCCACCGCCGATAAAAAAGTCCGTGATGCCATCTCTATGGCCATCAACCGGGAAGATCTGGTAGCCGGCGTCTATCCTTACGGTGAAGCCCAGATCGCCAACGTCCCCCTGCCTCCCGGTTCCTGGGGCTATGACAAGGGCCTGGAAAGCGCTTCCCCCGCTTATGATCCCGAAAAAGCCAAAGCCCTGCTGGCCGAAGCCGGCTATCCCGACGGCCTCAGCCTGAAACTGTATATCAGCAACACCGCCTTCCGCATTAAGATGGCCACCATTGTACAGCAATATCTGAAACAAAATCTCAATATTGACCTGGAGATCAATCCCAGCGAATGGGGCACCTTCAGTGAAATTGCCTCTTCCGGCAATGCCGACATCTACGGCATGTCCTGGACCTGGTATCCCGATCCCTTCTTCTTCCTCAATAAGCTGTTCTACAGCGGTGAGATCGGTGCTTTGGGCAACGGCGCCGGCTTCAAAAGCGCCGAGGTAGATAAGCTTCTGGAAGACGCTTTGCTTGAAACCGATCAGGCCAAACGGGCGGATATGTACAAGCAGGTTCTGAAAATCGTTATGGATCAAAATCCGATTTTCGTTTATGGCAACGAAAATGTTACCGATGGCGCTACCGCCAACGTCCAAGGCTTCCAGCAGCGGGCCGACAATGTAATCGTTTTGGTTAGCGACGAAGTCAACGTCTGGCTTTCCTAGCAGTTTAACGGGTGCGGCCGCTCCTTAGGGGAGGCCGCCCCATCCTTGTTTATTTGCAGGATTTTGCAAGCGTCCGGCTCCTCTTAGGGCCCGGACGCTTCAAGTCATCATGGCTATATCGATAATGAGCAGGTGATACAAGTGCTGAAAACAATTTTAAAACGCCTTGTTCAACTGGTTCCCATCCTGTTTGTGGTTATTACGCTGACTTTTGTGTTGACCCGTATGATCCCCGGCAACCCGGCGGCTATTTTGCTTGGGCCTCAGGCATCGCCGGCGGATATTGCCCGAATGCAGGAAGAACTGGGATTGAACAAGCCTATGCTGGAGCAGTATGTCAATTATCTCACCGGCATTTCACAGGGGGACTTTGGCAAGTCCATTTCCTACAACCGGCCGGTTTTAAGCTTGATCTTAGAACGGCTGCCGGCAACGCTGCAAATTACTCTGACCTCCATGGTACTGGCGGTATTTATCGGTGTACCCATTGGCGTCTTTTCTGCCGTCAAGCAGTATTCGGCTTTTGACTATATTTTTATGATACTGGCCTTAGTGGGTGTTTCCATGCCCATCTTCTGGCTGGGCTTAATGCTGGTGCTGGTTTTCAGCGTTAAGCTGGGTTGGTTTGCCGTGCTGGGCATGGGCTCGCTGCAAAACGGCTTCTGGGATGTGGTTCAGCACATGGTTCTGCCCGTAGTCTGCCTGACCACGATCCCCACGGCTACCTTCGCCCGGATTACCCGCTCCAGCATGCTGGAAGTGGTAAATAAAGAGTCCATCAAAGCCTTGCGGGCCCGGGGCATCCGGGAATCGGTGGTCATTTGGAAGCACGCCTTAAAAAATGCCTTGCCGCCGCTGGTTACGGTAATCGGTATGCAGCTGGCCAGCGCTTTTTCCGGCGCTATCCTGACGGAGACCATCTTCTCCTGGCCCGGTATGGGCATGCTGATTTACAGCGCCGTATTCAACCGGGACTATGCCCTGATTCAAGGGGCGGTGCTTTTTATTGCTATTATCTTTGTTTTTGTCAATCTGATTGTAGACTTGATCTATCTGGTCATTAATCCCCGGGTAAATTACGAAGGAGGAGGTACCCCATGACAACCAAGAATTCCCCTCCTCTGCAAGACGCCCTGGGTTCAGCGGAGCAGGCCGCAATGCTCAAGAAGGAGCGGCGGGCCAACAGCGCCTGGAATAAGCTCTTGCGCAACAAGACTGCCGTAATTGGCTTGGTAATTATTATAATTATGCTGATTTTGGCTGTTTTTGCGCCGCTGATCGCTACCCATGATCCTAATGCCCTGGCAATCTCCAAAGCTTTCAGGGCCCCCGGCGTAGCCGGTCATATTTTTGGCACCGACGAATTCGGCCGGGACTTGTTCAGCCGCATCGTATATGGGGCCCGCATCTCGATCTTTGTGGCCGTAGGCGGCACATTGGTGGGCAGCATTATCGGCTTGCTGCTGGGACTGGTTGCCGGCTATCAGGGCGGCATTGCAGACTCCGTCATCATGCGTATTATGGACGGCATGTTTGCTTTTCCTTTTATTCTGTTGTCGATTATTCTCATGACGATTCTGGGTTCCGGCGTATTTAACGTAATTCTGGCTATCGGCATCTCCAATGTGCCCAGCTTTGCCAGGATAGTCCGGGGCCAGGTTCATGTGGTTAAGAACGAGGAATACTGTACCGCGGCCCGGGTTTTAGGGGCCGGCGGCAGCCGTATTCTCTTTCGCCATATTCTCCCCAACGCCATTTCTCCCACCATCGTTTACTTTACCCTCAACGTAGCCGGCTCCATTATTTCTGAAGCAGCTTTGAGCTTTTTGGGGTTAGGCATTATGCCGCCTACGGCTTCCTGGGGCAATATTCTGCAAGGGGGCCGGGGAGCACTGAATACCGCCCCGCATATCGCCACCATTTCCGGTATCTTTATTTTAATTACCGTACTGGGCTTTAACTTGTTCGGCGATGGCGTCCGGGATGTGCTGGACCCCAAAATGAAAAGGTAGGAAAGGATTTCACTATGGATGTTATAGATTACAAGGAAATGGTGCAAGGCCGGATTCAGGAGCTGATGCCCAGGCTTGGGGAGCTGGCGGATTATATTCATCAGCACCCCGAATATAACTACCAGGAATTTAAATCCTCAGCCGCTGTAGCCGATTGTTTAAATCAACTGGGCTTTGCCGTCGAACACGGCTATTGCGGCTTGGAAACGGCAGTACGGGCCGTCTATGACAGCGGCAAGCCCGGCTTGAATCTGGGCTTCATCGGCGAATACGACGCCGTACCCGGCATGGGTCATTCCTGCGGCCATAACCTGATGACGCCCATTGCTATCGGGGCAGCCTGGGCCCTTAAGCCTTTGGCTGACCAGTTCGGCGGCAAGATTACCGTCATCGGCGCTCCCGCCGAAGAAGGCGGCGGCGGCAAAATCGTTATGCTGGAACGGGGCGGCTTTGACGGGCTGGATACCGCTATGCTGATTCATTCCGCCAGCGAAACTGTAGTCAATGATATTTCCTATTCCCGAACCGATGTAATTGTGGATTTCTATGGCAAGACTTCCCACGCCGCTACCTGGCCGGAGGAAGGAGTCAGCGCCCTGACGCCGGTGCTGGAGCTCTTTAATATTATTCAGGCTTTACGCCTGGAAATTGCCGACCGGGGTAAAATCATCGGCATTATCTCCAAAGGCGGAGAAGAGCCCATCTATATTCCCGACCATTGTCAGGCTAAATTTACGGTGCGCTCCTTCTCCATGAAATACAAGTGGGAGCTGTATCACCGGCTTATTGATATTTGCAGCCATCTGGCGGCCATTACAGGCACGAGATTTGAACATCAGATCGATGGATATACTTATGAGGATATCCGCAACAATGAGGTTTTGGAAGAACTCCTGCAAGCAAATTTCCAGGCCCTGGGCGAGCCGGTGATGCCCCGGAGAAAAGAGTTGGGTATCGGCTGCACCGATATGGGCGACGTGACCCACAAGGTACCGGGCTTGCAGTCTTATATTAAAGTGGTGCCGGATCTGCGGGGTCATACGAAGGAATTTGAAGATGCCTGCGGTTCCCCAGCGGGATACCGGGCCATCGAGGTGGCGGCCAAAGCCCTGGCCATGTCCGGCGCAGACCTCTTCACCGATCCCCGGGCCATTGAGCGGGTGCGCCGGGCCTTCCGGGAAATGAAAGCAAAATACGAGTAGAGGTGGCCCTATGAACGACCAAATCCTCCAAGTAAATAATTTAAAAACTTACTTTTTTACTGCCAGCGGCACGGCCAAGGCGGTGGACGGAGTCAGCTTTACCATGAATCGGGGCCAGATCATGGGTATTGTGGGCGAATCCGGGTCCGGCAAAAGCGTCACTGCTTCCTCCTTGATCCGTTTGCTGCCCAAAACGGGCAGCATTGTGGATGGCGAAGTGATTTTTGACGGCCACGATATGCGGCGGATCGCCAACCGGGAGCTGCTGAAGCTGCGGGGCAGTGAGATTTCCATGATCTTTCAGGACCCCATGACCTCTCTGGATCCCGTGTTTAAGATCGGTGATCAGATGATCGAGCTGATCCGCACCCACAAAAACCTCAGTCAGCAGGAGGCTTACCGCACCGCCGTGGAAATGCTGCATCTGGTGGGTATTCCGGAGCCGGAAAGCCGGATGAACGCCTATCCCCACGAACTGTCCGGCGGCATGTGCCAGCGGGTGATCATTGCCATGGCCATTAGCTGCCAGCCGAAATTCATCATTGCCGACGAGCCTACCACAGCTCTGGACGTAACCGTACAAGCCCAGATCCTGGGCTTATTAAAAAAATTGCGGGATGAAATGGGCGTCTCCATCCTGATGATCACCCACAACCTGGGTATTGTCTGGGAGATGTGCGATACGGTAATGGTCATGTATGGCGGCACTACGGTGGAATATACGGAAATGGCCAAGCTTTATGCCAATCCTCTTCACCCCTATACTTGGGGCTTGCTGGACAGCATGCCCCGCCTGTCGGCGCCGCCGGTGGAGGAGCTGAAGGCCATTCCCGGCACACCGCCGGATTTGCGGCTGACCGGCGGCTGCTGCGCCTTTTATAACCGCTGCCCCTATATGCGGGAAATCTGCGCCAAAGAAGTGCCGCCTCTGCTGGAAGTGGAGCCGGGCCATTTAGTGGCCTGCCACCGCCAAAACGGCGATAAGACTTTAGTTCGGGGGGAGGTAAATCAGGATGACTGAAGATAAAATGGCCGGAACACCGATTATCCGGATCAAAAACCTGAAAAAGGATTATAAGATCCGCTCCTCCAAGCTGGGCCAGCCGCCTCGTGTTTTACATGCCCTGAGCGGCGTCTCTCTCGATTTATTTCAGGGCGAAACCCTTGGCGTCATCGGTGAATCAGGCTGCGGCAAGAGTACTCTGGGCAAATGTCTCGTTCAGCTGACCAGGGCCACTGCCGGCGAAATCCTTTATAACGGCCAGAATCTCTGCACCTTATCCAATTCCGCTCTTAAGCCTGTCCGCAAAGAGCTGCAGATGGTTTTTCAGGATCCCTATTCTTCCCTGGACCCCCGTTTTACCACCAAAGCCGCCATCGAAGAGCCTTTGATCATCCACGGCCTGGAGCGGGACAGCAAAAAGCGGCGGGAAACGGTGCTGGCTATGCTGCGGGAGGTAGGCTTGGACGTGCAGCACATGGACCGCTATCCCCACGAGTTCTCCGGCGGCCAGCGCCAGCGCATCAATGTAGCCCGGGCTTTGGTTTTGCAGCCCAAGGTCATCGTTTGCGACGAGCCCGTTTCCGCCCTGGACGTTTCGGTACAGGCCCAAGTGCTTAATCTTTTCAGCTCTCTGCAAAAAAGGCATAATCTTACCTATATTTTTATTTCCCATGATCTGAGCGTGATCAAGCATATCAGCGACCGGGTGGCCATCATGTATCTGGGTACGGTGGTGGAGCTTTGCGACGCCGATGAGATTTATCAAAACCCCCGGCATCCCTACACCAAGGCTCTTTTATCGGCCATTCCGCCGGATTCCCCCTTTGAAAAGGCACAAAAGCTCACCCTTTCCGGCGAAATACCCAGTCCTATCGGCGATTTGGTGGGCTGCCCTCTGGCGGGCCGCTGCCCGGAACGGATGCCGGTCTGCTCCCAAAAACGGCCGGCTCTCAAGGAGATTTCTCCCGGCCACCGGGCCGCCTGCTTTCTCTACCATCAGGAGGAATACGCCGAGGAATAAGAAAAATAAAAATGGACGGCGGGATCAGGTAAAAAGAAGGTTAACGGCCGCCGCTTATCTTTTGAGAGGAAGTGTCTTAATAAAATGTCTATAAAAGAAGTGCTGCACCAACAGGTTATTGAGCGCCAACAGGAGCTGGTGCAATTAGTCTCCGACCTGCTGCGCATTCCCAGCGAAAATCCCGACGGCGAACAGCTCACCGTCATCCGGTTTGTAGAAGACTATCTGAAAGCCTCCGGTATTGCTTATGAGCGGGTGGCGGTAAACCCCGACCATCCCTGCGTATTGGCCAAAATGGGCAGCGAGGAAGGCTTCAGCATCATCCTCAACGGCCACGTGGACGTGGTGCCCGCCGGCAGCCGCAGCGGCTGGAAGTTTGATCCTTACTGCGGCGATGTGGTGGATGGCAGAATCCGGGGCCGGGGCGCCTCCGATATGAAGGCCGGCGTAGCCGGGCTGCTCTTTACCATGCGGCTGCTGCAGCAGTCCGGCGCCAAGCTGCAGGGCAATATCCGCCTGCACATCGTCTCCGATGAGGAAACCTCCGGCGTTTACGGTACCAGCTGGCTCTGTGCCAATGGTTATGCCGAAGGCGGCGACGCCTGTCTGGTAGCGGAGCCCACCTCTTTTGACAATATCGAAATCGGCCAGAAGGGTATTTGCCATATGAAGCTAATGGCCAAGGGCACCCCCGCTCACGGCAGTATCGGCAATTATGTGGGTGACAACGCTATTACCAAACTGGCTAAGGTACTGATTCACATCGACGACCTGACCAAGGTGCCGGGCCACTTCTCTGCCGGCCAGGAAAAGGCTTTGGAAAATTCTCTTTACATCGCCAGACAAGCCTTGGGAGAAAAAGGCCAAAACGCTATCGATCACCTGACGGCCAATGTGGGCATGATCAGCGGCGGCACGAAAATCAACATGGTGCCCGATTACTGTGAAGCGGTGGTGGATATGCGCCTGCCCATCGGCATCAAGAAAGAAGAGATTAAGGCGGCGGTAGAGGAGTTGATTGCCAAAAGCGGTGTAGAGGGAGTAGAGGCGGAGCTGGACTTCAAAGCCGAAGCCAATCACACCGACTATGACGCCGCCATCGTCAAAGCCGTTCATGGCCACGCCGAAAAAATCTGGAATGCCACAGTGCGCCCCGCCTATCAGTGGGCCTCCAGCGACGCCAAATATTACCGGGAGCTGGGTATTCCCACTATTCAATTCGGCCCTGCCAACCTGGAGGGCATTCACAGCTACAATGAGGACGTGGACGTAGAGGATGTGGTGCATTCCGCCGAAATCTACATGCTGACCTTCTGCGATCTATTGGGAATCGAGTAATAACTGCCTTAGGATAAAAAAGAAAAACAGCTTGCAGAATACGTGTCTGCAAGCTGTTTTTGTTATGCATTATATGGCCGAAGCTTCTCTAAGTCTTACCAGGCTGACAAATAATCCTCATCCATCTCCTGCAGGCCGGTCTTGACAATGTCCTCAAGGCCGGAGGGATCGTAAGGGCTCAGGCCCTCGCCGGTAATCACCACATAGCCCTTAGTTTCTTCGGTTTCCGGAGAATAGGCCACACTGTAGCCTAATTTTCTCAATTCCCGCAGGGGCAGCAGCAAACCTTCGTAAGGATCATTTCTATGGTCCACAGCCACTTTGGCATCCCGGACTAAATATAGCTGGCCGGCGGCGCCATCCCAGGCATAATCCTCGCCAAACGTGGCGCAAACAGCGGCGACAGGCATATAAGCTACGCCGTCTTCAATAGTCAGGGCATCCCAATCCCAGTCGATTCCCGCTTCTTTGATCAGCGTAATATCAGCATAATTAAAACCTGCGGGATCATAGTTTTCCCAAGTAATCACCGCTGCCGAAACAGGATTCATTTCATAAGCAATCTTTTCCTGTCTCTTGATGAATTCCGTCATGGTTATGACGTTTTGAGGAGCTGCCATCCGGCTGAAGGAAGCGGCTTCTTTCGTCTTGCTCTCAATCGTCATATTCAACAGAGTCTTGCCCTCATAAGCAGCCTTAATATCGTATTTATTGATGTAGCTATTTTCTTTTTTGGTCAGCTCCATATTCAGAGCGGAGCCCTGGGTTTTGCTTACCCATTCCTCAGCCAGACCGCTTTCTTTGAGCTGGGCAACGACTTCATCCAGCCCGGTCTTAAGCTCCTTACGGAAATTGGGGTCCTTCAGAAATTCCCTTACCATCTCGGTGTCTTGCTGGTTAACACCGACAAAGGTTTCCATTAAGAACATCTTATCAAAAATCCCCATATAGCCGTCCAATACCTGATCAATATGGGTGGCGGTATACTCCAGGGTGCGGATCAGCAGGTCTTTTAAAACGGCGGTATCCATGGAAATCTGATAGCCGTCTTCGATCTTATTAACCACTTTGCTGTCCAGTCCCGAGAAGGCGTTGACATAGAAATCCTTAACGCTTTGCAGGAAACCGGGATCCTGATAGACGGTGAGGATGGAGTTCATGGTCTGCATATAAACGTCCATGAAGTCACCGGGATAATTGGCGTCATAGATATCCTCGGCATCAGGCATCAGGCTGATCCAATAATCCTTGCCCTCCAGCTCCTCAAAAAGCTTAGCTATACTGGCGGCCTCTGTTTCATCCATCTCGCCAAAACTGGCAGCCAGATCAAAAGCAGCTTTAAAATACGCTATATCGCTATAAATTTTGTTGCCGGTCATGAGAATCCGGCCCATGGACCTACTGGGAGTATTATCAATAGCTATGCCGAGATTCAACAGGCAATAGGGGTCAGCCGCCTTCGTTGCATCCACATTGCCGTCAATGGTAAACTTGAGTTTTTGGAAGGGCAGGGTTTGGGCCAAATCGCCCTCGGCCTGATTCAGATCGATGACAAAGGAACCTTCCACCTCTGCTTTTTTGATAGCGTTAACGGCCATAGACATTTCCAGATAGCCGATATCCTCCGGTGAGCAAGCGCCCAATAACGGGACAAACAGGAAAACCATAAGCATCAGAGCAAGCATCTTCTTCATTTTTGGTATCCACTCCTTTTTTATAATATTAATATTTATCTATAATTGATAAATTTTAGTACAACTATCTGCTCATTCTAATCATTGAATACTAATGACTGATTCCAGAGGCTGGCGGCGTGGCCGAAGGGGAAGTATATAAACAAAGCCTGGCCCTTAACGTCGCTTTCGTCGATGCAGCCCCAGGAGCGTGAATCCTGAGAATAATTGCGGTTGTCTCCCATTAAGAACAATTTGCCCTCCGGCACGGTAAACTCAGGGAAGTCTGAACGCATAGGCTCATTAAGGTATGGCTCGGCCACAGCCCGGCCATTGACATAAAGCTGCCCCTCTTCAATAGAGATCACATCGCCGCCCATGCCGATAAGGCGCTTAACCAAGTGGTCATCCCGGCCTGTCTGCTCCGGCGCTAAAAAGGTGATGATCATTCCCCGGCGCAAGGTGCCAAACCGGGGGGTTAACTTCTCTACATATAGACGGTCGTCTACCATAATCGTAGGAACCATGGAAGGGGTGGGTACGTATCTGGGTTCAATAACGAAAGTCCGTAAGATTAGGGCAATAGCCACGGCTGAGGCAAGCAATATCACCCATTCTTTGATTTCTTTTAAATTCAGGGGAAACACCAACTTTCTCCGGCAGGTATAAACCGCATTTGTTATCCATTATATGATAGGCGGGGAAAGAATAAAAGGTCAAAATAGAAATAGCTAGGAATTGCCAGCACATCTATCTAGCGGATGGCCTCGCCTACCCGGTGAACTTTGATCAGATTGGTAGAGCCGGTCTTGCCCACAGGAATGCCGGCGGTAATGATTACCAGGTCGCCGGAGGCAACGTAACCGGCCTGGCAGGCGGCGTCCAAAGCGGTGGCAATCAATTCGTCCGTATCGTTGTTTTGCTGAACCAGAAGGGGAATGACCCCCCAGCTAAGCATCAACTGCCGGCGCACAGTGGCGATAGGTGTGGTGGCCACAATAGGAGCCCTGGGGCGAAAACGGGAAACCTGGCGGGCGGTAAATCCGGCCTGAGTAGACGTCAGTATGGCCTTGGCTTGAATTTTTTCGGCCAACAGGCAGGCGGCCCGGGCTACAGAGTCGCTGGTAGGATCATTGACATTATCCATATTATTGAAATGATGTTCAAACTGTTGCCGCCAGATCCTGGAGGCTTCCGTATGCTCGGCAATCCGGGCCATGGTGGTGACTGACTCGATGGGATAAAGGCCGGCAGCCGTCTCGCCGGAAAGCATAATGGCGTCGGTACCGTCCAATATGGCATTGGCTACGTCACTGGCTTCCGCTCTTGTAGGGCGGGGATTGCGCATCATCGAATCCAGCATCTGGGTGGCGGTGATTACCGGCTTGCCGGCCAGATTGCAAAGGCGAATCATTTCTTTCTGCATCATGGGCAGCTCTTCGGCAGGCACTTCCACGCCCAAATCCCCCCGGGCTACCATTACGCCGTCGGCATATTGCAGAATCTCCTGCATCTGGCTGACACCCTGCTGGCTTTCGATTTTCGCTACGATAAATTGTTTGCCGCCTAAATGGTCCAGCCAGGCCCGGATGCTTTTGACGTCTTCGGCGTTGCGGACAAAACTGGCGGCAATGATGTCTACGCCTTGCTCCACGCCAAAGCGCAGATCCTCCCGGTCTTTTTCTGTCAGCACGGGGAAGGGCAATTCCGCACCGGGCACATTGACGCCCCGGCGGTTGGTGAGGCAGCCGCCGTCCACAACACGGCACTGAATATCCTCATCCCCGGCTTCAAGAGCCTCCAAGCGAATGAGGCCGTCATCCAGCAGAATGTTTTGGCCGGGTTTGATGGAAGCGGGCAACTGGTCGTAGCTGATGGAGACTTGGGTGCTGTCCCCTTCTACCGCCTTGGTGGTCAGAGAAAAGGCTTGTCCCGCCTTCAAAGATACCCGTCCATCCCTGACAGCACCGGTGCGGATCTCCGGGCCGGAGGTATCTAAGAGCAGGGCGGCGTCGATACCCGTCTCCTGCTGAGCCTGCCGCAAAAGAGCAATACGGCGGGCATGTTCTTCATGGGTGCCGTGGGAAAAATTAAGGCGGGCTACATTCATACCGGACTCTAAAAGGCTTTTCAATATATCCAGGGAATCGGTGGCCGGCCCCAAAGTACATATAATGCGGGTTTTGCGAAGCATAAGGTGAGCCTCCTATAATAGTTTAAACGCGGAAATTCGAAGGTATTGATATATTGTATCATTATTGGCCCGGGGATAAAAGTGCTTTACGTAAACAGAGTGTAAAAATAGGGGAAGGTCATTTGGAGAAAAGCAAATATATGGTATAATAAATGATAAGCATTTGCCATTGTGAAGGAGCGTGGGGACAATAAACAGCGTTATGCGGGCGTTCATTGAAAAAAAGCCCGGTGCCGACGGAGAGGCTCGGGATTTGTTGAAAGATGTCCGGGAAAATCTTGAGCTGAAAAACCTGGCCGGTCTGCGGATAGCCGTCCGCTACGATGTGGAGGGCTTGACGGCGGAGGAGTTTGACAGCGCCTGCCGGCAGATTTTTTGCGAAAAACCCGTGGACAGGCTTTTTAAAGAAGAATTGCCCTTGGATGAGGATGAGCTGGCTCTGGCCGTGGAATATTTGCCGGGCCAATATGATCAAAGGGCCGACAGCGCCGCCCAATGTATACAGCTTCTTACGCTTAAAGAGCAGCCTATGGTGCGGACCGCCAGAGTTTACGTTCTCAAAGGACCGCTTTTGCCGGCGGAAATCGAGGCCTTTCGCAAATACTGCGTCAATCCCGTGGATTCCCGGATAGCCTCAGCGGATAAGCCGGCCACCTTGGCCCAGGAGTTGGCTCCGCCGCCGGATGTACCGGTATTGCAGGGTTTTTCCGCCTTGGATCAGACCGGCCTGGAAAGCTTTCACCGCCAATACGGTTTGTCCATGTCCCTGGCAGATTTGGCTTTTTGCCAGGAGTATTTTCAGAAAGAAGGCAGAGACCCCAGCCTGACGGAGCTTCGGGTTATCGATACCTATTGGTCCGATCATTGCCGCCATACTACCTTCAATACCGTCATCGAAGAATATACGGTGGAGGAAGGCCCCTATCAACAGCTTTTTGAAGAGGCTATCCTGAATTATCTTAATCTGCGCCGTCAGGCGGCTGGCGAAAACCGTCCTCTGTCGCTGATGGATATGGCTACCGTCAATACCAGGGCTCTGCGCCGCTCAGGGAAGTTGGAGGATCTGGACGTCTCCGAGGAAATCAACGCCTGCAGCATCAAAGTATGGGCGGACACAGACAAAGGCCAGGAGCCCTGGCTGGTGATGTTCAAAAACGAAACCCACAATCATCCTACGGAAATCGAGCCCTTTGGCGGCGCCGCTACCTGTATCGGCGGAGCCATCCGGGATCCTCTTTCCGGCCGGTCTTACGTCTATCAGGCCATGCGGGTCACCGGCGCTGCCGACCCCCTGGAGCCGGTAGCGGATACGCTGCCGGGTAAGCTGCCCCAGCGCACCATCACCAGGCAGGCGGCGGCAGGCTATAGCAGCTACGGCAATCAAATCGGCCTGGCTACCGGCTTAGTGGACGAGGTCTATCATCCCGGCTACAAAGCCAAGCGCATGGAAATTGGCGCTGTGGTAGGGGCCGCCCCTGCCGCCAATGTAATCCGGGAAATACCTCAGGAGGGTGATTTGGTGCTTTTGTTGGGGGGCCGTACCGGCCGGGACGGCTGCGGCGGCGCTACCGGCTCCAGCAAAGCCCATGATGAGCAAAGCATCGAGATTTCCGGTGCCGAGGTTCAAAAAGGCAACGCTCCTACCGAACGGAAGCTGCAGCGTTTGTACCGTAATCCGGATTTTTCCCGGCTGATCAAGCGCTGCAATGACTTTGGCGCCGGCGGCGTCAGCGTTGCCATTGGCGAATTAGCTCCCAGCCTGGACATTGACTTGGATAAAGTACCGAAAAAATATGAAGGCTTAGACGGAACGGAACTGGCTATCTCCGAATCCCAGGAAAGAATGGCCATCGTCATTGCCCCCGATTCCTTGGAAAAGATCTTGGCTTTAGCTGCCGCCGAAAATCTGGAGGCTACTGTGGTTGCCGGCATTGCCGGCCATGGCCGCATGAAAATGACCTGGCGGAGCAAGGAGATCGTCAATCTCTCCCGGCAATTCCTGGACAGCGCCGGCGTCAGCCAGAGGACGAAGGTATTGATCCGGCAGCCTTCGGAAGATAACTATATTCTCCGGGAAAGCAAGAGGCTGCGGCAAAGGGCCGGCCAGCTCAAGGATGCCTGGCTCAATGCTATGGGCGATTTAAATGTTTGCAGTAAAAAAGGACTAATCCAGCGTTTTGACAGCTCCATCGGCGCCGGCAGCCCTTTATTCCCCTTGGGCGGCAGCAGGCAGGAGACGCCGGCCCTGGCTATGGCGGCTAAGCTGCCGGTACAGTCGGGAGACACTTCTACTTGTACCTGGATGAGCTATGGCTTTGATCCCGGCCTTTCCCAGTGGAGCCCCTTTCACGGCGGTATGTATGCCGTGGTGGATGCTTTGACAAAGCTGGCCGTCAGCGGCGGCGATCCTTTTAAAGCCCGTATGTCTTTCCAGGAATACTTTCCCCGTCTGGGCCAGGATCCGGCCAAATGGGGCCTGCCCATGGCGGCTCTGCTGGGGGCGCAAAAGGCCATGAGCGCTTTTCAGGTGCCGGCTATCGGCGGCAAAGACAGCATGTCCGGGACCTTTCAGGATCTGGAGGTACCGCCTACCTTATGCGCCTTCGCCCTCTCTGCAGGCCACATCGATGATGTGATTTCTCCGGAATGGAAGAAACCCGGCAATATGCTGGTGCTTTTTCCGGCGGTTTTCGATGACAATGGCTGTCCCGATATAGAAGGGGTAAAAAGGGCCTTCCGTTTTATTCAAAAATACAGGAAGCATATTCATTCCGCCAGCACTTTGGGACAGGGGGGGCTTTTGGCCGCCTTAGCCAAATCCGCCTTTGGCAACAATCTGGGAGCAGATATTTATGTGTATATGAAAGAAGAGCATCTTTTTGCAGCGGCCTACGGCTCAGTGCTGCTGGAGTTTGATCCTGACCTGCCGGCGGAGGAGATATTTGTCAAAGGCGGCATGATTCTCGGGGAAATCATCAAGGAGCCGGCAATCACTCTGGAACTTCCCGTATTCCCGGAAGATGATTCCGATGAAGATGAAAGCTGGGAAGGGCCGGATGAGGATGAAGAAATCACCCTGACTCTTCCCCTGGAAGAATTACGGCAGGCCTGGAGCCGGACATTGGAACCGGTATTTCCTACCAAGACGGCAGACGAGCTGCCGGCAGGATTGGAATTAGATGAGGAAGGCGGCCAGAAGCCGGCTGCCGGCGTTTTGCTGGTGGATCATACGGTATTTTTGCCCAAAGCCGACCTGCCTCTTTATAAGGTGCGCAATCTTAACCGGCCGGCGGTAAAAACCGCCAAGCCCCGGGTGGTAATACCGGTCTTTCCCGGCACCAACTGTGAATATGATTCGGCTGCCGCTTTTGAAAAGGCCGGGGCTTTGGTGGAAACAGTTATCCTGCGGAACCTTTCGCCCAAGGACGCGGAAGAAAGCTTAAAGGTGCTGGCGGCAGCCATTGCCAAGGCTCAAATCATCATGATCCCCGGCGGCTTTTCCGGCGGCGACGAGCCTGACGGAAGCGGCAAGCTGATTGCCACCACCTTCCGCAGCCCCTGGGTCAAAGAACAGACAGAGCTTTTACTGGGGCGGCGGGACGGTTTGATTTTAGGCATCTGCAACGGCTTCCAGGCCTTGATCAAGCTGGGCCTGGTACCCTACGGCGAAATTCGGGACATGCAGGACGATAGTCCCACGCTGATGTTGAATGCCATTGGCCGCCATCAAAACGCCATTGTCAAAACCAGGATCACCAGCGTCAAGTCTCCCTGGCTGGCGGCAGCGGAACCGGGCCAGATCCATCACATTCCCCTCTCTCACGGGGAGGGACGGCTAAAAGCCAGCCCCGAAGAGCTGGCTCTGCTGTTTGGCAACGGCCAGGTAGCCACTCAATATGTAGATGAGAAAGGCAAGCCTTCCATGGATATAAGCGCCAATCCCAACGGCTCTATTCTGGCCATTGAAGGCCTGACCAGCCCCGACGGCCGTGTTTTGGGCAAAATGGGCCATAGCGAACGGATTGGCCGGGGGCTGTATCAGAATGTTCCCGGCGATTACGACCAAAAAATCTTCAGCAGCGGCGTGAAATATTTCGCATAAAGTATTTCAATAGATGAGGAAAGCCCTCCCGGAGGCCATCAGGCTTCCTGGGAGGGCTTTTCTTGCGGCAATTCGATAAGGCGGCGGTTTTCATCAAAGGCTAAGGACGTAATCGTGGAGCCGGTAAGCCTGATCAGGTTTTCCAGCCGCTCTTCGGCGTCGGAATCATAAAAAAGATAGGAGACCCCGACTTTCTTTGCCCGGCCGGTGCGGCCGATGCGGTGGAGGTATTGGTCATTGTCCTGGGGCATGTCCGAGTTGATGACGGCGCTGACGTCACTGACGTCAATACCCCGGGCCGCCACGTTGGTGGAGACCAGTACGCCGGTTTTGCCGGCCTTAAAGTCAGCCATGATTTTATTGCGCTCACTTTGGGGCATGTCCCCGTTTAAGCAGGCTACTTCAAGCCCCTGCTTGCCCAACTGATAAGCTAAAGCTTCCGTGGCGTATTTGGTATTGCAGAAAATCATCACCCGCTTGTAATTTTTCTGGCGAATCAGTTCGGCAATGTCGGCCACCTTTTGGGTGCCTTGGCTCTGGATGCTGTATTGGGTTATTTTGGGCTGACTGTCCTCTGCGGCCTCTACGGAGAGTTCTACCTCATCCCGTTGATACAGCCAGGAAATATCCATCACCGGCCGGGACATGGTAGCGGAAAACATGGCCAGTTGCCGTTTTTTGGGCAACCGGTCAAGAATTTTGCGGACATCTTTATAAAAGCCCATGTCCAGCATCTCGTCAGCTTCATCCAGCACGGCTATTTTGACGCCGCTTAGGCTGATGCTTTTGCGGTTCAGGTGATCCAAAAGCCGGCCCGGTGTAGCCACTAGCACCTGGGGCTTTTTAGTCAAAGCCGTCAGTTGTTTTTTGATAGGCTGGCCGCCGTAGGCTGCCATGATCCGAATTTCCGGCAGATACTTAGCTAAATCCCGGAGATCGTCACAGATTTGGGTAGAAAGCTCCCGGGTGGGGGCCATGATCAGAGCTTGAATCTGAGAGCTTTCTTTATCCAGACTTTCGATGATCGGGATACCGAAAGCAAAGGTTTTGCCTGTGCCGGTGGGGGCTTTGCCAATAACATCCCGGCCCTCCAGCATAACAGGAATGGCCTTTTCCTGGATCTCCGTCAGCTCCGTTAAACCAAGCTGGACGATGGCTTTTAATAATTGGGGAGATAAGTTTAGTTCGGTAAATGTGGTCGCTTCCATATTTGGGTATTACATCCTCCTTATTTGGCCAGTTCATACATGGCCCGGGCATAAATCTGACTCAAAAGAATCAATCGGTCAATGGCGATATATTCGTTGGGCTGGTGGCATAGATCTTGATCCTCTGGGAATTGGGGGCCGAAAGCCAGGATATTGGGCATAGTCCTGGCATAGGTACCGCCGCCGGTGGCTATAGGGCCATTGGGCAAGCCGGTCTTCTCCCGGAAGACTGCCGTCAAGGTCTGTACTAAGGGGTTTTCTTCCGGCACATAAAGAGGGGGCTTGTGGCTGAAAGAGTCTATACTGAAGCCGCCTTTAGAAAAACTATCCTCCAGCCTGGAGAGAATCTGATCCTTGGATACAGTGACGGGATAACGAATATCCAGGCTGCCCCGGATATAGGTGCTGCCGCCTTCCAGTAAACCCAGGTTGACGGTGAGAGTTCCAGAAGCTTCATCGGCGGCGGCCAAACCCAGGTTTTGCCCCGCCGTCTCCTGAGTCAGGGCATACGTCAGGAAAGAAAAAGCGTCTTGCATGGTAAGGGGCAAGTCCTGATGAGATAAAAGCTCCAAAAGAGCAAAGCAGGCGTTTTTACCCCATTGAGGCCGGCTGCCGTGGGCAGAAGAGCCCAGAGATTCCAGGCGCACCTGGCTGCCGCCTACCTTCAGCACTGCCTCGGCTTTGTCGGCTACCATATTGACGGCATTGCCGCCTTTTAGCCTTTCTAAAGTGATGTCCGCATCCTCCAAGTCCGGAAAATCCCGGGAGAAGGTGACGTGGAGAATGCCTTTCTCAGCATAGATCACCGGAAAACCGGCATCCGGGGTAAAGCCGGCAACAGGCAGTTCTTCCTTTGTAACGTAATAGGCCATATCGGCGCAGGTAGTCTCTTCGCTGGTGCCAAAAATCAGGCGTATGCGTTTGGAAAGAGGCAGGCCCCTGTCTTTGATGGCTTTGAGACCGTAAAGGGCCGCAAACATAGGGCCTTTGTCATCCACAGCCCCCCGGCCGTAGATCCGGCCATCCTCAATGATCCCGGCATAAGGAGGGTGAATCCAGCCGTCTCCCGCCGGCACCACATCCAGATGGCCCAAAACGGCAATCATCTCCGCACCTTCTCCGTACTCCACCCAGCCGGCCTGGCCGTCAACATCTTTCGTGGCAAACCCCATCTGGGAGGCGGTGCGCAAAGCATGCTCCAAAGCCCTGGCCACTCCGGCACCATTAGGCTTGCCTTCCTCCGGAGGCTGGGCGTCACTTTGGATTCTCAGATTGGTACAAAGGGAGCGGGTCATTTCGTCTCGAAGCTGAATCAGAGCTTCATCAAACATAGGCCACCTCGCAACTCAGATTTTACGGGGGAGGTTTTCCTTATTTAAGGCTATTTTACCATAGTTTTCATCGAAACAACAATTTTTTATCCCACAATAGACCTTTTATTCCCTTGCTTCCCGCCATGATAAAAGGTAATATAAAAAAAAGGTGGTGTGAATATGTTCCTGTGGACCGGCCGTTTTGTTACCTTGGTAAGCCCTTATGGCGGGCTTAAGATTTGTAAAATAGGATTTTCCTGGACCACCTTGTTTTTGTGGTGGTTTGTCCCCCTTTTCCGGGGCGACTGGGTAAGCTTTATTGTCTATATGCTTTTAATGTATCTGACCAGGGGCATCAGTATCCTGATTTTCCCGATTTTTTATAACCGGCTATATATTATGGGCCTGTTGAATAAGGACTGGCGGCCGGCGTCTTTTGCAGATTGGGAGATGCTGCGGCTTTGCCGTTTTAAAGTGCCGGAATGGGATCAGCAGCGGCAAAGGGAAAACCAGTCTGCCCGGCGGGAGCCAGAGTTCTTCCAGGAGACAGAACCCTATCAGGAGCCGGAGCTCTACCAGGAAGAAGTCAATTGGGAGGAAGAGCGGGAACAGGCTGTGGATGTGGAATGGCACGATAACGAAGAATAGGCTTATTTCCCGGGAAATAGAGCCGCAGCAGGAAGCAGACAAACTTCCTGCTTTTTATTTTCCGGATACACATATGGTTGCCAACATGAACGAGTTTTATATTACAGCGGATACTGTGATATTAGAAAAGGCTCCAGGGTTGTAATTGGTATTATATTTACGGCAATACACATACAACAATTAGAAGGAGTTCCGGGAAACAGACCGAAAAAGTCTTTGCCGGGATTATGACGGTAATAGAGGAGTGATCCGCTTGCCTTTGTCACGCCGCCTTCAAAACAAAGGGGTTATTCTGCTGCTGCTGGCTTTTCTCGCAGCAACGCTCTGCCCTGGGCCAGTACACGCAGCTCCGTCAGGGCAAACGCCATCGGGGATATCCTATGCCGAAATGGCATCCCTCATCGACAGTTATGCCGAAGAATATGTAGGCAAAACCAGCCCCGGTGCCGCAGTTGTCATTGTCAAGGATGGTGAAATTATTTTTTCCAAGGGTTATGGCTATGCCGATAAAGAAAAGGGCATTGCCGTCGATCCGTCGGAAACGGTCTTTGAGTACGCATCGGTAAGCAAGCTCTTCGTCTATACCACGATTATGCGGCTTGTGGAGGAAGGTCGGCTTGAACTGGACAGGGATATCCGCACATATCTTCCCCAAGGGTTTCTTAAAAAGCTGCGCTATGACGATCCTATTACACTGCTGCAGGTAATGAACCATACCACGGGATTTGAGGATTGCCTCTTTGATTTGATCCTGACCTCCCCGGAAGATTTTCCATCGCTGGAGCAGACATTACTTACCTGTCAGCCGGCCCAGGTCTACCGGCCGGGTACGGTCAGCGCTTATTCCAATTACGCAGTTGCCCTGGCCGCCTATATTGTCCAGGGTATTATCGGCCAGGAATTTTACGAGTATCTCAGGGATACCATCTTTAAGCCCCTGGGCATGGGCAATAGCTCCGCTCATCCCTTGCTGGGCGATCACGCCTCTCTGGTACAGCGCAAAGCCGCCGGCTATTACCGCCTGCCTGACGCAGATTCTCGCCTTCAGCCTGACGCAGGTTTCAAAAAAGGCGATTGGAGCTATGTGCCACTCTATCCCGCCGGCTCCGTCAACGGAACGGCTGAAGACCTGGCCCGGTTTGCCATAGCTTTGACGCCGCCTGCCGGCGAGAAAAGTCCGTTGTTTCAAAAGCGCCAGACTCTTGATCAAATGCTTACCCAAAGCCATGCCATGGGGCCGGCCATGGCGGGCTTTGCCCATGGGTTTATGGAGAGGGAAGGGCAGAAGGCCGGTTTAGGCCACGGAGGCAATAGCGCTTGCTTTGCAGCCCAGATAAACATCGTACCGGAGGAACGTTTTGGGGTCGTAGTGCTCTGCAATGCCTCAAATGAAATGCATCTGACCGAGGGATTGATGCAAATGCTGCTGGGGGCGCCGGAAAAAGCCAGGGCCGCTTATGAAGGGGAACTGCCCGAAACTGGCGAAGTGGAGGGCCTCTACATTGCGGCACGCAGGCCCCATACCGGTTTCTTAAAGCTCTACGGCTACCTTTCGCTGCTTCGGGTCAAAACACTGGAACCGGATATCATCGAAATTAGCCTTGCAGGTCAATCGGGGACATATATCCAGACCCGTCCCTATGTCTTTGAAAGACTCAGCGCCAGCGGCTCCATTTTTAAATACAATTTCGGCACTGTCTATTTTGAGATGGCCGATGGTAAGGTTAAAAGGATATCCGGTGATTTTCTGCCTTTGCCTGGGGCACATACGCTGCCTTGGCTCATTGCCGATGGAGCCGCCGCAGCCACCTGTATTGCCTTTTTTCTGCTGATGCCCCTTTATTTATTGATGGGCTGGCTGGTAAGGCACAAGCATAAAAAGCCCCTGTCTGCTGCACCTCCGCCTGGCTCATCCTTTTCTGGCCCACCCTTGTCTGGCCCGCCGTTTTTGGTCGTCATATTGACCTTATGCGGAACGGGACTGGCGGCAAACAACGGTCTGCTGGCCTTACGGATGCTGGCAAATAATTACCGTTCTTTTGCCGAGGTGCGTTTCCACATCCTGCTGAACTATCCCCTTGCAGCGCTGGCCGCAGTATTCTGCCTTTTGCTTATCCTGAATTGGAAAAGGATTGGGGCGCCCGCTAAATGGAAGGCAGCTTTGGCCCTTTCTGCGCTGCTGTTGGCCCTGCTTACAGCCCTTCTTATAAAGTGGCAGTTTTTTCACATTCTCGCTTAAGCCGATTTAGGCCTTTTCCGCACACCTTTTTTGAGGTGTGTACCGGGCAGTTCAGGGTTCTCATCCGCTTCCTTCCATGAAGCTAAACAGAAGGTATCACACTTTGTGTGATACCTTCTGTTTAGCTACGGAGAGAGAGGGATTCGAACCCTCGATACAGGTTGACCCCGTATAATCGCTTAGCAGGCGACCGCCTTCAGCCGACTCGGCCATCTCTCCATGATTAACTATATACGCACCAAGTATTAAAATGGTGCGCCGTGCAGGATTCGAACCTGCGACCTACTGGTTCGTAGCCAGTCACTCTATCCAGCTGAGCTAACGGCGCATGGTGGCTGTCCAAAATGCGGACTCTAATATTATATGTCGTGCTCGGCAGAAAGTCAACCGGGTAAATAGAGGTTTTGTTACCGTTGTTACCGTCTTGTTACTCATATCTTTCCGGCTATGATACTCCCCAAAAATCATTGCTTTTACTCTGTTCCCAAACCGGCCATAATGCCGCTGCCGGCTTGATCTTACACTATCTTCATCGTTTCACAAAAGCAGAGCGGGAAGCTCCCAATCCGGAAACCTCCCGCTCTGTTTAATTGTCAAAGCCCATCCCGGTGTAAATCAATGCAAACCGGGATACAGGTCCTTACTGCGCAGCCGATACCGTCTTAACATAGGCAAAGCCGTCGCCGCTTACCTGCTCAATAACGGCGTTTTTGCCGATGGGATTATGTGTGGCGGGATCGTTGGTAAATACGCCGGTCAACACTCTGACATCCTTGGCATTTGCCATCCAATTAGCTACCTCTTCGGTGTTGGTATTGCCCAAATCCTCAATAGCCGCCTTGAGGACCATAATGGCGTCAAGGGCAAAAGCGGGATTTGGCATAACGGGATCTTCTTTGTAGGTCTCCCGGTACTGCTTGACGAAATCTGCCAGCAGCGGGTCTTCCATACTGGCGGAGTTGACCAGGTAGGCGCCCTGGGCAGCGCTGCCGGCGATGTCCATCAATTCCTGAGTGGGCCAGTTATCACAGCCGATAAACTCACAGGTCATGCCAAGCTCTCTGGCCTGCTTCATGGCCAGGGCCCCTTGGGTATGGGTGCTGGGCAGATATAAAATATCTGCTCCGGACTCCTTAATTTTGGCAAGCTGGGCCTTATATTCCAGTTCCTCGGAACGGAAGGATTCGTGGGCAACAATACTGCCGCCGAGAGCCTCGAAGGTGCCGGTGAAATACTTGCCCAGGTAGGTGGAGTAATCGCTGCCTACATCAGTAAGGATTGCAGCCTTGCGCCCGCCCAAGTCCTCATACGCAAAGGTGGCGGCTACAGAACCCTGGTACGGATCAATGAAGCAGACCCTGAAGGCATATTCCAGAGCCTTATCCTGGCCTTTCGGAACGGTCAAAAGCTCATTGGTGCCGGTGGTGGTGATGAGCGGAATCTTCTTTTCTTCACAAATAGCGGCGCAAGCGATAGCATTGCCGGACTGGGACGGTCCAATCATCGCAATGATTCCTTCGCCAATGAGACGGGTGCAGATATTTACAGCTTCCGCTTGATCACCCTTATTATCATAATGAATCACTTTCAATTGTCTGCCCAGGATACCGCCGCCTTCATTAACCTGCTTGACATACATATCAAGGGCGTTTACTTCTGCAAGGCCAAACCTGGCCCCCGTACCAGTTAACGACGCATTATGACCGATGATAATGGGGCCTTCTTCTTTCCCCTGACCATCTGCGGCTGTGCCGGTGCTGCCGCAGCCCCCTAAACTCAAAATAAGACTTAACATCAGGGCCAGCGTACAAAGCAGGGTAATTTTGCTTTTCCGTTTCATCAGCAACTCTTCCTTTCATGATCTCTCGATTTGTAATGTTGAATCAGAAGATTATGGTCGTTCCAGAAAAAAGAAGTGTTTTCTAGATTTTATAACGAGTAGTTAAAATTGTCAATAATATACTTTTTTTGGTATTCGTTTTTTATGTCAGGTTTACTTGACATGCAAAAGAATACTCCCTATACTTTATGTAAGGTATACCTGACATTTAAGGGAGGAGATCCAGTGGATAACAGAGTTAGGGAATTTCGAGAAAAGCTGGGTTTGACCCAAAAAGAGTTGGGGGAGCACGTCAATGTTTCTCGTCAGGCCATTAATGCTATAGAAACCGGAAAGTTTGACCCTTCCATATGGCTCGCCTATGATTTGGCCCAATACTTCTGCGTCCCCATAGAAATATTGTTTCTTTTTAAGGAGGAAGATAGGAAATGAATCGTATTCTCAGGCATCCGGCAGCCAATGGAATCTGCATCAGCTTGTTTTCCGCATTTTACGCATTGATTTTTATCATTACATCAGGCCATAGGGAATTTACAAATTTATTGTATTACAGCCGTCATCCCCAAATAAGTTCCTTTTGGGGAAGCTGGAGCGGCTTCCTGGCCGCCGGCCGCCACGCCTATATAGCTTATGGGCTGTTGGCAATTACAATCCTTGTGGTAATACTTCTCTTCCTGCGCCGCAGAGCCTACGACGAGTATCATACGGCCCTTCTTATTCAATGCTTAATTGTCGCTTTAGTACTTACGCTCATTGCTATCGCAGCCTTCTTTTTAATAATCTTAAGCGACGCCAACGGCATAGTTGAAAAGTTTACGTTATTTATCACCATACATTGGGCAACGGTAGTACTGGCGGATTTTACCTATGTGACTTTGTGCAGATGGAAATGAGGAATGATAAAAATGCCAAAAATCCCTTCAATAATTCTAAGGATAATTATTGTCCTATCGGCTGGCCTCAGTGTGCTGGCCGGCATATTTTTATTGCCAAAATGCGGAGCAGCTATAGCAGAGGCTCTGCCGCAACTGGCTTTTTGGCGCTACCCGATTGTTGCCGGTTTATATGGAATGGTTGCCTGCTTTCTTTTCGCACTGTTGCAGTTTTGGCTTTTATTGAACGGCATCGGCAGAAATGGAACCCTTGAGGCCAAAAGACTAAAGGCCATTAAATTCAGCGCCGTTACCTTCGCCATATTGTATTTTTTCTGCTTAATGCCAATTATCGTTTTAGCAGCGGAAGCTGACGATGCGCCGGGGTTGGTCTTGCTGGGGGCCTTCTTAAACTCATTCCCCATAGGAGTGGCGGCGGTGGCGGCGATTTTGGAAAGAAGCCTTGGCAAATAATCGACAGAAGCGATAAATAGGAAAAGAGAGAGGAGCTATCCCTTGAAAGATAGCGCCTCCCTTTTTTTATCGTCAAATTTATAGCCAAGGTCTGGAATACCTAAGTTTCCATCCTGAGTTCCCGCAAAATTAAACCATACACCGAGAAAAACCGCCAATGACCAGATTTGTCTTGCCAAGCTTGATGCGGAATTCGCTTTTGTCCGGTCTGCAGGTTTTATCCCCTCTGCAGGTTTTGTCCTCTCTGTGCAAAAATGCAGGTTTGTATCCAGTAAGGGCGCCAGTTGAGCAAAAATGCAAGTTTGTAGACACCCCTTAGAGTTATGGCAGCTCAACAAATAAGTAGAAACCTATGCCTTGGCTGTATCTAGTGCCCTGGCAGAAATGAATTCACTACCAAACTGCAAAAAATGCTTAAGCTTTCTAACATTTCCTCTGATAGGGTCTTTAGACGAAGACAAACTTGCAATTTTGCACAAAGTTGAACCGCAATAAGCCAACCCACCCCCTGCCGGTGGGGGGGCCATTTCTTTCCATTAGGGATATGCCCATATAGTTTGAAAACCCACTTATCCCCGCCGGCGGATCAGTGCAAAGGGGTAGCGGAAATAACCAAAATTGCAGGTTTAAAGTGTCCGGATTTTTGCTGAATAAAGTTAAATACCATCTTTGCTCTATATATAGTGTTTCGTCGTAAGAAGGAACATTATTGCATGGAATTTGCCACTGCCATAGAGAAACGACCCACTTTAAACCTGCAATTTTGTCTGCTGGCCCTTTGCGCCAAGGTAGATTATATTATACTCTACAGCTTTTGGAATAAGGATCTGATTAGCCCTTATTTATCAAGGGGTCTAGGATTGTATGGTTTGATTTTGCGGGAAGTTAGGTTCCCATCATATTTCCGTTGTCAAATCCTTAATGACCTTTTTACCTTTCATGGGCCCGATCCTTACGGTATCCCCCGGCCTAACCATAGTGCAGCACCCCCGCACATTGACGCCGTCCGCCTCAACTACGCAGGAAGTGCATGATCCTTGATGACATTGATAATCCCGGTAAGATAAAGAGCTGTCACATGTTTGCTGAATATAGCGGAGGAGGTTGAGAATGGTTTGAGGCTCATCGGCAGGGATGCTATAGCTTTGCCAGCGGCCGGCCTGCTGACTGGCGGGATCAAAACGAAAAACTATAGCCTCTATGCCTTGTTTAGCCAAATTTACGGTTTCAGCCGCCGCCACTACCGTTTCAGCGGCAGTTCCAGAAATAGCCGTACCAGGCTTTTCCCGGCCTGCAGGTGCGGACAGGGTAATATTCATATGCTGTTCCAGCTTTTGAATGACTGTATGGCAGTCATCCCAGCCGGAATTTTGTTGCGGATAATCCCGGCGGAAGTGATGGCCCCGGCTTTCCTGACGCTTTAGGGCCGCCCGGCAAATCATCTCCGCCACATTCAGCATACTGTAGGCTTCCCCTGCCGCCAGCAGCAGCAGGCTCATCACCGGAGCAGAGTCCGCTTTCATCAAGGGCAACTGCTCCTTTTTTATTTGCTGCAGCAATGCCAGAGCTTCCCTAATCCTTGCGGCTTCTTTGCCATAGCCCATATAGCGGTCCATGATCGCCTGAATCTGGCTTTTGATTGCCAAAGGATTAATTGCTTTACCCTCATTCTCGTCTTTTTCTCTCTGCAGCAGGCCCTTGAGAAAATCGGCATGGCCGGCGGCCTCTTCAGCCCTAAACGGCTGCTGCTCTGAGTTTTGAGCATATCTGGCCGCAGACAGGCCCGCTACTTTGCCAAAAGACTGGGTTTCCGTAAGGGCATTACCGGCTATCCGGTTGGCGCCGTGAATATTGCCGGCGGCTTCCCCGGCGGCAAAGAGCCCGTCTACCGATGCAGCGGCCTCTTCATTAATCATGACTCCCCCTAAAGTATAGTGAATCATGGGGATCATCTCCAGGGGTTCTGCCACCATATCAACGCCAAGGCCTTTCACATAGGAATAGCCCATGACCAATTTCTCCAGCCGGGCATCTATGGCGGCTTTATCATGCCTCGATTGGGAAAAGTCCAGATAGATGCCGCCGTGGCTTGAACCCCGGCCGGCTTGGATTTCTTCAAACATACGGCGGATCAGCTCATCCCGGGCCGGCAAATGACCGCCGTCAAACAAGGGCTGGCCGCAGCCGTTGACTAAACGTCCGTCGCATAGATGGGGCTCCAGGCAGGCCTCGTAATCCACCAAAACTCCTTTGACCCTTTGAGGATGCAGAATCACTGTGGGATAGTATTGAACCATCTCCATATCCTCAAGCTTGGCGCCGGCCTCATAAGCCAGGTGATAGGCGTCGCCGGTATTATGGGGAGGGTTATCATTGGTAGCCCATAGGTAACCGTAGCCGCCGCCGGCCAGCACAACGCTTTTGGTCCGGATCAGCACAATGGCTCCATCCCTTAAAGAAATACCCATAGCCCCAGCCACCCGATTTTCCTCCACCAAAAGCTTTGTCACCACAAAATCCTCAAGGCAATCAATGTTTAATTGCTTCATTTTTGTCTTGAGAACCTGCATGATTCTCTTGCCGCCGCCATGGACAATTACCGATCTGGGATAGGTTTCCCCCGGCACCCGCAACTGTTTGATGACGCCCTCTTCATATTCTAAAGGCAGCCCGTATTCAACCAGCTCCTCCAGACAGGCCACAGCCTCTCCGGCTAAAACCGCAGCCAGCTTTGGATTGGCTAATTTCCGGCCGCTTTTCACCGTGTCCAGACAGTGCTGTTCACTGCTGTCCCGGCTGTCTGCCGTACCTAAAGCTGCAGCAAAGCCCCAGCTAGCCAAAGGCGTGGAGCCGGACTTCCCGACTAAGCCTTTACAGACTAATAAAACTCCAGCCTTCGCTTCACAGGCCGCAATAGCCGCTTTTACGCCGGCGCCGCCGCCGCCGATAACCAGGACCTCCGTTGATAACTCCATAATTTGCATAGCCGTCCGCTCCTTTTGGGCGCAGTTTTTTTGCCGCTATTTTTGGATCAGTCTTTATTGCCGCTATTTTTGAGCCTGTCTTTATTGCCGTTAGTATATCATTACCCGGTCAAGTTGTCATTGTGATCGCTCAGAACAAGAGCATGAGTAAATATATTGTAAATGAGAAGGAAGGTTTTGCAAAAAAGGCCATGTCAGCTACGCTCACTCTCCGCCGGCAAAATTTCTAAAGAAACTATTCAAAAGGAAATTTAGTCGGCTGCGAATGTTCGCTATAGCTGACATGTTCTTTTCTTCTGATTCCTTCCCTCAATGTTCACCAATTGTTTACTCATGCTCTTGTCATTGCCGGCTCACTTTTGCTCTTGACTCTCTGAATGATCAACACGCCCGCAATAATCAGCCCACTGCCCAAACATTGCAGCAAAGTCATCTTCTCATCAAACAGGATAACCGCCAATATTACGGAAACCAGGGGCTCCGCCGTCCCAATAATGCTGGCCTTGGCCGGCCCAATGGTTTTGATGCTGGCCCAAAACAGAACCACCGCAAAAACAGTGGAACACAAAATCATTCCGGCCATAGCCAGCCAGCCGCAGCCGGGAAAGCCAAAGAAGAGGGAGCCGGCAATCAATCCGTTCAACGTATAGGTGATGCAAGCGCCGGACATAATCAGCGTCGCAGATTGAATGGGTTCCAAATCTTTTTGAATAACGTTGCCGATTACCACATAGGCCGTATAGGCAAAGGAGGCGCCTATGCCGCACAGTATGCCCCAGGCATTGATTTGCGAAAGGTCCACATTCAGCAATAAAGCAATCCCAATGAAGGATAAAACCAAGGCCCCAGCCTTGTCCTTTGTCAGCCTGTCATCTTTGCGAATAATGGTAACAATGGTGACAAAAATCGGATAAGTACATAGCAGCAGACTGGCCAAGGAAGCGGAGATCATCGTTACCGCCAGGAGGTTCAAGGCCGACATGGCGCTATAAACCAAAGCGCCCACCAATAAAAGCTTTATCACCGCTTCCTTTGGGAAAGCTTGATAACGCTTGGTAAAAATAAGAAATACCCATAACAAAATTACGCAGCCACTAAAACGCAAAAACAAAACCGTGGGCACATTAACGCCAAATCCATAAGCTAACTTAGCGAAAATCGGATAAGCGCCGAAGGAAGCTGCGGAGATGAAAGCCATTAATGGCCCCAAGCGCTCTTTATCAGCTAGATTTTTCATCTTTACTCCTCTTATTTCAACAACAGTTGGCCGTATCCTGGTATTTTCTCCATTACCCCCGCTAATCTTAAAACCTGCCAGAAGCTGGCCTGTATAGCGGAAATCACGGGCTTGCCCAAATCCTTTTCCAAAGCCTCCAGAATCGGTACCGTACGCATGGCCGTACAGAGGATAAGCACTGCTTCGGCGGAGCAGGTATCAATAGTTTTGGCGTATTGATAGTTTTTCTCCAGGGATTGTCCGTGAATATCACTATCATAAATAAACCCTAAGCCTTCAATACGGGTTACTTCAATTCCGCTGTTTTCCAGATAGCTTTTGGCCCGCTGAAAAACCTCCGGGACATAAGGGGTGGCAATGGCAACTTTATTAATATGCAGAGCTTCCAGGGCTTTAAGCAATGCGGAAGTGGTGGTAGTGCAAGGTACTCCGGCAGCATCCTCCATCTGCTGAATCAGGCCGTCATTATAGGCTTGGCCGTTGACAAAGCTGCCGCTGGTGCAGCCCAGCAAAATAGCATCCGCCTCTGAACCTGCTAACAGCCGGGCGGAATCAACTACCATGGAGCCCATTTTCTGCAGCCCTTCCACACTGCAGTCCTCCAGCAAAACCCGGGTAGTGCAGGTAATTACTCCCGGCGGAGACATAGCATAAAACTCCGGCTCCATAACCCAGGAGGAAGAGGGGTAAATCAGACCCAGCTTGGCCCGCCAGCCGTAAATATCATCCAACATAAGCAGCCTCTTTTCCAATTAAATTTCCTCATAAGGGCAAAGAAAAGAGGCAGTGAGCACTGCCCCTTTCCCAGAGGGAGGGCTTACTAAAGCAAACCCGGAATTCCAGATGCCTGCTAAGGCTTTACAATTTATCAACGTCGGCAACGATCAATTCCATAATTTCCTTGCCGCTTTCACCCGTCATATCCACATAAGTCCGGCGGGCGGGTTCCACCAAGGATCTGAAGACATCCCTTTGGCTATCCGTAAGCTCGATAACTTCGATACTGGTGGTGGCTTTGATGTTTTCCAGAGCTTTCTCATTAAGCTCCTGTTGCTTTTCGAAGAGATATTGATTGCATTCAGCCACTGCGTCTTTTACGATTTTCTGAATATCCTCGGGCAAAGTATTCCAATAATCTCTATTGGCGGCAAAGGTGCCTACAAAGCTATCCTGATTGGAAAGCATCAGATATTTCTGAACTTCGGCAAACTTCATTTCGTCAATAGCAAAGAGAGGATTAACCTGGCCATCCACCATCTTTAGCTGCAAGGCGCTGTATAATTCCATGTAAGGCACGGGCACCGGATTAGCGCCATAAGCCTCATAGGATTTAGCAATGACCGGCGCAGCCATGGTACGGATCTTAAAGCCTTTCATATCCTCAGGGGTAACAATAGGCTTGTTGGCCGTCCAGACATTGAAGCCTTCCGGAAACCAATCCAAAACATACATGCCTTGACTTTCATACAAGGCATTCAGCTTCTTGATTCCTTCACCTTCCGTCACAACCTTTCGTACGCCCGCCATATCGCTGGGCATCAAAAAGTGCAGGGAAAATACGTTGGCTTCCGGAATGATGGTTGCCGTTGCCCCGGGGTTATTGATGGCAAATTCTACGCCGCCCATTTGCAGCAGCTCAACCTGATTGGTGCTATCCCCCAATTGGCCTACGGGATAAACGTCAACTATAATCCGGCCTTCGGATTTGCTTTCAACAATTTCTTTGAATTTATTGGCATAAAGATCCTGACAGCTACCCACAACCTCTTCATGAGGCAAACGCCAGTTATAGGTTTGGGCAGCGGTACTATCATTGGCCTGCCCTCCGGCAACATTGCTGCCGCCGCCTCCACAGCCGGCTAAAGCAACCATCATAAAGACTATTAATAATAGAGCAGCTAATTTTTTATGCATGATTTTTCCCCTTTCGTCACGATGATCTTTTTTATTTTTTTCGGTGTTTCAGATCAACCTATTGCAGGCTCAGAGGACACCTCCCTTCAACCCATTAAAGCAAATCTCCTTATATTTTAATACAGTAAATTCCTGGACAGTAAGGTGATGGCGGGAAAAAGAACAAATATAATCGCCATAATGATATTGATCAGCATATAGGGGAACAGACCTCGTACAACTGTCAAAAAGGGCTTGTTAAAGATGCCGCAGGCAGTAAAGATGTTGCAGCCGAAGGGGGGAGTAACGCAGCCGATAGCTGATTGCAAAGTTACGATAATGCCTAAATGGATGGGGTCCACCCCGGCTTTGATGGCCACCGGATAAAAAATCGGCGTTAAGATGATAATGACGGGAATGGAGTCCACAAACATACAACTGACGAAAAAGAATAAGCTGATCATTACCAATACTCTTAAGGCGGAAGGATCCGCGCCAAGAACGCCGGCCGTCAGCATTTGGGGGATCTGAGCATAGGTGATGACCCAGGAGAAAGCCTGGCCGCCGGCGATAAGGATAAAGACGGAGGCCGTAACCAGACCGGTGGATAAAGCGATTTTCGGGAAGTCCTTAAATTTCAGGGACTTATAAATGAATACCTCCAGTATTGTGGCATACAGCGCCGATGCCGCAGCGGCCTCAGTGGGGCTGAATTTTCCCGTATAAATACCGCCCAGAACCAAAGCGGGAAAACCCAAGGGCAAAATGGCCTTCTTAAAAGCAATCAAACGTTCTTTCCAGGTGGCCTTTCGGGTGGTTTTAATCTTTTTATAACGGGCGTAAAAGTAATCATAAGAAGCAAAAGCCGCAAAAAGCAGTAATCCCGGTGCAAAGCCGGCCATAAACAGTTCGCCTACGGATACGCCTGTGACTACGCAATACATGATCATGCAAATGCTGGGGGGAATTAACAAGGCCAAATTGGCATTATTCATTAACAAAGCAATGACATGAGACACGTTATAGCCGGCCTGAAACATCGGCTTAAACATGGGCTTGCCGATGGCAACCAGCGTAGCTTGGGTGGAGCCGGAAATAGCCCCGAAAATCGTGCAGGTACCGCCGGCGGTGATCGCTAAACCGCCATGGATATGACCGACAAAGCTTTTTACCAGGTTAAGGAGCCGGTCGGCCATCTGGCCTTTGCTCATGATATCGGCGGCAAAGATAAACATAGGCACCGCCAGCAAAACAAAGGGGGAGACTCCGGAAATCAGCATCTGAATCAGCAGCTCCGGTTTTATGTTGGGAAAGTAATTTAACAATACTGCCAAAGGGGCTATGATCATAGACAGCAGCATGGGAAAGCCCAGGATCAGAAAGCCTACCATAATGGACAATAATAATACAACCATACCTTATGACCTCCTATTCTTTCGAGTCTTGGGGATCTGCCTCCAGGGATTCATCGGCCATCGGTTCCCTGTCCATCATCAAAATCTCCGGGTCCGCAGTTTCATCCGGTATAGGATCAATACAGGTATGGTAGTTTGTCTTATCCGTTATATTCATGAGGAGAATAATCAGGTATTGAAGAGCTCCCAAAAGAAAGCCCAAGGGCACAAATAAGTAGGGCAGCCACATGGGCAGGCCTAAAGCGGGCGTAACCCGTCCGGTAGCATAAACACCCATAATATAATTGGTGCTGAGATAAGTCAGAAAAAATAAGCATACTGTGGTAAAAGACGACGAGATAAACAGAAACAGCTTTTTGCCTTTAGGGGGCATGATATCAAAAAAGACGGTCATAATGATATGCCTGCCTACCCGGGCACAATAGCTTACGCCAATAAAGGTAACAATGATTGTCAACATGGAGCCTGCTTCTTCGGCGAATTTTAAACTATAATTAAAGACCAGCCGCCCGATAACGTTGGCCACCAGGATTATGGTCATCAGCAATATACTGTAGCTCAAAATAAATTCTTCAAATTTTTTAATATAACCATTAAATTTTGCCAAACCTTCCATATATCCACCTCCTGCTCCTCATTTCATTTGACTCACGGGGCAAGGCCCAGCCAATATTGCCGCCCCGTGAGTCAAATATCAAAAACTGCCGGCTTTATTTCTTAACAATTAATTCAAAGGGGAATTGGGACATTTTCTCATGGCCTGTTTCGGTAACCCGGAAGCATTGGCTGATGGATACGCCAAAATCGTCAAAATACATGCCGGGAATACAATGGAAGGTCATATTGGGCTGCAAAACCGTTTTATCTCCCGGACGCAGGCTGGCTGTATGTTCACCCCAATCGGGCTGATAAGCCAAGCCCGTGGAATAACCGATACGGGATTCTTTTTCCACGCCGTATTTGGCAATGGTTTTTCTCCAGGCTCCCTCAACCTCCTCACAGGTTGCGCCAGGCTTCACTGTATCAAGGGCGGCATTGAGGCCCTCTATGGTGATTTCAGCAATCCGTTCAATTTCCGGAGAGGGTTTGCCCAGACAAGCCGTCCGGGCCATGGGACAATGATAACGTTTGTAAGCGCCGGCTATCTCAATATACATAGAAGTGTTGTCAGCATAGCGGGATTCATCCCAGGTTAAATGAGGGGCTCCGGCAGTTTCACCATAAGGCATCAGCGGCACAATAGCCGTATAATCGCCGCCGAATTCCTCAGTACCTTGGATCTGGGCATGGGTAATGGCTGCCGCCACATCACACTGCCTGGCCCCCGCTTTGAAAGCCTCGGCGCCGGCGGACATGGCCTTGGCGACAATCTTTCCCGCCCGCCGCATCAATTCGATTTCCCCATCGGATTTAACGATTTTAACCCAGTTGACAATCAGGTCGCCGTTGACCAATTTGGCGCCGGGCAGACCTATTCTTAACCGTTCGTAGGCCATAGCCGTAAAATAATAAGAATCCATTTCCACGCCGATGGTTTTACCGCCATAGCCCAGCTCCACAAGCAGCTTCGCCATATAATCCATAGGATGCTTTACTAAGCTTTGCACATGGTCGTCGCTGTAAGCATGAACGTGGTCTTTAGCCAGCCAGGTAGTTTTTACGGCGCCGCAAAAAGCATCCATGTAGCGGCCGATAAACCGGGGCATCTCATCGTCCAGGGCTACGACCACCACTTGATGTACATAGAAGGACCAAGCATCATATCCTGTCAGATAGCACATATTTGCCGGATTTGTTACCAATAAGACATCAATGCCTTTAGCGCTCATGGACTCTTTTACCTTGGCAATCCTCTGTAAATATTCAGATTTTTCAAAGGGCATCATTGTAAATTCTCCTCTCGCTAATCCTTGCTTTCACTACTACTCATTTAACTTTTGCTAAATAATCCAGAGCCGTACGCACGTGCATTTCCACACCCAGGCCCAGCATGTCCTCATCGATATTAAAGCGGGGATGGTGGTGGGGATATTCCGTCTCTTTTTCCCTGTCGCCTACGCCGATGAAATAAAACACGCCGGGAGCCTCCCGCTGAAACTCGGCGAAATCTTCGCCGGGCATGCATACATAGGGTACGATCCGGTCTCTTCCTACAACCTGTTCCGCAACCTTTCTAACCCTACCCGCCAAATTTTCGTCATTGATTAAAGGCGGATTGCTGGGAATAAATTTCAGTTCATAATCTGCCCTGTAGGCTTCACAGGTTCTTTGGATAACCCGCTCCAAACGCCGCTTCGGTTGTTCCTCGGAATCGTCGTTGCCATCATACAGATAGCGTATGGAACCTTCGATTTCTACGCTGGCCGGAATGATATTGGGAGCCGTGCCCCCTTGAATCTTACCGAAAATAATTAAGGTAGGCTTTAAAACATCGATTTCCCTGGTTTGGATGACTTGAACAGCCTGAATAACGCCGGCCGCCGCCAAAATAGGATCAATAGCCGTCTGGGGCGTGCCGCTGTGACCTCCTTTGCCTTTGATTTTTAATTGAAAGTTTTCATGGGCGGCCATCACCGCACCGCCGGCAATACCCAATTGGCCGCTTTTTAATGGGGTCCATAGGTGGATGCCAAAGACAGCCTCAACTTTAGGATTTTCCATAACTCCTTCGTCGATCATAATGCGGGCGCCGGCATCCTCCTCATTGGGCTGGAAAACGAACTTAATGTTACCGGCAATATCCCGGCTCATTTCCGATAGAATTTTTGCGGCCACCAACAGCATGGCCATATGGCCGTCATGACCGCAGGCATGCATTTTGCCCTCATTCAGCGATTTATAATGAACCTCATTTTCTTCCCGGACAGGCAGTCCGTCCATATCGGCTCTAAGCATAACGGTAGGTCCCGGCAAACCGCCTTTCAGTAAAGCCACTACACCGGTTTTGGCCACCGTCTCCACCTCAAGGCCGCAGCCGGCCAGATATTCTCCCACTACCTTATTGGTCCGGAATTCTTCAAAGCCTAATTCCGGATACTGATGAAAGTCCCGCCTGAGATTGATCAATTCATCCTGGAGCTCTTGAATACGTTTTTTAATTTCCATTTCCAAACCTCGCTTTAAAAGCTATATCAGTTACTTCCAATCCATTGTAAAGGCATACGTTTGCCAAGACCGCAAAGAACTTCAATAGAAATAGTCCCGGCTTTTCTTCCGGCCTCCTCCGCCGAAATCCGCTCATTGCCCTGAGCGCCTATAAAAACTACTTCATCTCCTACTTTAGGTTCTTCTACGTCTGTAATGTCAATGACGAACTGATCCATACAAACATTTCCTACCATCGGACAACGCTTGCCATGAAGAAGAACTTCTCCGCAATTGGCCAGAGACCGGAAAACACCATCCACATAGCCCATAGGAACAACACCAAGGATAGAGGTCCGGCTGGTTTCAAAGCTGCTGTCGTAGCTGACTTTTGTACCTGCCGGACAGGGCTTTACATGGGCTAACCTGGCCTTTACCTCCATTCCGGGAAAAAGCCGAATCTCCGATATCACTTCAAGTTCCGGCCCAGGATACAGTCCATAAATAGCAGTGCCAGGGCGTACCATGTCCAGCTGCATTTCCGGATATAGAATAGTGGCTGCACTATTACTCAAGTGGCGAAGGGGGATTCGAATATTCTCTTTCTCCAGTTCCTCTAATAAAGAGGTAAAACGCTGAAACTGCTCTTTTGCATATTCGGGTTTGCTAACCTGCGGCGCTGTGGCCAGATGAGAGAAAATCCCCTCTACTTCAAGGTATTGCATCTCAGTAATAGTTTGAATTTGAGGAATAGTGTCTTTATTAAGCATAAAGCCCAATCTGCCCATACCGGTGTCCACTTTAAGATGCGCCCGCATTTTCTCTTTGTTTTTTCCACCGAAAGCGTTTAGGGCCCGGGCCTGCTCCATAGTGAAAACTGTAGGCATTAAGCAGTACCGGCTTAATAAACCATAGTCCTTTTCAAAGGTGTTCCCCAGGATCAGAATCGGTTCCTCAAACCCTGCCTGCCGCAGCTCTACGCCTTCTTCCACAATAGCAACAGCAAAATGGCTTGCTCCCTCGTCTTTTAGAATTTTTGCTACTTGTACGGCGCCGTGACCATAGGCATCGGCTTTTACCACTCCCATAAACTTCGTCTCCGGCTTAAGGTTGCTCATCAAGTAGCGGATATTTTTCCGAATGGCCTCAAGATTAATTTCTGCCCAGGCCTCTCGCATAGCTTTTCCGCCTCCCGTTTCAGGGCTCACGCCTTTATCTTGTTTTCCTTATCCATCTCGTCCATTTCTTTTAAATAATATTGTCCCGGCGTATTAAAGAACTCATTGGTAGCCGAAACGATATCCTTTGCCAAATATACGACGGCAATGATATTGGGGAAAAGTATAAGAGCCAGAGAGAAGTCTAAAAACTGCCACAGATAAGTAGCTACCCCTACTGCGCCAACAGGGATCAAGAGAACGCAAAGGGTACGGTATACAATTGATGCCTTAAGACCGAAAAGGAATTCCGCCTGCTTTTCTCCGTACCAGATCAAAACGATAAGGGTGGAGAAAACAAATAAGATTAGACATAAAGTAAGAAGTATACCTCCAAAATAACCAAAAGTTTCGCTAAATGCTAGGGTAGTAAGACCGCCTTTTATTTCCATAGCCTCGGGAGAGGTCCAAACCCCTGTGGATAAAATGACGAAGGCCGTACAAGTGCAAATAATAATAGTATCGATGAAAATTTCCGTAACACCCCAAAGCCCCTGCCGGGCAGGATGGTCGGTGGTAGCAGTGGCATGAGCGATAGGCGCCGTTCCTAAACCGGCTTCATTAGAATAAAGGCCTCTGGCTACGCCCCAGCGAATGGACATTGCCACCGCCGAACCGGTAAAACCGCCTACAGCCGACATAGGAGTAAAAGCGTATCTAAAGATCATGGCCAACATAGACGGTATCTGTGTTATATTCAGCAGCACAATAATGAGAGAAGCGATAATGTAAATAAGGGACATAGCAGGAACCAGCCGCTCTGTAAACTGCCCAAGGCGCTTTACCCCACCGATAATAACAATGCCGGTAATGATCATAACTGCAATACCCGAAACAATAGGAGGGATGTTCAACGACGCTTGGGCTGATTGCGCAAGGGCGTTAGCCTGGGTCATTGAGCTGATGGCTACCTCAACCATGAGCCCTATGCCAAAAATAGCGGCCAGCCACTTCATGCCCATACCCTTTGTCATATAGTAGGTAGGTCCCCCAACATATTCACCTTTGATGTTTGTTTCCCGGTATTTTACAGCAAGCACTACCTCACCATATTTTAAGGCCATACCTAAAAGAGCGATAACCCACATCCAGAATACGGCTCCCGGCCCACCCATGATGATGGCAATAGGTACGCCTACGATATTGCCGGCCCCTACGGTACAAGCTACTGCTGAGGTCAGCGCTTGAAATGCGGAGAGTGTTCCTTCGCCCCGGTTTGTTTCCTTTTTGAATGCTTTGCCCAGAGTGCTTTTTAAGATATAGCCGAAACGGCGAAACTGAAAAAACCCCAGGCGGACACTAAGGTAAATACTAGCGAGTGAAAGTACGATAAGAATTGGAGGACCCCAAAGCCAGTCGGAGATTGCGACAATTTTATCGGCAAAAGTTTGCATATCTATACCTCCTCCATTATTTAGAAAACCGTCAGTGATTTCAGGAATTCAAAAATTTTAAAGTCGATCGTACATGCATCTCTACTCCAAGAGGAAGGACGTCTTCATCAATATCAAAATAAGGGCTATGATGTTCAATATTTGTTTTTTTCTTCTCATCGGCTACGCCAAGAAAGTAGTATGCTCCGGGAACTCTTTTAGAAAATTCGGCAAAATCATCTCCCAGCATGACGCTGACTCCATGAGTTTTTATCTTTTCTACACCTACTACCTCCTTGGCAACCTCTTTTATCACCTCTGTCAGATCTGCATCGTTATTTAGCAAAGTATTACCGCATTTAAACTCTACGCTGCATTGGCAGCGGTAGGCACGGCAAACAGCCGCAACCAGCTCCTCGAATCTCTGCCGGACCAAAGCATCCTTATCATGAAGGCAGCGGATGGAGCCCTCCATTTCCAAAATTTCCGGGACGATGATCTCCTTAGTTCCACTATGGATTTTACACACGGAAATAACGGTAGGAAGGCAAGCATCCAGTTCAAGGGTCTTCATGGTTTTAATCGCTGAAAGTACATGGGCGGCGGCATCAATGGGATTGATGGCTGTATGCGGCGCGCCGCCGTGCCCCCCTTTTCCTTTAATGGTCAGCTTAAAATAGTAGCTGGAGGCCATAATAGGTCCGGGCACAATCCCAATAATCCCGCTTTTTATGGGGCTCCAAAGATGCATGCCAAAAACAGCCTCAGGCCTTGGATTTTCAAGAGCACCATCCTCAATCATCAGTTCGGCGCCGGCGTCTTCTTCATTTAGCTGAAAAAGGAAGACAACAGTACCCATTAGGTTTTCTTTCATTCGAGATAAAATTTTGGCAGCCACTAAAAGCATGGCGGTATGTCCGTCATGACCGCAGGCGTGCATAACACCAGAGTTTTTTGAAGCAAAAGGCAGCTTTGTAAGTTCCTCTACAGGCAGTGCGTCAATATCACAACGAAGCAAAACGGTTTTTCCCGGCAAATCACCGTTCAGCACCCCGATTACGCCGGTACCGGCACACCGTCTTACTGATAGGCCTAGATTTTTCAAATAGTCTTCTACAATCTGCGCCGTGCGGTACTCCTGTAGCCCAAGCTCAGGATAACGATGAAAGTCTCTGCGAAGAGCGATCAACTCTTCTTCGTGCTCCCGTACCGTTTGCTTAATATCCATTTCTCTCTCCCTCCCAAAGCCTCGCTTTAAAAGACCTTTGCCTCCTGCCCTGTCTGCCGCCCGCCTTTTAGACTCATCTTTAAATTAAGGCCAGGGCTTGCTCCAAGTCCGCAATTAAATCTTCAGCATCTTCAATACCTACCGACAGCCTTACCTGGCCGTCAAAAATACTGACCGCATGCCGCTCTTCGGCCGTCATATCAAAATGGCTCATGGAAGGCGAATGCTGGATGAGGGAATCCACATTGCCCAGGCTGGTAGCCAGGCTGAATACTTTTACATTATTCATGACGGTACGCACGGCGTCCATACCGCCTTTAACATCAACGCTCATCATACCGCCAAAGCCCCGCATCTGCTTTTTGGCCGTAGCATGGCTGGGATGGCTGGGTAAACCCGGATAATATACTTTATCCACTTTGGGATGACTTTCCAGATACTGGGCAACCTTTAAAGCATTTTCGCAATGCCGCTCCATCCGTACTGCCAAGGTCTTCATACCCTGCATGATCTGCCAGGCGGCAAAGGGATCCAGCACAGCGCCAAAGCACTGCAAATAAGGCATTCTGCACCGGTCGATGCGTTTTTTATCGCCGGCAATAACGCCTGCCGTCACCGTGCCATGGCCGCAGAGATATTTCGTGGCGCTGTGTACAACCAGATCGGCCCCTAAATCCAAAGGATTTTGCAGATAAGGGGAGGCAAAGGTGCTGTCTACGATCATGGTTATATCCTTATGCTGATGGACAATTTCGGCAATAGCGGCAATATCGCTGACCTTCAGCGTGGGGTTGGAGGGAGTTTCCACATAGACCAGGGTGGTGTTCGGTTTGATGGCCGCCGCAAGGGCTTCCGGCTTCGTGGTATCCACAATGGTGTACTCCACATTAAACAAGGGCAGAATTTTAGTGAATAAGGCAAAGGTGCAGCCATAAATCACATCACCAAAAATAACGTGGTCGCCGCCCTTGATTACAGACATAATGGCCGTAGAAATGGCGCCCAGCCCTGAACCCAGGCCAAGAGCGGCCTCGGCATGTTCCAAATGGGCAATCTTTTTTTCTAATTCATCCACTGTAGGATTGGCGAATCTGCTGTAGACGAATCCTTTATCAATGTTCTGGTTCAGGTAGACGGCATCGTCAAAATTGGGCAATACAAAGGTGGAGGTTTGATAGAGGGGGCTGACATGAGAGCCTGTTACAGGATCATGCATCTGCTCCGCGTGGAGTACTTCCGTGTTTATTTTCATGTTCCTTGTCCTTTCCCGGTTATTTTTCCGCAAAGCTTTTCAGGCTTTATTAAGAAAATCAAAGCGCTTGATTTTTCACAATTATATGATAAAATAATTTCGGCTTTAGTTCATCTTACATTCTGTAGGAAAAAAACCGGTTTTTTATTTACAATATGACTAGTGCTTTGTATCGGGTTAAAGGGGGATGATCATGTTTACCCTGAAAGATTTTCTGGCTCTCGACTGCATCTACGATCCAAAATTAATGACGGCCATTGCCAATACTCAGGCCATCGCCATCGAATATATCTCTGTTATTGAGATTCCGGTGGACAATTTCATCCGCAAAAAAGAGCTGGTTTTGACCACAGCTTTGGGCTGCTATGATAACAAGGACCTTTTCTTAGAGTTTGTCCGGGAAATCTATGAGTCCGGAGCTGCCGCCCTGGTTATTTGCATAAAAAGCAATGATTTCACTTTGCCCCAAAATATTCTTGATTTTGCTGAGCAGCATCGTTTTCCTGTCGTCATGATCCCCTGGGAATGCCGCTTTGCCGAAATCATGGAAGAGGTCATTACCCGGCTGAAAAACGAGAATTTAAAGATGATCCGGCATTATGAGGCCATGCAAAAAGAGCTGCTGCACCATTACCTTAATGCCGCCAGCCTTGCCGAGGCCGGCAGTATTATTGCCAAATTTTTAAAATGCTCAGCAGTTATAACGGATAAGGATTACGTTTCAAAAAAACTGCCGCCCGGCAGGGCCGGCCATGGCGCCGACCACGGGACAATAATTAATCCTAAAGATTACTCTCAAAAAATTATTATACAAGGAAACGGCAAAATATATGGTTATCTGCTGCTAAATTTTCCTGACGAACAAGAAAAAAACATCACTGAGCTGGAAAGCATCGAAAAATACGTTTTAATGCCTTTACTTTTATGGTTCAACAAAGAAGATATCATCTCCACCACAAAAGAAAGCCTGAAAAATGATTTTGTCTGGGATTTGGCGGCAGGAAGGTTTAGCAACCGGGAGGATATTCAGCTAAAAGGGGCTCTTTTCGGTTTTAATCTCAACGTTCCCTATACCTGCATCATCTCAAGCCTGAGAAATCCCGACAATGCGGAATACAATATGGCCATCGAGCATTCCGGCACAAAAAAAAGAGAGGCTTTGGAAAGCCTGCTGCTGAACCTGGCTAAGCGAACCGGCAAACAGGTAATGTTTACGATTCGCCGCAATATCATCGTTATCTTTTTAGAAAACACCATGCAAAATCCGGAAAAAAATATTTTTGCCTTTATTGATGCTCTTGAAGAAAAGCTGCTTAACCTTTTTCCCGGCTATAGCCCTTATTGGGGTACCAGCGAAATCAAGCTGTCGGAAACGGATTTCCACGCTTATTACAAAAACGCCAACTTTGCGCTGAATATCTGTATCAACGACGACGCCCTCAGCCGCCGGGGCACTTACGAGGACACCGATATTTTTAAAATGCTTACGGTGCTTTCCAATAGCGACCAGGCGAGAAAAATATCCCTGGGCGTATTGCAGCCGCTGATCGACCATGATAATAACAATAAGCTAAATCTCATGCATACGTTAAAGGCGCACCTCAATAACAACTACAACGTATGTAAAACAGCCAAAGCCCTTCATCTGCACAGGCAATCACTGCTTTACCGGCTCAGCAAAATCGAAGAGTTAACGGGTATGTCTTTGAATAACCATAATGAACTATTTCTGTTCGAGCTTTGTATCCGGCTATACTTAAGCTATTCCCAAAAGTTGGCTTTTCATTTATAATAGTTTCATGAGAATAATCATATCGCCGGCCAAAAAAATGAATATGGACACCAATGGCCTGCCCCCGGAGAGCTTGCCCCAGTTTTTAGCGGACGCAGCCCTGCTTTTGCAGCGGCTCAAAACCATGAGCTATCCGGAATTGAAAGCCCTTTGGGGCTGCAGCGACTCTTTAGCGGAGCTCAACCGCAACCGGCTGCTGCAAATGGACTTGCACAGCCATCTTACTCCCGCCATTCTTTCTTATGAGGGCATCCAATACCAATACATGGCCCCCGCCGTCTTTGAGTATGGCCAATTTGATTACATTAAAGAGCATCTGCGTATTTTGTCGGGATTTTATGGGCTGCTGCGGCCCTTTGACGGCGTAGTCCCCTACCGTTTGGAGATGCAGGCCAAGCTTGCCCTCGGCAGCAGCCGCAATCTTTATGAGTTTTGGGGAGACAAGCTATGCCGCCAGCTATGCCGGGAAAGCGATTTTATTTTAAATTTAGCTTCTTACGAGTACAGCAAAATCATTTCCGCCCATTTGCCAAAGGATTTTCTCTTCCTGACCTGCGGCTTTGGCGAGTTGAAGGGTGGCAAGCTCATCGAAAAAGGCACCTTATGCAAAATGGCCCGGGGTGAGATGGTCCGCTTTTTAGCGGAGCATCAGATCACAAAAGCTGAGGATATTAAAACCTTTGACCGTTTAGGATACACTTATTCCGCAGAGCATTCCAGCGGTCATCATTACGTATTTATTAATACTGCTCCGCGATTAAAATCAGTATAGGAGGAAACCAACATGCTGGCAGCAAAAACGAAAGCCCCTGATTTCACTTTATCCGACAAGGAGGGCAATGCCGTTTCCCTGGCAGACTTCAGAGGCAAAAAAGTTGTTCTCTATTTCTACCCGAAGGACAATACACCGGGCTGTTCCAAACAGGCCTGCGCCTTTGCCGGCGCCTATGAGGAATTTAAAAAACGGGATGTGGCGGTAGTCGGCATCAGTAAAGACAGCATCGCCTCCCATCAAAAATTTGCCGACAAATATAATCTGCCTTTTATCCTGCTTTCAGACCCGGAGCTGATTGCCATCAAAGCTTACGATGTCTGGCAGGAAAAGAAGCTTTACGGCAAGGTGAGCATGGGAGTGGTCAGAGCTACTTATCTCATCGATGAAGAGGGCAATATTGAGCATGTGATTCCCAAAGCAAAGCCCGACACCAATGCCGCTGAAATCCTGGAATATTTGCGGTCAATGTAAAAATCAAAATGGAGGATATGGCAATGAAAACTCTGCGGCCCCTAACCCTGGTCTTTTTTCTCCTATGCTTTATTATAAGTCTGTCTGCTTGCGGGGATAAGCCTGCCGGTGGGCCGCCGGCTGCCGGCCAAGGCGCCGCCGGCCAGTCAGGCCAAGGAAATCAAGAAAATCCGTCTGATCCGGCCAGCAGCGGCGGCCAAGACGCCAGCTCTATTTCCGGCTCAGACACAGAACCCCTGACCTTCGAATGGGGGGCTGCCGTCACCGGCCTTAACTGGCCTCAGCCCCTGCCGGCCTATTATCCCGAATTAGAGGTACAGCCGCTGATTTCCGAAGGTACTATTTATGAATACATCATAAAGGGCCCCCTTAATTTCCTTGATGAAGCCGGGCAGCTAATCCCCATACCGGCAGAGGCCGAGTTTTACAACGTGCTGGATTCCTGTATCCTCCTGGGCAGAGCCGATGGTTTAAATGCGGTGATGACAAAGGATGGACAGGTCCTTACCGGCTTCCTCTACGATGTGGATTATGACGAGGGAGAGGGTATTGCTCCCGTTCCCACAGAATGGGGCGGTTATATTGTATTGTCTAAGCGTACCGATCCCGGGGATTGGTCCCAAAAGCTTTACGGTTTAGTGGACGTCCGTACAGGTGAAGAGGTTTTACCTTTTGTATTCAGCCATTTAGAAATTTACGAAAGGTTCTGTTTTGCCATCAAAGACGGCGCCGCCATGCTGATGGATATCCAAGGCAATAGTTTTTACACCTTTGACAACACAAATATCTACTGTGCACCCAGCCGTTACAATATGCAAGGCATGGAAGAAACCCTGGTAACCACCGATATTCCCGGTATTTATCCTCCCAATGTCCACGTACCGGTTTACGCTTTTTTATATGACGGCCTTACCGTATACCTTCATGCCGGCGATCAGCAACCCCCCGATAAAATAACGGTTCTGGACAGCCACGGCAACCATATCTTAACGGATACCGGGTTCAGCAATTATCATATCCCCGGCAAAAACCTCTATATCGAAAAAGACGGCGCGATTACCGTTGTTACTTCAAAAGGAGAGAGGGCCGATTTCCCCTATACTGAGGAAATACGGCAGGCTGTGGAAAGCTATAGCCCTGACGCCCTGTATTCCGACCTCAAATACGAAGGAGAGCTGTTAACCCTTCAGCTCCGGGACAGGGACTTGCCTGCCCTATATTTAACTTATAATAAAGAGGGCGTATTGATGGAAAAAAGGGAAACTGCTTGGGAAGTAATCAATCCCCATTTGCAGTACGCTTATGATCGCCAGGGCTCCCGCTATGCCTTAACCGACGAATCAGGCCAAGTAATTAAGGAATATCCGGTAGACGCTTATGTCAGAGAGCTGGGCCCCTTTATCATCATAGCGGACGGTCATTCTACAGGCATTACTTATTCTGTGGAAAACCTGCAAGGACAAGTACTGGCCCAAGATATTTTCGTACCTATACGCCATTATGTGTGGGATTCCTTAATCATCTATACCGACGCAAACCACTGTTACCGCCTATATCCGGATGGCACGAAGCTGCCGATGGCCGCCGCTCCCCCTGTAGAACACCTCTATATTGGCGGCTAAGTACCGGACTGGCCTGCGCCGGGCTAATAGGGCTAAAACTATCCCTTGATTTTTGCCGTCCGGCATTTCCGCAAAAACAGCGCTACACTTTCTTCTTCCTGCTTTTTCGTTTTTTCGTCCAGACCGCCGCGGCCCAAGCGGTCGCAGAGGCCCAGCAGGGCTACATCGTCAATATCCGCCTGCTCCTTCAAGGCCGCTAAATCCCCGTAGGGCATATCTTTCACCACATACAAAATATGCATGTGGAAGCGGACCAAAGACTTTACTGACTCTATAAAACCCGGCGGCAATGCAAGGCCGCCGGCAGTAAGAACCTCCTTTGCCAGTTTCGCTCCCACTTTGTCATGATCATAGGCCCGGCATTTGCCGCCGGCCCATTCCGTAGTAGCCGGTTTACCGATATCATGGAGTAAAGCCGCCCACATAAAAGCTTGGGGGTCAGAGCTGCGGCCCTTATGCTGGGCGGCCTGATCCACCACCATCAAGGTATGGCGCCAAACATCGCCTTCAGGATGATGGCGGGCGGACTGAGGCGTCCGGCTTAACTCTTCTAATACGGCAAAGGCCGTTTTCTGCAAAACACTCGACCGGTGCAGAGCTTCCAAATAAACCGAAGGCTTTTCGTCCTCCATAAGATGCTTGTTTATTTCATTAAACAGTCTTTGGTTTTCCCGGTAGTCAGACCGGCTTTTTTCTTGAAAGGAACTCATTTTCATCCGATTCTCCTCTTAAACTCTTTTGCCTTTTGTAGTCTGCTCCCCGAAAGCTATTTTTATCGGCCGGCCCTCGGCAATGGTTGCTTGCGATGGCCTGTCCGCCTTGCCAGATTCTGCAGCCTTGTGATGTTCCCTCAGCTATGCTAAACTACAAATAGTCTGATTTAAAGGAGTTGTTTCATGCAATCTCTATTCTTGTAATTTAATCTTCCTGCCGGGCCTTTATTAAAGGCTTATTTGGCATGCCCAAAGATAAGCTTATAGGAATAGGAGATTTGCTCATGAACACAAATTGGAAGAAACCATTTTTTATTATATATGCGGGGCAGGCTTTCTCGCTTTTAGGCTCTGCCGCCGTCCAGTTCGCCGTCATTTGGTGGCTGACGGTGCAAACGGAATCGGCTCTGGTTCTGACCTTGTCTACTGTTATCGCCTTCATTCCCAATATGGTAATCGGTCCTTTCGCCGGAGTATGGATTGACCGCTACAACCGGCGCAAGGTGATGATGGCTGCCGACGGGTTAGTTGCACTATCCAGCGTTATATTAGGCATCGCTTTTTTGCTGCTGAAGACGCCGCCCCTCTGGTTCTTGTTTTTTATTCTGTTCCTGCGGGGGGTGGGCAATACTTTTCACGGACCGGCCATGCAGGCGGCCGTCCCTATGCTGTTGCCTGCCGAAATGCTGACCAAGGCTGGGGGCTGGGGCAACCTGATTAATTCCATCTCCACTATGCTGGGCCCGGTTTTGGGCGCGGCACTTATGGGTATGTTCCCCATAGCCAGTATTATGCTGGTCGATATTTTGGGTGCAGCCCTGGCTATCTTTTGCCTGCTTTTTGTAAAAATCCCGGACATTCCCCAAGGTGCTGAAAAACCGGATTTTATTGCAGACTGGAAGCAGGGTTTTGTGGCCATCCGGGAAAACAAGCCGCTGGTGGCCGCTCTGCCTGCCATGCTGCTCTGCAATGTTTTATACATGCCCCTGGGCGCCCTTTTTCCACTTTTGGTCTATTCTCACTTTATGGGCACAGCCTGGCACAACAGCCTCGTTGAATTTGTTTTTGCTGGGGGCCTGCTGGTTTCTTCCCTGGTTATGGGTGTCTGGGGCGGCATCAAGCGCCGTTTTCTCATGGTAGCCCTGGCTATCGGCGCCCTGGGCGCAGCCTCGGCCATCAGCGGCCTGCTGTCCCCGGTTGGATTTCCCTTCTTTGTCGGTTGCTGCTTTGTGATGGGCTGCACCGGAACTTTTATCAATGTGCCCCTGATGGCCTATACCCAGGAAACCATTGCGCCGGAAATGATGGGCAAGGTTTTTTCCCTGATGATGACCGGCATGACCCTGGCCATGCCTATAGGGCTTTTGCTGGCCGGCCCGGTCAGCCAATTCTTTGGCGTAGACCTCTGGTTCTTTTGGTCCGGTATTGCTTTAGCGGCCACAGGAGTCCTCTGCGGCATCATGACCTGGCGTTATGACAGTTAGATCGGCCGTAAACCGAAAACCATGGGCCGCAGCCGGAAACTTCTAATCGAGTAGGAGGCTGCCCATTAGTCGGGCAGCCGACCTCTCACACCACCGTACGTGCCGTTCGGCATACGGCGGTTCAGTAACTTGAGTGCAGCGCCTCATATCTCTTGGCTATGTC
>JBCFAO010000023.1:0-62624 GCA_038562165.1 Clostridiales bacterium | reverse complement strand
TTCCAAAACCCAATTTTTAAGGCAGCCCCTTGGATTGTAACCTAGGAGGTCCCTCCAAACCTGGAAATTGCAGTTAGCTGCTACAAATATAAATCAGCCTGCTACTAAAATGTTGACCGGAATAAATTCAATGCATAAAACCATCAATTCCATACGTAATCCGCCATGCACAGGAATATTGGGTATATTATAAATAAATATATCGTTTTCATGGCTATTTTTAATATGGACATAGATATGCAAGGCTTCCGGCATAATAAGAGTGATCGCTTACGCAAGGAGGGGCAAATAAATTATGTTAAGGGTTGCCTTATGTGATGACAACAATAACGCAATTGAGCGGTATGCGCAACTCATTTTCCGAATCGCTAAAAAAAACCAAATAGAAATTGAGCTATCCAGCTTTAGCAGTGGAGAATCCTTGCTTTTTCAATATACTGATGCCCCGGAACAAGTAGATATTATTTATTTAGATATTATGATGGATAAAACAGACGGCATGGAAACGGCGCGAAAATTGCGGGATTGCAAATGCCAGGCTCAGATCGTCTTTTTGACCGGCTGCGAAGAATACGTTTATGAGGCTTTTGATGTGAATGCCATTCACTATCTTTTAAAAGAACAAACCAGCATTGATAAATTTGAGGAAGTTTTCCTTAAAGCGGCAGATCTGGCATTAAAAAAAGAGAATGAACAGTTTACTTTTGAATTTGATGGCGAAACAGGCGTAATCCCTATGGAGCAAATCTCTTATTTCGAAATTTGGCAGAGAATTGTTACCGTACATTACGGAGAAGGGAAAACGGGGAAATTTTATGCCAGTATGGAACAATTGGAAGACAGGCTCTCCGGAAAGGATTTTGTGCGGACACACCGTTCATTTCTCGTTCATTTGCCTTACATTGTAAAATTTCAGCGCCAGAGCCTACGATTGAGAAACGGCGAAGAAATTCCTATCGGCATTACCTATATGCAATCATTAAAAAGAACGTTTTCCGATTATATTTCCCGGTTGAATCTTTATACCTCCAGAAATCCTGCTGAGCAAGAGGAGCAGTCATGAGTTACATTATTGCCATTGTAATGATTCTCATGTATTATCTCATTTTTATGCTTTACTACCAAAAGCTGTTTCCTGTACAGCAAAGCAGGCAAATTCTTATTTTGCTGATTTTGGCCATTGTACTGGCTTCTTATGTATTTTTAGATACGCAAGAGTTGAGCGGATTACGGTTTCCCGCCGTCATGCTGGTCATGATCGTAGGTCTTTATTTTTCAACAAGCATGAACTGGCTGCAGGCACTGTACGGCGGAGGCCTGTGCGTGCTAAGCGTTTATAGCTTCCGGGGGGCATTTACTTTGACCGGCTCCTTGGTTTTTCAGGGACATAGCTTTTCCTCCGAAACAGATCCCTATTATCTGATTACGATATTTGCTTTACCTCTGGCCCTTTTGCTTTTTTGGGCTTTGCGCAGGACCATCTTTCCCGACGCCAAAATCAAAAAGCTCCTGAATAATAAAGCTCAGCTAAAACTCATTGTGATATATGAAATTATGGCGGCAATAAACTTAGCGAATATCAATTTAGGACGGAGCCTGTCCCCCTATGATATACGGTATTTGGGACCCTACTTATCCCCTCACGGCATATGGGCAGTAAAAATATCCATAGGAAGCTTTCTGCTTACCCTTAGCATGCTGATCTATGCTGTTTATCAATCTATCCAAAGTACGGAGCTTTTGGAATATCGCTACAAAATCCAGACCTTGGAGGAACAGTATGAACAGCAGCTCCGCCATTATAAATCCTACCAAAAATACACGGAAAGCTTTCGGATATTCAAGCATGATTATAAATCGATGATGGTATCTTTAAGAGCGCTTCTCAAGGCCGGGGAGAATGAGCGGGCCATCCAGCTGATGGATGACCTTTATATTGATATGCAAAAACGGATGGACATTCATAAGAAATATTCCGATAACGTTGTTCTTGACGCTATGCTGCAGGATACCGCAAATATATGCGAAGAAAAGGGCATACGCTTCTCCTTTAACATCTTTGAGCCCCGCAATACCGAATTATCCAAGCTGGATGCCATAAGGATTTTTTCTAATATCACCAAAAACGCTATTGAAGCCTGCCAACAAGTGCCCTTGCCGGAACGTTTTATCTATATCAGCACCAGAAATGACGAGCAGTGGGTTACTCTTGAAGCAATCAATTCCTATGATGGGAAAGTCTTTATGGATAATGAAATTCCTAGGACAACGAAAGCGGACAAAGAAGAGCATGGTTTAGGCCTGAGTATTATCCAGGAGATCGTACAAAATTTAGGCGGATTTATAATTTATACTGCGGATAGGGAAACAAAGACCTTCATGATCAGAGTCCATATTCCCCGTTTGTAAAGCAAACACTGCCGCGCCCATTTTCATGCTTTGACTATCCAGCATAAATTAAATTTATCTTCCAGAATACCATAATAATTTTCTTGTATTTTTGAAAAAGGAATATAGATTTCGTCATCTTCGCTTAAGCGATCAAAGATCTTCTTTGCTTCATGGGGATCTTCATAGCACACGGTGAGAAATACATTGTTGCCTTGATTAAAGCCGAAAGCGGAGGGGGTATCGCAAAATTCAACAGTTGTGCCTGCAATGCATAGAGGTGCAGACATTATGCGGGATTTCATTTGAGGGGACGCTTGAACGTCGGGGAGAAAAGAAGCAGCCCCTGCGCCGTAAGTCAATATGGAGGAAATATCTTGTTCGAATACCTTTGCGTAAAAGGCAACTGCCTGCCGGCAGTTGCCGTTAAAACTGATCGATATGCTAAATGCCATCAATATCACCTTCCCCGATATGTGTCCTCATCGTTGTCTCAAAATTATAGAAAATATACAACGTTCTTTTTCGGATAGGGCTATTGATGTATTCAATTAAGATTATCGTGTATTAAATCGATAATCTCTATCGTTTATTGCCGGATGCATTTGATCAATTTCTTGACTGCTTTTTTCTCAATCCGGGAAACATAAGAGCGGGAGATACCCAATTCCTCCGCTACTTCTTTTTGCGTACGCCGCAAACCGTCTTCCAGGCCGAAGCGCCAGCTTATTACCTGCTTTTCCCGTTTTGTCAAATGCTTTAACTGCTCCAGGAGATTTTGGAATTCCAGGCGGTTTTCCACCTCGTCAACGACAATGTCGCCGTCTGTGCCCAAGACCTCCAATAAAGTGATGGAATTACCTTCACGGTCAGTGCCTACGGAATCATAAAGGGAAATATCATTGCGGTTTCGCCTGTTGGCCCGGAAGAACATGAGGATTTCATTTTCAATGCAGCGGGAAGCATAGGTACTTAGCTTAATACCTTTGCTTTCGTTGAATGTCTGAACGGCCTTAATCAATCCGATGGTACCGATTGATATAAGGTCATCCCGGTCCTCACTTTTGCCTTCGAATTTTTTAGCAATATGGGCTACCAAACGAAGATTATGTTCAATCAAAACATCGCGGGCCTCGGGATCCCCGTTTTCCATGGCTTTTATCCAAAGCTGCTCTTCAACCTCCGATAAGGGCTGGGGAAAGCTGTTGCTGTTGATATAGTAGGCGGCCAGCAGCATGCCGTTGACGATAGCTGCGCAGCCTATGATGATTGCCCCCAATGCCATTTATTCCACCTCCGATTGGATTTGTTGTAACGCCTTAGCGGTTAGTTATAAAGCATATGAAAAAATAAGCAGAAATTGCCTGGCCTAATATTCTTTTTTCGTGTATACTAAGGAAATATGACTGGATGGCAAAGGAAGGGAAATCATGAAGCTTATTCAACCGGATTTAACTGTTGACTGCTTAAATGATCTGGATCTCTCTTATTGGTATGAACGGGGCATCCGGGGTATTTTTATCGATTTGGACAATACCATATCGCCCTGGCGCCAAAACAGCGTTACCGGCGAGGCCAGGGAACTGATTGATAAAGCCCGGCAGGCAGGTATTATGATTATTTTATTTACAAATGCCGGAGAGATTCGGGCCCGGGAGGTGGCTTGGTCTTTAGGGATTGGCTATTATGCCTCGGCCAAAAAACCCTTTGCCGCCATGTACCGCAAGGCAATGAAGGAACTGGAGCTAACCGGTTCTGAAGTCATGGCCATCGGCGATCAGATTTTTACCGACGTTTTAGGAGGCAATCTGGCAGGCTGTACTACAGTATTGACGTCGCCTCTGGCCCAGGAAGAGTATGCCGGTACCAAGTTTTTACGGTTTTTGGAAAGGCTGGCCGGCAGAAAAGCAGTTTTTCACAGCAGAGACTAGATCAAGTTTAGATAAAAAAATAGAGCAGGGCCTCAGATAGGGATGATTTTATGGAACCTTTATATCAGGACAGACTCGACCATTTTCGTCAGGAATTAAAAAAACAGGGCCGGGAAGCCTTCTTGGTCAGCAAACCGGAAAACCTGCAGTATCTGTCGGGCTTTCGGGGTGATTCCACCTGGATTTTAGTCACCGGCAGCGATAAACTTTTATTCACGGATTTTCGCTATATAGAGCAGGCCAGAGAGGAGTCTCCCGGCTGGCAGGTAGTGGAAAATAAGACCGGCCTGGCGGCTGCTCTAAAAGACCAAATGGTCAAGCTGGGCCTTAAGGAACTGGCCTTCGATTCCGGCCATATTACGATGGAAGTTTATCAGCGGCTGGAGTTAACCTTGGGCAAGGACGTAAGCTTATACCCCCAGCAGGATCCCTGTAGTCTGCTGCGGCAGGTCAAAGACCCCTGGGAGCTGCTGCAGATGGAAAAGGCTGCCGCCATCGGCGATGAGGCTCTGACTTGGCTCTTGCCCAGCATCAGGCCGGGCGTCAGTGAAAAAGAACTGGCCTTAGAGCTAAATTATCAGATGAGTAAGCTGGGCAGCGAAAAACCTTCCTTTGATACTATCGTGGCCGCCGGGCCTCAAGGGGCTTTGCCTCATGCCAAGCCTTCCGGCTACCGGCTTAAAGAAGGGGATATGGTTACCCTGGATTTTGGCGCCGTTGTGAGCGGCTACCATTCAGATATGACGAGAACCTTTATTTTGAGCAAGGGCCACCGGCTACAGGAAGAACGTTACCGTCTGGTTTTGGCAGCCCAAGAGAAAGCTTTGGCAGCCATTGAGGCCGGCGTCAACGTGCGCAGCATAGACAGTCTGGCCCGGCAGCATTTGGCTGAGGCAGGCTACGGCGATTATTTTGGTCACGGCCTGGGTCATAGCGTTGGCCTGGAAATTCATGAAGATCCCCGCTTCAGTCCTATAGCCGAGGATATACCTTTATTGCCGGGCATGGTGATGACGGTGGAGCCGGGCATCTATTTGCCGGGCTGGGGCGGTTTGCGTATTGAGGATAGTATTACAGTAACATTTAATTCCATAAAATTTTTAACGAAATTCCCGAAAACACTGGAAGAAATAACAATCATTTGGTAAACTATAAGGTGACAAGCTTAAGGGAAATACAGAAGGAGGATATCCATGATATCAACGTCAGATTTTCGTACCGGCCTGACCTTCGAATACGAAGGCGATGTAGTTACTTTAGTGGAGTTTCAGCACGTTAAGCCCGGCAAAGGCGCCGCTTTTGTCCGCTGTAAATTGCGCAATCTAAAAACCGGTTCCACAGTAGAAAAAACCTTCCGGCCCGGAGAAAAATTCCAAAAGGCCCATGTGGAACGCAAGGAAATGCAATATTTATATAAAGATGGAGACAATTGGATGTTCATGGATACGGAAACCTATGACCAGGTTGCCCTCATGGAAAGCCTTCTGGAAGATGCCCCCAAGTATTTGAAAGAAGATATGACCACCGGTATCCTCTTTTACCAGGGTCAGGTTATTGGTATGGCTTTGCCCCAGCAAGTGGAGTTAAAGGTAGTGGCCACGGAGCCGGGCATTAAAGGCGATACGGCCTCCGGCGGCAGCAAGCCTGCTACTTTGGAGACGGGCCTGACCGTACAGGTTCCCTTTTTTGTCAACGAAGATGATGTGCTGATCATCGATACCCGCACCGGCAGTTACGTCAGCAGAGCATAAAGACGAGTTAAGATAAGCAAAATAAATGTCTATTCAAAACAGAGAGGGGTGTTTTATGAGCATCAAGGAAAAGGTAGCTTATTTATCCGGTTTAATGGACGGCCTGGGTTTTGACAAGGATTCAAAAGAAGGCAAGATGTTCGACGGTATTCTCGGTATTCTGGAAGAGATCATAGACGAGATGGACGACATCGAAGAAGATCTGGATGAGTTGGAAGAATTCGTGGAGGCTTTGGACGAAGATCTGGATGAATTAGAAGACATCCTGGGCTTTGACGATGATGACGACGAAGATGAGGACGAAGACGACGAAGATGAGGATGACGAAGACGAATTTGTCAGCATCAAATGTCCCTCCTGCGGTAAGGTCAATTATTTTGATCCCGAGGTTCTTTGGGAGTCCGATGACGAAGTGGAAGTCCTGTGCTCCGCTTGTGACGCCGTGATTTTTTCCAGCAGCGAGTGCGGTGAAGACTGTGACTGCGGCTGCGGCGGTAAAGAGGACGAAGACGACGAGGATGAGGAAGACGAAGACTAGGAATAAACAAATCCTCCGGAATTAAGAAAACAAAAACAGTAGAATATTTTTCAAGAGGATGCCTCATCAAAAATGATATGCTCCCTTCCAATTGCCAAGTGATTTATTATTTCACTTGTCTAACTGGAAGGGAGCATTCTTATGTCAAACATAGAACCAGGACACTAGATGCAGCCAAGGCATACATTTCCACCTATTTTTTGACCGCCATAGCTCTAAGGGGGTGTCTACAAACCTGCATTTTTGCTCAACTGCCGCTCTTATTGGATACAAACTTGCATTTTTGCGCAACTCCAGCGGCAGCGATAGCGCGACAGACCCTCATATTCGATTTTGTGTCTTTCTGGTCTAAAACAAGGGACAGGGCATATATTGGTTTTAAACAAGGACAACCAAGACGAGAAAAAAAAGGAGTTTTATCATGGCAGGCTGGACGGCTCATTTCCCGAAAGAACTGGCGGATATTTTATCGATGGGGCATCAGTTTTTACAGGAAAAAACCATGGAAATACGCTTCCGTTCCGGACGGCCCATCATGATCAGCGACGGGCAGCGGATGCTGGCTTGGGATGGAGCCGCCTGGCAAAAGGAGCTGCCTGCCGGCAAGCAAGGGGCTTTTAGCGAAGGAGAGCTGCGGAAGCTTTTTGAACATCTGACGGGGGGATCTCTTTACCGGCTGGAGGAAGAATTACAAAACGGCTATCTCACTTTGCCCGGCGGCCACAGGTTAGGCTTTTGCGGCCGGGCGGTATTGGAAAAAGGCAAAATCAAAACCATGCGGGAGATTTCTTTTATGAATTTTCGGCTGGCCCGGGAGGTACCGGGATGCCTGGAACCCTGGATAGAATTATTGGTCAGGGATAAGCGCTGGTTATCGACTCTGATTATTGCGCCGCCTCTGGGGGGGAAAACCACCCTGCTGCGGGAAATGATCCGCCTGGCCTCCGGCGGTACCAAGGTTAAAGGGATTACCATACCCGGCTATAATGTCAGCGTAGTGGACGAGCGGTCGGAATTAGCCGGTTCCTGGCGAGGCATTCCTCAGTTTGACTTAGGCCCCCGCAGCGACGTATTGGACGGCTGCCCCAAAGCTCAAGGCATGATGTTGATGATCCGTTCCATGGGGCCTCAGATACTGGCGGTGGATGAGATCGGCAAAAAAGAGGATATAGAGGCTTTAAAAGAAGCGATTGCCTGCGGTATTACGGTTTTTGCCACGGTTCATGGCCGCAGCCGGGAAGAAGTAGAAGCCAGGCCCGGTATGCAGGCACTGTTGGACAACAGTATATTTGAGAGGATATTGCTTCTCGGGGGGTGATCGGAATGCTGAAATATATAGGTATTGCCATGATTATCATTGCCGGCGGCCTGCTGGGCTTTTTGAAAAGCCGCACCTATAGCAACTATGTGGCCTTGCTGCAAGCCTTGGCCCTGGCTACGGATCTTCTGGAAACAGAGGTCCGCTACAAGCAAAATCCTCTGGAGAGGGCTTTCGAAGAAACGGGTAATGCCGTTAATCATCCCGAGGTGGCCGGTCTTTTTCTGACGGCGTCCTGTGGGGAAACTTCTTATTGGGGATTGCCCGATGAGGCCTGGAAAAAGGGTGTGGCTTCAATGGCGAAAAGCATTCCTCAGGGAGAACCGCTGGCCGATTACCTTTTGGACTTTGGCCAGGCTTTGGGCCGTACGGACCTGCAAACCCAGCAAACCCTGTTTGCCTTGTTCCGGCGGCAGTTGGCTCAATGCCTGGAACGGGCCATTGCCAGGGAGACAAAAGAAGGCAGGCTATGGCAATATCTGGGGTTGTCCGGGGCGGTAGTTTTGGTCATTCTCTTAATCTAATCAACAGGGAAAGGGTATAAGCATATGAACATTGAGCTGATCTTTCAAATAGCCGGTATTGGTATTTTGACCTCCATCCTCCATGCGCTGCTCAAGCAGGCCGGGAAGGAAGAATATGCTTTTATTGTCACCTTGGCGGGAGTGGCTATTGCTTTCATTATGGTTATACAAGTGCTGTCTCAGCTTTTCAATCAGGTAAAAAGCGTTTTTTCTTTAGGGTGATGGGAGGGGATAAGGGTGGAGGCATTGCAATTGGTTATGCTTGGCATAACGGCCACAATGCTGGCCTTATTCGTCCGGGAAAGAAATAAGGAGTTCGGCCTTTTGGTAAGCCTTGCCGGCGGTATTCTCCTAATCACTTTAATTCTGGAACCTTTAAGTACGGTGATCATGGGTGTACGGGACTTAGCACAAAGAGGACAAGTCAGCCTGGCCTATATTGATATTGTACTCAAAGCTACGGCCATAGCCTTTTTAACGGAGTTTGCCGCCCAAATCTGCCAGGATGCGGGAGAAGGAGCCTTGGCCAAGAAGGTGGAGGCAGGGGGCAAAGTACTGATCTTGCTAATAGCGTTGCCGATTTTTTCATCGGTGCTGGACGGGCTGCTGGCATTATTGCCATAATGCCGGTAGAAGTGCAACCGGCCATCGGTACAACATCGGTACAATATATGGAGGAAGGAAATGAAGACCTCTATCCTAACGCCTATAAAGCTAATCCTGCTGGTAATGGTTTTCCTGTTGATTCAGCCAATGGCCCTGGCAGGGGCAGAAACAGAGGAAATTACTTCGGGAGGCTTACCGGCAGAGGACTTGCCGGCAGCCGCTTCCGAGGATGGGATAGATATGTTTATCCCGGATATCGGCGGTTTTACGGAAGCCTTGGAGCAGATTGACGATTACTTATCGCAGCAAGGAGTCGGCCCTTTTTTAAGCAGGTGGTTTCAAGAGCTTAAAAGCGGTCAGCGGGGACTAAATTGGCAATCGTTAAAAGATTTAGGGCAAGGCTTGTTTTTACAACAAATCAAGGCCCAGGGCAGCTGGCTGGGTCAGATTTTAATCTTATCGGCGGTCTGCGTGCTTTTGGAACAGCTAAACCGTTCTGTAGCGGGGCCGGGACCGGCTAAAGCCGGCCAATTGGTGAGCTTGCTGCTGATCATGACCTTAGTGCTTCATTCCGCCGGTCTGGCGCTGAAAGGCGCTACCGGGGCCATTGAGGGGATGGCCGGCTTCATGGAGGTATTGGTGCCCCTATTGATGGCGGCCATGATGAGCCTGGGCCAGGTCAGCACCGTTATGGTTATGCAGCCCCTGGTTCTGGGCTCCATGTCCTTTATTACGGGACAGATTCACTATCTGCTGTTTCCCATGATCATGATTTATCTGGCTCTGGTTTTGGCTAACTCTTTATCGGAAGGCTTGTCCGTGGGCAAACTGGCTAAATTTCTCAAGCAAACGGTGCAATGGGGCCTGGGTATGTCCATGACCATATTTACGGCGGTGCTGGCCGTATCCGGCGGTTTTGCCGCCGTGGCTGACGGCATCAGCCTGCGTACCGCTAAATATGTGGCCGGCAATCTGGTGCCTGTGGCCGGCAAACTCTTTGCCGATGTGCTGGATACTGCCGCCGGTGCTGCCCTCATCCTGAAAAACAGCATCGGTCTCATCGGAATGATTGCCATCGTAGCCCTTTTGATCATTCCTTTGGTGGGCATCTTCCTGCAGGCCATGCTGCTAAAACTGGTAGGAGCAATAGTGGAGCCTTTAGGCGACAGCCGCACCTCCGGCATATTGGATGAGCTGGGCAATGTAATGATGCTGATTTTTACGGTTTTAGGAGCCATCGGCATTATGGTAATCCTGACCCTGTCGGCGATTTTGCTGGCAGGCAACACAGCTATAATGATGCGGTGACCTAATGGCGGAGATCATTGAGGTGAAGAAATGATGACTTATTTAAGCGCCCTGGCGGCCAGGATTATCGGCGTAGTCTGCGTCAGTGCGGTTCTGGAGCTTTTAATTCCGCCGGATAAAAATGTCCATCTCTATTTTCGGATGTTTGCCGGACTTTATATTTTATCGATTTTATTGACTCCTCTGGGAGAGTTCTTTTTTACGTAAATCAAGAATACAGCGAATTTCAAAGGGAAGGGTTGGTCAAGGTGCGGTTAAAGGAAGGATTAGAGAAATTAAAGCTAAACCAATACGCAATCTGGGCTATGCTGGGCTTAGGCATCCTGCTGATGCTGGCTCCTACGTTTTTGTCCGGCGGCAGTAAAAGCAGGCCGGCAGTTTTAAGCAGCTCTGCCGGGCAAAGTTTTAGCGGTACGGTAAACAGCGAAGGCGCTGTATTGGCAGAACAAGCCGCAGCTATCCTTGCCACCATTAAAGATGCCGGAGAGGTTAAAGTCTTTCTGATGCTGAAAAAAAGCAGCGGCCAAGAGGAAAGTCAGGCTTTTGGCGGCACCTCTTCCCGGCAGCTCTTAGGTCCGGAGGTAGGGGGGGTTCTGATCACTGCCGCCGGCGCCGGCGATCCGGTAGTCCGCTGGCAGATTTACCAGGCTGCTGCCGCTTTGTTTGACGTTCCCGCCGAAATGATTTATGTGGCTGAAGGGGGAGGAAATTAATGAATGTATTCATCCGTTTTGGAACATTAAAAATGGTGGCGGGTTTCGGCGCTATTTGCATAATGTTTGCTGCCGGCTTGTCTTTGAGCAGCCTGATCAATCCCCGGCAGGCGGAAATATCGGCAATGAAAAGGGCGGCGGCAGTCCAGGAGGCTGCCCCGGCGGCCGCTCAAGGAACGGAAGGGGAGCAAGCTGCCGGCGATGCGCAAGACGGGGATGGGGCAAAAGCAGCAGGAGAAGACGGTGCTGCAGCCATGGCAGATGAGAGGCAAGCCGCAGACGGCCCTCAAGGGCAGGAGATACAGCCGGCAGCTTCTTTGGGATTGGAGCAAAAAGAGGAGCCGATGACAGAGGCTAAGTTGGTGCTTAATGAAACGGCAGAGGCAGAAGACAGCCTGGCTGCTTACCGCATCGACCGCTGGCGGGTCAGAAGCCAGAGGACAACCTTTCTGGAGGCCGTGGCCCAGGATACCACTATTGCCGAAGCGGAAAGAGCCAGAGCCAGACAATCCCTGTGGGAAGAGTACAACCGCCGGGAAAAAGAGCTGGCCTGTGAGGAAGCTATGGTTTCCAAAGGTTTCGGGCCGGTGCTGGTGAGCATTGATGAAAGCAGCCGTCTTACCGCTTTAGTGCCTACCGTTACGTTTACGGATGAGGAGTTGGTGCAAATCAGCGATATCCTCTGCCGTTTAGGAGGCTGCCGTGAAGAGGATATCATTTTAATTCCTTTGTCGAATTGAGCTTTTCCAATATATTGAATGTCAATTTTCCAAATAAAAAGCAGGAGTTTTGGAATATTTATAGAATCTTAACATACTGGTTAGTGAAATTTAGCTTAAATGAAAGGAGCCAGTCTTTTGGTCGGCAGTATAAGCGAGTTGAAGCGTAACCTGCTAAAATCTTTTGACAGTATCTATTTGGACATATTTCAATTCGGCGTCAAGCGTTTAAGCATTGACATCGTGGGAAATAAGATCCTGATTGTTGGCGAGCATGCCAGGCTACCGGGCCTGCAAGCCCTGGATCATTCCCAGCGCTTTGTAACCAGGCTGACGGATGTGGCTTTGTTGGATGAATGCAAGGTTAGGCTCAAGCAGGCTATTGAGGAGAAGATGCCGGACATCAGGGTGCTGACGGTTCTAAATGATTACGATCCTCATACGGAGATTGCCGCCACCATCATTGTCACCGAGGGAGAGCTTTTAAGCCCCCGCAATTAACGAAACAGAGATACAAGGGTAGGACCTTCGCTTGCGTCGGCAATACCCCCACAACAAAAAACTGATGGTGAATAGCTTCCTACCGGGAGTTGGATAGCCGCCGGTTAAAAGTAAATTGCGTTTGATCTTTTTAGAAAGATCTGACGGATTTCTTTATGCCGGCGGTTTTGTTTTGCCATCCGCAAAGAGTACGCCAGAGGGGGTGATTAATGCCAGAAAATCCGGTTTTCCGCTATGAAAAGGGAAGCTTTTCGGTTGTAAATGAATTTAAGAAGGGTGTAATGATTAATAAAAATAAGGGGGTCTTTTAATTATGTTAACACCAAATAAAACGAAGAAGGCTATGCCGAAAATGACAGTAGTGGGCTTGGTGGTTCTTGCCTTATGTTTGCTGGGTCTCTTCTTTAAACCCAACAGCCTTAACGAGGGCTTTAACGCCATGGTATCCAATGCCCATCCCATCGTCATCAACGTAGGACTTTTAAGCACCATGTCCACCTCCATTATCATCAGCGTTATCATGGGCCGCTTTCTGGAACGGCTGGGCTTTACCGACGCTATGATGCGGCTGTTTTTGCCTGTAGGCAAGCTGCTGAATGTGAACTGCGCAATCTTAATTCCGGCTATTTACAATATTCTGGGGGACATTAATGCGGCCGGCCGCATCTCCGGCCCCATTTTGGTTAAAACCGGCGCCACCAAGGATGAAAAAAAGCTGGCAATTTTCACTATGGTGCAATCCCAACAGTCTTTTTCCACTTTCATGCTGGGATTAGGTTGTCTGACCCTTTGCGGCGCCAGAGTATTCGCCGTAGTAGCCATCGCCATTTTTGCTCCTCTGGTAATTTGCCCGGCCATCGGCCGTTTGTTCTGGCGGGATTGTAAAGCGGTAGAGATCGAGGATCTGCCTGTCTTTACTCCCGATACGCCTATCCTTAACGGACTTTTTGCTTCCGGCCAGGAAGGCATTAACGTCTTACTGCATTTGGTTCTGCCTGCTTTTGCCGTAGTATTTGGCATCATCGGACTTTTGGATTTTATCGGTATCTGGCAGTATGTAAATAACTTTTTGATTTCCGCTATGACTGCGCTGAATATCGATCCGGATACGGGTATTCTCAGCATCATGGCCTCGCCTACCCTGGCCATGAGCAACCTCCAGGCCACTGCCGCCACCATCAATCCCAAGTGGGTCATCGGCTCCTTTGTTATGGGCGCTTCCGGCTTTCCTCTTTCCGTGATTTTCGGCCAAATCCCCATGATTTGGGCCCAGTCTTGTGAAATGGAGCCCAGTGAAGCCTTAAAACCTGCTTTGATCGGCATCGTCGTCCGTGTGCTGACCGCCGGTTTCATTGCTACCGTTTTGGGCGGCCTGCTGCTGAAGTAAATCCCGGACCCCATCCAAGGAGGAGCTTATGGAAGAGCTACTGATACACAATGTGGAAATCTGGACGCTGGATGATGCCCGGGTGATTGACCGGGGCTGGCTTACCGCCAGCGGCGGCAAGATCACCAATCTGGGCCAGGGATTGCCTCCGCCGGATATCAAGGCAAAAACCGCAGTAGATGGGCAAGGCCGGCTTTTGCTGCCGGGCCTGGTGGATTGTCATACTCATCTGATGGAATATGCCACTGCAGAGATCAATCATACCCAAGGCAAAGCCCAGGAGATGGCAGCTGCTGCTAATCTGCTGCTGGCTTTGCAATCAGGTATCGTTGCCACCGGCGAGCATCATTTGGGCCATCCCGTTTTGGACATGCCTATGGAAAAATATAAGGAGATCCTGAAAGCCGCACCCCTGGCTTCGGCCATAGCTTATGGCTGCTGCTGGCTGGGCTTTGAGCCGAAGGTATTAACCAGCGCCACCAGGCCGGGAGCCGCCTTTACGGAAGATGTGTTGACGGATGAGGACTATATGCTGATGGCGGAGGCTTCGGAATTTCCCGGAGAGAATTTGTTTTTAAATTATACCTGCGCCAATGCACCGTTAGATGCGGCGCCCCATGCAGGCGGCATAACCTATGACCGGGAAAAGCTCGGTCATATTGTTGATTTGTTTCACCGCAAAGGTAAGGCGGTAGGCGCTCATGTTGAAGGCGACGCCTCGGCCCGGTTATTCATCGAAGCCGGCGGCGATGTGATTCATCACGGCCATGATTTGACGCCGGAAATCGGGGAGTTAATGGCGGAGAAAGGTGTTTCCCTGGTGTTGACTCCCGTAGCCGGCACCAGCAAGCGGCCTACCAGTCCCGAGGAAACTCTGGCTTTTTACCGGCAGGGAGTATTCCTGGCTCTGGCCAGTGACGCCTATATTTATCCTCATCCCGAGGCCCAGTGGATTTCTTTGCCCCAAGACCGGTTGGCAGGTCCGGCGGAATATCTCCGGATCGTAGGTTCCACTTTGCGTTATCTTGTAGAAAAGGGCGTAGACTCAAGCGAAGCTTTGAAGCTGATTACCGTGAACCCCCGCAGGCTTTTGCGGCCCGGGGAAGAAGCGGCTGTGCTAAAGCCCGGCAGGCCTGCCGATATGATTATGTGCAACAAGCTGCCGGCATTGGTCACGGAGGATCCGGCGGATATTGTGCTGGTGATTACCCAAGGCCGTATTCAAGTGGATAAAAGAGCTGCAATATAAGGTGCGGCCGGACAAGCCGGGCAGCCAGGCGGAGAGACATTTTCCCGCCTGGCTTTCCCGTCTGTTAATCTGGTAAAAAGCCTAAGAAAATGGTATAATAGTAGCAATGAGGTGATGGCATGACAGGCGGCGAAAAAATCGAGAGCAAGGATGTTGCTAAAGAAGAAGAGCAGCAAAAAATTAAGGCGGAGATCATTGGCGGCAAAATCGGCGCTCTGGTTTTGCAGACTGCCGGCGTGGCGAAACTCTCCGGCAGCGCCATAGCCGGTCTCAGCGAAAAAGTTGGGGTGAAGAAGCCGGCCAAAGGAATCCGGGTGGTACTGAAAGATGATACCGTCTTGGTGGATATCCATATTGTGGCGGTCTTTGGCAGATCCATTCCGGAAATCGCCCGCTGCATTCAAAAAGAAACAAAAAGCCTGTTTAACGAAGAATTCCCTTCCTATCATCTGACAGCGGTAAATGTTTGGATTGACGGCGTTAGTTTTAATGAAGAAGCAATAAAATACCGTGATCAGGCGATAGCGTTGCTAAAACAAGAGGAAAAAGATAGATGCAGTCCGGACTGAGAACTTTTTTGGAGAAAATTCTACCTTTTTGAGTTGGAAAATTACCGGGATTTTCCCTTGCGTTTATGGAGGGAAGAGGTTATATTATTAACATTAAATAGATAACGATGTTTGAAAATGGCGTATTATAGGAGGACCGGTTTGAATATGAAACGGCGCAATACCCGGGAGCTGGTAATTAAAGCTTTGTTTGCTTATGAAATTGAGAAAGGGGATCCTTTCCGGCAATTGGATTACATTGCCGGCGACTGGGAGATGGCCGGTTTTGACGAAGGTAAGCTGGAAACTTTTTTGGCCGGGATAGAAGACGAATATGCCCGGCGGCTTACTTCCGGCATCCTGGAACACAAGGCGGAGCTGGACAAGATCATCGGTGATTTTGCCGTAGACTGGGAGATCAGCCGTCTGGGCGGGGCTGAACGCAATATTTTGCGGCTGGGCCTTTATGAGATGCTCTATGACGAAAAGCTGCCCCCGGCTATCGCTATCAATGAAGCCGTAGACCTGATCAAAAAGTACGGCAGTCAGGAAGCAGCCAAATTCGTCAACGGTATTCTGGGCAGGAAAGCAGAAGAGCTGAAAGCGGCAACCCCCTGATGAAAACGGTTTTTTTAGGGCTGGATACCAGTTGCTATACCACGTCCTTAGCTCTGACCGATGGGGAAGGCCGGCTTCTGTATCAGCAGCGCCGGCTTTTGTCGGTAAAGGCGGGAGAAAAGGGCTTGCGGCAGTCCGAGGCCTTTTATCAGCATATGCTTCATCTTCCGGAGCTTTTTAAAGAGATGGAAGCTGCCCTGCCTTTTGCCTTGACTGACCGTTTAGCGGCTATAGCCGTCAGTACAAAGCCTTGCCGCCGTCAGGAATCCTATATGCCGGTGTTTCGGGCCGGCCAGGCTGTGGCCCAGGCTTTAGCCGCAGCCGCAGCGGTGCCTCTGATTAGTACGACCCACCAGGAGGGCCATTTGATGGCGGCCCTTTGGTCGGCAGATTTAAGGCCTTTCTTTGATTCATCAGGGACAGAGGCTTTTTGTCTTGCCAAGGGCAAGACTATGGATTGGCAGCAGCTTTGTCCGTTTTTAGCTTTTCATTTATCCGGAGGCACCACCGAATTGATCTTGGTCCGTCAGGTGGTTCAGGATCAATTTTTTTGTTTCGACTATTCTGTGGTTTCCGGTACTTTAGATATACCCGCCGGCCAACTGATTGACCGGACAGGCCAGGTATTGGGCCTGCCTTTTCCCGCCGGCCCCCATCTGGAAAACCTGGCCTTATCCAAAGGCCCCGCCGCCAAGCCGCTGGAGAGTATTCCCACTCATTGCCGTCAGGGCTTTATCAGCCTAAGCGGCGGTGAAGCCTGGGCCAAGCGTTCTTTAGCCGGCGGCAAGGAACCGGCGGAAATTGCCAGAACCATTGAGCATTATATAGCCGGCAGCCTGGTCAAAGCCGTAGACGCTTATCTGGACCGGAAGCCTGAAGAGCTGCCGAAGTTCATTATTTTTATGGGCGGAGTGGCCTCCAACGCCTACATCCGCCAGTTGCTGCAAGCCCGTTTGGAGAGAAAAATCCCCTGTGTTTTCGCCCTTCCGGAATACAGCACCGACAACGCTTTAGGGACGGCGTTGATCGGCGCTGCATCAGTAAATAAAGGGAGCATGTCATTAAATTGTTGAGGAGGGATGTAATTGTTCAAGATCATTTCAAAAGAAGATCTGGGCAATAAAGTCTATGGTTTCGTTGTCGAGGCCCCCAGAATTGCCGCCAAGGCCGAGCCGGGACAGTTTTTTATTGTCCGGCAGGGTGAGGGTTACGAGCGTATACCTTTGACGATTGCTGATTTTGACCGGGAAAAGCAGACCATCACCATGGTGTTTCAGGCAGTAGGCGCCTCTACCTTGGCTTTGGCAAAGCTGGAGCCCGGCGATGAAGTAACCGATATGGTAGGCCCTCTGGGGCAGCCTTCGGAAATCGAGAATTTAGGCAAAGTAGTGGTTGTAGGCGGCGGCGTAGGCGTTGCGCCTATTTATCCCATTGCCAGAGCTTTAAAAGCAGCCGGCAATGAGGTGATTTCCATTATCGGCGCCCGCAGCAAGGATTTGCTTTTCTGGGAAGACAGAATGCGGGAAGCCAGCAGCCGCCTCCTGGTGGCCACCGACGACGGCTCTTACGGCCAAAAGGGCTTCGTTACCACTTTATTGGAGGATTTACTCAAGACTGAGGATATTGCCAGAGTATGGGCTATCGGCCCCATGGTCATGATGCGGGCAGTGACCAATCTGACCCGGCCCTATGGCACGAAGACCATTGTCAGCATGAATCCCATCATGGTTGATGGCACCGGTATGTGCGGCGCCTGCCGGGTGGCGGTAGACGGCCAGACTAAATTTGCCTGCGTGGACGGGCCGGAGTTTGACGGCCATGCCATAGACTTTGACCTGGCCATGAAAAGAGCGGCTATGTTCAAAGATAAAGAGAAAGAAGCTATGGAGGCTTTGGAAGCAAAACTGAACGGAGGTGGCTGCCAGTGTCAAAACAAGTAAACCGGGTAGCTATGCCCGCCCAAGAACCCCAGGTTCGCAACGGCAATTTTAGTGAGGTAGCTCTTGGCTACACGGAGGAAATGGCTTTGAACGAAGCCAGCCGCTGCCTGCTTTGCGCCAAACCCCAATGCGTCAAGGGCTGTCCTGTAGAAGTGGATATTCCCGGCTTCATCGGCAAAATCCAACAGCAGGATATGGCCGGCGCCGCCGCCAATCTCAAAAATAAAAACAGCCTGCCGGCTATCTGCGGCCGGGTCTGCCCCCAGGAATCCCAATGCGAGGCTAAATGTATCAGAGGCATTAAGGGTGAGCCCGTAGCCGTTGGCCGCCTGGAGCGTTATGTGGCTGATTGGGAGATGGCTCAGGGCGTAAAGATGCCGGAGAAGGCAACCCCTAAGGGCAAAAAGGTAGCCGTCATCGGCGCCGGTCCCGCAGGGCTCACCGTAGCCGGCGACCTGGCCAAAATGGGTTATGAAGTAAAGATTTTTGAAAGCCTCCATGTGGCCGGCGGTGTGCTGATGTACGGTATTCCCGAGTTTCGTCTGCCCAAAGCCATTGTTCAGAAAGAAATCGATTATATTAAGGCCTTGGGCGTGGAAATCGAAACCAATGTGGTAGGCGGTAAAACCCTTTTGGTGGACGATATGTTTGACATGGGCTACGACGCGGTGTTTATCGGCACCGGCGCCGGTCTGCCTTACTTCATGGATATTCCGGGGGAGAATTTGACCGGCGTATATTCCGCCAACGAATTCCTGACCCGCAGCAACCTGATGAAGGCCTACAGCTTCCCCGATACCATGACCCCCACCAAGATCGGCAAAAAAGTGGCCGTTATCGGCGGCGGCAACGTGGCCATGGATGCGGCCCGGACTGCTTTGCGCCTGGGTGCGGAAGAAAGCTGGATTGTTTACCGGCGCACAGCCGCAGAAATGCCGGCCCGCCATGAGGAAGTGGAGCATGCGGAGGAAGAAGGGGTCAAGTTCATGATGCTGACAAGCCCCATTGAGCTTCTCGGCGATGAAAACATGAACCTCACCGCCATGCGCTGCCAGAAGTATGAGCTGGGTGAAGCCGACGATTCCGGCCGTCGCAAGCCCGTAGCCATCCCCGGCGCTATCGAAGAAATCCCCATCGATACCGTGGTCATGGCCATCGGCCAGGGCCCCAACCCCTTGATTACCAGCACAACGCCCGGTCTTTTATTAACGAGAAAAGGCAACATTCAAGCTAATGAAGAAACCGGCGAAACCTCAAGGGAAGGCGTCTATGCCGGCGGCGATATCGTTACCGGCGCTGCCACCGTCATTCTGGCCATGGGCGCCGGCAAATTGGCCGCTCGGGCCATTGATGAATATTTATCCAAAAAATAAATAAAAACATGAGACATTGCCGCCAAAGTTTTGGTATAATAACCGTAGCTGTTCAGCTACGGTTATTATTTGCGGCGGGCTGTATCCGGCGATTAACGATATCACTGAGGGTTTACAACCATGATAAGAGAAAATTTTCTGACGGTCACTCAGCTTTCCGGGCTGATTCAAAACACGCTAAACAGGGAACCTTTGCTAAAAGGCCTTTGGGTACGGGGGGAAATAACCAATTTCAAACGCCATAGCTCAGGCCATCTCTACTTTTCTTTAAAAGATAAAGATACGGTGATCCGGGCCGTAATGTTCCGGGGCCAGGCCGATAAATTAAAATTTCGGCCGGCAGACGGGCAGGATTGCTTTTTTCGAGGCTATGTGGCTTTATATCCCAGGGAGACCCAGCTTCAGTTTTATGTGGAAGAAATCGAGGCCGCCGGCCTGGGTTCCGAGGCCTTAGCTTTTGAAGAGCTAAAAAAGAAACTGGCCGCCCGGGGCTATTTTGACTCTGCCGCCAAAAAACGGCTGCCTCCTTTACCAAAGGCCGTAGGCGTCATCTCTTCGCCTACCGGCGCCGTTATTCAGGACATCAGAAAGGTGCTGTGGCGCCGTTATCCCGGCATGCCCATTCTCCTTTATCCCGCTGCGGTTCAGGGCAAGGAGGCGGTGGATTCGGTGGTTCGGGGTCTGCGGGCTATGGAGAGGGCCGCTGTGGATGTGGTAATCCTGGCCAGAGGCGGCGGTTCCGCCGAGGATTTGGCTGCTTTCAACCGGGAAGAGATAGTAGAGGCTATCCACCGTTTTTCCAAACCGCTGATTTCAGCCGTAGGGCACGAAACTGACGTGACTCTCGCTGATTTGACGGCGGATGTAAGGGCGGCCACACCTTCCATGGCGGCGGAATTAGCTGTACCCATCAAAGAAGACCTGCGGCTCCTGCTGATCCAGCAACGGGAGCGCCTTACCGGCGGCCTCATACGCTTTGTCGGTTTACGGCAGGAAAAGCTGGCCCGGCTGAAGAATAGCTATGTTTTTACCCAGCCTTACCGCCTTTTGGATCCCCACCGGGAAAGACTGGCCCGCGGCCAGGAAAAAATGCGAGAGCGCATGGAGAGAATTCTCCTGGAAAGACAAAACCGTTTTAAGCATGAAATTGTGCGGCTGGAGGCTTTATCGCCTTTAGCTACCTTAGGCAGAGGCTACGCCATTTGCCGGGATGAAGAAGGTCATGTTATTGGTGATGCCGCCCAAGTCAGCGAAAAGCAAAAGGTTCAGATTACCCTGGCCCGGGGCGGGCTGGCTTGCCGGGTAGAAGAGGTTCATTAGGACGCAACCAGGCAGCGCAGGATTTTTGCGTTTAGGCAAGGCAAGCGACGAAGGATGGGAGGGAGTGTACCTAAATGTACATGACCGACCAGACTGAGGAAGCGGCCGCCGCCTAAACGTAAAAAGACCAGCTGAGTATGAATAGGGAGGATATGGAATACAATATGCATAATCAAGAAGAAACCTTATTTAGCAATGGTAAATCCTTTGAAGAAAATATCAATAGATTAGAAACCCTGGTCCGGCAACTGGAGCGGGGAGAATTGAGCCTGGAAGAAGCTTTAGTCTGCTACCAGGAGGGCGTAGCTTTGGTTCGTTTTTGTCAGCAGAGCCTTGAGCGCACTGCCAAAGAAGTAGAGATTTTAACGGAAGCCATGGCAAAAGAAGCATAAGGAGCGGACAGCGTTAATGGGTGAAACCTATCTGGAGCGTATCAACGACCTTCAGGATATAAAAAAGTTGAGCATACCTGAGCTGAAGGTATTGAGTCAGGAGCTGCGGGAGTATATTTTAGCGGTGGTAAGCCAAAACGGCGGCCACCTGTCTTCTAATCTGGGCGTTATAGAGCTTACGGTAGCCCTGGAATACGTTTTCCAGACGGATGTGGACCGTTTGGTCTGGGATGTAGGCCACCAATCTTATGCCCATAAAATCCTTACCGGCCGCCGGGAAGCTTTTAAAACCCTGCGGCAGATGGGTGGTCTTTCCGGCTTTCCCAAACGGGAGGAAAGTCCTTGCGATACCTATGATACCGGCCATAGCAGCACTTCCATCGCCGCTGCTTTAGGCTTTGCCAAAGCCAGAGATTTAAAAAACGAGGATCATAAGGTCATCGCTGTTATCGGCGACGGTTCCATGACGGGAGGGCCGGCCTTTGAAGCTCTGAATCTGGCGGGAGCCCTGGATACCGACGTGCTGGTCATTTTAAATGACAACCGCATGTCCATCGCCCCCAATATCGGCGGGATTTCCAATTATTTAAACCGCCTCCGCTCCTCGGCAGCCTATGCGGCCAGCAAGCAAGCAGTCCGCCGGGCGTTGTCCCAGGTACCGGTTTTAGGCAAGGGCATGATCAAAATCATCGAAACACTAAAAGAAGGCTTGCGCTATATTATGGTTAACGGCATTGTTTTCAGCGAATTAGGCTTTCAATATTATGGCCCGGTGGACGGCCATGATTTGCACAGCCTCATTGAGATGCTGGAGCATGTTAAAGAAATCAAGGGGCCCGTAATGCTCCACGTGGTGACGGAAAAAGGCAGGGGTTATAAACCGGCAGTAGAAAACGCCGCCGCCTTTCATGGCATTGCCCCCTTTGATTTGGAAACCGGCAAGACAAACGGCAGTGGCCCCAGTCAGGCTCCTACTTATACTTCCGTATTTTCTAAAACTCTCTTGGAGTTGGCTGGTCTTCATCCCGAAATTATCGGAATTACGGCAGCCATGTCCGACGGCACCGGCTTAGAAGAGTTCCGCAGGCAGTATCCTGACCGCTTTTTTGATGTGGGTATAGCGGAGCAAACGGCGGTAAGCTTTGGCACCGCTTTGGCCCTTTCCGGCTACCGGCCGGTGGTGGCGGTCTATTCCAGCTTCTTGCAGCGGGGCTACGATCAATTGCTCCAGGATGCGGCTTTACAGAAAGCTCCTTTAATCCTGGCTTTAGACCGCAGCGGTCTCGTAGGCGAGGATGGCCCCACCCATCATGGCGTCTTTGATTTGTCTTATTTGAGCCATATTCCCCATATGACCGTCATGGTACCCAGGGATGAAGCTATGCTTAGCCAGATGCTGGAATTGGCTTTCCAATACAAAGCAGGTCCCGTAGCCCTTCGCTATCCCCGGGGCAAAGGTAAAGGCAGAGAAATCATCAGCGGCCACCAGCTTGCCTGGGGCTCGGCCCAGCTTTTGCGGCCAGGCTATCAGGTGCTGATCGTAGCGGCGGGCCCTTTGGTATACGAAGGACTGGCGGCAGCCCGGCGGCTGGAAGCAGAAGGCTATTCCGTAGGTGTTTTAGATCCTTGCTTTCTGAAGCCCCTTGACAAGGAAACCATCTGGTCGGCGGCAAAGTGGTGTAATTTGGTGGTAACGGCAGAGGAAAATGTGGCCGCCGGCGGTCTGGGTTGGGCTGTCACCCGGCTTTTGTCGGAAGCCGGCTACCACGGCAGAGTAAACTGCCTTTGTATACCCGATGACTTTATTACCCAAGGCAGCCAGGCGGAGCTGAGGGAGCTTCTCCATTTAAACGCCGAAGGACTGGCCGCAGCAGTAAGGGAAGGACTAATCTAACAGCATGGAAAGCAAAACAAAAGAACGGGCTGACTTGCTGCTGGTGGAGCAGGGACTGGCCCCCAGCCGGGAAAAGGCCAGAGCTATGATCATGGCCGGCCAGGTTTATGACGGCACAAAACGCATCGATAAAGCCGGAGAAAAGGTGGATACAAGCTGTTTTCTGCAGATTAAAGGTCAATCTTTACCTTATGTCAGCAGAGGGGGCTACAAGCTGGCTAAAGCCCTTGAGGTTTTCCCCCTTGATTTAACAGGAAAAACCATGCTGGATATCGGCGCTTCCACCGGCGGTTTTACGGACTGCGCTTTGCAAAATGGAGCGGCTAAGGTTTATGCCGTGGACGTGGGCTATGGCCAGCTTGACTGGAAGCTGCGGCAAGACCCCAGAGTCATCGTCAGGGAAAAAACCAACGCCCGCTATTTGACCTCAGAAGAACTGGGCGAAGAAATCGATTTTGTAACCATCGACGTTTCTTTCATCTCCCTGGATAAGATCTTGCCGGTTTTACAGTCGTTGCTGACGGCGGCGGGAGAAGGCATTGCCCTGATTAAGCCTCAATTTGAGGCAGGCCGGGAGCAGGTAGGGAAGAAAGGCGTTGTCCGCAATCCCGCAGCCCATGAAACCGTTCTGGACAAGGTATTGGGGCAATTGCCCCAGCAAGGTCTGCGGGCTTATGGCTTAACCTATTCTCCCATAAAAGGGCCGGAAGGCAATATTGAGTATTTATTATGGTTTGGCCGCAAGGAATTGGATGAAAGCCGGCAGCAGGAAACCGCCGGAGCCGCCCCTTTTCAAACAGCGGATTTGGTAAAAGAAGCTTTTACTGTTTTAGCCGGTGAAAGCAAGGGAAAGGAAAATCATTATGCGTAGGATCGGTTTGGTGACCAACCATCGTTTAAAAAAGTCCCTGGATCTCACTGCTCAGTTGGCGGCCTGGCTTCAAAATCTTAATTATGAAGTCTATTCCGTAGCCAATCAAAGCTGTGATTCTTTGGAGCTGGCTTTGCCGGAGGTGGATTTGGACAAGCTCAAACCCGATATGGTTATTGCCATGGGCGGAGATGGCACCTTGCTTAGTGCCGCCCGGGTTACGGCTCCATATGGCATTCCTATCCTGGGTGTGAATATGGGCAATTTAGGCTTTTTGACCGAGGTGGAAACCGGTGATCTTTATAGTGATTTGGAGCAGGTACTAAACGGCCGGTTCAGCACAGACGAAAGAATGATGCTGCAGGCTGAGGTTTTACGGGAAGGCAAAGTGATTCGGGAGATCAGCGGTTTAAATGACGTAGTGGTGCATAAAGGCTCTTTATCCCGTCTCCTGGAAATCAATTTTTGGGTGGAGAAAGACTTTGCCGGCAGCTATAAAGGTGACGGCATCATCTTGGCTTCTCCCACAGGCTCTACGGCTTATTCCCTTTCCGCCGGCGGTCCCGTGGTTCACCCTTCTTTGGAGGTAATGGTGCAGACCTGGATCTGTCCCCATACCATCACTGCCCGGCCTACCATTATTCCGCCGGATAGGCATTGCACCATCGAAGTGCAAGACGCCAGCAGCGAAGTGATGCTCACTGTAGACGGCCAAACCAGCCAGCCTTTATTTAAAAAAGATCAGGTTCTGGTAACGGCCGCTCCTTATAAGGCTATATTTATCCGCTTAACTCCGTTGAACTTTTTTTCACTTCTCAAAACGAAGCTGGGCAGCGAAACGGTGTTTCGCTACGAATAATAAGGAAATAATCGGGAGGTATCGGAATGAAAGGTAAACGCCAAAAAAGGATCGTGGAGATCATCAGCAAGGAGCCAATCCGGACCCAGGATGAATTGGCGGCCGTCCTGCAAAACGAAGGGTATAACGTAACCCAGGCTACCGTATCCCGGGATATCAAAGAACTGCGTTTAGTCAAAGTGGCCAGAGGAGACGGTTATGCTTACAGTATGCCGAAGGGTCAATTGCCTATGCAGGACGGCAACCGGCTGCGCCGGATTTTTCGGGATGCCGTCTTAAACATTGCCTGCAGCGAAAATATTCTGGTTATTCATACCCTGCCGGGCAATGCCAACAGCGTGTGTTCCTTGCTGGATGCGGCGGAATGGGAGGAGTTTCTGGGAGCCGTGGCCGGTGACGATACGATTTTAGCCGTTGCCAAAACAAAGGACCATGTAGAAAGCCTCATGCAAAAAATGCAGAATCTGATGGAACACTGACCCCTGGGAAAGTCGGAGGAGTGGAATGTTAGAACGTTTGCTGATTAAACAATTTGCTATTATTGATCAATTGGAAATCGACTTTCGGTCACCTTTTACCGTGTTGACCGGTGAGACCGGAGCAGGAAAGTCCATTTTGATCGACGCCGTGGCTATTTTGCTGGGAGGCCGCAGCTCCAGTGAAATGATTCGCCATGGTGCGGAAAAGGCATATATTGAGGGAGTTTTTTCTTTTGCCGCCGAACACCCCGTTCATCAGCTTCTGGCCGAAGGCGGCTGGGCGGAAGAGGGAGAGGATTCTTTTACTCTCAGCCGGGAATTGAACGCCGGAGGAAAAAACCCCTGCCGCATCAACGGCTGCACCGTAAGTTTAAATGCTTACCGTCAAATTGCTGCGGGGCTTCTGGATATACATGGCCAGCATGAATACCAGCAATTAATGCAAAGTCAAAAACAAATGGACATTTTGGATGCCTACGGCGCCGCTCCCTTGGCCCGCCTCAAAAACCAGGTGAAGGAAGCCTATGGAAGCTGGCGGGCTCTGGAAGAAAAGCTGGTCAGCGCCCGGGAAAACCAGCAGGCTTTTGCGGCGAAGAAAGATTTTCTCGAATATCAACTTAAAGAAATCGACGAAGCCAGGCTTGAGCCGGGAGAAGAGGAGGAGCTGGCCGCAGAAATTCAGCGCCTTTCTCATAGTCAAAAAATACTGAAGCATTTGGATAAAGCTTACTCCCTGCTTTTCGATTTAAAAGAAAGCGAGCCGGCTTACGATTTATTGGCTAAAGCTCTACATCAGTTGCGGGACTTAGGTAAATACGATCCTGAGCTTACCGGCATTTACGACCGGTTAGAACCGGCTTCATATATATTGGATGAAATATCCAGGGAGATCCATCGTTACAAGGATCAGATGGATTTATCGCCCACCCGTCTGGAAGAGGCGGAAAATCGTCTTTATAAAATTAAAGCTCTCGGCAAAAAATATGGTGAAGGTACGGAAGCTATCTTAAAGCACCGTCAGAAAGCGGCGGAAGAGCTTTTGACCATGGAAGATTTCCTGACCAAAGAAGAAGAGTGGCAGGAAGATGCGGCTAAGGCACAAAAGATTTATTTTCAATTAGCTGAAGACCTCAGCCGGCAAAGAAAAGAAATTACCAAACATTTGGAAGAGCAAATTGACAGTGAATTTCTGGATCTGGCCATGAAGTCCGCCCATTTTAAGGTGGATATTCAAAAGCAGCAGCCGGGAGCAAAAGGCTTTGACGCCATTGAATTTCTCATTTCCACTAATTCCGGCGAGCCTTATTTGCCTCTGGCCAAAATCGCTTCCGGCGGCGAACTTTCCCGAATCACCTTAGCCATGAAAAGAATTTTAGCCGCCACCGACACTTGTGAAACCTTGATCTTTGACGAGATCGACTCCGGTGTGGGCGGCGCCACCGTACAGGCCGTAGCCGATAAGCTCCTTTCCATCAGCGCCAGCCAGCAGGTAATCTGTGTAACCCATTCGCCGATTATTGCTGCCAAAGCCGGCCAGCATTTCTTTTTGGCAAAGGAGGAAAGCGCAGGCAGAACCAAAACCGGTATTAAAGAGCTAACCGGTGAGGACAGAGTCCAGGAATTAATGAGAATGTTAGGCGGCGACACCACTTCCGACGATTTAAAACGCCATGCGGCGGCTATGCTAAAAAGGTAAATTTAGAAAAAATAAGCAATATAATTATGAGCTCTCTTGGTTAATTTAAGAAGGTAAACACCCCAAAAAATTTTTGGGAAGGTATGCCGGGCCGGGAGGTTCACTTGCAAAAACCAAAGCAGTTGGCAGTATTTGTTTCGATTCTCTTCCTTCTATTGTTTTCAGCCGGTAGCACCCAGCAGGCGGGAAAGCTAGTCTCACCCATGGCCGACAAGAACCTTGTGAGTCTCGGCAGAATGGAGTTTGACGGTTTTGGCTTATTCCCGCTGAAAAATGTGGCCGTTAAGCCGAAAGAGACCATTTATTTGGTTCCCGGCGGCCATTCCATCGGTGTTTTAGTAAGATCCGAGGGCGTTATGGTAGTCGGTTTCTCACCGGTTATTATCACCGCCGATCAAGTGGTTTATCCCGCCAAGGAAGCCGGTTTTAAAGCCGGCGATATGATCTTGGCTATTGACGGAACCAAAGCGGAAAGTGATGATCAGGTCAGAGAGCTGATTGCCCAGTTCAGTCAGGATAAGGACGAAGTCCTCTTTCAGGTAAACCGCAGCGGCAAAACAATAGAAATAAGAGTGAAGCCGGAGTATTGCACCGAAACAAAAAGCCGGCGCATCGGCTTATTTGTCAGGGACAATACCGGAGGCGTAGGCACATTGACGTATTTCCATCCGGAAACCAGCGTTTATGGCGCTTTAGGCCATGTAATTACCAACGGTAAATCTACGGAACCCATCAGTATATCTCAAGGCCGGATTCTTACTGCGCAAATAGATGAAATTCATGCCGGCACTGCCGGTACGCCAGGCGAGAAAGTGGGATCCTTCATTGAAGATACTGATTTCGGCAGCGTAGAGATCAACAATACCTGCGGTATTTACGGCAAACTGTCGGCCCCTTTGGAAAATCCTCTTTTCCCTGTTCCCCTGGCGGCAGCCTATTCCCATCAAATCTCGGTAGGACCTGCCAAAATCCTGACGGTTGTGGCAGGCCAGGAAATCCAGGCTTATGATATTGCCATATTAAGGCTTTTACCGGGCCGCAGCGACGGCAAAAACATGATTATTGAGATCACCGATAAAAGTCTGCTGGCAAAGACAGGCGGTATTATACAAGGAATGAGCGGCAGCCCTATTATCCAAAACAACCGGATTGTCGGCGCCGTCACTCACGTCTTTGTTAATGACCCCAGCCGCGGTTACGGGGTGTTTATCGAAAATATGCTGAAGGAGTCTGGCATCCTTCCCGAAGCAACAGAAACCCTGGGGAATTTACCCCAGGGTTTCTCTTTGCAAAATTTATTGCAAATTTTCCCTTCAATGGTGGTTTATAGGCAGGAAAATTTTCCCTTTTGTCGAATATAGATTACATAAAATACCAAAGGAGGAAAAATCATGGGCAATGACAAACTTAGAGTCTTAATCGTAGACGACAGCAGGGATTTTGTAGAGATGGTAAGTACTTATCTAAGCAGCTCCGATTATGCCGAAGTGGTAGGCGTAGCTTACAATGGCAGAGAGGGACTGCAGCAAATCAATGCTTTAGCTCCCGACGCCGTGATCTTGGATATCGTTATGCCTCATCTTGACGGCATAGGCGTCCTGGAAGCCCTAAACCAGAAGAATATTGATGAGAAACCCGCCATTATCGTCGTTACCGGTTACAGCAATGATGCAATGAACCAGCGGGTACTGGATCTAGGTATAAATTATTTGATGCTTAAGCCCTTTGAATTGGACTCCTTGGGCAGCAGATTGCGGCAGCTTAAAAGCAGCCCCGCATCCCGGCAGCCCATGGCGGCGTCACCGGCTATGCCGGCTATGGCTCCTGCCCGGCGCAGTATGGATTATGAAGTTACCAATATCATTCACCAAATGGGAGTACCTGCCCACATCAAAGGTTACCAATATTTGCGGGATGCTATTTTGCTGGTAATCGGCGAAGTCAATCTTTTGGGAGCAGTGACGAAAGAGTTGTATCCGATGATTGCCGAAAAGTACAACACCACTCCCAGCCGGGTAGAGCGGGCTATCCGCCATGCTATTGAGTTGGCCTGGGACAGAGGCAATGTAGAACTGATGAGCCGTTATTTTGGCTACACCATCAATCTGGAAAAGGGCAAGCCTACCAATAGTGAATTTATCGCTATGGTGGCCGACCGGCTGCGGATTGGCCTGATGGCCAGCTGAAAAGCAGACCTGCCGGAGAGTTTAGCTGAAAAGAAGACAGAAGAGCAGGAATAAGGACAAGAGCAGGAGTAAACAGTATGTAAAATGGAAAAGAGTCTGGTAAAAAGGCCATGTCAGACAAAGCGAAGGTTCGCAGTCGTCTAAATTTCCTTTGATCAAAGCCTTTCCTGCATTGTACAAAATGTTTACTCCTGCTCTTAACATGTCCGAGAGTATTGTCTCACTGCACATTAGTATTATTGCACCAAATTTCAAGGGGACAATACTCTTGTAATATACGTTCTTTTCCCCACATACAATATGGTATGAGCGGGAGGAGAACGTATGTTTTTATTGCGGCGTTTATTTGACGGCAAATATATCAGCCGGCCCTGGCTGCTGCTTTTAGCCTGTCTTTGCCTGATCACCGGTTTGTTTATGGGTTTTTTGGGGGCGGGAAAACTCAACGGCAGTGAGTTGGCCGGGTTGGACAGCACATTGAAGGGCTATATGCAGTACCTGGGTGGAGAAGGCACCGGCCATGTTTTTTGGCAAAGCCTGACCAAGCAAGGAACCCTTGTTTTGCAGCTTCTGCTTTTCGGCACTTCCATCATTGGGCTGCCTCTGATTATGGCTACCTTGTTTGTCCGGGGGTTTGGACTAGGCTATACTTGCAGTGTCATTCTGCAAACCAGTCTGGGGGGCGGCTGGCCTATGCTGTTCCTTGGCGTATTACCCCATACCCTGCTGGCCATACCGCTGTGCTTGATGGCAGCCGTTTGGTGCGGCGACTGGTCTTTGGATCTTTTGATGGGAACGGGAGAGTCTTTTCGGCAAACGGAAAAGTACAAAGGCCTCAGCTATCGCCTTCCCATGATTCTCTTCTTTTTTATCTTTGCTTTGGTCACTTCTTTGGTGGAAGGATATTTAAGTCCTTTTCTGCTCAGTTTACTGGCCTAAAGGCAAAATTTATACCGGTATATTCTATTCTTTTCACTTATGTCATAGGTTAGTGCTGGAAGGAGGGACTACAATTGAAGATCTATGTCGTTCAAGATTGGCGCAAAAAACTAAAAATAGGCCTGATTATCCTTGCTGCTGTCATTTTATTAATCTCTATTGTGAGCATATGGGGCGGCACCGCTAAACAAACCATTACCGATCCCGATACTCAACAGCTACAGCAGGATGTATTGACTCAGCCCCTCAGAGTTCAGGCGGTACCGGATACGGCCAAAGGAGAAATTCCATCATGAAAAAAGGAAAACTTCCAATTGCGTGGAATTAATGCATTTGGAGGTTTTTGCTTTATGGATATGGAGCAGGCTATTGAAGAGTTTATTCAATATTTGACTGTTGAAATAGGTTTGGCAGAGAGCACGGCCAAGGGTTACCGGGGCGATCTGCGAAACCTCTTAGCTTTTTTGGAGCAAAAGGAAATCCCTCAATGGGCTATGGTTGACCTGCCCTTATTGACCGGCTACTTCCATCAGCTACGCAGCAAGGGAATAAGTCCGGCTACCTTGTCCAGAAAGCTGGCGGCCATCCGCAGTTTTCTGCGCTACTTAAAAAAAGAAAAATGGATAGACGCCGACCCGGGAATTTTTTTGGACAATCCCAGAAAGGATACTATCTTACCAAAGGCTTTATCCAACGAAGAGATTGAGGTTATACTCAATAGCTTAAATCCCCCTAAAGACTTGGCGGCCATTCGGGATCTGGCTGTGCTGGAGCTGCTGTATGCCAGCGGCCTGCGCATATCGGAGCTGGTCAATCTGCAATTGAAAGATATCGATCTGGACTTAGGCTATTTGCGTTGCCTGGGTAAGGGCAATAAGGAACGGGTGGTACCCGTAGGCGAAAAAGCTATTTTAGCGGTGAGAAATTATCTTGCTGCAGCCAGGCCGCAGCTAGTATCCCGGCCTTCTGAGCGCACGCTGTTTCTCAATCGCCGGGGCAAAGGCCTCAGCCGTCAATGGTTTTGGTCCATGATCAAGGAAAGGGCCCGGCAGGCAGGCATCGAAAAATCGGTGAGCCCCCATACCTTCCGCCACTCCTTTGCCACCAGCCTCCTGATTGGCGGCGCCGACCTCCGTTCCGTTCAGGAGCTTTTGGGCCATGCCGACGTATCCACCACCCAGGTCTATACCCATTTATCGGACCAGCGGTTGAAAGAAGCTTATAAAAAAAGCCATCCCCGGGCCTGATCCGAAATTTTACGAGGAGGATATAACATGAAAACCATCTTAATTGTTTTAGACAGCGTGGGTGTTGGAGCCCTGCCCGACGCCGGAGAATACGATCCGGAACCCGGCAATACCTTAGGCAATATCGCCGGGGCTGTGGGCGGCTTAACCATGCCCTTTATGGAAAGCCTAGGCCTGGGCAAGGTCACAGAGGTCAAAGGCTTGCGGCACAGTCTGCCGGCTTTGGGAGCCTATGGCAAAATGGCCTCTCAAACCAAGGGAAAAGACACCACAGCCGGCCATTGGGAGATTGCCGGCCTGCTGCTGGACAAGCCCTTGCCCACATTTCCCCAAGGCTTTCCGGAAGATTTTATCCTGGATTATCAGGAAGCTATCGGCCGTCTGACCTTAGGCAATGTGGTGGCCTCCGGCACGGAAATCATTGAGCGTCTGGGCGCCGCCCATATGGAAACGGGCTATCCTATTGTTTACACCTCGGCGGACAGCGTTTTTCAGCTAGCGGCCCATGAGGAAGTGGTTCCCTTACAACAGCTATACCAATGGTGCGAAACCGCCAGAAAAATGTTAGCCGATGACCTGGGCGTAGGCCGGGTGATTGCCCGTCCTTTTATCGGCAGGCCCGGCAATTTTACCCGCACCGCCAACCGTCATGATTATTCTTTGCGGCCCATAGGCCCCACCATCTTGGAAGGCCTGGCGGCAGCAGGCAGGCAAGTATTGGCCGTAGGCAAAATCAAGGATATCTATGCCGGCTGCGGCGTCACCGGCCACCGGCCCACAGTTTCCAATGCCGACGGTATTGCCGCCACCTTTCAGATGCTGGATCAGTTGCAGGATGGCCTGATCTTTACCAATTTGGTAGACTTTGACATGATTTACGGCCACCGCAACAATCCCCAGGGCTATGCCCAGGCTTTGGAAGAGGCCGACCGGCTGCTGGCTCCCTTAGCCAAGCGCTGTGAGGAAGAAGGGGTCATGCTGATGATTACGGCAGATCACGGCAATGATCCTACCACGGCCGATACGGATCATAACCGGGAATATGTGCCGATTTTAGCTTGCGGCGGCGGTCTAAAAAAAGGTGTTGATCTGGGAACCCGGGAAACCTTTGCCGATATTGCCGCCACTTTGGCGGAACGCCATCAGATCTCTTGGAGCGGTCCGGGCAAAAGCTTTTATTCTTTAATCAAAGAGTAGCCATTTTTGCTATTAAATTTAATGCTTTATCAACACAGGGTTTTGTAGTAAAATTGAAAAAATGTTATTCTTTGATTAAGATAGAGAGCGGAGGAGATAAGCATGCAAGGATACCTGGTTTTAACCTTAATCTTTGCCATTATCGTAGCTTTATTTGCCATTCAAAACACCACGGTCGTCGTTATTAAATTCCTGTTTTGGGAAGCCAACATTTCCCTGGTGCTGGTGATTCTGGGGGCTGTGGCCGCCGGCGCCATCATGCTTTTTTTGATCAACCTGATTAAGCAGATCGGCATCAACCGGGAACGCAAAGAGCTGACCAGGCAAAATACCCGGCTGATGAAAGAGAAAGAGGAGCTGGAAAAGCTTTTGGCCGATAAGGACAACATCATCGAAGAAAAGGAGCAAGCTTTGCAGGAAAAAAACCAGCAACCAATAGAGACCAACGATGACCCAGCATAGGAAATGGCAGATACGGGGAGATGTTTCCGGCTTAGGATTGACTCCTACAGGGCCTTTGGGGCTTTTGCCCCTGACGGCGGAGCTGCTGGCCCTGAGGGGTTATCAAGGAGAAGAAGCCCAGAAAGAATTTTTAAATCATAAGGGCCTGCAAAATTTATCGGATTTTTGGCGGCTGCCGGATATGGCCCAGGCCGTAGAAATCATCAGGGACGCCATTATAAAAGAAAAGAAAATCTGCATATTTGGTGACTATGATGCGGATGGAATGACTGCTACCGCCTTGTTGATCAAAGCCTTAGCGTCTTTGGGCAACAGGGCGGATTATTATATTCCTCACCGTCTGGATGAGGGCTACGGCTTAAATAAGGAAGCGCTGCGCATCGTCAAAGAGCGGGGAGCAGAGCTTTTGATTACCGTGGATTGCGGCATATCTGCCGTGGAAGAAGCAGCCTATGCCAAAGACCTGGGGTTGGCATTGATTATTACCGATCATCACCGTCCCCCTCAGGTTTTGCCGGAGGCCGCAGCGACGATTAATCCGGAGCTGATGGCGGAGCCGGGCAAAAGCCGGGGTTTAGCCGGAGCCGGCGTAGCCTTTGCTTTGGCGGCCTGCTTGTATCAAAGGCTGGGTGGCCGGGATGAATTGCCGGAGTTGTCCCAATTGGCAGCCATCGGTACTTTGGCCGACGGCATGCCGCTGGCGGGAGACAACCGGATTCTGGTTGCCGAAGGCCTGACCCGGATTAATAAAAACCCTTTGCCGGGCATTAAAGCTCTGCTCAGAACCAGCGGCTTGGAGGAAAAAACCATCAGCGGCGGTCATATTACCTTTACTCTGGCCCCAAGGCTCAATGCCGCCGGCCGCATGGGAGACCCTTCCCTGGGAGTAAAGCTGCTTTTGGCTCAGGACATGATAACGGCCCAGCCTTACGCAGGTGAGCTGGAAGCTGTCAATAAAAGCCGTCAGGAGATGGAGGGCAGAATCCTGGAGGAAATTCTGGACCGCCTGGATAAAGACCCTTCTTTAGCTGCCAAGTCTATACTTATTTTAGCCGGTGAAGACTGGCATATGGGGGTTATCGGCATCACCGCCGCCCGTTTGCTGGAACGCTTTGGCCGCCCGGCAATTCTCATCTCTTTTGATCAGGAGGGCGTAGGCCGGGGCAGCGGCAGAAGCCTGCCGGGCTGCAACCTCCACGAAGCTTTAACTGAGCTTGCCGGCACGCTGCTGACCTTTGGCGGCCATGAGCTGGCCTGCGGCTTCCAATTGACCCGGGACAATTTTGAGGCTTTTCGGGAGAAACTGGAGAATTACAGCGCCAGCCGCTGGTTCCTTAAAGAAGGTCAAAACAGCAAAGTACAAACAGCGGATTTAACCGTGTCTTTTGATCAATTAACTTTGACTGCCCTTGAGGAGTTGGAACTTTTAGCCCCCTTTGGCGCCGAAAATCCCCAGCCTCTGCTGGTGCTGCCGGCCATGGAGCTGATGGAGCTAAAGGCTCTGGGCCAGGAACGGCGCCATTACAAATTGTTCTTTCGGCCTGCCGGCTTGGCCGGCGACAAAAGACCCAACCGCAAAAAATCTCAAGACCTGGTGGCTATTGCTTTTTCCATGGAGGAAAATATCTTCTACCCTCAGCCGGGGCAGATCTACGACTTATTGTTCCAGCCGGAGATCAACCAGTGGCAGGGCCGCCGGACAGTCCAGGCTTTGCTGAGAGATTTTCGCCTCTCCCTCAGGGAAAATGAACCGGCTCAGGAAGCTGAGGGTCTCAATCTCCGGCTCACTACCCAAGACTGGACCTGCTATCAAAAGGAGATTTTAGGGGAGGGCTCCTACCGGCCCAAACAAATAGAGGCTTTGCAAGCTCTGGCAGCAGGAGAAAACACCTTGCTGGTCATGGCCACCGGCCGGGGCAAAACCGCAGTTTTTCAAACAGCCGCAGCAGCCCTCAGCCAAGGCTCCATCGCCATCTTTATCTATCCTTTGCGCTCCTTGGCCAGAGACCAGGAACGCCGCATGGCCAAAACCCTGGAACCTCTGGGCATCCATACGTCTCTGGCCTGGGGAGGCTTGGATCATTGGCAAAAAAAAGACTTCTTTAAGAACCTTTATCAGGGAAATATTCGGCTGATTATTACCACCGCTGAATTTTTACAAGCTCATTTGGAGAAATTTAAACCAGTGGCAGAGCGGATCGGCTTGTTCGTGGCGGATGAAGCCCACCATCTGGGGATGAGCCACCGCCAGGCCTACAAAGATCTGGCAAACACCTGGCGCAGCCTGGGCCGGCCCCTGTTCCTTGCTACTACGGCCACAGCCGATGAGGCTTGCGCCGCCAAAATCCTCCGGGATTTTAAGATAGGACGCTTTGTTGCCGAGGAACATTGCCGGGAAAACCTGTCCCTGGCAGACGCCAGAGACAGGGAGGATAAGCTGGCTTATTTGCTGGAAATTATCCAGCCTGAAAGCAAAATAATCGTTTATGTCAACAGCCGCCGCCTGGCGGAGGAATTGGCCGGACTTTTGCAGGATAGCCTGCCCCGGATGAAAAATAAAATAGCTTATTATCATGGCGGTCTTTTACCGGCCCTCCGGCAGTCTATAGAAGGAGCTTTTCTGGCCGGTGATGTTTCGGTGCTGGTCAGCACCAGCGCTTTCGGCGAAGGCGCCGATATTCCGGATATCCGGGATGTGGTTCTTTACCATCTCTGTTTTTCCCGGGCTGAGTACAACCAGCTTTCCGGCCGGGCGGGCAGAGACGGCAAGCCTGCCAGAATACATTTGCTTTATCAGCAAAAGGACCAGGAGTTAAACCGGCTTCTGCTGAAAGAAGAATCCCCGGACCGGGGTGTTTTAGGCGGCTTTTATCTCTATCTCAGAGAACAGGCTGCCGCCGCCAATCCCTTGGTTTTATCCGATGAAGAGCTGGCCGGAGCCATGGCTCAGCGCCAGGATCCCGGCTTTACGGCAAAATCTGCCGCTTACTGCCTGGGTATCCTGGAGGAGATTGCTCTTTTATTGCGGGAGGAAGAAGGAGGCACCCGTTACATCCATCTGGCCCCGCCGCCCCCAACAAAGCTGGACCTGAACCATTCTTCCCTTTATAAGGAGGGACAGGAAAGCAGACAATTATTTGAGGAATACGTAACTTTGGCATTTTCACCGGACCCGGCTGAATTGCTGGCAGGCATTAACCGTCCAATATTACCGGAAGGGAGGCGTAATCATGATTCAGGAATCTTACATCCATGAACAGAAGTCCATGAATTGGTTAAAGTCGAAATACCCCCATCCTTTGGAATCAGAAAAAATTCAAAAGGCTTATGATTATGCCTCCGAAGCCCATAAATATCAGGTGCGCAAGTCCGGAGCCCCCTACATCAACCACTGTCTGGCCGTAGCCTGTATCCTGGCGGACATGGGCATGGATGCAGCCTCCGTCTGCGCCGGCCTCCTCCATGATGTGGTGGAGGATACGGATACCACCGTGGAAGATATCAGCCGGGATTTCGGACCGGATATTGCCCTGATGGTGGACGGCGTGACGAAGCTGGGCAAATTGGAATGCCGATCCAAGGCGGAGCGCCAGGCGGAAAGCTTCCGCAAAATGTTTTTGGCTATGGCCAAGGATATCCGGGTGATTTTGATTAAGCTGGCGGACCGCCTTCACAACATGAGGACTTTGGACGTCCATAGTCCGGCCAAGCAGCAGGAAATTGCCAGGGAAACCATGGAGATTTATGCGCCTTTAGCTCACCGTCTGGGTATCTTCAGCATCAAAAATGAGCTGGAGGATTTATCCCTGCGCTATCTGGACCCGGATAAGTATTATTACATTCTGGAAAGCCTGGCCAGCCTGCGGGTAGAGCGGGAAGACTATATTGCCGATGTTATTGCCACCATGAAAAAAAAGCTGGAGGAAGTGGGCATTGCCGCAGAGATCAAGGGCCGGCCCAAGCATTGCTACAGCATTTATAAAAAAATGGAGGCCCAAAACAAGGACGTCAGTGAGATATACGACCTGATTGCCATCCGGATTATCGTTAAATCCGTTCAGGATTGTTATGCTGCTCTGGGCATCATTCATACCATCTGGAAGCCCATTCCCGGCCGCTTTAAAGATTTTGTGGCTATGCCCAAGGAAAACATGTATCAATCCATCCATACCACGGTTATGGGAGAAAAAGGCGAGCCCTTTGAGATCCAGATCCGCACCGAAGAAATGCATCAAGTTGCGGAGTATGGCATTGCCGCTCACTGGATATACAAAGAAGGCGAAGAGAAATCTTATGACCGCTATTTTGAATGGCTGCGGCAAAGCCTGGAATGGCAGTCGGAGACGAAGGATACCGAAGAATATTTTGAAATGCTGAAGCTGGATATGTTTCAGGATATCGTTTTCGTTTTTACGCCTAAAGGGGACGTTATCGAGATGCCCGTAGGGGCCACCCCATTGGATTTTGCTTACCGGGTTCATTCCGACGTAGGCCACCGCTGCATCGGCAGCAAGGTCAACGGCCGCATTGTTACGCTGGATTATGAGCTAAAAAACGGCGATATTGTAGAGATTCTGACCTCCAAGACTTCCAACGGCCCCAAACGGGATTGGCTTAATATCGTGCGCACCTCTCAGGCCCGCAGCAAAATCAGGGCCTGGTTCAAGAAGGAGAAGCGGGGCGAAAACCTGGAAAAAGGCAAAGAGCTGCTGGAGCAATCTCTGCTTAAATTCGGCCAGGAGTCCCGGGAGCTTCTGAAAGGCGACGCCCTTATTGAAATTGCCCGGCGCTTTGGCTACAATACTATGGACGATCTATTCGTAGCTTTAGGCGACGGCAGCACCACCTTGCAGCCCGTATTTAACCGGATCAGGGAGGAGTTTTTCAAAAACGCCATTCCCGTTCTCACCGATGCGGAACTGGCGGCCAAAGCCAATGAAGAAGGGGCTAAAGCTGCCAAGAAGCAGGAAGTGGCTTTTGGCAAAGCCACCAACGGCGTGGTGGTCCGGGGAGTGGACAACGTGATGATCCGTTTGTCCCGCTGCTGCAACCCCTTGCCCGGCGATCCTATTGTGGGCTACATCACCCGGGGCCGGGGAGTTTCCATCCACCGCCAGGATTGTCCTAATGCTAAGCATCACTTAAATGAAGAAGAAGGCCGCATTGTGGAGGTGGCCTGGGACAGCAGCCTGCTGGGCTCTTTCACTGCTGAGCTGGAGATTGAGGCCCGGGACAGAAACCGCCTCACCAGCGACATTCTCAATGCCGTAGCCGATATTCGGGTGCCGATCCATGCCATCCACTCCCGGGGCATGAAAAACGGCATGGCCATAACCAACATGAAGGTTGAAATCAAAAACCTGGATCATTTACAGTACGTCATTGACCGGATAGCCAGAGTAAAGGACGTAACGGAAATTCACCGGGTTGTGCCGGGCAAAGAAAGCTTGAGGGAGTAAGCTAAGACAGGGTGATAGTCTTCTGGGCAATAACCTCTGGCTTTTGTTCAAATTTTTCGGTTGTATGCGAACTCTCACCGTCGCCTGTGCAATTTTTTCGGTTATAGGTAAATTGCAGGCCAATTCAGGGTCAATTTCAGCCAATTCCGGCCAAATTGGTGCAATTCTTTCGTTTGTGCGGAGATATATAGCTTGCATTTTACATACAAACGCAATTTCTGCTCACCTGACCTTAGGATACTCCATACAACTGCAATTTTTGAACAGGCCGGCGGCTTCCCCTTAGGTTCACCGCTGTTTACTTAATTAAATAACATTGCATAGTGGAGGGATTTATTTGCGGGCGGTAATCCAAAGAGTAAAGTCCTCTGCCGTCAGGGTAGAGGGAGAGACGGTTGGCGCCATCGGCCCCGGCCTTTTAATCCTTTTGGGTGTCGGCGAGGAGGATACAGAAGAAGATCTGAGCTATTTGCTGGATAAATTGCCTTTTCTGCGTATATTTGAGGATGATGAAGGCAAAATGAATCTATCCCTTCTCGATGTCAAAGGAGAGGTTTTGGCCGTTTCTCAATTTACCTTGTACGCCGATACCCGGCGGGGGCGGCGGCCGGGTTTTAGCCAGGCAGCTTCGCCGGATAAAGGAAAGGCTTATTACGAAGCCTTTGTGGAAGGCCTTCGGAGCCAGGGTATAACAGTGGACACAGGAGTTTTCCAGGCCCATATGGAAGTAGAGCTGATTAATGACGGACCGGTAACCATTGTTATGGACAGCAAAAACCGCTAGCAGTACAATATTAGTAGTACAATATTATGGGAAAGGGCATGTCAGACAAAGCGAACGTTCGCAGCCGTCTAAATTTCCTTTAGAACAATTTCATTCAAAATTTTAACGGCGAGAAGTGAGCGCGTATGATGCCCTTTATCTTAAAAGGAGGAAAGCTTATGGAAATCATTAATCTGGTTTTAGGCTCTTATGAAACAAACTGTTATATATTATACGAACCGGGTCAGGCAGAGGGTGTTGTCATCGATCCCGGTTTTGAGCCGGATACCATTATCGGCAAGCTGAAAGCTATCGGTGTTAAGCCGAAATATATTCTGGCCACCCATGGCCATGGCGATCATATCGGCGCTATCCCGGCCCTGAAAGAGGCTTATCCGGAAGCTCAGGTTCTGGTTCATGCCGCCGACGCCCCTATGCTGGAAAATAGCAGCCGCAGTTTCTTGAATGCGATGGGCGGAACCCAGGCCCCCCGGGCCGACGGCCATCTCAAGGAAGGCGACGAAATCATTTGCGGCGCCATCAGGCTGCGGGTGATTCACACGCCGGGCCACACCGCCGGCGGCGTCAGCTTGCTGGCGGAAGACAACGGCTGCCTCTTTGCCGGCGATACCTTATTTAACGGCTCCGTAGGCCGCACAGATCTTCCCGGCGGCAATTTCGACCAGTTGGAACTGTCCATTCAAGGCAAGCTTTATCATTTACCGGCGGAGTTTACCGTTTATACCGGCCATGGCCCGGCTACCAGCATAGGCAAGGAAAAGCAATCCAATCCTTTTGTCCGGGCTGATTCCTCCACCAGGGATGATATCCATGGCTGAACTGAAACCCTTGGCTTTTTTTTCTAATCATGCCGGTGACGGGGCTGTCCTGGCAGATCTCCTGCGCTCTTATGGTTATTTGCTGGAAGAGGAAGACGGAGCCTGGAACTTTGATGCAACTATGGGGCTTGGCAGAGATGCCAAGCCTTGTTTAAGGGCTTTTTGGCAAGGGGATAAAAGCAGCCTGAGCATGGAATGGCGCCAGGACAGCAGAACCTTTAGCCGGGAAGAGCCGGTGCGGCCCTTTGCTTTTGAAGAAACCCCGGAAAACCGCCGGCGGCGGGTACTGCGGCTGGCCTTCCACCGGCTGCTGGAGCAAGAGCCTTTATTGCAGGAGGTTCTTGAAGCCCCGCCAAACCCTTGGGGGATTTTGACGGGGGTAAGGCCTACAAAAATGCTGCAGCGCTTTCTGGATCAGGGCCTATCCCAAGAGGAAATTCATTTGATTCTCAGCCGGGATTTCGGCATTGCGGAGCAGCGCAGCTCTTTGCTTTGGCAAGTTGGTACTGCTCAGCGGCCTTTTTTGCCTTCCCTGACCGGAGACAGAAAGAAAATCAGCCTTTATCTCAGCTATCCCTTTTGCCCCAGCCGCTGCAGCTATTGCTCCTTTCCCGGCTATGATGTAAAGCGCTGGCGCAAATGGCAACCGGCCTGCCACGAAGCCATGGAACGGGAAATTCGGGCACTGGGCCAAGCGGCCAGGGATTTTGGCCTGCAAGTAGAGACTCTCTATTTTGGCGGCGGTACGCCTACGGCCATGGCTCCGGCGGATATGGGCCGGATACTCGGGGCTTTGCAGGAAGCCTTTCCGTTGCTGCCGGGTCTGGAATGGACGGTGGAAAGCGGCCGGCCGGAGACCCTCAGCCATGAAATGCTGGAGGCTTTAGCCTCTTATCCCGTAAACCGCATCTGCATCAACCCCCAAACCATGAGTCAGGCCACTTTGGATGCCTTAGGCCGTAAGCATGAAGTAAAGGCCATTGAAGAAGCCTTTGCTAAGGTAAGAGCCTTTTTGCCGGCGGCGGACTGGCGGATCAACAGCGATCTGATTCTGGGGCTGCCGGGGGAAGGCTTGGCAGAGGTGGAGGACAGCCTTAGAGGGGTGCTGGAGCTCAGACCGGACAATATCACCTTGCACGGCCTGGCCATCAAAAGAGGCTCGGCCTACAAAGAAGGGCAGGAAACCTTACCCCGGCGGCAGCTTGGTCTTGAGATGACGGATTTAAGTTATCGCTTGCTTCGGGAAGGGGGCTATGAGCCCTATTATTTGTACAGGCAAAAAGATAGCTTAGCCGGCGGTGAAAATGTAGGCTATACTCTGCCCGGACGCCAATGCCTCTATAACATTTTGATGATTGAAGAAAGGCAGACCATTTTGGGTATGGGGGTAGGCTCCGGCAGCAAATTCCTGAACCCGGGGGACTGGTCTTTGGAAAACCTGTATAATCCTAAAGATTTAATCCAATATATTGAGAGGATCGAGGATTTGATCCGGCGGAAAGTTGACAAGCTGGCCCAGGTTGGATAAAATAACCGGGTAAAGTCAACAAAAATGCAATTAACGACAAGTGATAAATGTTATTAAGGGAAGACGAGGGAATAAGAATGAGCGATTCCATGCAGGGACTAAAACGGAGCTGTTATTGCGGACAGGTGACAGCCAAAGACGTAGATAAGGTAGTGACATTGACGGGCTGGACCCACCGCCGCCGGGATCATGGCGGCGTGATTTTTGTGGATCTCAGGGATAGAGAGGGCCTGGTTCAAGTGGTTTTTGACCCTACGGCTGTGGGTCCGGAGCTTTTTGACCTGGCGGAAACCATCCGTAATGAGTTTGTTTTGGCGATTACCGGCAGAGTGCGGCTGCGTCCGGAGGGTTCTGCCAACCCCAACCTGAAAACGGGAGAAATTGAGGTTTTAGCCAGTGATTTACGGATTTTCAGCGCCGCCAAAACTCCGCCTTTTTATATTGAGGACGACGTCACCGTGGATGAGAGCATCCGCCTGAAACACCGTTATCTGGATCTGCGGCGGCCTCAGCTTTATAAGGGTCTGGCCCTGCGCAGCAAGGTAAATCAGAGTATCCGCAATTATTTTACCGCCAGTGACTTCTTAGAGGTGGAAACGCCTACCCTGATCAACAGCTCTCCGGAAGGGGCCAGAGACTTTCTGGTACCCAGCCGCTTGCGCCCCGGCGAGTTTTACGCTTTGCCCCAGTCTCCCCAGATTTATAAGCAAATTTTGATGGTGGCCGGTATTGACCGCTATTTCCAGATTGCCCACTGCTTCCGGGATGAGGACTTAAGGGCCGACCGCCAGCCGGAGTTTACCCAATTGGATATGGAGATGTCCTTTGTGGAGCAGGAAGACGTCATTCAGATGGTAGAGGGCATGTTAGTTGCCGTATTTAAAGAGACCTTGGGTCTTGACCTGCCCCAGCCCTTTCCCCGGATGACCTGGCGGGAAGCTATGGAGCGTTTTGGCTCCGATAAGCCGGACACCCGTTTTGGCCTGGAAATGGTAGAAGTAGGGGATATTATCGCGAAAAGCGAATTTAAGGCCTTTACTGCCGTTTTGGATAAGGGCGGCCGGATTAAAGGCATCAACGCCAAGGGTTGCGCCGGTTTTTCCCGGCGGGAAATCGATGAATTGACGAAGCTGGCCGCCATTTATGGAGCCAAAGGTTTGGCCTATATCACCATCCAGGAGGATGGCAGCTATAAATCCCCCATCACCAAATTCCTGACCGAGGAGCAGGCCAAGGCTTTGGTAGAGCGGATGGAAGGCCAGCCAGGAGACATCTTATTCTTTGTAGCCGATACCTTCCCGGTGATGACGGCGGCTTTAGGTCATTTGCGGTTGCGGCTGGGCGAGATTCTGGGCCTCATTGACAAAGATCAATTCAATTTCCTCTGGGTAGTGGAATTCCCTCAATTCGAATATTCACCGGAAGAAAAACGTTATATGGCTATGCATCATCCCTTTACCATGCCTATGGATGAGGATATGGCTATGCTGGATAAAGACCCGGGGCAGGTCCGGGCCAAGGCTTACGACATTGTCCTCAATGGCGTGGAAATCGGCGGCGGCAGCATCCGTATCCACCAGCGGCAAGTTCAGGAGCAAATGTTCCAGGCCCTGGGCCTTACGCCGGAACAGTGCCGCAGCAAGTTTGGCTATTTGCTGGATGCTTTCGAATACGGCGTGCCTCCCCACGGCGGGCTGGCCATCGGTATCGATCGTATGATAATGCTGATGCTGAAGCGCGAGAGCATCCGTGACGTCATTGCCTTCCCCAAGACCCAAAGCGCCATGGACCTGATGAGCATTGCGCCTTCCGCCGTGGACGCCAAGCAGCTTGAGGAACTCCATATTGCGGTGAAGCTGCCGGAAAAACAGTAGAAACAGCAGAAAATGCCGGGCCCGGCTGCCTCAAGAAAAGCTTCAGGCAGCCGGCGGCAACGAATTATATATCTATTTATAGCCGTTTATAACCGGCCTGGCCGGCGAATAGCTAAATTGGAAATCGCATATACTTGAATTATCGGAGAAGCGATGATACAATTTATATTGTAAGATAAGAACCCTGCGGTGATCGTGACCGGCCCCGTGTTTTGAGCCAACACATTTTGATAGGGAGCCTGAAGCTCCGCTTGTGACTTGCATGCCTGCTACGGGCAGGAGCGATCAAGCAAGCGGGAAGGCACCCACCTGCGAGAGCAGGTTCAAAACAAAGGCCTCCACGACATTGCGGGGTAATTTTATACTTGTTTTTATTACCAAATTTTTCTGATAATGTGATTAAAATCTAAAGCCTATTTTCTGAGCATTCTACTATATAATGCAGATAGTGGGCGATGGGTTAGAGATCCATCAGGCCGGGAGCCGCGGGATGCTGTGATGGACAGCGATTGGCATGTAAGTACCCCTGAGGCACTGCAAATGAGCAAAAATGCAAGTTTGTACTTAGCGAGAGGGGCTTTTGAGCAAAATTGCAAGTTTGTAAGGAAATTAAACGCATTTTTATACGAAATATGCAATTTTCAATGTGTTCCTCGCATGAAATTCCATTTTTCATTCATTCACAGGAGGAAAACGCCCCAAAAGCAGTAAACTGAGGCGACAAACTTGAAATTTTGCTCAGTTAGCCGTGGCAAACAACGACAAAGTTGAAATTTTGCACACCCGAGGGGGTCACTTCTATGCGCTGTCTGTCACTGTTCCGAGAGGGGCACTGCTCTGGCCCAAGAGGTCATCACCTCCACTGACCGGTGGTGCAAGCAGGCACATAGAGCATGGTACACAATTGTAATAATACTGCGGAGTAAGATTACCGCCTATATATTTCAATCGAATAGAGGGACAGGCTTGTGGATTGGCAAGAAAGAAGCCGGCGGCTGGCCGGACCCGAAAAAATAATAAAATTAGAGAAGTCGCACGTCCTGCTTTTTGGTTTGGGAGGAGTGGGCTCTTTTGCGGCGGAAGCCCTGGCCCGTTCCGGCGTAGGCAAGCTGAGCCTGGTGGAATATGACCGGATCATCGACAGCAACCGTAACCGGCAGTTGCCGGCTTTAGTGGGTACCGTCGGTCAAAACAAGATTGACGTTTGCGCCGCCCGGCTTAAGGAGATCAATCCGGAGTTGGAGCTGGTATTATACCCATTTAAAATGACGGCAGAAAACTTGCCCTCTATTCTGGCGGCGGGCCGGCCGGATTTCATTGCTGATGCCATCGATGATTTAGCCGCCAAGGTCCGGCTGATCATCACTGCCAAGGATGAAGGCATCCCCATCATTTCCTCCATGGGAGCCGGTTATCGTCTGGATCCCAGCCAATTGGCTATAGGGGATATCAGCCAGACCCACACTTGCCCCTTAGCCCGGCGGCTGCGCCGAAGTTTGAAAGAAGAAGGGCTTACCGAAGGTTTGCCGGTGGTTTGGTCAAAGGAAAATCCTCTGCCGGATCATGATAGGCTTCAGGATGGGGCTCAGGGTAGTGGCCAGGCTGGAGCAGCAGAGGCGGCAGTGGAGATGGCGGGAGAGGCCCCGGAAACCGCTGAGGCTCCTAAAGGCCGTAAAGGCCCTGCCAGCATGATTTTTGTACCGGCCTCAGCCGGTCTCTTAATGGCCTCTTATATCATTAGAAATATATAGTTTAGCATTTATAGCGGTAAGTATTTGCAACAGTGGACAAGTGAGTATTTGTGAGTGGAATGAAGGTGCTAAGCCATGGATGATTTGTTTAGCGGATTAAACCAGGAACAAAAGAAAAAACAGACGCCTCTGGCTGCCAGGCTGCGGCCGGAAAAATTAGATGAGGTAGTGGGGCAAAGCCATATTTTAGGCCCTGGTATGCTGCTTAGGCGGGCCATCGAAACGGACCAGCTAGGCTCTCTGATTTTTTACGGTCCCCCCGGCACGGGGAAAACTACTTTGGCCATGGTGATTTCCCAAGCCACGGAGGCAACTTTTGTCCGTATTAACGCCGTTACTTCCGGCGTGGCGGAGCTTAGGCAGGTGGTGAAGGAGGCCCAGGACCGGCTGACTTATCAGGGCCAGGGCACCATTGTGTTTATTGACGAGATTCACCGTTTCAATAAATCTCAGCAGGATGCCCTGCTGCCCAGCGTGGAAGAGGGCAAGATTGTGCTGATTGGCGCTACTACGGAGAATCCCTATTTTTCCGTTAATTCCGCTTTGCTTTCCCGTTCCCGCATCTTTCGCCTGGAGCCCTTGACGGAAGAAGAAACCATCTTATTGCTAAAGCGGGCTTTGGCCGATAAAGAAAAAGGCCTGGGCCTTTTTCGCACGGAAATAACCCCGGAGGCTTTGCGGCATTTTGCCGCCGCCGCCAGGGGCGACGCCCGGCAGGCCCTCAATGGCTTGGAGCTGGCCGTTCGTTCTACGCTGCCGGGTTCTGACGGTATCCGGCGTATCGATTTGCAAACGGCAGAGGAATCTATTCAGGAAAAGGCAATCGTCTACGATAAAACCGGTGATCAGCATTACGATGTGGCCTCCGCTTTTATTAAAAGCATGCGGGGCTCCGACGCCGATGCGGCTATCCATTACATGGCCCGGATGCTGGAGGCCGGGGAGGACCCCCGGTTTATTTTCCGGCGGATGCTGATTTTGGCCTCCGAAGACGTAGGGCCTGCGGATCCTTTGGCTATGTCCATCGTTAGCGGCGCTGCCCAGGCCTTTGAGCAGGTGGGCATGCCCGAAGGACGGATCATCATGGCCAATGCGGCAATCTATTTATGCAACGCCCCCAAAAGCAATGCTGCCGTTACGGCCATTGCGGAGGCCCAAGAGGATGTGCGCAAAGGCAAATACGGCGCCGTGCCGCCTCATTTGCGGGATAGCCACTACCCCGGCGCCGCCGGTTTTGGCCACGGCCTGGAATACAAGTATCCCCATAGCTATGGCGGCTGGGTGGCTCAGGATTATTTGCCGGCAGAAATGAAGGGCGTCAGCTATTACAGGCCTACAGGCATTGGTAAGGATACAGGCCCGGCCCTGCCGCAAAAAGAAACGAAAGGCCGATAGAGTGAAAAAGGTTATTGTCGCCCTCAGCGGCGGCGTGGACAGCGCTTATACAGCCTATGCTCTCCGGCAGCAAGGCTACGAAGTGAGAGGCCTTTGCCTGGAGCTATTTGAGGGCAGCACCGCCGCTGCCGACGCTCTGCTGGTAGGAGAAAAACTAGGCATTCAAGTGGATATCGTGAAAAGCCATGAGCTGTTTCAGCGGCAAGTGGTGGATTACTTTTGCGGCACCTACGGCAAAGGCCAGACCCCTAACCCCTGTGTGGCCTGCAATCCCGGCGTCAAATTTGCCGCTTTAATGAAAGCGGCGGCGGAGCAGGGCGCAGATAAAGTGGCTACGGGCCATTATGTCCGCTGCCTCTATGATGAGGCTTCTGCTCAATACCAATTATGGCGGGCTAAGGACCCGAAAAAGGACCAGAGCTACTTCTTATACCGGTTAAACCAGACTATCCTCAGCAAAGCCATCTTTCCTTTAGGGGGATATACGAAGGATGAGGTACGGGCTTTGGCCGCCCAGGCCGGTATACCGGTAGCCCAGAAGCGGGATAGCCAGGAAATCTGTTTTATTCCTGACGGCGATTACCAGAGTTTTTTGCAGCGGCAGGCGGAACAAACCAGGCAAGCTGGCCAGGCCGGTCAAGCCGGATCGCCAAACTGCCGGCAGCTTTTGGAGGCAGGGCTTATCTCCGGCGATTTTGTGGATCAGGCAGGAAAAGTCCTGGGCCGCCATCAAGGACTGGCTTGCTATACCATAGGGCAGAGGAAGAATCTAGGTATTGCTCTGGGCAGACCCGTATTTGTCTTAGAATTGGATCCGGTCAAAAACCAGGTGGTCCTGGGCGCCGAAGAGGACTTATATGCCCAAGAAGTCTTTACGGCAGACAATACCTTTATTGACGGTAGTCTGCCGGCGGAGCCTCTGGAGGTCAAAGTGAAGCTGCGCTCCGGCGCCCTCTTGGCACCAGCCGTCTACTATCCGGCAGCTCAGGGCCGGGCCAGGCTGGTCTTTGCAGAAGCTCAGCGGGCGGTAACCCCGGGCCAAAGCGCCGTGTATTATGCAGGTGACCGGGTGCTGGGGGGCGGCATTATTCTCAGTGGAAAACAGGAGTAGGAAGCAGGGCAATCTATGGAAATAGTCGTAAAATCCTTTGAGGAATTAACCAACCAGGAATTATATGAAATATTGACCTTGCGGTCCGATGTTTTTCTTATCGAACAAAACAGCCTTTACCGGGACTGCGACGGCAAGGATAACCTGGCCCGGCATATGATAGCGGCGGCTGAGGGTACAGTAATCGGCTGTATGCGGCTTTTGCCGGCAGGCGTGTCCTATGACACCCCAAGCTTTGGCCGCTTTGCCCTCCGCAAGGAGTGGCGAGGCAAGGGTATTGCAAAGAAAATGATGGACCTGGCTATAGGAGAGCTGCAGCGGGAATGGCAGGCAAGGGCCATCACCATTTCCGCCCAGGCCTATTTGAAGGAATTCTATGGCTCCTTCGGGTTCAAAGCTGTTTCCGAAGAGTACGTGGAGGATGGGATTCCTCATTTGCATATGCGTTGTGAGTTGCCAGGATAAATTAGATATGCTGTCAAACAGATGCGGACCGGAGCTTCATTGGGCTTCCGGTCATTTTTTTTGCATATTTCTAACGCTTGGGCACATGATAACAATAGAGAAAGGCCATCCAGAGAAAAGACTATTTACTGCACAGGAGAGAATATGCAAATTAAACAAAGCAGAAAAATTAATCATTTGCCGGTCTATGATAAGGAAACGGGATTAAAAGCCGGCTATATGATGGGCTTTCAGTATGGCGGCGCTGACCGGACGGAAGGCCTATTTTTCATGGACTTGGAAGGCCGCTGGCGCATGATCTCCCGGGATCAGGTAGAAACCTTGGGAGAGGATGCGGTATTTTTGAAACCGGGGGCGGAGGCGGCGATTCTGGATAAATCACCGGAAAAAGCTACTCATGAGCCAAGACCGGCGGTGCCTATTTATTCGGCAGAGGGCCTAAGCCCCGGCCGGGCTTCCGATATCTTGCTGCAAGATCATGAAATTGTGGGTCTGGAGGTCTCCGACGGGCTGGTGAAGGATGTGCTTCAGGGCCGCAGCCTCCTGATGAATAAGGATATTGAAAAGTGGGGGCCGGACATGATTCTGGTGAAGCCTTCTGCCATATTGTATCAGCCTCAATATTCTTTCAGAGGAAGGCTGGTGCGGTTTCTTTTGCTGCTGGGTATTTTGCTGCTTCTCTGGCCCCTAAAGGCGCTGCTGCGGCCGGTGCTTTTAGGCCTTTTAGTGGCTTACGGCCTATATCCGGTAGCTGATTGGTTCCAGAAAAAAGGCAGAAATCCCGGTCCGGCAGCGTTGTTAGCTTTATTGTCGCTTCTGGGCATATTGACTTTAGCGGTTATTCTGCTGACTCCTCTGATGCAAAAGGAGTTTGGCCAGCTTCTTGGGGCTTTGCCTGAGATTTTTGACCGCCTGGAAAGGCTGGTGCAGCAGGTGCCTTTGCTGGCCAGCCGCTTTGGTATCCAAATTAGCTGGCAAAGCTGGCAGTCGGTGTTGGATAAAGCTCAGGAAGCCGGAGCCGACCGAATCAGCGCCATGCTATCGGGCTTTGGCGCCGGTCTTGGCCACTTGGTGGATTTTTTGCTGTCGCCGGTCTTGGCTTTTTACTTTCTGAAAGAGTGGGAGAGGATCAAAGGCTGGGTCTTAAACCTTTTTTCCGTAAGCTTTCAGGGGGATCTGGTTTTCGTTGGCGGCGAAATACGCCAAATTGTCATGGCCTTTATCAAAGGCAATCTCTTTACTTCTTTGGTGGTGGCCATATTAACTTATATCGGACTGAAAATCCTGGGTCTGGAATATACGGGGGTTATGGCGGTACTGGCGGGGTTGGGCAATCTGATTCCTTATTTCGGCGCTTTTTTCAGCTCGGTGCCCGTAATCCTCCTCGGCTTACTGCAAGCACCCTGGAAAGCTGCGGCGGCAGTAGTAATCGTGGTGCTGATTCAGCAGTTTGAAGGGGATTTCCTGACGCCTAAAATATTGGGAGCCTCTTTGCGGCTGCCGCCTTTGGCTATCGTCTTGGCATTGCTGATTGCCGGCAAATTTTTTGGGGTCTTCGGCATGTTTTTGGCGGCGCCCATGGCGGCGGTGATAAAGGTGATTGTCAAGCGGGTGCTGGCCAGGCTGGTGTAGGGCTATCTATATTGATAAAAAGCGACAGTTTAATTCCATCTCTTCATTGAGATGGAAATTTTTTTATGCATTTTATTTTTATGTGTTACAATTAAAACCCTACACTATAACACCAGACTTTTATATGGTGATATTATGGTGCAATGGAATGGTGGTGATAAAGTGAATACTTACAAGACATCTGAAATTGCAAATTGTATTGGAATCCATCCTAATACGGTACGGCTTTACGAAGAACTTGAACTGATTCCTAAGCCGGAGCGTAAAGAAAATGGTTATCGCGTCTTTACAGATTTTCATATGGAGCAGATTAAATTTGCGAGAATTGCTCTAAAGGTTGAAGTGCTGCAAAATGGTCTGAGAAAGCAAGCAATTGTTATTATTAAGGCCTCGGCGCTTGGGAATTTTGGCAAGGCAATTTGCTTGACGGAATATTATCTGCAACAGATTAGAAATGAGCAAAGAAATGCCGAAGAAGCTATATCTATTACTGAAAAGCTGTTATCAGGCGACAGTCAGGAAACAGGCGCTACATTTTTAACCAGAAAAGAAGCAGCCGATTTTTTACAAATCTCAATAGACACTTTAAGAAATTGGGAAATGAACGGATTACTTATTGTAAAACGAAAACAAAATGGATATCGCGTTTATGGCGACGAAGATATTCGGCGATTGAAAATCATACGTTCCCTGCGTTGCGCCAATTACTCTCTTTCAGCAATTTTGAGAATGCTGAATTCCCTATCTCGAAATCCCCAAGCGGACATTCGGCAGGCAATTGACACTCCAAAGCAAAATGACGATATTATTTCTGTATGCGATAAGCTGCTCACATCATTGCATTGCGCTGAACAAAACGCAAAAGGTATGCTTGCTCATCTTGAAAAAATGAAAAAACAATTTCAGGAAAACCCTACACCTTAACACCAGACTTTGTTCTGGTGTTATTCTTTTTATGCAAAGAAAAGGAGGAATTAGTCGCATGGAAACAACGATTGAAGTAAAAAATCTATGCAAGTCTTACGATCACATCAAAGCAGTGGAGAATATCAATATCTCCATTTACCGTGGAGAAGTATTTGGTTTGCTGGGTGCAAATGGCGCGGGTAAAAGCACCACAATTGAATGTATTTTGGGCACAAAAAAGCAAGATAGCGGAACCATATCCATTTTGGGAATGAATCCGCAGAAAGAACGAAAAAAATTGTTTGAGAGAGTTGGCGTTCAATTTCAGGAAGCGAACTATCAGGACAAAATAAAGGTAGCTGAACTTTGTGAGGTCACAGCTTCGCTTTACAAAACCTCTCTGGATTATGGCGCTCTTCTAAAACAATTCGGACTTTCTGATAAGCTGAAAAGCCTGGTCAGCGAGCTGTCTGGAGGGCAGAAGCAGCGGCTTTTCATTGTATTGGCGCTGCTTCCCAATCCCGAGGTCATATTCTTGGACGAGCTAACCACCGGCTTGGACGCTAAGGCACGACGGGATGTCTGGAAAAGCCTTTCCGAATTAAAAGCGAAAGGAATTACGATTTTATTAACCTCTCATTTCATGGACGAGGTGGAAGCTCTTTGCGACAAAATCATGATTTTGAAAAAGGGAGAAAGTTTTTTTTATGGGACAGTACAAGAAGCAATCGCTAGCAGTCCTTATGAAAAATTTGAGGATGCATACCTTTGGTATACAGACGAGGAGGTAGAGAATGAAAGCGTTTAGAACCTTACTCAAAACAGAAATTAAGTTATCTCTCCGTGGGATGGACATGTTCATTTTTGCTATCTGTATGCCTGTTGTTGTCGTTATTATCTTGGGCGCGGTTTTTGGAAATAAGCCTGCTTTCGATGGCGCAGAGTATACTTTTTTGGAACAGTCTTTCGGTGCGGTATCAACCATTGCCATTTGTGCCGGAGGTGTAATGGGGCTTCCCTTAGTTGTATCTGATTATCGAAGCAGAAAAATATTAAAGCGGTTCAAGGTCACACCTACCAGTCCTGTACTTATCTTGGCGGTACAGGTTGTCATTTACGCACTTTATTCGATTATTTCACTTATCCTTGTCTATGCAACAGGGGCAATATTTTTCGGTTATCATTTGTACGGCTCATGGCTTCAATTCTTAGGAGCATATATACTGGTTATGCTGTCAATGTTCAGCATTGGGCTGCTGGTGGGAGGAATTGCGCCAAACATTAAAATTGCAAGTGCCGCTGCTAGCCTGCTATACTTTCCAATGCTTATTTTTTCGGGAGCTACGCTGCCTTACGAGGTAATGCCTGTTGCACTGCAAAAAGCAGCAGATGTATTGCCATTGACACAAGGAATAAAACTTCTCAAAGCTGCTTCGCTCGGTCTGCCAATAGATAGTGTTTTTATTCCGGTAGTTGTGATGATTATAATTGCAGTCATATGCAGCGTTGTTTCTTTGCGCTTTTTTAAGTGGGAATAGACTTCCATAATTTACTGATAGAGAAAATGGCAAAGGTGGTAAATGGGTTTCCTGTTTCAGGAAGCCCATTTACTTTGTATATCTATGCTGTAATATTAATTATAAAATAAACCTAACCAGTGTCACATTTCCCTTAGTTAATTTGTTATATAAGTGAAAAAGCTTTTAAGGCGGTGCAGAATTGGAAAGCAAATTCCTTACTGTTTTCAATAATACGAAACACGATATTTATCGGCTGGTCAGAACCTATATGAAAAACAGCTTTGATACCGATGATATTGTACAGAATGTTTACTTGAAACTGCATAAAAAAATTGACGATTTTAACGACGACGACCATATAAAACGCTGGCTGATCAGAGTCGCAATAAACGAGTGCAAGAATTACTTTTTATCAAGCTGGATGCGGAAAATTGTTCCCCTTGATGAAACCTTGGTTGACGAAAGCTCCTTTGAACCGGAGGATAAAGTATGGCAAGGGGTGATGGATCTGCCCCAGAAATATCGCATTGTGATCTATTTATTCTATTATGAGGAATACTCAACTGCTGAAATTGCGGAAATCTTAAAAGCACAAGAGGCCACTGTCCGAAAACAATTGCAACGGGCAAGAGAAAGACTGAAAGCAACATTAAAGGAGGCGTGGGATGATGAGGAATAAAGAAACCTTCAAAAAATCTTTTAGTAAAATCACTATGCCGCAATATTTAGAAAAGGAGATATTGAATATGACGGTGAACAAAGCCAAGAAAAAATCTGCATTCATGAAATTTTCAACAGCCGTGGCAGCTATCTTAGTTATCCTAACCATGGGGATAGCCGGTGCATTTGCTAATAGTTTAGGCTTATTCGATTTCCTATTGTCAAATAAAGATGTAACTCCTGAACAGCAAGACTTAGTACAGCAAACAAATCTTGAAGCAATTGTTGAGGGTGTAACCTTCAAATCCCGTGAATTTTTATTTGATGGCAGCAATTTGTATATCAGAGCAGAGGTAACAAGCGAAGAGAATAAATTTGTTGCCGGAGACGACGAAATTCCTTCGTTAAACCCGGAGCAATATAAAGCAATTGGCGTGGGACTTTTCGGCGGTGAAATCGCCCACAATCGGCTTAATTGGAGTTATGAAGAGGACGGAACATTAATTTACGTTATTAAAGCTGAAACCAATAGTTTAGACGGCATAAAAATCAGGTTTGTCGTCAACCACATTGACGAAAATGGCCGCAGCGGTGTTTCAGAAAAAGGTGAAAAAACAAAAACAGCTGTTCCCTTTGTGGAATTGCCTCTTCTGCCATAAAACCTCATTTTTTGTACACCCGGCTGGATGAGAAGCGGCTTTTTCAACACCCTCCTACAAACCTACCGCACGCTTTCCGTTACAATATCAGCCATTAGCAAATCCGCCAACACCTTCTTCGCATCCTTGCGCAGGGTGTTGTTTTTATTTTCGTCGAAATTTGCCTCACTGAGGAAAGCCCATAGGCTGTTGCAGATAAAACCGCTTACCTGCTTAATGGAGTATTTGGGCCGGATGACATAGCTGCGGTGAAGAAGCACAAGCTCCACATTGCGCACAATATAGCCGTAAAACATGTGGTAAAGGTACGGATTCTTCTCGATAGTGGTGCGGGTCAGTAAGGACATATTGCTGTTATAGAGATTCAAAATGCAGTCCAGCAGATTGCAAAAGGTCTGGACAACGTCATTGCCGGGATTATTTGCTTTTTGCATGGCCCGGTAGTCGGCGGCGGCGTTCTCCAGCATTTCGTCAAACATCTCGTCGGCAAGGGCAAATTTGTCGCTGTAATGGGAGTAAAACGTGATGCGGCTAATATCGGATTTGACACACAGCTCAGTAACGGTAATCTGCTCAAAGGACTTTTGCCCAAGCACTTCAGTCAGTGCCTGCTTGATATACCGCTTGGTTTTGCGGACACGCTTATCCTCTGCCATTATTTTTACACCCCTCTTATTTTTGTATAAATAACTGACCAAAATCAGATTGTGTATGTTGTATCCTTATTTTGTAAGCGCTATAATTTTAACAGGTGCAATATTATCTGTCAAAGTGTACAGTATTTTTGGAGGGAACTTTTATGAGAAATTGCCTGTTAAACCCTCGTTCCCTTGGGGGCCTCCGGGATGATTAGGCGGGAGCAAGCCGCAAAAGCCATCCGCGCCGTGACGGTGCCGCCGGTTATGGTGCTTGCGCTTTTGTTGATCTTGTTTTTTCGGGATAGGGGTATCTTTGCCGGCTCTCAGGAATTGCTTTTATCGATTCTATTCCTTACCCTGATTCCGCTCCTGGCTTATCCCCTTGCCCATCTCCTGCCAAAGCACAAAAGCGCGGTGAGGGAGGGACAGCGGAATCTGGCCCTGGTCCTGAATCTGATCTGTTATGCCGGCGCAGTTCTCTATGGGCTTGCCCGAGGAGTAAGCAGGGGGCTGTCATTGATCTTTCTGGTTTACTTCCTGTCTGTCTTGATTCTTATCCTGCTTAATAAAGTGATAGGAATAAGGGCCAGCGGCCACGCCTGCAGCCTTGTAGGGCCCATGCTATTGTTCGTCTACTTTATTGGCGGTATAGCAATCCTCCCCTGTGTGCTGCTGTTTGGCGCCATCTTGTGGTCTTCCCTGACATTAAAGCGTCACACCCTTAAAGAATTGCTCTATGGCTCACTTACGGCACTATTTGCCTTTTTCTTATGCTTAATGGTCAAATAAGAAAGGAATGCTTCGGATCAATATAATGGACAAATTTACAAATTAAGGATATTATTATGACAACCAGGGATCTATTGTTCTATAGCTGCGGCGTACCAATATTAGAAAGTTAAGGAGAAAATAATTATGGGAAAATACATACTTAGCTGTTGTTCTACGGCGGATTTAACTGAAGAACATTTCAGGGAAAGAGGTATTCATTTTGTCTGTTTTCACTACTCTTTGGACGGGAAACAGTACGATGACGATTTAGGCAAATCCATGCCTTTTGACCAGTTCTACAAAGCAATGCTTGAGGGCGCCGAAACAAAAACCTCCCAAGTCAATGTGGAAGAATTCATTGACTATTTTACGCCCTTTTTGGAGCAAGGACTGGACATCCTGCATGTGAGTTTGTCCAGCGGCCTTTCCGGCGTATACAATTCTGCAAGTATTGCAAGAAGCAGCCTGCTGCAAAAATATCCGGACAGGAAAATCTATATTGTGGATTCTTTGGGAGCTTCCTCCGGCTACGGCCTGCTTATGGACAAACTTGCCGACCTCCGGGATGAGGGCATGGACATCGACAAATTGTATGTTTGGGCAAACGAGCATAAGCTGGAGTTGCACCATTGGTTCTTCTCCACAGATCTGACCTTCTATGTCAAAGGCGGCCGCATTTCCAAAGCCTCCGGCTGGGTTGGCACTATGTTGAATATTTGCCCCTTGCTCAATATGGACCATGAAGGCAAGCTCATTCCCCGCTTTAAGATAAAAGGCAAGAAAAAAGTCATCCACGAGATTGCAAACAAAATGGAGGAATATGCCCAGGGAGGCACTGCTTATGACGGCAAATGTTACATTTCAAACGCGGGTTGCTTTGAAGACGCAGAGGCTGTAGCGGCCCTTGTAGAAGAGCGTTTTCCGAAACTAAAGGGGCCTGTGGAAATCAATAATGTCGGTACTACCATAGGCAGCCATACCGGACCCGGCACGGTGGCTCTTTTCTTCTGGGGAGAAAAAAGAAACAATTAGACCCAGAAAGCCGCTAAAGCTATCGGCAGCGTAGCGGCAGACCGGCTTCCTATTTCATTGCGAATAATCTTAGAGCTAATTCCATCTCATCAATCGAGGTGGAATTATTTTTTACCAATTATTGACTATTATGGATTATCATGGTTAAATAAATTGACTAGACAAGTATGGCTGCAAAAACTTTTACCTGTCTAGTTATCTAGGCAAGCGATAAAGACAGGAGGGGATCAAATGGCAAAGTCATATGTGATTATCGGCGCCGGCAACGGCGGGCAGTCCCTCGCGGGCGACATGGTTCTCAGGGGCGTTGCGCCTAAGGCAATCTACGACATAAACGAAGCCACTATCGCAAGCATCCGGCAGCAGGGGGGCATCAAGATGAGCGGTCCCGTTGTGGAAGGGTTTGCGCCTGTATCCGGCGCCACCGCCAACCTCGAAGAAGCTGTCGGCTCCGGCGATGTTTTTTTGGTATGTGTCACCTCAAACATATACAACTTATTCGCAAAGCAAGTGGCTCCCTTTGTCAGGCCGAATCATACCTTCCTGCTGATTCCCGGCTATGTGGGCAGTTCGATCATGTTCGCCAAGACATTACGGGAAAACGGCGTCAAGGAGCTGCCCCTCATTGGCGAGACCATCAGCTTCCCTTACGCCACCCGTCTGATTGAGCCTGCCCATGCAGGCATCAAAGCCCGCAAGGCAGTATTGCCGATGGCAGCTTTTCCGGCGGTACGGAACCAGGAACTGCTGGACATCATCAAACCGGCCATTTTTGAAGCGGCCCTGGGACAGGATTCGTTGAGCATCGGCTGCAACAACGTCAACCCCACCACCCATATCGTCCCTTACCTGATGAACATGGACAAAGTGGAGATGCCGCGGCCAGAAGATTTCGACTTTCATGCCTGGGGTTCCGAAACGGTGCAGCGTATTAAATACCAGCTAGACGAGGAGCGTTGCCAGGTGATGAGGAAGCTGGGCCTCGAAGTGGTTACCTACGACGGCTTCAACGAGCTCTGCTACAAAGGGAAGCACTATGTGCCGATCCCGCAGAAAGAGGCCTCCGGCCTGCCTGCCACCGCCAAGCAGGCTCCGGACCGCTATATCGACGAGGATGTGCCCATGGGCATTGTTCCCATTGCGGAATTTGCCCGTCTTCTGGGCATGGAAGTACCGGTCATCGATACAATGATCCGTCTGGCCAACATTGTGCGTAACCGCGACTTTTATGCCGGCGGTACCTCTATGCAAAGGATGGGGCTTGCAGGCATGAATGTTAAGGAGATTATCGATTATGTGATGACCGGAAAAACCGCTTTAAAGGGGGATTGAGGTGTCATGAGAGAGCGACTAAAAACCAAACCCAGCGGTACTGTCTGCAAATACCTCTTTGGTCCCGCTATTCTTGCGGACAACAAGCGCTCCTTTTACAATATGCTGTCGCTGAACATCGCCCATGCACTCATGCTGAGCAAGCAGGGTATTATCACCTCTGAGGAAGCCGCAGAAATCCTCTCGGCTTTTTTGGATTTGGAGAAGGAGGGAAATGCCGCCTTCAACCTCAATCCCGAACTTGAGGATTACTATTTCAACCTTGAAAATTATCTGATCGGCAAAGTCGGCATGGAGGTCGGCGGCAAGCTGCATACAGCCCGCAGCCGCAACGACTTGCATTCCACAATCAGCCGCATGAATGTGCGTGACCAAATGATCAAGCTTTACCCGCTGCTGTTAAATCTGCGGGAAGTATTGCTCAGAAAGGCAGCCGAACACAAAGAAACAGTATTCACCGGGTATACCCACATGCAGCCGGCACAGCCCATCTCAATCGCCTTCTATTTCACTGCAGTGGCCCAAGGCCTGGAGCGCGATTATGCCCGCATGTTCACAGCCTATGAGCGCCTTAACCAGTGCACACTGGGTAGCGGCGCTTTTGCCGGAACCAGTTTCCCCATTGACCGGCATTACGCCGCCGAACTCCTCGGTTTCAACGGACCGATGTACAACAATATGGATGCAGTGGCATCCCGGGACTACCTGCTGGAATTGCTGGGCTCCTTCGTAAGCTTCGGCGCCACCATCAACCGCTTTGTTAATGATCTGTACATCTGGGCCACCGACGAATTCTCCTATATCGAGGTTGACGACTCTCTGGCAGCCAGCAGCAGCATCATGCCGCAAAAGAAAAATTCGGTGACGCTGGAGCATTGCAAAGCAAAAACCTCACATCTTTTAGGCGCTTATGTGGCTTCCTTCAGTTGCATGAAGGGCATTCCCTACGGCCATTGCCGCGATATTGCCGGCGAAAGCATCGCCCCTTTTTGGGATGCGGCGGATCAAATGGAGGCAATCCTCAATCTGCTCGGCGAAACGGTAGAAAAGCTGATCATCAAGACGGGCAACATGAAAAAACGGGCGGACCGGAATTTTTGCACAGTTACCGAACTGGCTGATGAGCTTGTCAAAAAGGAGGGGCTCTCCTTCAGAGTTGCACATCACATCGTAGGCAGCATGGTGAGCCAGTGTTTGGATAATGGCTTGGACGCCTCCCAAATGACGGTGGAAATGCTCAACAATGCAAGCGAGGAATTTGCTGCCAAGACCTTTGGGTGGAGCCAGCAAGAGCTGAGCAGTGTACTGGACTCGGTTAATTCGGTGCATAATAAGTCCGACTACGGCGCACCGTCACCGAAGGAATGTCAGGATATGATCCTCCGCCTTTCCCAAAAATTAGATCAGGATAGGGCATCCTTTCTGGAATTACTCGATGACTTGCGGTCAGCAAGGGAAAAGCTTGAAGCTGAGATAAGCAAGTTTGCCAAATAAACAGTAAAGTAGGATTTGTTTATGCCACAACAAAAAATGAATAACAAATCTCTTTACAAGCAGATTGCGGACTATATACAGAGGCAAATAGACAATGGTGAGTGGGGAGGAGGCAGCAAAATTCCCTCCGAAACGCGGATAGCGGCGCAATTTAAGGTAAGCCGGGAGACGGTGCGGCACGCCATAGCCCAGCTTCAAGCAAAGGGCTTGCTCAATTCCAAACGGGGCGCCGGAACCTTTGTCACAAAGCCGGCTTATAAGTGGGACTACCTCAAGATGTTCTTTCCTACGGAGGCCGGCACCTACCACAGCCTGCTTGAGATCAAGATCATCCAAGCCAGCGAAAGCTTGGCCCAGATTCTTGCAGTTCCTTTGGAAAGCGAGATATACGAGATCTCGCGGCTGCGTTACCTGGCTGACGAACGCAGCATTCCAAGCATCTTCGAGAAATCTTATTTCGCAAAAAGCCTGAATGTTCAAATGGAGCTAATTGATTTTAACAAGCGTTTGTATGACTTTCTTGAGTCCAACGAGGGTATCAAACTCACCAGGTTCAAGAATCTGATCGAACCGACGTTGCCGACGGCGGCTGAGGCCCGCTACCTTAAGTGCAATCAAAACAAGCCTATACTGCTCCTTTCCCGTATTGGGTATAGCGGCGACAGGCCCATTATCCTCACCAAAAGCATCGTCAATTCGGATAGGATAAAATTGGAAATCGAACTATAGCCCCCTGTCCGAAGCGGTGATTTTGAAGATACTCCGCCCCGGCAAGAAACACAAAAACCAATAATTAGAAGGAGGATCTACCATGAAAAAATGCTTGGCTCTATATCTGGCAGCCGTCCTAATTTTAGCAGCATTCGCCGGCTGTTCACCGTCAACGCCTTCCGCGTCTCCTGCAGAACCCGGAGAAGCCACCGGCCGTCCCCTTGCCCGCCTGTTGCTGGGCACCTCCAGTGTGGGAGGCACCTATTATGTCTGGGGGGCTGGCTGGTCAAAAATCATGAATGAAAATGTGCAAAACGTAGACTGCTCAGTTGAAGTAACCGGCGGCCCGAATACCAATATGCAGCTGATCCAGCAGGATGAAATGGAGCTCGGCTTTGTCACCACCTGGCTGGGCGGTGAGGGCTGGAGCGGCACCGGCTGGACCGGAGGTACAAAGTACGACAAAATGCGGGGCATGTTTGCCACCTATTACAGCGTTTTGTACATTTACACCCTCGAAGGCAGCGGCATTGAGTCGGTCTACGACTTCGAAGGCAAAAACATCGCCGTCGGCTCCCCCGGCGCCACCAGTGACCTTGCAGGGCGCGCTCTGCTGGAAATCCTCGGTATCAATGCCAAGAGCGTCACAAGCCTTCCTACGGACGGCCAGATCAGCGGCCTTAAGGATGGTACTATCGACGCCTGCTTCTCCATCACCGGCATCCCCGGACCCTTCATGCTGGAACTGGAAACTACCCACAACGTAAAACATATCGGACTTACCGATGAAGATTTTGATAAGATTTTGGCAGCTCAACCCTATTGGTCAAAAAATGTCATTCCCGCCAATACCTTCAAAAACCAGCCCGAGGATGTTCCTGTCTGCGCATTCTGGAACATGATGGTCTGCCATAAAGACATGGAAGATGATCTGGTTTACGATTTGGTTAAGACAACATTCGAACAAAATGAAGCATTGATCGCTGTGGATCCGACTGCGGCAATGACCGTTCCCGAAGCCGTTGGCAATTGCGTGGTTCCTTTGCATCCCGGCGCACTGCGCTACTATGAGGAAGCGGGCGTCACCGTACCTGATTCTCTTAAATAGCTATCAGCTAATCCGGCATCCTATTCTGCAATAGGAGGTATACATGTTGTTCAAAAAAGCAAATAAAGTCCTGGAAGACGTCAATGTGGAGGAGCTGGACCAGGAATCCTCTGCAAAACGGGAGCTCTCAGGCATCTACAAGAAGATTTTCTTCACTTTTGCCATCCTTACAACTATTGCACACATTTACTACCTTGCTTTACAGCCTGTAACAGGATATTTCCTGTTTGCACTGCATGTGGGCACAGGTTATTCCCTGCTCTTGGCGTATTACCCGCCTTTTAAAAAATGCAGGAAGGATAAGGTTCCCGTTTATGATCTGATCCTCATTGCCCTGATGATTTTTGCCGCGGCCCAGATGATTCGTGAGATGAACACCATCGTTTACCGCATTGGCATTTCGCCGACTACGATGGATATGATCGTCAGTATTATCGTTATACTCATCACACTGGAGTGCACCAGGCGTACATGCGGCAACATCCTGCCTGTCATTGCCATTGTCTTCCTGCTGTATGGCCGCTACGGCCATTTGCTGCCGGGAATGCTGGGTCACAGGGAATATTCCTGGTCCAAGGTACTCTCCTATATGATCGGCATGGACGCCATCTTCGGCACCTCGATGAACGCATCGGCCAGAATGGTTTTCCTGTTCATCGTCTTCGGTGCATTCCTTGCAGCTTCAGGATCCGGGAAATTTTTCATCGACCTGTCCCTGAGTGTGGCAGGTCATGCCCGAGGCGGCCCCGCCAAGGTTGCGGTTCTTTCCAGCGCTCTCTTTGGAACGGTATCGGGCAACTCCGTGGCCAATGTGGTCACAACCGGCTCCATGACCATTCCGATGATGAAGTCAATCGGCTACAAAAACCATTTTGCAGGCGCGGTTGAAGCGACGGCCTCCACAGGCGGGCAGATCATGCCTCCGATTATGGGATCGGCAGCCTTTATCATGGCGTCACTTATCGGTATGCCTTATAGCCGTATTGTCACCGCAGCCATTATTCCTGCGCTGCTCTACTTCTACACAGTATTCCTGATGGTGGATCTGGAGGCAATCAAGCACAATCTGCAGGGGATAGAACGGGCAAAACTTCCCTCCCTCAAGAAAATTATGATGACCCAGGGCCACCTGATTCTGCCCCTGATCGTGCTGATCCTTGTGCTGACGGTACTGGGCTGGAGCACTATCCGCTCCGCGCTGATGGGCATCATCACCTGCATCGTAGTCTCCTGGGTACACAAAAACACCCGTATGGGGCCCAAGACAATTCTCAAAGCCTGCGGCGACGGCGCCCTCTCAGCCACCAGCGTCATTGCGGCATGCGGCACCGCCGGCATCGTGGTGGGCGTACTCAACGTCACCGGCACAGGGCTGAAATTTGCCAGCGCCATCGTCCAGCTGGCGGGAGGCCGTTTATGGCTGGCATTGGTGCTGACCATGTGCGCCAGTATCCTGCTGGGCATGGGTCTTCCAACTACCGCTTCCTACCTGATCTGTGCAGCGGTGGCCGCCCCTGCCTTGGTCCAGCTGGGACTCACTCCGCTGCAGGCTCACATGTTCGTTTTCTATTTCGCCTGCATCTCTGCCATCACTCCGCCGGTTGCCTTGGCGGCTTATGCCGGCGCCGGCATTGCCAAGGCAAAGCCTATGCAGGTGGCGGTGACGGCCTGCAAGGTGGGTATCTCCGCCTTTGTTATCCCCTATATGTTCTGCTATGGGCCCGCCCTTCTTTGGGAAGGTTCGGGAACTGTAATAATAACCACGCTGGTCACCGCAATTGCCGGCGCCACATTTCTATCTTTTGGCATGCAGCAGCAGGCCATGCATATCCGGATGAACAGACTCGAAAGCATCGTCATGATGTTTGGTTCGCTGCTCTTGATCAAACCCGGCTTGCAGACCGACGCCATCGGCATCTGCATCTGCGGCGGCATCTGTGCAATCGCCATTGTCAGGCACAGAAAAAAACAGTCAAATATGACGCCCATGGCATAACAAACTTGCTTATGTCAACTATAGCA
>JBCFAO010000022.1:0-64739 GCA_038562165.1 Clostridiales bacterium | reverse complement strand
TGACGAAGAAACAAAGGGACATCCTCCTTGCTTGCGGTTTTGCCGCTGAGGATATCCCTGCCTGGCTTTCTACTTTGCCTGGCCTTGGTTGTATGGTGTAATTTTGCGGGAAGTTAGGATATAGCGAATAAACAAAAATATTTATACTGCGTGCAGAAAAAAAATGCTTTACACTGCTAAAAAAATATGATATGATGCAACGCAATTAAAGCATGGATGCACATGCTGGATTAAGAGGCTTGATTATGCGCGACTTTATTTCTGCAGCCAACTACTATTATTGGGCCAGCTTTGCTTATTTTATGAGCAAGGTTTCTTTGCGTTTGGCTGACAGGGATACGCGCTTTATGTATTGTTAGGCTTAATCTGACAGACATTGGAGCCCCGCGGCAAACGCCGCGGGGCTCTTTTTTTATCCCTGCTTTGATATTTTCCATCAGATACAATGATAAAACCAAAATAGATAAGGAGCGAAAACCCATGATTATTTTAATTAAAAAAGAGTCCCGCCAAGAGCAGATCGAAAGACTGATTGAGTGGCTGCAAAAACACCAGCTGAACGTCCATGTCTCCGAGGGAATGCTGCAAACCATTTTAGGCCTGGTCGGCGACACCAGCCGGCTGGATATCGATTTGGTCCGGTCCATGGAAATTGTGGAAGACGTCAAACGTATCCAGGAGCCGTTCAAAAGCGCCAACCGCAAATTCCATCCGGAAAATACGGTGGTCACCGCCGGCGGCGCAGTCATTGGCGACGGCAGCCTGACGCTGATAGCCGGTCCCTGCTCCGTGGAGTCGGAAGAGCAAATCTGCATGATCGCCAAGTCGGTAAAAGCCTCCGGCGCCACCATGCTGCGGGGAGGCGCTTTCAAGCCCCGGACTTCCCCCTACTCCTTCCAAGGTCTGGGAGACGAGGGTATTCGGATGCTTTTGACAGCCAAACAGGAAACGGGGTTGCCCATTGTCACCGAGATTATGGATTTAAGCCAGCTTCATCTTTTTGATGAAGTTGATGTGATTCAGGTAGGAGCCCGCAATATGCAAAACTTCACGCTGTTAAAAGAGCTGGGCCATCAAAGAAAGCCTATTTTGTTGAAACGGGGTCTTTCCAGCACCATGGAAGAATTGCTGATGAGCGCAGAATACATTATGGCCGGCGGCAACGAGCAGGTGATTCTCTGCGAACGGGGCATCCGGACCTTTGAAAACTACACCCGCAATACCCTGGACCTCTCCGCCGTTCCTATGCTTAAACAATTGAGCCATCTGCCGGTGGTCGTTGATCCCAGCCATTCCACAGGTATGTCCCGTCTGGTACGTCCTATGTCTTTAGCTGCTGTGGGCGCCGGAGTCGACGGCCTGATTATCGAGGTTCACAACGACCCTGCCAATGCCCTTTGCGACGGACCTCAATCCTTGACCCAGGAAGCTTTCGAGGAGGTGGCCCGGGCAGTGCAACTGGTCTATGATGCAGTGAAGGCCGGAAAAGGGGTACGCCAGTAATGAATATCGGCATCGTAGGCCTGGGCCTGATCGGCGGCTCCATGGCTAAAGCAATCAAAGAATTTACCGGTCATACCGTATGGGGTCAGGACAAGGATTTCAAAACTCAGGCCCAGGCCCTGGCCGAGGGAGTTTTGGATGGCGTTCTCGATGAAAAATCCTTGGGCCAGTGCCAAATTTTGCTGCTGGCCCTCTATCCCCGGGCAACCATCGATTTTCTTTCTGCCCATGCCGGCAACATCAGCAAAAACACCTGGGTAGTAGACTTATGCGGCGTTAAGGAGCCCGTTTGCCAGGCTGTTGCTCCTTTGGCCAGCCGTCACGGCTTTTATTTTGTAGGCGGCCACCCCATGGCCGGCCGGGAACGCTCCGGCTACGGGGCCGCCGAGGCCCGCTTGTTCTGCGGCGCTTCCATGCTGCTCACGCCGGAAGTTGCTGCACCTGGCGGACCTGCATCTGGTGATGCTGCCCCTGGCGGGCCTTCCCCCAGTGCCGCCCAGCCGGAGGCGCCTGCACCGGCCTCTCTGCGGCAGGACTTGGAAGCCTTCTTTCTCTCCCTGGGCTTTCGTACCGTTCACTTTACCAGTCCCGCCGAACATGACCGGGTCATCGCCTATACGTCCCAATTAGCCCACATACTTTCCAATGCTTACGTCAAAAGCACCACCGCTTTGCAGTACGAAAACTTTGCCGGCGGCAGCTTTCAGGATCTGACCCGGGTGGCTACTTTAAATGTGGAGATGTGGTCGGAGCTGTTTTTCCTTAACCGGGAAAACCTGATCAAGGAAATTGACGGCCTATGCGGCCGCCTGGCGGCCTACAGCGATGCGCTGAGCCGGCAAGATACCGCGGCAATGGCGGCCTTGCTGCAGGAGGGCTGTGATTGGAAAGCCAGGATCAGCAGCCCCGGGAAGGCAGCGCCGAAGATTTCCCTATAACCGAAAGAACTGAACACTTCTCAGCCCGGATCGAGGTAATATACCGAACCGGCTATATATACCAAGCCAAACAAAAACAGCGGAGTCCCAAGAGGGCGCCGCTGTTTTCATATTGTTTTCTATCAACCTCGTTTTTTGAGCAGCTAGCCCCGCAAAGCCATCCGCCTCAGCTTTTATCCGCAAAGTCTGCCCGACCCGCCCATTCACACAGAGTTCATCTATAGTTTTTCCTATATCTTCTTTGCTTTTTGTCAATAATGTTATAAGATATAACTATTCATCCTTCCTACATACTCATCCGCGCCATAGGCCCATTTGCGCTTGCTTGCGATCATTTGTTCCCTTGGTTCTCTCATCTTCCTTATACGCTCGTTCATCTTTCCCTTATGTAATCGTCCCTCCCCGACTTTAAGCAAACAGAGGTTTTTATATGAAATTCAACCGTCAAATCGTTAGCTACATGGTGCTGGCGGCCGTTCTGGTTCTTTGTATTCTGTACTTCGGTCAAATGGCCGCTTTTGCCAAAAACCTGGGCCATATCATGAGGCCCTTGTTTTTTGGCGCCGTTATTGCCTACATCTTAAACCTGCTGATGCGTTTTTTGGAAAGGTTCTATTTCCCCAATTCCAGCCATAAGCTGGCCGGCAAGACCCGCAAACCGGTCTGCCTTCTCTTATCTATCCTGCTGATTCTCTTGATCCTCTTCACGGTATTTAATCTGGTTATCCCCCAGATCATCAATACATTTTCCGCCATTGCGGCGGTGCTGCCGGCCTACACGGAAAGAATCAACGGCTGGCTGGCGGCAAACAGAGACCAAATCCCCATCGTCGCCAAGCATATCAGCGAGATCAACATCAATTGGGAAAACATTGTCAAGCGTGTAGCGACTTATACCACCCAGGGCGTCAGCAGCATCCTCAACTCCTCCGTCAGCATCATCACCTTGCTGACCACGGGAATCTTCAATCTCTTTGTGGCCTTGACTTTCGCCATTTATCTGCTGCTGGGCAAAGACAGACTGCTACGGCAAGCCCGTCAATTGCAGCGGGCGCTGATGAAAGAGGATACGGCGGCCAGATTAAATACCGTATTAACCATAACCAATGAATCCTTTTTTCACTTTATCGTGGGCCAGTGTACCGAGGCCTTAGTTATCGGCAGCTTGTGCACCTTGGGCATGTGGGTCTTTCGTTTCCCCTATGCCACTGCCATAGGCGCTTTCGTGGGCGTCACCTCTTTCATCCCCATTTTCGGCGCTTATCTGGGGGCGGGGGTAGGGGCTTTCCTCATTTTGATTATTGACCCGCTCAAATCCTTATTATTTCTCTTGTTTATCGTGGTGCTGCAGCAACTGGAAGGCAATTTGATCTATCCCAAAATCGTAGGCTCGTCCATGGGTCTGCCGGGCATTTGGGTTTTTGCCGCCGTCATTATTGGCGGCGGTTTAGGCGGTATTCTCGGCATGCTTCTGGGCGTGCCGGTGGCAGCCACGGCTTATAAACTATTGCAGATATATGTCAAAAACCGTTTAAAGGGAGAACCAGTGGAATGAAAATCGGTATACCCCGGGCTTTCCTGTATTACCGCTACAGCTCTCTTTGGGAAACATTTTTAGAGACACTCAATGTGGATTATGTGGTAAGCCGGGAAACAGATAAGGCTATCCTCAAGCAGGGCACCATAAGAGCTATTGACGAGGCTTGCTTGTCCTCCAAAGTTTATTTAGGTCATGTGAACGCTCTTCTTGGCAAATGCGACGCCGTCATGGTCCCGAGAATCGCCAATTTTGGCAAGGGCAATATTCTTTGCACTAAATTTTCCGCCCTTTATGATATTGTGGACAATACCTTCAGGGACAACGGCCTGCAACTGGTAGGCTATAATGTGGACCCCATCAAATCCGGCGGCGAACTGGCGGCTTTTTTGGATTTCGGCAAAAAGCTGGGCAAAAAAAAGCCGGAGTCTTTCTATGCCTATACTCTGGCTAAACAGGCGGAAAGGATCGACCGGCAGGAAACCCTGCGCCAGCATGAGGAGTCATTAAGAAAGCCGGGCATCAAGCTTCTGATTGTTGGCCATTGTTATAATATTCATGATAAATACATCGGCCGGCCGGTGCTGGATTATCTGGCAACCCAAGGGGTTACTCCTGTTTTAGCCGATGACGCCGACCGCAGAAAAGCCCTGGAATCTGCCGCTGCCTTGACGGAAACTATGCCTTGGATATTTAACCGGGAGCAAATGGGCGCCATCGAAATGTACCGGGATAAGGTAGACGGCATCGTGCTGCTCAGCACTTTTCCCTGCGGTCCCGACTCCCTGGCCAACGAGACGGTGATCCGGCGGGTCAAGGATACGCCCATCCTCAATTTACTGCTGGATGGCCAGGAAGGCAATGCCGGCGTGGAAACACGCCTGGAAAGCTTCATCGACATCATCCGTTTCCGAAGGGAGGCCGCTTATGGAGAAGCGTAAGATATCCTTCCCTCATTTCGGCAGCTATTATATTCCCATCCGCCACCTGATGATCCGGGGCCTGGAAATCGATTATGTAACACCGCCGCCCATGACGAAAAAAACCTTGGAGCTGGGCGGCAAATACAGCCCCGATTACGTCTGCGCTCCCTTCAAAATTCATTTAGGCTGCTACATCGAAGCCATCGAAAAGGGAGCCGATACCTTGATCCAGGTGGACGGCGTCTGCCGCCTGGGCTATTACGGGGAGCTTCACGAACAGATTTTACGGGACCTGGGCTATGATGTGGTCTTTGTCAACCTGGCCCGGGCCAGAAACCGGCGGATTAGGGGCTTTTATGAAGAATTCAAAAAAATCAGCCCCAGCCTGTCTCTAAAAAAATTCTCCACAGCCCTGCTGACCTCCATTGACATGGTGGAAAGCATTGATCAAATCGAGGATTATCTAAGGAAGAATATCGGCTTTGAGCAGCAGGAAGGTTCCTTTGACCGGCTATACGAGGACTATCTCCAGGCCTTGTCCTTGGTGGAAAGCCGCAAGGAGGCCAAATACGTAACCTCCAACTATATCAAGCGTTTTAAAGGCATCCCGGTAAATAAGCCCCCCAAGCCCCTGCGGGTAGGCGTAGTGGGCGAGTATTATTCCATTATGGACGGCTTCAGCAACCATCAAATCGAGCGGGAAATGGCTAAAATGGGCATTGTGGTAGACCGCTATTTGAATGTTTCCAACAGCCTCTTTCACTCCCCGGCCAAAAAAATGCGGGAATACATCAAAGGCTATTCCAGCTACGATATAGGAGCTACCGGCACCATGACCCTGGATCGGGCTCTGAAATTTGCCAAGCGGGGCTATGACGGCATTATCCACGTCAAATCCTTCGGCTGCACCCCCGAAATAGACGCCATGCCGGTGCTGCAAAACATCAGCAAGGACTATAAAATCCCCATTCTTTATTTCAGCTTTGATTCCCAGACTGCCGAAGCCGGCATCTTGACACGGCTGGAGGCTTTTTACGATATGATGGTTATGCGAAAGGAAGGCAAAGCATGAATAAGGCATACCTCGGTATCGATATCGGCTCCATTTCCACTAAGGGAGTGATTATCGACCGCAACAATAAGATTCTGGCCAGCGACTACCTGTGGACCGAAGGCAATCCCGTCCAAGCCGTAAAAAGGCTCCTGGTTTCTTTAAAGGATCAACTGGACCATTCCCGATACCAGATTGTGGGAGTTGGCACCACCGGCAGCGCCCGCAAGCTTATCGGCGTCATCACCGACGCCGTGGAGGTCAAAAATGAGATTACGGCTCACGCCATCGGCACCACCAGCCAGTATCCCCAGGTCAGGACGATTTTTGAAATCGGCGGCCAGGACTCTAAAATTATTCTGGTGGAAAACGGCATAGTGGTGGACTACGCCATGAATACTCTTTGCGCCGCCGGCACCGGTTCTTTTCTCTCCAGCCAGGCCGCCAGGCTGGGGGTGGCGGTAGAAGATTTCGGCCCCATTGCCCTTACCTCCAAGCACCCCACTCCTATCGCCGCCCGCTGTACCGTCTTTGCGGAATCGGACCTGGTTCATAAGGCCCAGATCGGCCACAGCAAAGAGGATATTATCGCCGGCCTCTGCAACGCCGTGGTCACCAACTACCTTAATAATGTAGGCAAAGGCAAGCGCATTGCGGCCCCCATCGTCTTTCAGGGGGGTGTCAGCAAAAATGTGGGTGTAAAAAAAGCTTTTGAGGCGGCTACCGGCCATCAGGTCATCGTTGATGCCAATGGTCATCTCACCGGCGCTTTAGGCGTGGCCATCATGGTCAAGCGCAAAGGGGTAGAACGGCCCTTCAGCTTTGAGCTGGCTCAAGAGGATTTCACCACCCGGGGCCGGGAATGCTCAGGTTGCGCCAACAATTGTGAAATCATCTGCGTTTACCGGGGCAATAAGCTCATCGACGCCTGGGGCAACAAATGCGAAAAAGGCGCCGTCAAGGTGGGTTAGAAGGAGTGGTTCCATGGAATTTGCCGCCTATTTTCCTATCTATCATAAATTGACTCCTGAGGAACAAGTCCTGCTGGAGTCGTCTGTATCGAAGCGCCGGGTTGCCGCCGGCACCATGATGCATAATGGCGCCGACGATTGTGTGGGTTTATTTATTCTGTCCTCCGGCCAGTTGCGGGCCTATATCCTTTCCGACGAAGGCAAGGAGATCACTCTTTACCGCCTTTTCGAGCGGGATATCTGCCTGTTTTCAGCCTCTTGCATCATGTCCAGCATTCAATTTGACATTACCATCGAAGCCGAAAAAGACTCGGAGCTCTGGATCATTCCGCCGGATATTTATAAGGAGCTAATGGACAGTTCCGCTATAGTGGCCGGCTACACCAACCAGATCATGGCCACCCGTTTTTCGGAAGTCATGTGGCTGATGGAGCAAATCATGTGGAAAAGCTTCGATAAGCGGCTGGCCGCCTTTTTGCTGGAGGAAAGCGCCCTGGAAGAAAGCAGTGTCCTCCATCTCACTCACGAGAAAATAGCCAATCATCTGGGCACCGCCCGGGAGGTGGTAACCAGAATGCTGCGCTATTTCCAGTCTGAGCAAATGGTGCGTCTGACAAGAGGCGCAATAGAAATCGCTGACCGTCAGAAGCTAAAGGCTCTTGGGGAGTGATGGGCCGGATCGTCAACGGGACGCACTGGTCTGTGGCGTTGCCGCGCTAGGGTACTGGCGCAGGGGGGCCGGCCGCAGACCGCGGCAAGTGCCGCCGAGGGCAGCCGAAGGCAGTTGAGGGCAGCCGAGGGCGGCAGTGCTCAAAATTTGAGGTTGTGCGACAGCCTTATGCAAAAGCGAGTGCATATATGCGGAATATGCCAAATCATGCACATAATTAATCAAAAAATAGCTTTTAGAGCCGCAATAATTACTATTAAGACCGCATTACCTCGTTTTTTGCACGATGGCCCACCGTCCCTTGCCCACTTCCACGGCCCACTGCCACGGCCCTGCGGACAAAGAAGATAAAAGAAATCAGCCGATCAAGGACTTTCGCTTGAACATGGCTGATTTCTTTTTCTTTATATAATGCCATTACCGGATTCAGTCCAGCATGGCCACTATTTGCTGCTTCGGCCTGGCGCCCATAGCCTGATTGACTACCTTGCCCTCTTTTATGACTACCAGTGTAGGAATGCTCATCACATTAAAAGCCGCCGCCAGCTCCCGCTGCTCATCCACATTGATCTTGCCAACCTTAATATCCGGCTTCTCCTCGGCAATTTCATCGATAATCGGTGAAACCATCCGGCAGGGGCCGCACCAGCCGGCCCAAAAGTCCAACAACACCGGTTTGGCGCTTTCAACAACCTCTTTTTGAAAATTATCATTTGTAATTGTCATTACAGACATATCTATTCCTCCTTTGCAATATGAGTTTATACAATAAACCGCTTAAAACTTCTTGCGGATTGTTCTGTTTCTCTTTACGTCTGTATTATATGGCTTTTTGCTTTTTTATTCTGTGATAAACTCACGAAGCCTATCCGTCCTTAGTTTTCCTTTTAAGCCTTAGCTTTACAAATCAATTGCGTCATGGTGCCCATGGGGCAATAAACACACCAGGAACGGGGCTTAAAGAGCAGCATGGTAATCAGGCCCAGGGTGGTGGAGGTCAGCATCACACTATAGAAGCCAAAGGCGAATTGAGCCACCCAGGGCTGCACAGCCGTGCCGTGATAGGCCCAATGCCAGGGCAGCTTAAAGGTCCACAGCAAGGTCACCGCCTCACTGAGGCTGCGCTGACCGGCAAAAACCAGCCAGGTGGCAAAGAGCATAAGAAAGAACATGGTGAAGAAAAAGGCCAAAAAGCCGTAGCGGAACTGCTTGCTGCGCAAAAAAGAGGGAATGTCTTTTTGGCGGGAAAGGCCCAGGCTGCCGCCTAACAGAGCAAAAAGCTGGCCTCTGCCGCAATAGCGGTTGCAGTAGGCCTTGCTGCCTTTCGTTATAGCGATAATCAGCGGGATAAAAAAACAGAGCAGGCCCGCCCAGGCAAAAAGAATATTAAAAAAACCGAGAAGCAAATAGGCAGCCGAGAATAGCCAAAGATAATCATACCAATGTTTTTTCATGCCGGCACCTCCACCATTTCAATGATAGAAGCCGGACAGGCCCGCAGGCACAAACCGCAGCCCACACACAGGCTTTCATCGATAGCCGCATACACGCCCTTTATTATTGCTATTGCCTTTTGAGGGCAGGCACTAAAACAGCAGCCACAGGCCACACATTGGTCCCGGGGCACTCTGGCTTTCTTTTTAGGGATTTTCTCTTTAGAAATTTTCTCCTTGGAGATTTTATCTTTCTGCATATTGCTCCTCCTTCTTAAATATGCTTTATATGCTTTACATCAATAATGAAATAATCCTACAAAAAAACCGGCAGAAAAGTCGGTGACAATATCACCGGAGGCTTTTTCTTGCTGTTAGACAACGTACCAAACCGCAGTACCCCTCATAAATTGGGAAGAAGAAGCTGGATTCCGGGAGGGGATTTTATGGATAACCATATAGAAAACCAGATTACTCAGCTTAGCCGGCTGCTCCCCGGCGGCAGAGGTCTGGTGCGTTCATCGGCTTTACAAGGCTCTATGCGGCGCCGTTTACAGGATTTGGGCCTGGTGGAGGGCACATTGGTCCGCTGTCTGCATCAAGGCCCCAGCGGCGATCCTATGGCCTATGATATACGGGGAGCCGTTATTGCTTTACGCAAGGAAGATGCTCAGCATATTTTAATTGAAAGGGAGGCCCGGCCATGGCAATAGATGCTGGATTAAGCGCCCCCGTTATTGCTTTGGCCGGTAATCCCAACGTAGGCAAATCCACCATCTTCAATAGCCTGACCGGCATGCACCAGCATACGGGCAACTGGCCGGGCAAAACTGTTGCCGGCGCTGAAGGCAGGCATTTTTTTGGCGGCAGGGAATGGAGGATCGTGGATCTGCCTGGCACTTACTCCATATCGGCCCACTCTGTGGAAGAAAAGATAGCCAGAGACTACCTCTGCTTCGCCAGTCCCTCGGCCGTTATCGTGGTTTGCGACGCCACTTGTCTGGAGCGAAATTTAAACCTGGTGCTGCAGATCAGGGAAATTACCCAAAACATAGTGGTTTGCGTCAATTTACTGGATGAAGCGGCTAAAAAGCAAATTGTCCTGGATTTACCCCAGCTTTCCCGGTTGCTGGGCCTGCCGGTGGTGGGAGCCAGCGCCCGGGCCGGCCGGGGAATAAGCGAGTTGATGGAGCAGGCCGCCGTCCTGTCCCAAGAAACAAAAGAAGAGGAAGCCAAAGCGGAGAAAGCCAAAAGGCCCCTTATTCCCAGGCTCACTTATCCCAAACCCATAGAGAAGGCTATCAGCAGGTTGCTGCCCTTTTTGGATGGTTTGGCTCCCGCCTTGCCCCGGCATTGGCTGGCCCTGCAATTGCTGGACAAAGACGGCAGTTTTCTGGAATCCCTGGCCACAGAAGCCGCCCTGGATATTGAAGCTTTGCCGGAGCTTGCCCGGCAGCTAGACCTGCTGCACAGTCAATTAGCCCAAGCCGGCTACGACAGTTGCCGGCTCCGGGATGAAATCACGGCCGCCGGGGTCAAAGAAGCAGAAGCCATCGCCGCTAAGGTTGTCCGCCACATCCGGGAGGACAGTCACCGCCGGGACCGCCTCATCGACAACTGGATTACCGGCCGTTTTACCGGCATGCCCCTGATGCTGGCCCTTTTAGCCTTAGTTTTCTGGATTACCATCGTTGGCGCCAACTATCCTTCCGCTGCCCTTTCCCATTTATTTTTTGCTTTGGAAAACGGCCTGTCCCGGCTTCTGTCGGGCTTTCCCGCCTGGCTCTCTTCATTGCTGGTGGAAGGAGTTTACCGGACTTTGACCTGGGTGGTTTCGGTAATGCTGCCGCCTATGGCCATTTTCTTTCCCCTTTTTACCCTCTTGGAAGACGCCGGCTATCTGCCCCGGGTAGCTTTTAATCTGGATCATTATTTTCAGAAATGCGGCGCTTGCGGCAAACAAGCCCTGACCATGGCTATGGGCTTTGGCTGCAATGCCGCCGGCGTTATCGGCTGCCGTATCATTGATTCTCCCCGGGAACGGCTGATTGCCGTCCTAACCAATTCCCTGGTGCCCTGCAATGGCCGGTTTCCTACTCTCATCGCCATCATTACCATGTTCTTTACCGTCAATTTCAGCATGAGCGCCACCGGCTCCCTTAGTCTCACCATTTTGCTGACCGCTTTTATTCTGCTGGGTATTCTCATGACCTTTCTCTCATCGGCCTTTTTATCCCATACGCTTCTCAAGGGTATCCCCTCTTCTTTCGCTTTGGAACTGCCGCCTTACCGCCGGCCCCAATTCCATCAGGTGATTATCCGCTCCGTTTTTGACCGAACCTTATTCGTCTTAGGCCGGGCCTTGGTTGCCGCCGCTCCGGCCGGCCTGATTATTTGGCTCTTAGCCAACATCAATGCGGGCAGCCAAACGCTGCTGGCCCACTTCACCGGCTTTTTGGACCCGGCGGGCCGGTTGATGGGTTTGGACGGCGTAATTCTGATGGCCTTCATCCTGGGCTTTCCGGCTAACGAAATTGTGGTTCCTTTGATTATTATGACTTATGGAGCAGGCGCAAGCCTAACGGATGCCGATAGCCTGCTGGCCTTAAAAACCTTGCTGCTGGATAACGGCTGGACTTGGGTCACCGCTTTATGCGCCATGGTCTTTTGCCTTTTCCATTTCCCCTGCGCCACCACATTTTTAACCATAAAAAAAGAAACCCAGAGCTGGCGCTGGGCCCTTCTGGCTTTCTTTTTGCCTACGGCAATCGGTATTTGCTTCTGCCTGTTAATCAACGGCTTCGCTCACTTGTTCATCCTCTGAGGCATCATAATTTTTAGGATTATCCAAAAAACAGTTGATCGTAGAAATCAGCGTCTTGATATTAAGGGGCTTGGCTATATGAGCGTTCATCCCCGCCTTTAAACTGCTTTCCACATCTTCTTTAAACACATTGGCGCTTACGGCCATGATAACGGTATCTTTAGCCGGCCCTTCCATAGCGCGAATCTGTTTTGTGGCCTCATAGCCGTCCATTATTGGCATCTGCACATCCATAAAAATGATATCATAGGCATTTTCCGCCACCATGTCGATGGCCTCCCGCCCGTTAGCAGCTTCATCAATGACCATACCGGTTTCCGCCAAAAGTTCCAATGTCACGATCCGGTTCAGCGCCACATCATCCACCACCAGCCCCCGTTTGCCGGCATAAATATTTTTGATCTCCCCCAATTCCTCCGGTCTCGTACCACCTGCGGGACTGGCGGCAGCCACCGGCAAATCCAGGCCGAAGGAAAAGCAAGATCCCTGGCCTTCCTCTGTTTCTACAGAGATATCGGAGTTCATTAAAGCAAGGATCCGTTTGTTGATAGCCAACCCAAGCCCTGTACCGCCAAACCTGCGGGAAATGGAACCATCGGCTTGTACAAAGGGATGGAACAAACGTTCCAACTGATCCCGGGAAATGCCCATGCCATTATCCCTAACCGAAAACAGCAGCCGGGCCTTATTATTTTCTACCCCCTGCAATGAAACCTTCAACTCAACCCCGCCTTTTTCCGGCGTGAATTTAACGGCGTTAGACAGAAAGTTCAGCAATACCTGAGATAAACGCATGGAATCTCCCACCAAAGTCTGGGGTATATCTTCATCCGCCCGGATAACAAAGCGAATATCCTTCTCCCTGGTTTTTTCCCTAATCAACGAATTGATTTTTTCCACCATTGCCGCCAGAGAAAAAGGCTCAATGCTGAGATCCAGGCGTCCTTCTTCAATCTTTGACAGATCCAGCACATCATTGATCAGATCCAAAAGATGCAGGGAGGATACCTCAATGGTTTTAATGGCTTCCTGCAATTTTTCCCGGCTGTCGGTGCAGCCGGCAATCCGGGCCATACCCACAATGGCATTTAAAGGGGTCCGCATCTCGTGGCTCATCCGGGAGAGAAATTCGCTTTTGCCCCGGTTGGCGGCTTCGGCGGCGATCTTGGCCTCTAAAAGATTCTTCTCCAGATCTTTCTGAAGGCTGATATCCACAAAGCTGTCCACCAGGTATTCCTTGTCTTCAATCGTGATCCGGGTACCTGTTTTAATAACGGGAATCAGACTGCCGTCCTTCCGCTCAATAACCCTTTCGGTTACGATGGTGGTCAGTTCCCGCTCATTAACATGGGGACATAAATCCATAGAACTCCGGCACAATACATCACAGCATCTCTGCCCGATGATTTCCTCGGCCCTCATTTGCAGCATTTCCTGCATAAAACAGTTTACCATCTCAACTATATGGGTTTTCATGTTGATTAAAACGATGCCTATTCTAGCGGAGTCCAGCACCTTTTGAAAAAGCTCGCTGTCCTTCTTGACCCGTTTATTAATTGCCGGTATCTCGGCAATATCCCTGATGACAGCGGCAATGCCGTATATAACGCCTTTCTCATCACAGACGGGGAAGACGGACTGGGCGACGGTAATGACGCTGCCGTTTTTATGGCGCAAATAGCCGGTGCCATTCCAGAAACCTTTTTCAAATACCATAGGTTGAATAACGTTTAACGCAAAGTGGTGAAAATCATTGGCATGGATGTCGGCAATACTTGTAAATTCCGGCCGTTCCTCCGGCCCATAGCCCATTTTGGCGTAAGCTGCATTATTGAGGTAGATCAGCCTGCCCTTCAGATCGGCAATACCAATGAAATTGTTGGAACTGTCTACAATGGAGGCTTTCATCCGGGTGAGGTATTCTTCATTAAGCATTCTTTCGTCCATGCCATTCACCTTTATCTAAATATTCTTATCCTCCCTTTATTATAGTCAATATTTAAAATCCTGTATAGTGCGGCCGGATTTTATCTTCCCAGATAAAGCCGGTAACAATATAATAACCCTTGGCATACAGTACTATATATGATACTATGAAGATAAAGGGAGTGATAACGCATGGCAAGTGTGGATAAAATAATCGAAAAGATGAAACGGCAACCAAACGGTATAACGATATCGGAAGCCGCTAAGGTTTTAACCGCCAAAGGTTACAGGCTGGCAAGGCAAAAAGGCTCCCATTGCCATTACATTAACGCAATCGGCGACGTTATCACAATCAAGAAAGACAATCCCCTTAAGGCCGTATACGTCAAAGACATATTAAGTCGGATATAAATCTGATATACAAGGAGGTTTTATGATGAGCACTCAAGATTATATGAAGCTCCCGTACAATTATATTATCAAACCCATACAGGACGAAAGCGGCTCATACTTCCATGCCTCAGTTTTGGAGCTTGACGGCTGTCAAAGTACCGGGGCAACATTTCAGGAAGCTTATGATGGCCTTATGGATGCTATGGAAGGCTGGATTGAGACAAAAATTGAAAACGGCTTTACCGTTCCCGCTCCATTGAATAGCGACAAGTTCAGCGGTAAGTTTGTTGTAAGACTCCCCAAGTCTCTACATGCCCGTCTTGCCATTGAAGCTGAAAAGGAAGGTGTTTCCCTCAATCAGTACACCTTATACAAATTAAGCAACTGAAAGCATAAGCCGCTCCATAAGGGGGCGGCTTTTTGCTGTCTATCATAGAAAACGGTTATGGCGGCCCTATCTCATTTCCCCAGCGAAAGCCGGTAGGGCGCCGTAAAGTAATAGATGGGGTTCATCACCCGCAAATTCAGGGACCTGCCGTCGCCCTTTTCCAAGGCAAAGAAAACCTGGGTAATAACACCGTTTTCATCCGGCATCATAGAATAACCGCCGCCCTCAGGCCGGCCCATAAAGTTAATTCGCATGAAACTGGCCCCCGACATGATTTTATCCGGCCACTGATTGTCGTAGCTCAAATTCATTACTAAGGCATTTTCATCGCCAAAAGTCTCATTTTCTATGGCCACATCGGCAATAGTCATGGTGCAATCGCCAAACTCCACTTTTTGATTCACCGTCAGCTTTTCTCCTGCTGCCGGAATAGGCAGCTTAATGTCCCGGTATTCGTGGCTTTGAACCAGGATAAAGGGGATATCCAGCACCAAATCCCGGTCCTCCGGCTCCAGATCAAAGGTGAACTTCGTATTAGGACCCATGAAGCTTTCCGGCAGGGTATAGCTTTTGGGGCCGCTGCTGGTCAGCAGCCTTAAATCCAGGCCGCCGTAGCCCTTTTCCCATTCCCTGGAGAAGGACTGTATCTGGTAATTGCTTTTGTTGAGGGGATAAAGCTCCACCGTGACCTGATCCTCTGTAAACTCAGGCACGGCCGTGATGGCAATATTATGATGAATGTCGGTGGCCCCAATATCCGTCAGCTTCTCAAAGGTGGCCACATCTTTTAATGCAAACTCCAGGGACAAGCCCAGACCTTCATGCTCCAGCCGGTAAACAGTATCCGTATTGATGTCTGCCGCCGCCACTTTATACGTGTAAGCGCTGCTTTCCGTCCTGGAGCCGCCGGCGCTGGAACCCATAAAATCCTCATATTTTTGACTGCCGGCGTAAAGGCTGATTTTGGACTGAGTCAGCTTGTCTTCTTTTTGCAGCCGCTCCCATTCTTCTTGCTTTTTTGCCAGCAGCGCTTCTTCCGTCAGGTTTTTCCATTCCACCTCAAATAAAACGGTGAGGCTATCCTTGCCGGCAACGGCGTTTTGCAGGGATAGGCGGGCTTCCTGGTTTTCGGCGCTGGGCAAGCTATCCGCTACATAGAGGATAGCATCTCCTGCATCAGCCCCGGCCTGGTTTTCCACAATGCCATAGCCGGGGATAAAGCTGAAAAAGCGGTTGACGGCAGCGATGACCACGTCAAAGTTCATTAAAGACAGGGCTAAAAACAGCAGCACTCCCGCTGCCAGAAGAGCGGTCTTTTGAAATAAAAGTTTTGATGGGCCGCCGGCAGTTTTGCGGTTTTTCTGCGCTTGCGGGGCCTGCGGAGGCTCCGCCGCATGCAGGGGTTTTCCCGCATGCAGGGGCTTTGTCGTATGCAGGAGTTCTGCCGTATCCGGGGCCTGGAGACCGGCCTTGGCAAACACTTTATTTTTTATCCGGTTGGCAGCCAACTCGTCAAGCTCTTCGCCGATTTCTGCCGCTTCTCCTCCTATATCCCGGGGCTCTATTGCCTGCAAAAGCTCTGCCGTTGTTTCTTGATCCAATTGCTCCATAAGCTTCCTTATTTTCTCCTCCATTACAAAACACCCCCTAAGGCCAGTTTTAGCTTATCCAGTCCTCTGGATATTTTTTTGTCGATGGTATTTTCCTTGATGTCCAGGGCTTGGGCAATGGCCTTGGTGCTTTGGCCAAAATAATACTTACGGATAAATATCTCGCTATCCGGCGGTCCTAAGGCCTCGATCTGACTGACTAGCTCCCGCCCGGTTTCCCGGGCCGTTACCGCTGCCTCCACCTGATTTTCTGCCGCCTGGCCCTCAATCTTTGGCCATAGCTCCTCTTGCTCTAAAGGAAGGGCCCCTCGCAAGGGCTGATTTGCCTGGCCCGTAAGCCGCCGGAATTTATCAATGGCTTTGCGCTTAGCTACCGTTGCCAACAAGGCTTTGACACTGCCTTTCGAGGCATCCATAGCTTTGCGGCTTTGAAATACAGCATAAAAAACATCGCTGGTGCATTCTTCGATATCCTCCCTGCCAGCTACAGACTCCAGCTTGCCTGATACGATGGTATAAACGAAACCCAGATAATTATCCATCATATCCGCAAGCCCCTTTTCCGGCTCATCCCGCAGCAGGCGGATTAAATCCCCATCACCAATCAAAGGCTCACCTTCTTTGCTTCAAATAATCACTTCACTATATCCATTCGTAAACGGTTGGTCAAATCTGACCATAGAAAAGAAAATTTTTTGTAAACGTCTGCTCTTTTAATGCAATTTTTAGAGGATTTTAGCCAAATCTGTAAAATATATGAAACAGGAGGTGGGATAATGGATAAAGAACAAGAGCACTTCTTGTCTCAGTTATTTGACCAACATTTTTTTGATTTATACCGCTACCTTTATCACCGCACCAGAGATAAAGAACTGGCTTATGACTTAGCTCAAGAGGCCTTTGCCAGATTATGCTCAAAAATAGATGATATCGGCCACACCAACCTGGCAGGCTGGTTATATGTGACCGCAAACCATTTGGTAAGCAACCAACAAAAACGAAAAGATAATCAGATAGGATGCCTTGATAATTATCTGGATATGCCTTCGCTCCCCCAAGGAACAGAACTTTGGGAACTGCTGCCCCCTCATCTTTCCGAGGAAGAATACCAACTGCTTGCCTGGCGGTTTCAAGAGGATTTATCCTACGAGATCATCAGCAGCCGGTTAAATATCTCCAGGGGAGCTTGCAGAATCAGAATTTACCGTATCATAAATAAATGCAGAGACTTTTTAAGAAAAGATGATTTATTTTAAAATTGGCCGTAACAAAACGATAGCCTCAGGAAATATAGGTAATGAGGGGGTATAAATGAGATGTCGGAAAATAAGCTGTCCAAACTATATACCGACAAAGAGCCAAAGCAAGACTGCTTTAGCGAAAATAGAGATAACCTGATCAGGAACTTAGAAGAAATCATCGATAAAATGGGGGTTGATCATTTTGATGAGGAATTAGTGAAAAACTATTTGGATCTCTTGGAAAAAATTGATCCTGTACCTATGGATTTTTCTATGGAAGAGGCTCAAGTAGATTTTCGCCAAAGTAATTTTCCCGATTCCACCTATGAAGAGAGCGAAAAAATAAAACCGCTCAAAAAACCGGCGCCTTCATGGCGTGGTTTCAGGGCTGTTGCCGCCGTATTGGTGATTGGGTTCAGCCTGACAGCAGTGGCCGGTAAAGTAACCGGCACGAAACCTTTTCAGCAGTTTATTTATTGGAAAGATGATATTCTGCAAATTTTTTCTGAGGAGCCTTCCGGGGAAATGATCTTCCCTGAACGGACTGCCGATCAACCATATGAATCCTTGGAGGCAGCTTTGGAAAGCAACGGGATATCTTCTAAACACTGTCCTACCTGGATTCCAGAAGATTTATCAATATCTACGATCGAAGTGACTCAATTATCGCAGATAGCCACTTACACAGTAGCCTACGAAGGGGAAACGAGAGGATTACTTATACATATAATACATCAATTAGGTGGAACCGGAGCCGTGACCATAGAAAAAAACCCCGGCCCTGTCAAGGCGTATGAGCATAAGGGCAGGGAGTATTACATTACTTTCAATCTGGATATTTGTAATGTGGTTTGGGTCATTGATAAACTAACTTTTAATTTTGCCGGTCAATTAACAGAAAAAGAAGCAAAAAAAATAATCGATTCCATACCGGAATGATACAGTGAGGAGTTTTAAAGATGAAAAAACGATTGCTCTCGATTTTATTAATTATGGTGATGAGTTTATCTATTGGAGGAGGCAGCTTGTTGGCTTGGATAGGCGTACAGTCAAGCACCCATCTAAATACGTATTCTATATATCTTGGTGCAACCGGTAATAATAAAATGGCAGTCTCCTTTTCTGTCTTAGGTACAGGTCAAATGACCAAAATCGGCGCCCAAAAAATACTTATTGAAAAACAGTCGGGCTCCAGTTGGGTTACGGTGGCAACTTATCATGGCAGTACCAATCCTGCTTTCTACCGAAGTAATGCCTATTCCCACGCTTATGAATTTAGTTTTACTGGTTCTCCCGGTACCACCTACCGGGCAACACTGACTGCTTATGCCGAAAATTCCAGCGGTTCCGATACGCAGATTACAGTATCAAAAACAGCACAATGCTATTAGCATAGCAAAAGGCAAGAAAATTAGTGAAAATACTTATAAAAGAGCTTGGCAAAAACCGGGAAAAATTTTTTCCGGTTTTTTCATTTTTCCTGTAACAAAACTACCTGCTGAAGAGATGTATAGGGTAAAGGGGGAAATTGGCAGAAGTAATAATTGGGGAGGTGATGTGATCCCGATGGATGGTTGCCGGATTTAAAAAAGAAGGAGATGATTCCAATGGTTTTATCATAAAGCAATCTTAATTCAACAGGGCCACAGCCTTTTGACATTAGTATACTCGACAGCTTTACCTTTGCTATTGGTAATTAAGGCTTTTTTTACAAAAATTTTTTATAAGGGGATGAGCTTGAGAATGAAAGTGAATTTGAAACTTGTTCTATCTTTATGTTTAATCACTTTGATGGTTACCAACTTGTTTCCTTTGAATGCAATGGCAGATATTATGTCAAAAACGTCCATATACGACGATATTGTTTATTTAAAAGAAGCACCACCAGAACATGCCAATTCGTTGTTAGAAGATGCTGATTTATTGGAAGCGATTACAGCTGGTTCCGCTATAATTTCTGAACCTGTTGCCATCGAAGAACTCTTGCCTTCAAAACAATCAGCGTCACCGGGTGATTCAACCGCAAAGACAATTCAAGATGGGTTGAAAGCGGAAGCCGACTTTAGTATAGTAGTTGAAATAGGAGATATCATATTTAAAGCTATCCCAGAAAATGAAATAAATATCGTGCAAAGCGAACAAAAGGAAATGCCGTCAAATAAGGTTTCCATTGCCAGCGCAGATTCCTGTGATATATTCGCTAGGGATCTTGTCGTTAAGCCGGGAGCAAACTATCCCTTTATCATGGGTGAAGCTGCGTATATGCAATTTGTAATCGGCAATTATGGTCCAGATACCGCAATGGGCGTAGGCTTCTCCGTATATGTTAACAATATGCCTGCGGGCTCGTATAGTACAGGTGTTTTGCCCGGCAATACCCAAGGCATAGTTCCGATCTCCGTGAATCTCAGCGGTGGCGCGGCAGGCGACTACACGGTGAGGATTGTTGCCTCAGCGGCAGCGCCAGTTGATGCAAATACGGGAAACAATGAAACGTCGAATTCCTTCCAATGGTTAGTTAGCAGTGCCTTAGTCGATTTAGGAATACGTTATGGCGAAATAATTAACAGTACAAGCGGCAGTGCGCCTTTTGAAACAACTGCTACACAGTGGTATCAGTTTTATGTAATCAATTATGGTCCGGGAGCCACGTCCTCTCCATATGCCAGGCTAACTGTTGTAAAATCTGACGATAGTGGCATACTCTATTCTGAACCCCTTGGTTTACCATCAATTCCCGCCGGATATGGTTGCACGGTCAATTGGCCGCTAAATATAAACAGTTCAGGAATTTACAATTTCACTGCCAGTGTTTATGACGAGAATCGGACAGATCCGGACCTCGGAGACAATTACGCATATAATACGTTCACCTGTATTCCTGACGGTTGCGGCATTTGGGCAAAAACGTTGAATTGTGATACACGAAACATCTCTATTTCTATTATAGATCCCTCCATCGACCTGGCGGATGTACAAGCGGCCGCTTCTGACTGGAACGGCACAACCAGTCAAATTCATATTAGTACGGTTGGCCGTAACCTTAGTAACCCAACTTGTATCATGTATCTAGGTGTTGTTGAGGATGGTTTTAGAGGTGAGTTTATCGAAAATGACAAGCCCAATACATATTATAGTGGTGGGACGATTATCATTAATCGTGCTACTTATAATATGCCCGGCTACGAATTTGTTGACGATCACGTTATCCGTCATGAAATCGGGCATCTCATAAGTTTAAACCATCCCCATATGCATAACCCTCTTTGCGAAGATAAGGCAGTTATGCAATACAAAGCCAATTGCTTTTCAGCCACTGTCACTGAGCACGATCGGCGAGCTCTAATAAACAAATGGGGCCTTCAGTAGACTATGTTTTTATTCTATCATTATGATGGAATAAAAACAGACGAATTGACGGTAAATGAATAGTCAGGAAAGAACCAGAATGAGCCAGTATAGTCAAAAAAGGAGGAATTTACCTTGAAGTACATAGCTATTATTATGGCGGCCTTTTTGCTTTCGTCCGGCGGCGTTGATTTACCCCAACAACATAGTCTAGAAGAATACGATATAGTCCAACCAGGGGAAAACGACAGTATCCAACCAGGAGAATATGACAGTATCGAATATACCAATCCAGTATTGGCTTATTATGAAACAACACTGGATGGATTGGAGAGCAGAGCCTCCAATATTGTTAGAGGAGTTGTGTCAAATGACGCAAGAAATGTACTTCATTACTTCCCGGGCATAGATCCAATTCCTCTATATAGCGCAATAACCTTTGAAGTTCTTGAGGTAATCCAAGGTGACGGTGATGTTAAAGCAGGCGATATCATGACTATTCTTGAACCATACTATATTATTGATCGCATTTTAGTTACACGTGGAAATTATCTTCCTTCAACACCCCATCAGGAATATATTTTCTTTTTGGGAAACCGCGTTCCTGATACATTGGAAGAAGGATATGGCCCACAAGGGTACGAAGGGGCACATTTTGTCATCCATTGTGAGCGTGGAAGATACCTGGTGCCCAATGGCGAAGTCCCAAATATCAAAGCATATTCCAATAAAGAATTATCTCTGGGCGAACAGGATACCGAATTGTATAGGAGTTTGTACCAAGAGGTTGTTGACGCCTATTTGAATTGACAGGGAGAGGCTGTCTCAAATTGGTTTTTTAAAACCAATTTGAGCGGCCTTTTTTCGTGGAAAAAAAGAGTGAAGGATAGCAAAAACGGGCTCCGAAGAACCCAGCCATTACTGACTCTTTTTCAGCAGCAGCATAATTTCATTAAGATAGGGGGAGCAGAAGATGAAAAGACAAGGCTTTTTTTTCCTAGTAGCATTAATATGTTTAGGAGGAATCTGTGGGGTAGTTTACCTTAATCATATTTCAAATTCTGCCCCTCTTTCAGCTAGTGAAAAAAAGATTATTTTGATTAAGGATTTTTTTGAACGGCCTGAAGAATATCAAATTATCTGGATAGAAACTAACGAAGACATAACAGAGAAGGTCTTTCAAAAGTACTTAGAATGGTGGGAAAAAGAAGATTTCACCACTCTTACCAAATTCTATGACCAATACCTGGAAGGCTTTGCAATAGCTAAGGCGCCAAAGGAAATAAGGGACATTTTCCCTCCCCCGCCTAACTCTTTACAAGCCGTGCCTAATGAATTTTTCATTTTTATGGTTACAGAAATTTATTCCAGTACAGATGCAAAACCTGAGATATTAAAAGAGACAGAAAAAGGTAACGAAGATATTACAGAACAGTTTATCAAAGATAATCAAAAAAACTTTGATGAAGGCGATTTTCAAGCAATTCAAAATTATGTTGTTGAACATAATATTACTACCTTGAACGTTGAAGGGGCTCTTTACAAATGGCAAGAAGAAAGAATGCATTAAGATAGTTTGATAGCGGAAAATAAAGACACCATTGATTAGTTTCTTCGGGCTAAGGAGCGGCTCATTAGTTATTGAACGTGATGATTTTTTGGAGTCAAAGATAGTTTTGCAGCATATTTGGCTCACTCCCGAAGAGCGCATAGAGGCTGCCGCCGTCCCCTTACCGGCAGGCCTTTCTACAGAAAAGTTCTTGATTTTGCCTGCGGAGGAACAGGCCTTTGGCCTGCGTTTTATCGAAGATGGGCGGCTTTTTCTGTATACGGACAAAAAGCCTGCCGGCAACAGCCTGCTGCGCAAGGTAACGACTGCCGAAAGCTCGGCTGCCACAAACCCGGCAGGACCCCGGCCGTCGCAGCCTGCCGCCGCCTTGCCAACCCAACCGTCCCGTCCTGCCTTGCCGCCAGTGCAGAAGACAGAAAAAACCATTGAGGGCTATGCAGCAGACCATATCCTCTACCAAGACTCGTATACTTCCTCGGGAATTCTGTTTTTCAATACACGGTTCATTCCCGAATTTGGAGAAAAGAATCAAGGCGCCGCCTTTATCGATCACGAAAAAAATCAATTGGAGATCAATATCGGCGTAAACGTTTTTTCCTTAGGCAAGCATAATATTCAACCCTCCCTGACCTACACAGTCTCCCTGGATACTTACGAAATCCTCAATAAAGAAATCGTAGCTTCCGGTGTGCCGGCCACAGATAGCGGCTTAGGCAATCTCACTGATGAAAGACTGGCAGACATCGCCCGGCTTTATGAAGGGCTTATTCATGAGGGAGCGGGCCTTTATGGCCAGGAATACAACCAAAAAATCGAATATACGTCTGATTCCATAAACCAGCTAAGCTATTATTCCGATAAAAAGCTGCTTAAATATGCCCTCAACTCCGACGGAGCATTTTCTGAATCCTGCTCCTATGAACTATACACCCGTTTTCTGGCTTCACCTTTCACTTTGCTGGAAGAAATCTCAAAGCTGGCGCCGGAAGACCAGCGGCGTGTATTAAATTTGCTTTGCTATTATCCCAGAAATTACGATCTTCAGGAGGAATTTGATCCTGTATTGGACAGCGTTAGCATTAGCGGCACCATAGCACTTTTAAGAGAAGCTTACGAGACCCGGCCGCCCGTATATTAACAATATCACTCCTTATGAAAAACATGCCCTATTGAAAAAAAGCTGCCTTTTTACGGCAGCTTTAGCTTTTTTCTCTCTTATTTCAGCAAAATATTGAAAAAAATCATTTATTTTTGATAAAAAACAATATTTTTCGCCGACATCGGCAATACTTCTTTAATCACTTTAGTGCTTATGATATAATGAGCTCACAGGATGGTAGAGATTACCTTTATTTCACCACTAAGCGGCCTGGTTTTCTTCTGCGGCGGCGGTTAGGGCCAGCCCCCTTTCTACTTCTTCCATAGCTTCCCGATGGCTATCGGCAGAAAACAAGAACTTACCGGTCCCGTCGAATACCTCTATATGACCATTAATAAACTTGAGCTTGACATCCATAACTGGCACCTCCTTGTATTGATTGATCTATATCAATCATACAAGAGAAGCTGTACGAAAAACCCGCCAGTTAATTGCAAAGCTTTACTCTTTTTGCTTCTTCATGGATAGGCTGATCCTTTTTCTTGCAGGATCCACAGCAAGCACAGTCACCCTTACCTGATCGCCTACCTTGGCCACTTCCGAAGGATGCTTGATGTACCTATCCGCGGCCTGGGAAAGATGAACCAGACCATCCTGATGGACGCCGATATCCACAAAAATACCAAAATCGATGACGTTGCGGACGGTGCCCTCCAGTACCATACCCGGTTTTAGATCCTCCATGGATAAAATATCGGTCCGCAGCACAGGCGGCGGCAATTGATCCCGTAAATCCCGTCCGGGCTGCAGCAACTCTGCCACCATATCCTGCAATGTAGGCACACCCACACCGATGGCAGCGGCCACTTTTTCTTCCCCTTGGCGCCGTATTTGCTCCGGCAGGGACAATAATTCTTTTGTCCCCACATCAAAGACAGAAAAATGAAACAAGGACAGCAGCTTTTCAGCCGCCTCATAAGACTCGGGATGAACAGCCGTATTATCCAATACTCCATCAGCTCCGGGAATTCGCAAGAATCCGGCGCACTGCTGAAAGGCTTTGGGCCCCAGTTTAGGTATTTTAAGCAATTGCCTGCGGTTCCGGAAGGCTCCTTGGTTTTCCCGGAAAGCCACCAGGTTTTCCGCCACCGTGGCAGAAAGGCCCGCCACATAAGTCAAAAGCGAAGGCGAGGCCGTATTCAAGTCCACTCCAACCTGATTTACGCAATTCTCCACCACGCCGGATAAAGCCTTCTCCAACTCCTTCTCCGGCATGTCATGCTGATATTGACCCACGCCTATAGACTTGGGATCGATTTTCACCAGCTCCGCCAAAGGATCCTGGAGCCGGCGGGCTATGGAGGCAGCGCTGCGCAGCGTCACATCAAATTGAGGAAACTCTTTGGCTGCCAGGCTTGAGGCTGAGTATACGGAGGCCCCGGCTTCATTGACAATGGCATAAGACACCGGCCGGGATATCTCACCGATAAGCTCCGCCACAAAAAGCTCCGATTCTTTTGAAGCAGTGCCATTACCGATGGCTATTACATCTGCCTTATAGCGAAAAATCAGATCCCGCAGCACCTCTTTTGCCTCTGCTATACGTTTTTGAGGAGGCGTGGGATAAATGATGGCCGTATCCAGCACCTTGCCGGTAGCGTCTACCACTGCCAGCTTGCAACCCGTGCGGTAAGCCGGATCAAAACCGATGACCACTTTATCTTTCAGCGGCGGCTGCAGCAGCAAATGATTGAGATTTAAACCAAAATTTTTAATCGCCTGACCGGCCGCCTTATCCGTCAACTCTCCCCGCATTTCTCTTTCCAGGGAAGGCTGAATCAACCGTTTAAAGCTATCCCAGGCCGCGTCCTTGATGATAGAGGCCATGATGCTTTCACCGGTAATCCAGGCCTCTTCCATCCGGAAACGAATCAGCTCTTCATCCACCGCCAGATTCACCTTGAGAAAGCCCTCTTTCTCCCCTCGGTTAATAGCTAAAATGCGATGGCTTGGCAGTTTTACCGCCGGCTCCTCGTAATCAAAATACTGAGAATATACGGCGCCCTCAGGTGCTGCCGGATCACCGGCGTTTTTACAGACGATGCGGCCTGTAGACCAAAAAAGTTGCCGCAAAACCGCTCTAAGGGCTGCATCATCGGCCATATCCTCGGCGATTATATCTTTAGCCCCTGCCAAAACCTCCTGGGCTGTAGGCAGACCTTTTTCCTCAGACACATAAGGCAAAGCCAACTGCCAAATATCCCCTTCCTTTAAATCCTGAGCCATGATCATGCGGGCAAGGGGCTCAAGGCCTTTTTCTCTGGCAATGCCGGCCCTGGTCCGGCGCTTAGGCCGGTATGGCCGGTAAATATCCTCCAGCCTGGCCAAGGTCTCGGCCCCGTCGATAGCCGCTTCTAACTCCGGAGTCATTTTTTCCTGATCATTTAATGAAATCCTGATTTCTTCTTTGCGTTTTTCCAGGTTATTCAAGTATTCCAGCCGGTCGCTGAATTGACGCAAAACCTGATCATCACAAGACCCCGTCATTTCTTTGCGGTACCGGGCAATAAAAGGAATTGTGTTCCCTTCCCCGATAAGCTGAACAATATTGCCGGCATGAGTTTCCTTCAACGCAAATTCTTTTGCCAACGCTTTAACAATATCCATGGTATCCATCCTTTAGTGAATTAATTGGTTAAACTCAAATAGTAAAAATAGTGATTATTTTTACTATTTGAGTAGATTATATCATTTTTACCAAAAAAGCTATATCATTACCAGGTTATTTCTGCTATGATTTACTTAGGCTATCTAAATATTTGGCAGCTTCCTGGCCGGCAATTAACCCTTCCCCTGCAGCCTTGGCTATTTGTAAAGGCTGACCGGTACAATCACCGCAAGCAAAAAGTCCCGGCAGATTGGTCTTCATTTCCTTGTTTACCATGATGAATCCCTTATCGATCTCAAGGCCGCTTACCATTGCCTGAGGAGCCACTGCATCCCGCAGCAGAAAAACCCCTTGGGCCTCGATTTTGGCGACGGATTCCCCTTTGACCTCCACAGCTTTTACGGTATTGTCTCCTTGGATGGATTGCAAAGTTCCCTGCTGCCAGTCCACGTATTCTCTCAGTTCTTTGGGGCGGGGACCGGGGTTGATATAGACAATTTTAACGCCGATGCCCGCCAAATAATTAGCCTCTTCCGCGGCGTCCGCAGCCAGGCCATAAACCACTGCTTTTTTTCCGCGATAAAGCATACCGTCGCAAGTGGCGCAATAGCTGACCCCCTTGCCTAAAAACTCCTCTTCCCCTTCAATGGCTTTTGACCGGAGGGCTCCCGTAGCCAGGATTACCGCTTTGGCTGTCAGCACCTCGCTGCCGTAACCGACCATATATTGCTTACCCATAGAAAAGACATTGGTGGCTTTGCCCCTTACTATAGTCACTCCCAGCCTGTCGGCATGCTCCTCGAAAGCTTTCATGATTTCCATCCCCGTTACTCCCGGCAAGCCCAGATAGTTGTCTATCCTTTCCGCCCGGGCAAGCTTGGTAGCGCCTCCATCCAGCACCAATACCCGGTAACCCCGTATGACGCTGTTAATAGCAGCAGATAAGCCTGCGGGGCCGCCCCCAATAATAATAATATCTCCTTGATTGTCCATAGCGTTCATCTTTGTCACCTCAGTTTTTATTCGTTTATTCCCTTGCCAACCAGAAAGGAAGATGAGTTATCGTACACTGTCTTCAAGCAGCGCAAACTTATGGCCGTAACCTTCAAGCCTATTTGAACCATCCATTGGGTGGTAAGAATACTCTGCAGGATAAAATTTTTCAGCTTTTTCTTCGTTATTTGAGCCCCAAGGCTAATGTGCTTGATCTGGGCTGCGGCGCCGGTACTCATTTAAAACTGGTTTTAGAGGGCAACCCCTCCAGGAAGGTCACCGGTATTGATTTATGTCCGGAAATGATCAAAACAGCCAGGCAATCAGTACCAAAAGGCACCTTTGCTTGCCGGGATCTTCGGACGTTCAAATTTCCCGAAAGCACTTATGATGCCGTAATCTTAGCTTCCGTAATCAACCATCTGAAAGCTGAAGAGTTAGAAAAGCTGGTTGTGGATGTAGCTTATACCATTAAACCTGACGGCCTTTTATTTATGAATTTTTGGTCCGGCGAATACTCCGGTTTTAAGTGCCTGGATTTTGCCGACCGGCCCATGCTGGTTAACTATTACGACTGCCTTTACATCCTAAATCTGATGCGGGATCATAACTTTGGCAGTCTAAAGGTGAAAAGGTTTCATCAGCAACTGGAAACCTCCGCCGGCTCTGAGACTATACAGGACTGCTATTATTTTGGCCATATGTTGAAGGAAGTAGACATGAACCTGCGGCTAAAATCTGCGGTAACGGAACCTATGATTTTTTATACTCCCAACAAGAGAAGGGATCCGGAAAAAGCGGAGGCAAAAAAGGCCGGCCAAGCGTCAAAATCAAAAATGGATCAGGAGTTTGATTTTGATGCGGCAGAAGACGAAAACAAAGATTTACTAGAGTAAGGCCTTGTTATAACGAAACCTCTGCAGCACTCACCGTTTGTACTGAGGCATTATAAAGAAGTCTTATATTTGGCAGCCTCTTCTACGGCCATAGCGTCACACCTGTTATTATACGGGTTGTCGCTATGGCCTTTTACTTTATGCCAGGATATATCATGGATTTGAGCCAGTTCCAAAAGCCGCCGCCACAGATCCTGATTTTCTACCGGTTCCTTTTTAGAGGTAAGCCACCCGTTTTTTTGCCATTTTGCCAGCCAGCCCTGGGAAAAAGCGTTGATTAAATAAGCGCTGTCACTAAAAAGCTCCACCTGGCAGGGCCGTTTGAGGGCCTCCAAAGCTTTGATAGCAGCCATCATCTCCATACGGTTGTTGGTGGTTTCTCTCTCACCGCCCTGCAGAGTCCGCTCTTCCCCTTGCCACATAAGAATAGCGCCCCAGCCGCCGGGACCGGGATTGCCGCTGCAAGCGCCATCCGTATAAATCATTACTTGGCTGCGATTGTTAGTCAAAACTCACATCTCCCATACTGTCCACTACCTGAATCCAAGTGTTGCCCGGTTTCCTGGCCATAACTTGGCCGTTGCCATCCCGGATAACCAGAGGCTTATCTGCCGCAGTTTTTTCCCAGGTGCCCCGGATAATCTGGTTTTCAACAATACACAGGGCATGGCCGCTGCCTACGATGTCCACCGAAGAAGTAACGGGGTCAGTATTGCGGGCCCTGGTTTTGGCGGCCACCACAAAAATAGTATCGGCCACCAAGGGTATACCGTCGGCGGTAGCCTGGGCTTTGCCGTTGATGTAACGCCGGTATTGGCCGCCGTCATTGCCTAAGCCCTCTTCCCAAATCCATTGAGCCTGATAGCCGTATCTGCCGGTGGCATAAGTCAAAGTCACCTGGCCGCTTGCCAAAGGCTCGCCGCTAAATTCCCTGCTGAGGGGAGGCAGGTCCGGCGCTTTATAGGCATATTGTTTATTCGTCACGGCGTCCACCAGCTTCTCCGTACTGGTGTAAGTATTGTGGGGCCTTTTTCTGGAGGAATCCTGCCAAAAGTATTTTTGAGCATTGCTGATTTCATTGATATCTTTGATCTTTAGTTCGCCAATCATAGATAAAGCGTCTGTAGCTCCGCCCACGTGGGCGTAAGGCATATCCATCCCCTTAGCCAACTGCACAAAGTAATAACGGGCGCTGCGAACCGGCCCGATTACTTCGGCGCTCTTCGTATAAAACAGGGCCATATATCTGGTAATGCCGCCTTCGGCCATGATCTCAAAAACAATATCCGCTTTATCAATGCCCATTTGGGGCCGGGCTTGAGCCTGATTATCGATCATCACCAAAACGCCGGTAGGCAGCTCAGCCTTGCCCTCGGGAAGACCTAATGCCGGCAGCTCCCGGGTTTGATGACCTTTGCCGATCACCGGTTTGCCCGGACCGCCGGACCCTTGGCCTGCCGAACCGCCGTCCTTACCGCAGCCGGAAAAAAGAAGTAACGCCGCTAACGATACTACAAGAATTCTCTGTGCCATTTTCATTCTGATAATCGTCCTTCCTTTTAGGGTATACTTGCTCTCTTTTGTTTAGAAATTCATATGATATGCCAGCGACATGCCAAGGATGGTGGTAAGATGAATAAATCTCTATATATCCACATAGAACGAAAGCGGCATCTCCTCTCCCTCTGTGACAACGGCCGGCTGCTGTATAGCTGGCCCTGTGCTGTGGGCAAGAAAGCCACCCCCACCCCTGCCGGCCAATTCCGAATCATCAGTAAAGTAGAGCTTGACAGCAAACAAGTCTATGGCAGCCGCTGGATGGGCTTGGACCTGCCTCGTTACGGCATACACGGCACCAATAATCCCTCTTCCATCGGCAAGGATGTGTCCCTGGGCTGCATCCGCATGCATAATAAAGATGTGGAGAAGCTTTTTAATCTCGTCCATAAGGGAACCATCGTCAATATCACCTAAGTATTATACCATAAGAGCCGGGAAAAAACCTGCGGAAAATTTACACCATAGGCATAAGCCATCCCGGGCAATCCAACCAAAAATTCAAGTTTAAAGTGTCCGAGGCCGGTTTAAACTTGAATTTTTGGATATTTTCCGGCCGCCGAGAGGGCAAAATGCCGCTTCTAATTTTCTCTTCGCAATATCTCCCAAATTTTCAATTTGCAGTGCACAGGCAAACGTTCCGCGGAAGATTGCCGGTCTGATCCATTGCCTGATTCACGGGCTTCACGGACCGCTTCACCGTTTGTTTTCGGCCCTGATACTTGGGCTGACTCCCGATCAGACTCCTGATCCGCTTCTAGATTCAGGTCATGCTTTCCGTCATATTTTTGCTGAGCCCTTTGGGTTATCCGGGATTGAGGGACGGGGGTAAACACCACCTTTTGGCCCGGCGATAAAGGTGGATAAAGCAGGCACCACCAGTTTTCTCCCTGCCCCTCTCCCAGGACGAAGGTCACTGTTTCATAGACGCCGCCGGATAACTGGCCCTCAGCCAACTGCCGGGTGGAGAAATAGCGGGGTCCATAATAAACCTGGATGTGCTGAGAATTTTCTTTCCCTTGATCAGGGCTGTCAGTGCTTGCCCTGACAGCTTCCAAGCCATCAGCACTTGATTCGGCAGCTTGGTAGCCATCACTGCTTGGTCCGATAGCCCTTGCGCCGGCACTGTGTTCCTCAGCCAGGGCCCCTTCTTCCGCTGTCAAGGCGCGGCAAGCCGTTTCGTACAACCGGGATAGATTCGCAGCCAAAATACGGCGGCAATCGGCCATGGTCTTTGCCTCAGCAAACAACTCTCCCGCTTCTGCCATGACTGCTTCTTTCACCGCAATCTTTAACAACTGGTCCTCTTCACTGTCACTGGCTGCATAAAAATGCCAGCGAATCAGCGAACCCTGGTCGGCAGAGGCAGCCTCCAAAGCCTCACCGCCGCATATGCTATATCCATCATATGCACTATGGCCGGTGAAAAAACTGCAGGTCAATATCCCCAAAACTGCTAAGGGAATCATGCAAAGAGCTAAAACAGGATACCGTCCCAGCCTTTGCCGCCAAAATTCCATTTCTATTCTGAATACAGTAGATTTAAACACAGCAGCTTCCCTCCACTTACCTCTTCTGATTAGTATAAGTGTTGACAGAAAGTTGCTATTATAACGCCCGCAGGCAAGAAAATTTTCTGCAATCGAAAATACTTCTTGCCTGCGGGCATTTTATAATGCGGCAACAATACCCATAGGGTACCGCTCTGTAAAATTGATTATTATATCAAATAAGCAAATCCATGGGGGCCAAAATCCGGGTTGGGTTAGGTTGAGGTTTGTGTCCGGCCGCTCAAAAATCGAACTTGCGCAGCTACTTTTTCCTCAAATCACTAAAAACTGGCCTATCTTCCATCACATAACTTCGATTAGGAAGCAGTTAGCCTTAGCAAACGGAAACAAGCCTACCCCTTTCCATTTTCCTCCTAAACTAAATGATCTTGAATCCGGATGAGCGTATTTTTACCGGGAATAAAAAAGCCCATTAATTGATACGATGTAATAATTAAAAAGGATCAGGAGAGTAACCACCCCCACAATTACTAAAGCAAAAAAGCCATACTTAGGTTTCATAATCTCTCACTCTCTTCCTTCCATTCTCATAATACATACTTGCACTGCTTCATTCCCTCGTTGCACCTGGCATCAGGAGTTCCTACACCGTTAATGAAATGTTCCCAAACAAATACTCCTCCAACCTATATATTTCTCCAGAGCATACTTTTGTTACAGAGAAAATAAAAAAACTTGAAAATTTTTTTGCAAACATTGTTGCAAGCAAAAACCGCCTCCAAGCGGTGGGCATAATGGCCCCCGCTCGGAAGCGGTTTTCTTATGTTATCTAATATCGATTTTCATTTTCAATTTTCATTCTGCCACAAGGCCCATTTGACATCCAGCATCTAATGGGACGCCATCTCGGTACGCCACCGCCGCCACTGATGATAGGGCAGGCTCCTGTTTAGATGGCTGGGGGCCGCCGTATCCGGCAAATAAGGCGTTTTTTTGCTTTCTCCCATTTTCTCCAGGTTTTCCCTGGCCACCGCCAGCATCAGCTTGATTCTGTTTTCCTGGTTGACCCTGGTGGCGCTGGGATCATAGTCAATGGGCACGATATTGGCCCGCTCATCCATTTGGCGGATTTTGCGAATCATGCCTTTGCCGCAAATGTGATTGGGCAGGCAGCCAAAGGGTTGCGTGCAAACAATATTGCCATAGCCTTTTTGGATCAACTCAATCATCTCCGCGGTCAAAAGCCAGCCCTCGCCCATATCGCAGCCAGTGCTGATGACGCCCTGGACCAGGGATTTTGTATGGGCAAACCGGGAAGGAGCCACAAAATCGGGATAACCGGCAATGGCATCGATCATAATGTCCTGCATAGACTGAATATATTGGGAAACGGCTTCATAAGTCATGGCCTGAACCTTGTCGCCGCCATAAATCCGGCTTTTTTCGGGAACACCGTTTACCGTGTACAGCATAAAATCCAGCAGGCCCGGCACCATGACCTCGCAATCCTGTTCGGCCAGGAAATCTTCTAAATTATTATTGCCTAGGCTGGCATATTTAACGTAAATCTCACCGACGATTCCCACCTTAATCTTGGGCTTGCGATCCAAGGGAATGGCGTTAAAATCCGCCGCCATCTTTTGAAAGTTGGCTTTCATGTCTCTTTTGCTATAGCCCTTTTTCTCATTGAACTGCCGGCCCAGCTTCGCAACCCATTCCCTGACTAAGGTATCGGCGCTGCCTTTCTTGACCTCATAAGCCTTAACCTGGTTGCTGAGGGCCATCAAGCCGTCGCCATAAACCAAGCCGGCCAGAGCCTGATATAGCATGGGCATAGTAAGGCTGAAACCGCTGTTTTTCTCCAGACCGGATACATTGAGGGATACCACAGGAATCTGGCCATAGCCGGCTTTCTTTAAAGCCCGCCGCAAAAGAAAAATATAATTGGAAGCCCGGCAGCCGCCGCCGGTCTGGGAAATCATCAAGGCCGTCTTATTTAAATCATATTTGCCGCTTTTTAAAGCATCCAGCATTTGGCCAATAACCAAAAGAGCCGGATAGCAGGTGTCATTATGGACGTATTTCAAGCCCTCCTCCACAACACCTGGGCCGCAATTTTCCAAAAGCTCCACATTATAACCATTGTTTAGCAGCACATTTTTGATGAGCGAAAAATGGATAGGCGCCATCATCGGAATGAGGATTGTATAATCCTTCTTCATATCTTTAGTAAAAGGAATCCGGGGAATCCTTTCTGAACCTTTGGTAGGCGTCTTTACTTTTACCGCTGCGCCGCCCTTCATGTCAGTCATCTCGTTTTTCTCCTCCAACTGCGGCCAAAAGGCTTCTCAGCCTGATCCGCACAGCCCCTAAATTAGCAATTTCATCTATCTTGATTTGCGTATAAATCTTACCGTTTTCTTCTAATATATCATTTACTTCATCGGTAGTGATAGCATCCACACCGCAGCCAAAGGACACTAGCTGAACCAGATTCATATCGGCCTGAGTGCCCACATAATGAGCGGCGGCATAGAGCCGGCTATGATAAGTCCACTGATTGAGCACCGTGCCGGGATGCCTTTCCACCAGAGGACTCAGCGCATCCTCCGTGATAATCGCCACACCGAAGCCGGCAATCAATTGGTCGATGCCATGGTTGATTTCCCCGTCCACATGGTAGGGCCGGCCCGCCAAAACCATAATCTGCCGCTCTTCTTGCCTGGCCTGGGCAATAATCTCATAACCCCTGGCCTCCACCTTTTGGCGGTACTTCTCCAACTCTGCATATGCCTTGGCGGAAGCTTTCTTGACTTTTTGAAGGCCAATTTTATTATCCAGCTTCTCCCATAGGATTTGCCAAATCTTCAAAGGAAATTCCTTCGGCCGGTGAAGTCCCAGATAATCATAAATAAATTTGATTTTCTCCAGACCCGGTTCGTTGGCGGCAATAACCTCGGGATAATATGCCACCACCGGACAATTATAATGGTTATCCCCCAGACCTTCGTCCAAATTATATGTCATACAAGGATAGAAAATAACATCTACACCCTGCTCCAACAAATATTGGATGTGGCCGTGCATCAGTTTTGCCGGATAGCAAATCGTGTCGGAAGGAATGGAACCCTGTCCCTTCAGATAAAGCTCCCGGCTGGAAACGGGAGAAACCACAACCCTGTAGCCTAAGGCATTGAAGAACACCTGCCAAAAAGGCAGAAGCTCATACATATTAAGCCCCATAGGCAGGCCGATGACTTTATCTTTAAAAATGGGATATTCTTCATCGCAGCCCATTTTTCCTGCTGCTTTTTGGCAATATTCTTCCACAAGCCTCCGTTTATATTCATAAAGGTTAAGGCGGTGGTCCTCAGCCTTATTGGTAATGGGCCGGGAACAACGGTTGCCGCTGATGAAACGGCGGCCGCCGCTAAAGGTATTTATCGTAAGCTGGCAATGGTTGCTGCAAAGGCCGCAGTTAGCGGAAGCTACTGCATGAGAAAAGGCTTTCAGCTCATCGATAGTGAGAAGTTCCAGCTTGCCGTCTTCTTTGCTATTCGGTATTTTTTCTTTTTGCTCTTTGGCATACAAAGCGGCGCCGTAAGCCCCCATCAACCCGGCGATAGTGGGCCGGACCACCTGGGTCTTGAGTTCCTGCTCAAAAGCCCGCAGCACGCCGTCGTTTAAGAAGGTTCCCCCTTGAACGACAATATGTCTGCCCAGGGGCTCGGCAGCAGTGGGCCGGATGACTTTGTACAGGGCATTTTTCACCACGCTGATGGAAAGCCCTGCCGAAATATTCTCGATAGAGGCCCCGTCCTTCTGGGCCTGCTTCACCAATGAATTCATAAAAACCGTACAGCGGGAGCCTAAATCCACAGGACGCTGGCCAAAAAGACCCAGCCGGGCAAAGTCTTCCGTGCCATAGCCTAAGGCATTGGCAAAGGTTTGCAGAAAAGAACCGCAGCCGGAGGAACAAGCCTCATTAAGAAAAATATTGTCGATGGCCTTGTTTTTGATCTTAAAGCATTTGATGTCCTGGCCGCCGATATCGATAATGAAATCCACTTCCGGCATAAAATGAGCCGCCGCTTTGTAATGGGCCACCGTCTCCACGATGCCGTAATCCACCCGGAAAGCCCGGCGGATAATATCCTCGCCATAGCCGGTAACGGCGCTGCCTTTAATCGGAATCTGAGGCCAGGCTTCATAAAACTCCTGCAGAAATTGACGAACCATAGGTACCGGATTGCCGTTATTGGTTTGGTAGCTGCTGCAAAGAATCCGGTCTTCTTCATCCACCATCACCATCTTAATGGTGGTGGAGCCGGCATCAATGCCAAAATAAGCCCCGGCGGTCTTCGCCGTCGGCTCATGAAAATCGACGGCCGCTTTTTCGTGGCGCTGCCGGAAATCCCGGTATTCTTCTTCATCAGCAAACAAAGGCGCCATGAAAGCATAGCTTTCCGTCTTGCTGTAATCCTCCAGCCGCTCTGCCAATCCTGCCAGCTCTATCCGTTCTTCGGCGGAATAAGCAGCCCCCAAAGCCACAAAATACAGGGAATGCTCGGGGCAGAGGCCGGTGGTGTGCAGACTCTTGTCAAAGCTGGCCCGCAACTGGGACAAGAAGGTCAGGGGACCGCCCAAATAAACCACGCCGCCCTTAATCGGCCGGCCTTGGGCCAAGCCGGCGATGGTCTGGCTGACCACCGCCGCAAAAATACTGGCGGCCACATCCTCTTTGCGGGCGCCCTGATTAAGCAAGGGCTGAATATCGGACTTAGCAAAAACACCGCAGCGGGAAGCAATCGTATAGACTTTTTCCGCCCGCTCCGCCATCTGATTTAGCTCATCCAGATTAACTTCCAACAAGGTAGCCATCTGATCCATAAAAGCTCCTGTACCTCCGGCACAAGAACCATTCATCCTGACTTCCATGCCGCCGGTAAGGAAAAGGATCTTGGCGTCTTCTCCCCCCAGCTCGATGATCACATCGGCTGCCGGCAAAAGGCGTCCGGCGGCTATCCTGGTGCCAAAGACCTCTTGAACAAAAGGTATGGCTAAACTCTCCGCCAAGCCCATGCCGGCAGAACCGGAAATAGCCAATTTAGCCTGTTTAACATTTGGTAAAACCTCTGCCAGTTGCCGCAGCAGCTTGGCGGCGCTTTCCGTGATCTGGGAATAATGGCGCTGGTATGATTCATATATGACTTCATCATGACGGTTCAAAACCACGCATTTGATGGTGGTGGAGCCGATGTCTAAACCGATCCTCACGTACCTCTCCTTGTCAATGAAATATACTGCTTTAATAGCAGAATAGTATATCGTTATTATACTCTTAATAAGATTTTGCCGCAATAGAAGAAAAGCTGGAACTCCGTCATCCGGAAATTCCAACTTCTCATCATTGATTAATTATTAACCATCAGCCGTTCCTTGCTGATTTTTTCATCAACCCATGCCGCCGGGACAGGGTACTTGAATCACTTGGCCAACCCGGAGGTTATTGGGGTTGACGCCGGGATTGGCCCGAACCACCGCATTGGTGCTGACGTTGTGGGCTCTGGCAATCCTGTACATCGTATCGCCCGCAGCTACAGTGTAGTCGAAGGTGGTGCCGGGAGGACAATCCTCTTGGACGCCTTCTTCTTCAGGTTCCGGCTCCGGTTGAGCTTCAATTTCCTGTACGGCAGTGACAAAGGTCAATTCCTGACTCTGGGTAACCTGGGCGCAGATTTCTACGATAGCTGTCTGGCGCCAATGGCAGGCCGGTTTGCTTTCCTTGGGTTCCACATCACAGAACTCCACCCGTCCCCAGAGGTCCACAATATCGTCGTCAGTAGCTCCGTCAATGTGGATGAATTCCGTGAAGGGCTCCCGTACCGTCAATGCCCGTAAGCGGTCGTCGCAATCGGAAACGTAATAAATGTGTTTCTCCAGTACGCCCTTGACGATTACTTTATTGGGAATAATCTCGGAGGTCAGGTCTCTGAGGTGGGTTTCAATCCAGGATACCTTGCGGGCCGGCAGCGGCGTAGTAATATCCGCCATGATATTGACTTGGCGGCAGCCAAAGCCTACGTTGTTTTCGATAATAATGGTCTGGGTCTCCACCAGGGCGCCGTCTACACCCGTCAGCACGCTGAGGTTTACGGGTTCAATGAGCTTGGCGCTGACTTGCAGAATCGCCGTTTCTTTGACGAATTTCTGGCCGCCCCGGACCACCATCTCGCTGTCTAAGTATTCAATATCGATATCGGTAGTGACGTTGGAGTCTTCACAGGCCCCATCCAGATGGATAAAGACACTGAAGGGCACATCGGCAGGGGTTTCTTTGACTTCTCCGCTGCATTCCTCGACAAAATAAATTTGCTTATGAAGTTTGCCCCGGATAATGACTTTGTTGGGGATAACCTTCTTTTCCACATCTCTGATTTCCGCATCAACGAATTTTACTTTCTTCGTATCATCCGGCAGCCGGATATAGCTATCCGATAAATTGTATTGCTCCCTGCCGGAGGCTACTACGTTGTCAATGCAGATAATATCAAAATACGGGAAAATGTTCTCCCCTTGAATACCGGTGATGAAAGGAATTTCCATGGTTTCCATGAGTTTGGCATGAACCTTGATAATCAGAGTCTGCTGGAATTTTTCATGGCAGTGATCATGGTCGTGATGATCATGATCATGGTCATGGTGGCCGCAGTCGCCATCCCGGCAGTCATCCCGGCAGTCGTCCCGGCAGTCTTCATCCCGGTAGTCATAGTCACGGCAATCTTCGTCCCGGCAATCGTTATCGCGGCAATCATCATCCCGGCGGTCATCATCCCGGCGCCGGCCATGGTGATGATGGTGGTGCCGCTCCTTGTGCTGGTCTATGGGCTCCGTCTCGGAGTACTCAATATCCACCTTTACTTTAGCCGTCTGCTCATCACAGGGCCGGGCGCCATTAATGTTGATAAATTCCCTGATTCTTTCATCCGGCAAGGTGAATTCCATTACCGCTTCCGAACAGCAATCCACATAGTACACCTGGCGATGGAGGGTAAACTCCACCAGTACCTTATTGGGCAAAATCTTATGCTCTACATTCTTGACCTTTGTGTCCACGCTTTCTATATGACGGGCCGGGCAGGGCAGGTCAATATCACGCACCAAATTGATCTGGCGGCGCACATCTCCGAGCACTCCCTCGACCCGTAGACAGCGGGTCGTTAATTGAATTGGCATTTCCCTTCCTCCTTTCGTCCCCTACCTTGACTCATTCCAATATATGCGGGGCGTGGTGGGATGTTACTTTATTTAAAGGAAAAATTTTTTCATTTATTCGTCATTTCATGTAGGAATTTAGCTGCCGGTAGAGAATAAGTCGGAAATGAAGATAAGGAGGTAGTTCCATGTCAACAAAATGTAAAGTAGCCCTTTTCCAAATGGACTGCAAGCTGGGGGAGACCGGGGTCAACGTTGAAAAATGCTTAACTGCTATTTCACAGGCCGCCGGTCTGGGCTGCTCTTTAATTGTTTTTCCGGAACTGGCATTATCCGGCTACAACGTGACGTCCCTGGAAGAAGCGCTTCAATTTGCCATCCCTGTAGATAGCCCCTATATCAAGGGGCTGACGGAGGCATGTAAAAATAATAATATTTATGCTGCGGTAGGTTATATGGAAGTCCGGGAAGGGAAGGTTTACAATTCCGCCGCCCTCCTGGGTCCGGAAGGCCTTTTGCAAAATTACAGCAAGATGCATATGCCCAATATCGGCCTGGATAAGTTTGCCGAAAAAGGCCAGCCTCCCCTGCCGCCTTCCGAAACCGCCATCGGCAAAATCAGCATGATTGTTTGCTACGATATTCGTTTCCCGGAGCTGACCCGCCATTTCGCCCTCAAAGGCGCCGATATGGTCATTAATCTCACCAACTGGCCTCGGGGCAGTGAACACACCCGGGAGGTTTTGCCTATTGCCAGGGCCTTTGAAAACAAAATCTACTTTATGTCCTGCAACCGGGTAGGGGACGAGCGGGGCAGCCATTTTATCGGCGGCAGCCGCATAGTCGATCCTAACGGCCGCATCATTGCTCAAGCCGGCGAGGAAGGGGAAGAGATGATTACGGCAGAAATTGACGTGGCCCTGGCCCGGCAAAAATATTTCTTTTCCCAAGAAGGCAATTGGTCTATCGATGCAGACAAAGACCGGCGTCCCGATGTTTTCGGCAATATAGACATCCTCACGCCTCCTTGCGAGGATTAATCTGAGGTAAGAGTTGTTAATAAGCTGATCTCAGGGGTAATCTGTGCAAAGCTTTCGGTTATGTGCAGATTGCCCCTTTGCATTTTAGGCCACTCAAAACAGGGAGAACGGCGCCCTTAGCAGGCGGCCCTTTTAGTAGCTGCCTTTAGGAAAACCCAGCCGGAGACAGCCCCGTGTCTCAATACCCCCTACTCCTTCTGTGCCGGTGATGGTATTGCTGAGTATATCCCGCAAAGAAAGCACGTCAAATATAGAAGTATAGGCCAGCTTTTCCGCTAAAAACACGGGATCGAAGGCGTGGATCAGCACCCGGCCGGGGGAACTGGCAAAATTGGCGCCGGCTTCAATCAGGGCCTCATAATGAGACTGACAAGCGCCGGCAAAAATAATCAAATTATCTTTATTGGGCTCATACTCCCGGGCTTTGGTTACCGCTTCAACAAAATACCGGGAATGGCGGTAGTTTTTCACATCTCTGAATTCTTTGTTATTTTTAATGAGACCATCATGACCGGTTAAAATTAAGATATTCGGTTTATATTGCTTTAAATAACCCGCTACCAGCTCCGGCTGTTTTTTTTCCGGCACCGGTATGGTATTGGCTTTAATTCCTAATTGATGGTATGTGGTACGGCAGATATCCAGGTAGTCCTTATCACCATCCAGGTGCAGCACGGAGCCGGGCAGTTCAAAATAATCCTTTTCCTCGCCGCTGCCCCCCACCATAGTGAAAGGACCCCGCATAAAATTTCGGGATTGTTCCTCCGCCCGGCGTTCAAAGACCCGCCGCATCAGGTCGCTGTTTTTCCGAATATAGGCTTGACGGCTGCGGCTGATCTCCGACGGATTCTTTTTTACCAGATCACTTAGAGGAGCGTCGGCCACCAGGCGAATATCCAACCCCCGCAAAATAGCCTGCTCTCCTTTTCCTTCCACCTGGCAGATTTCCATCACCCGAAACAATATATCCTGACGATGGGATATCCTGGCTACCACATCCCCCGGTGCAATTTTTGGCGCCATATCCCTCCCTCCTTTAGACCCATCATATGAAAAAGAAGCTTCGGCGGTGACCCTTGGGGTCAGGCTAAAGCTTCTTTTATTTAGACGAAGGAATACTGCAGCCGGCCATATTTGGCAGGCGGGCAGTAACAAGGTGCAAAATTGCAGCTTTGTCGCCATTTGCACCGCCTAACTGAGCAAAATTGCAGCTTTGTCACCGTTCGCGCCCCCAACTGTGCAAAATTGCAGCTTTGTCGCCGTTCGCACCGCCTAACTGAGCAAAATTGCAGCTTTGTCACCCTCAAATCACTGCCTTATAATAGATTTGGCCCAAAAATGGGCTGAAAACCCTATTTTCAGGCCAAAACACCTCCTACAAACTTGCATTTTTGCACAAAAACCCCTTCGCCAAAGTACAAACATGCAATTTTGCTCAGTTTAGCTTATCGCCGGCAGAAAGCTTTAGGCATTTGCCTTGGCGCCATAACCGGCTATGGTTACGATGGCGCCAAACTCCTCTAAAGCAAGGGTCTCCGGCCTTCTGCGGCTGTCGATACCGGCCTCTTCAAGGACTTCCTGCCAGCTTTTGCCGCCGGCGGGCAGAAAAGCCCCCAGGGATTTCAGGCCGTTAAGCAGACTTTTGCGCCGCTGGTTAAACAACCCCCGGATTACCAGCCAGAGGGCCTTTTCTTCCACTGCGTCCACCAAGGCCGGCGGACGGCGGCGAAAGGTAATCACTGCCGAATTCACCGGCGGCGGCGGCGTAAAGTAATCCGGCTCCAGTTCCATTAAAAGCTTTACCTCACCGTACCAGGCGGCGGCTAAGGCTAAAAGGCCGTAGCCCTCGTCTCCCGGAGAGGCCAAGATCTTATCCGCCACTTCTTTTTGCAGCATAATGGCGCCCCCTTCCAGCCCCTTCAACTGCCGGAAAGCCATGGTGACAAAGGGTGTAGATATATGATAGGGCAAGTTGGCAGCAATTTTATAGGTTGGACGCCCTTCTTGAAGGGCCAAAGCCTCCAGATCCAGCTTCATGGCGTCGCCTTGAATGATCTCTACCGCCGGCTCCTCTTTAAATCGCTGCCGCAAATAGGGAACCAGAGAGCGGTCCAGCTCGATAGACTTTACCCGGGCGCCTCTGGCAGCCAGTTCCGCCGTCAAGGTGCCGGCGCCGGCCCCCACTTCAATAACCAGGTCTCCTGTGGTAACGCCGGCTCCATCGGCAATCTCCTCTAATATAAAGGAATTAAACAGAAAGTTCTGCCCCAATTCTTTTTTGAACCGGAATCCCTGACGTCTTAGGGCTGCCAGAGCCGGATGATCTTTGCTCATATTTTTCCTTCCATCTCCTGATAAGCTGCCAAAAAATCCTCCCGGCTGATGCCGTAGTCATTAAGCCGCCTTAGAAATTGCTTGCCATTAGTCTGGCCCAACCGCAGTCGCCGGGAAAGCCAGTCCCGTTTTTCTTGAGCGCCTTCGCCGCCGGCCAAGCCCAACTCAACCATATCCGCCAGACTAAAAACCTGAGGCCGCTGGACGGCCAAAGTAGCCTTAGCAGCCGTTAAAGCAGCCAGTATCTCCGCCGGCGATCCATATTCCACGCCCACAGGCCTGTTTTTTTGCCGGCGGTCATGGTAGAGATAAGCCTGCTTGCAGCCGGGCACTCTCTGATTGATAATCTGGCGAATTTTAGCGCCGGGACCGTCAGGATCCGTTAAAATAATGACGCCGCAACGTTTCTGGGCTTCTCGAATTTCTTCGACAATTTCCCGGGAAATACCCAAACCGCTGGTAATAATCGTTTGAGCCCGGCAGGCTCTTTTTATTGCGGCCACGTCATCCTTGCCCTCTACTACAATGACCTCTTGAATTAAAGGCAGGCTATCCCGGGTCGCCCTTGGGGCCTGCCTCGCCGGATTATCCTTGCCGCTCTGCCCGCAACTGCTCATAAGGGCAAACGGTAAACCCGGCAGGCGTTTTCCCAGGTAAGCCGGGCCATTTCCTCCACCGTAACACCCCGCAGCTCTGCCAGAGCCTTCCCCGTTTCCACCACATAGGCAGGCTCATTTCTTTTGCCCCGGTAAGGCAAGGGGGATAAATAGGGACAGTCCGTTTCGATCAGCAGCCTGTCTAAAGGTACTGCTGCTGCCGCCCGCCGCAGCTTTTCGGCATTTTTAAACGTGACCACGCCGGAAAAGGAGATATGGAATCCCTTTTTAACGATTTCCGCCGCCATTTCGGCGCTGCCGGAATAGCAATGGAAAATGCCGCCATTGGCCCAGCCCCCTTCTTCCGTCAGGATATCGAAGCTTTCCCGGTGGGCCTCCCGGTCATGGATAGTAATGGGCATGCCCAGCTCCTTAGCCAGTCTTATCTGGCGGCGAAACACCTGGCGCTGAACATCCCGGGGAGAAAAGTCATAATGAAAATCCAGGCCGATTTCACCGATGGCCACAATTTTTGGATGGGCTGCCCAGCCTTTGATTTCTGCCAGCAATTCATCGGTCATATCTTTCGCATCATGGGGGTGCAAGCCCACAGTGCCATAAATACCATCGTACTTCTCCACCAGCTCAAGGGTATTGAGAGCCGCCTCCCGGCTGCAGCCGATATTAACAAAGCGGGTAACTCCCGCCGCCGTTGCTCTTGTGATTGCCTCTTCCCGGTCGCCGGCAAAATCCGTATCATCTATATGGGCATGGCTGTCAAACCACATTCTGTTTTCTACCTTTCCTTTAGCTGATTTGATCTATCGAACCTTTGAGCCGCTGGCCACATCCGGCGGCAGAGTAATCACTTCCAGCCGGTCGCCGTCGGCGGCGGCCAGCAGCATACCTTGAGACTCCACTCCCCGCAGCTTGGCCGGCTTTAAATTGGCCACCACGATGATTTTTCGTCCCACCATTTCTTCCGGCGTATAATGTTGGGCCACGCCAGCCACTAACGTCCGCCGCTCTTCACCGATGGCGATTTCCAGCTTCAGTAATTTGTCGGCCTTGGGAACGGGCTGGCATGCCAAAACCTCCGCTACCCGCAGGTCCACTTGGGCAAAGGTTTCATAATCGATAAGGGCCGGTTCTGCCGTTGCCGCTTCCGCCGTTGCCGGCTCAGCCTTTGCTGCCGCAGCTTCTGCCTTAGCCGCCTCTTTAGGCTCTTCTTCTTTCCATTCGATTCTGGGGAAAAGGCCTTCGCCCTTCTTTACTTGCTGCCCCGCCTTAGTACCGCCCCAAGCCAGTTGCTGCCAATCCCGGCAGGCCTGGGGATCGTGGCCGGTTTGGGCCCAGACCAAAGGAGGTATATTGGGCATAGCGGGAGTCAGAAGCATCGTAGCAATCCTTACGGATTCCAAAAGATGCGCCATTACGGTGGCCAGCCGCTGCCGGTCTGCCGGGTCTTTGGCCAAAGTCCAGGGCGCCGTCTCATCGATGTATTTGTTGGCCCGGCTGATCAGCTTAAAAACCGCCGCCAAAGCGCCCGCAAAATCCAATTTGTCCATATAAGAGGCTGCTTCCGGCACCACGGCGGCGGCCAGGGCTGCCAGCTCCTGATCGATGGGCTCCGGGCTGCCTGCTGCCGGCACTATGCCTTCAAAATACTTTTCAATCATGGCTACTGTCCGGGAAACCAAATTGCCATAGTCATTGGCCAGGTCGATATTGATCCGCTGAACCAGAGCTCCTTCGGAATAATAGCCATCCTGGCCGCTGGGGATTTCCCGCAGCAAAAAATAACGGACGGCTGCCACACCGTATTTTTCGATGAGCAACTGAGGATCTACCACATTGCCCTTAGACTTGGACATTTTGCCGGAGTCCAATAAAACCCAGCCGTGGCCGAAAACCTTCTTGGGCAAAGGCAAATCGGCAGCCATGAGAATGATGGGCCAAATTACCGTATGAAAACGTATGATGTCCTTGGCCATCAGATGTACGTCCGCCGGCCAGAAGGCGTCATATAAAGAAGTGTCGTCGGAGCCATAGCCTAAAGCGGTAATATAGTTGCTCAAAGCGTCAAACCAAACGTAGATGACGTGCTTTTCGTTAATGGGAACGGGAATACCCCAGTCAAAAGAAGTCCGGGAGATACAGAGATCCTCCAGCCCGCCTTTGACAAAATTGATCATTTCATTGCGGCGGCTGGCCGGTTGGATGAAATCAGGATTTTCTTCAATGTAGTTAAGAAGGCGGTCCTGATACTTGGACATCCGGAAAAAATAGCTTTCTTCTTCAATAATATCCACAGCCTTGCCGCAATCAGGACATATATGTTCTTCGCCCACTTGCCTTTCGGTAAAATAGGTTTCGCAGGAAACGCAGTACCAGCCCTGATAATGGGACAAATAAATGTCCCCTTTCTTATATATGGTTTGGAACAGCTTTTCCACGCCTTTAATATGACGCTCCTCCGTTGTCCGGATGAAATCATCATTGTCGATCATCAGCTTTTGCCAGAGATTTTGCCAAATTACCGCCATATCATCCACATGACGCTGAGGGCTTTTGCCGCCGGCGGCAGCGGCCTTGGCTATTTTTTGGCCATGCTCGTCCATACCGGTAAGAAAGCGGGTTTCAAAGCCCTGCATTTTCTTGTATCTGGTCATGGCGTCGGCCAAAACCGTGGTCAGTCCGTGGCCGATATGGGCATTGGCGCTGGGATAATAAATGGGGGTAGTAATGTAAAATCTCTGCTTTTCCATATTGTCCTCCTATTTTTTTACATTTTTGGGCAATTAACTTGTCCAAAAAAAGAATTTACAAAGTTTTTCTTCTCAAATGTCGTTTTGATGTTGACTTTAATTGGAAGTATTGTTATTCTTTACTTGAGAGTAATTTAGAATACATTAAATAAGAAAGGAGAAATGTTGATGAAGTCTACAGGTATTGTCAGAAAAGTTGATGAGCTAGGCCGCGTGGTTATTCCCATTGAATTGCGCCGTACATTGGGAATTGATTTGAAGGACTCACTGGAAATCTATGTTGATGAAGAAAAGATTATCCTGAAAAAATATGAGCCTGCCTGCATTTTCTGCGGCAGCGCCAATAATGTTCATCACTTCCACAATAAATTGATCTGCAAAGATTGTGCCAAGAGCTTGATCGAGACTTTCTAAAAAGATATTTGACTAAGCAGAATTAAAGCATACTATTTTTGCATGATAGAGCATCTCGTCCTCCGAGATGTTCTTTTTTGTCATTTGCCGGCAGGCAAAGCCGGCAATCAGCCTTCTTCCCGGCCCCAGGACACCAGCAGGGCATACATGTCCTTGGCAGCCAGACCGGTTTCGCAAGCCAACTGCCTGCTGGCCTCCTTCTTGCTGAGTCCCCGGGCCAATAAGCTTCTGCCCAGACCTTCCAACTCATCAGCATTCAGACTCGGGCCTTTTGCCTTATGGAAACCCTCCAGAACCACCACGATTTCCCCTTTGACCTCCGGCATCTGTTCCAGCCTTGCGATTACTTCCGGCAAACTGCCCCGCAGAAATTCTTCATAGCGCTTCGTCAACTCTCTGGCCACGCAACAGCGCCGCTCCCCCCAGGCTGCCTGGAGGAAAGTTAACGTAGCAATCAGACGTTTGGGACTTTCATAAAAAATCAAGGTGCCGGGAAAATTGCCAAAATCAGTGAGCCATGCTTTCCTGGCCTTGGTTTCCCTGGGAAAAAAACCTCCAAAGGCAAAAGCGTCGGTGTCAAGGCCTGAAGCCACTAAAGCCGTCAGGCCTGCCGAGGGCCCCGGCACCACGGTAAGAGGGATACCGGCAGCCGCTGCCTGGCGGATCAATCTGGCCCCGGGGTCCGATATGCCGGGCATGCCGGCGTCGCTGACCAGGGCCACGGTCTTGCCTTCCTGCAAAAGCTCCAGCAGCCGCTTACTTTGCTTTTCTTCATTATGGGCAAAGCAGCTTACCAGAGGCTTCTTGAGTCCGTAAGCATGCAAAAGCAAACCGGTGCGCCTGGTATCCTCGGCGGCCACCAGGTCTACGCCGCCCAGAATACGCAAAGCCCGCAGAGTCATATCCTCCAGATTGCCAATGGGGGTGGCCACAATATATAAAGTCCCCGATATTAAAGGGGCCACCTCTTTGCTTTTTGGCAATTGAAAGGCTTGTTCTTCACTCATTTGCCCAAAAACCCCCGGCAAAACAAGCATTCGCCTTTTCTTTCCTGGCCAAAAAACAGGTGGCAGATGTGAAAGCCCTCCTGATATAGTTTTTCCAGATTATCTTGCGCCGTTTGTTGGATTTTTAATCCATTGGCGGACATTTGTTGAAAATCGCCATCCCCCATCTGGCAAAGCTGCCGCCGCAGCCTTTGGTTCTCTTCTTCCAAAAGCCTGGCTTCCTGCTTAGCCTGCTGAATTTCTTCCTGCAAAAGCCGCTGGCTTTTTTCGATGCGGGAAAGCCTTTCGCTCAGGCTCATTTGTCTTGCTCCTCGTCTTTTTCCTTAACCTGCACGATGATCTCCTCCAGCTCCGGGTAATCCGCCAAATCGGCTTCCGTTAAGTAGCCTTCCTTCAACAGTTCCTCCGCCAGCTCTATTTCTGAGGGATCTTTCTGCTTTTCCTGATTTTTGGGGCAGCGGCACTTTTTGTTGCATTCATAGCCATAGCTCTCGTATTTTAAGCAGCACATCAAACGTCCGCAAATACCCGATATCTTGCTGGGATTAAGGGAAAGGTTTTGCTCCTTAGCCATGCGGATGGATACGGGCTCAAAATCACTGAGAAAAGAAGCGCAACAAAGCTCCCGGCCGCAAGAACCCAATCCGCCCAGCATTTTGGCTTCATCCCGTACGCCTATCTGGCGCAGTTCGATTCTGGTTTTAAATATAGCTGCCAGATCCTTGACCAGCTCCCGAAAATCCACCCGGCCTTCCGCCGTAAAATAAAACAAAACTTTGCTGCCGTCAAAGGAGTACTCTACTCCCACCAGCTTCATCGGTAGCTGCCGCTGGACGATTTTTTCCAGACACAAGGCTCTGGCCTGTTCTTCTTTTTCCTGGGCTGCCAGCATTTTTTCCCGGTCTTCCACCGTAGCCAGCCGGATTACTTTGCGCAGAGGCTGCACTACTTTTTTAAGTTCTACCTGACGGTTGCCGAGAACGGCCTTGCCATATTCGAGACCCCTGGCCGTCTCCACCACAACATCGGTGCCGGCAGGAATCGTAAGTCCTATCGGATCAAAATAATAAATTTTCCCTGATGATTTAAATCTGACGCCAACCACTTCGATCAAGGGTTCAGCCTCCTTTTGTCACTCTAATATTCAACTTGTTTATTTTAAGGAATAAATTTTCCAAAATTAATAAGGCATTAACGTTGCGTTCCAGAAAATAGCCGGCCTGCCAAACCTCTTCCAAAGCGGCTAAAAAATTTCGGCCATCGGCAGCAAACCCTGCCGGCAGGTCTTCTATAAGGCCTTTTTCCGCGGCCTGGGGGCTCAAATGGCTGACCAGGCTTTCCCGCAACAAAAACTCCAAGGCAGCCAAAAATTCCGGCAGCCTTTTTTTGCGGCTGCCTTCCACAAAGGCAGCTTTATCAAACACGGCATAATAGCCCTGGCTTTCCAGGGCTCTCACTACATCCAGGACCAGATCTAATTCTGCTTGGGCAGGCAAAAACTGCCGGCAGCCAAAATCAATGAGCTGGCAGCGGGAGCGCACCGTCGGCAGCAGATCCTGGGGCCTGTCCGTCAAAAGCAGCAGCACCGTATCCTCCGGCGGCTCCTCCAGGGTTTTCAGCAGGCAGTTTTGGCTTTCCTCCCTCATCCGGTGGGCTTCCAGCAAAACGGCTACTTTAACCTGGCCGGCAGGGGCTTTTCCCATCAGCTTAGCCTGCAGCTCCCGGATCTGGCGAATCTGAATCAGCCCCGCCGCGCCCTGGGGAGCAATGGTAAACCAATAAGGAAAAACCTCCGACTTGATTTGACGGCAATGAACACAGCTGCCGCAAGGCCGGCCGCTTGGCTCATCGCTCAGGCAATTCAAATATGCCGTCAGGCGGCCGGCTTCCTCAAAAAGAACCTGGGCATTGCCGCCTTTAAATATCAGTGCGTGACTTATCTTTTGCCTGCCGGTCAAAGGCAGGCTGCTGGCCGGTAAAGATACTGGGGACATTGCTTCTCCTAAATCTTGTAGTTTTCCACCACATCCAAAACGAATACGGTGGCTCCGCCCATTCTGACCATCACATCCACGGGAATAATGCTTTCCTCCGCCGCCAGCATGGGGGTCATGGGTACCATTTGCTTCCGGGGCTTGCAGACCCGCCGGACCACCTGGATTACTTCTTCTTTTTTGTCGTCTTCTACGCCAATCAGCAAAGTAGTATTGCCCCGGCGCAAAAAACCGCCGCTGCTGGCCAGCTTCGTGGCTTGGAAGCCTCCTTCCGACAAAGCGTCCAGCAAAGCATGAATATCCATATCATCGACGACACACATGACTAGCTTCATTTTTTACGCCTCCTCTTTCTTAATACTTTAGTAATTATTTATATATTGTACATAGCATAAAAGCTTTATCATTTTATTTATATCAATTTATATGATACCACAATTGCCTATTTCTTACCACAAGCTTTTTTGGTACACTAAGAGACGCAAAGAAATGCGGGAAGAACGATACGGGAGATGAAAAGTGGAGGTGCGCCATGAAAAAAATTGATGAAACCGACCAAAAAATATTGGATCTCCTTTGTGAGGATGCCAGGATGTCCTATGCTGAATTGGGGCGGCGCCTGAATCTAACCAGGGTTACCGTCAGGGAAAGAGTCAACGACTTAGTAGAATCGGGAGTTATCGAACGTTTCAGCATCATCATCAATCCTGCCAAAGCCGGTTATCATCTATCGGCCTTCTTCGAAATCGGCGTCCATCCCAGCAAGCTCCACGAAGTGGCAAAAGCCTTAGCGGCCAATAAGTTTGTCCAAAGCGTCAATCAAATGACGGGTCCTAGTACATTGCACGTCCATGCCAGCTTATATGACAACAACCACCTGCAGGATTTCATGAAAGACGCCATCTATAATTTGCCTGGTATCAACAACGTTAACAGTTATGTACTGTTGCGAGGCTTTAAAGTCAAGCGGGGCGGCGTAAAAATTGGCAATTAACTGAAAAGTGCCTTACATTGTAAAAAAAAACTCTCTAGCCACTGAAAAGTCCGTACATTGTAATCTTCTATTCTTTTTTATATTTGCTATACTGGTCACAGCGCAGACTGCATAGCATAAAAAAGGAAAACGATGAGGGCCCATCGGTGGTTATTTGTCTTTTAAAAAAGGTAAGGAGGAGATATCCTGTGCCAAAAGATTTACGCTACTTTTTAGATAAGATGCAAAAGGAAATGCCGGAGGACCTGGTCACCATTACGAAAGAGGTGGATCCTAAGTTCGAAGTGGTTGCCATTCAGCAAAAGCTGGAGGACCAAAACCGCTACCCTATGCTAATGTTTGAGAACATCAAAAACAATTATGGTGAACCCAGCGGCTTTCGTCTGACCAGCAACGTATTTGCCAACCGGGCCCACTGTGCTCTTGCCCTGGAGCTGCCCAAAGATAAATGGCAAATGGAAACCAGTCTGGAATACTCCCGTTTGGCCCATCAGCCCATCAAGCCTGTTGTTGTAGACAAATCTCAGGCTCCTTGCAAAGAAGTGATACTCACCGGCAACGACGTAGATATGTATAAGCTGCCGGTGCTGACCCATCACGAAATGGACGGCCTTCCCTACCTGCCGGATGTGGTAGTGGCAGCGGACCCGGATACCGGTGTTTATAATGCCTCCCATCACCGGATGATCATCGCCGGCAAAGACGAATCCCGGATCTGGATGAGTCCCCGTCATCTTTGGAATTATTTTATGAGAGCACAGGAAAAAGGCGAACCCTTGCCCATCGCCCACGTTTTAGGCCACCATCCCTGTTTCTACTTAGGGTCCGAATCCATATTACCTATGCAAAGCGATGAGTATGAAATCATCGGCGGCCTCCTCCAGGAACCTCTGCGGCTGGTACCTTCGGAAACCTACGGTGATAAGCTGATGGTGCCGGCAGATGCCGAGATCATCATCGAAGGTGAAATTCTGCCAAATTTAAGGGAACCGGAAGGCCCCTTCGGCGAATTTACCGGTTATTACGGCCCTCAGCGTTGGTCTCCCGTGGTGAAAATCAAGGCTATTACCCACCGTAAGAATCCTATTTATTTGAATGTTCTCTGTGGTCATCCCGATACCTCCATCGTGGGAGGCATTGCCAAAGAAGCTTGCTTTTACGAAGAATTGAAGCGCCTCATGCCTGGTATTCAAGCCGTTCATCTGCCGATTTCCGGCTGCTGCCGCTTCCATGCCTATATTTCAATAAAGCAAAGGTTCAACGGCGAAGCAAAAATGGCGGGGCTGGCAGCCCTTCCCCATCACGATATCGTAAAGCATATTGTAGTAGTGGATGAGGATATCGATCCCTTCAATGAAAAGGAAGTCTTGTGGGCCATCGCCACCCGGGTTCAAGCCGATAAAGACGTAACCATCATTCCCCATTGCCGGGGAGGTTTGCTGGATCCTTCCTGTACCATTGAAGGAATTGGTACAAAAATGATTATTGACGCCACCAAGCCTATGACCCGCCCCTACGAAGAAAAAATCAGCGTGCCTAAAGAAGTCATGGACCGTATTCAATTAAAGGATTATCTAGGAAAGGATTGGTGTTAGTTATGTCAAGAATCTTCTGGGTCGCCTGCCCTAAATGCAAAAAAAAGTTTTATGCAGCCGTTGACGATTATCGCCACAAGGATCGAAAAATGATGTGCCCCTTCTGCCAGGCCCGTTTCCTGGATGAAGAGGCTGACGAAATCGTAGATTCGGATTAATTCCCCAATGTTCGTCAGATCGAATTGAATAAAGATAGGGGGAAGTTTATGTTAGCCAAAAAAATAGGAAAAATCTTCTGTTTATTTTTGATGCTTACCCTACTCATAAGCGCCTGCGGTCAAAGCGGCACTACTACACCTACTACATCTACCACACCACCCTCCTCTTCCGGTGACGGCGCCCCTGCATCCGCACCAGCACAGGAAACATTTAAAATCTACCTGGCTGGTGCTACACCCGGGGGCGGCGGAGTCTGGGATATGATAGGCGCCGGAATGGCGGAAGCCATTATTCGCAGCAATAAAGGCTCTTCCGTGACTGTTGTACCCGGCGGCGGCGTTTCCGACGTACCCGTTGTCAGCGATAAAGAAGCGGAATTAGGCCTGACCCATAGCGTCATTGCCGTAGCCGGCGTAAAAGGCGAAGATCCTTTTACTCAAGCCTATACTAACATTCGAGGCGTAGCCTCGTTCTACGGCAGCCCTCTGCAATTTGCGGTCAGCCCGAAGCTGGGCTTAACCAGTATTGGCGACATTAAAGAAAACAAGGTCCCCATCAAGCTGGCTGTGGGCGATCCTGGTTCCACCGGTGAGTTAGCAACAAAACGTATTCTGGAAGCTTATGGTATGACTTATGGGGATATTGAGTCCTGGGGTGGCCAGATCCTATTTAAAGATATGGGTGAGGCCGCTACCATGTATGGCGATGATATCATCAATGGCTTTACTTTGCTGACCCTGGCTCCCAATGGTCCTTTGCAGCAGGTATCCAGTAATAAAGAAGTGCAGTTGCTGCCTATCGACCAGGATAAGGTCCGGCAGATGGTAGATAATTACGGCTATTCCGCTGCTTCCATACCGCAAGATGCCTATGCTTTTATGACCGGGGATCTTACTTCTTTCAGTTCTCAGGTAGTTTTAATAACCAGTGACGACCGTTCGGAACAGGAAGTTTACCAAATCACTAAGGCATTTCTGGAGAACATCGATTATCTTCGTTCCATCCACAACAACCTAAAGGATTTGCAACCGTCAGATATGGTGGATACCGGTATAGAACTCCATCCTGGCGCTGCTAAAGCTTATAAAGAAGCAGGCGTCCTGTAACGTGTACTAAAAAAGCGGGGAAGCTAACTCCCCGCTTTTTTAAAAAGATAATGTAGGAGAGGTGGTTATTCCGTGGCTTTCCTGGATAAAGGTTCAAAACGGGATTTGAAAGGATCCTTTATAGGTAATCTCATTTATTACAGTGCTGCAGCTTTAGCTCTATATGGAATTTATGCTTCTGTTTTTTCTCATCCCCATGCCATTATGTATAGAGGAGTTTTCATTGCTGCCCTTTTAGCTATGACCCTGCTGCGTTACACTGTTCCTAATGCCAAAACAAAAAATATCCGGACTATCGATTATATATTAGCGGTATTAAGCATCCTGATCGGCTTATATATTATTCTTAATACTAGCCGCTATGTATTTCGCACTCCTTTTTTTGATCCCGTTACTACTACGGACTTCATTTTTGGTATTTTGGCTATTCTTTTGGTACTGGAAGCAACCAGAAGAGCCATAGGCTATCCCCTTACTCTCATCAGCGTTATTTTGCTGTTTTATCCGTTTTTTGGCAAGTATGTGCCTGGTATGTTCGGTCACAGGGGATTTACTTTTGCCAAAGTAATTGAGCAGATGTTTATGACAACCAGCGGTATCTTTGGCGAGTCCGTTGGCATTGCTACTTCCTATGTGCTGATGTTTGTCGTATTCGGAGAATTTCTTAACTCCACCGGCGGCGGCGACTTCTTTTTTGATCTTTCCAGATCCATAGCCGGTTCCACCAGGGGTGGTCATGCTAAAACTGCAGTAGTAGCCAGCGCTTTGTTTGGTTCTATCTCCGGCAGCCCTATTTCCAATGTGGCCACCACCGGCGCCATGACCATACCGATGATGAAGCGCTCCGGTTATCCCGCTTATTTTGCCGGCGCTGTAGAAACTGCAGCTTCCTGCGGCGGCACTATCATGCCTCCCGTTATGGGAGCCGTAGCTTTCCTTATGGCGGAAATCATCGGCGTCACTTATACCCAGGTGCTGATCGCCGCTGTCATTCCTGCTTTGCTTTATTACGGCGCTGTTTTCTTTGCTGTAGATTTTGAAGCCGTACGGCAAAATTTAAAAGGTGATAGCAAAGAAAACAAACCACCTGTATTAAAAATATTGATTAAAGGCATTCAGTACTTATTTCCCCTGATCTGGCTGGTAGCCCGCCTCTTTATGGGATTAAGCCCCTCCCGGGTGGCTTTGGAAGCCATTGTCTGGATGATCGTCATCGCGCTGATCAGCCGCAATCCCAAATACCCCATCACGGTAAAAGGCTTAGTTAAGTCCCTAGTAGGCTCTACCTATTCCCTGATGCCCGTTGCCCTGGCCTGCGCCACCGCCGGTCTGGTCATCGGTGTTATCAACCTGACGGGGCTGGGAGCAAAATTCACTTCCCTGATTATGGCTTTAGGCCGGGGTATGCTTTTCCCCGCATTGCTGCTTACTATGCTGGTTACCATTATTTTAGGTATGGGTATGTCCATCAGCCCCACCTATTTGCTGGCGGCCTCCTTAGCAGCACCGGGCCTTATTAATGTTGGCGTCTCTCCCATGGCCGCTCATTTGTTTATCGTATACTTTTCCGCCATGGCCACCATGACGCCTCCGGTATCTCTGGCTGCTTATACTGCGGCAGGCATAGCTGATGCCGATCCCATTAAGGTAGGATTCACAGCGGTACGAATAGGAATTGTAGCTTTTGTCATCCCCTTTGTCTTTATTTATCAGCCTCAGATCATTTTACAATCTACTAATTATATCGATACTGTTTTCTCCGTTATCTTTACGTTGTTTGGTGTAGTTGCCCTCACCGGCGGCATAAACTCTTGGTTTTTCCGCATTCTCTCTTACTGGGAAATAGGCGTGATGCTTGTTGCCTGCCTGTTGATGTTTTTACCTTATTACCTGCTTAATATCATAGGCCTGGTTATTTTTATAGCAATCACCTTCTATCTCTACCGTACTAAAGATAAAGCGGTTGCCCTGCCTCATCACCATTCCCAGGAACCGCCAGAAGAAACAGCGGGCTTGGCAGCTTTCGAGGAATGGGAAAACTCCATAGTTATGCCCGCCTCTTCAGTTGACGACTTAACAAATACGGGAGACGCATCATGAAAAAAATCGTTGTAGCCATTTCAGGCGCATCAGGAGCCATTTATGGCATTCGGCTTTTGGAAGCCCTCAGGGAAGCCGGAAAAGAATCTCATCTGATTCTCTCCGATTGGGCCAAAAAAACCATCGAAATGGAAACAGATTATACGGTGGAGGAGGTTATCGCTTTAGCCTCTTATCATCACAGTCTCAACGATCTGGGGGCCTCCCTCTCCAGCGGCTCCTTTCAGCATCAAGGTATGGTTATTGCCCCTTGCAGTATGAAAACTTTAGCAGGTATCGCCCAGGGCCTGGAGTTGAACCTGATTATCCGGGCCGCCAGCGTTACCCTGAAAGAGCAAAGAAAATTGATCCTTCTGCCCAGAGAAACGCCTTTGACCAGCATCCACCTGGAAAACATGCTTACCCTAACCAGGCTTGGCGTAGTCATGATGCCGCCGGTACCGGCTTTATACAACCGGCCCGCCAGTCTGGACCAGGTGGTCAATCATACGGTAGCCCGGGTATTGGATCACCTGAACATCCCCAACGAGTTGACGCAGCGCTGGAGCTGACTGCAGATTAGAACCGATTGATTTGCTTCTCTTTGCTCTCCCAATACATTATCAATAGGCAAAAAGCAGCCCCGTCTGGAAGGGGGGCTGCCTTTTGCTGTTATTTTATTTTGCCGCTTTGTTTACTCGGCTAAAACCTCAACAAAAATCTGATCCCCCGCCCTGGCCAAGCCATTGCAGGTTTGCCCCGCTTGCAGCCAATCTTTCAAACCGGCGATAGCCTCCCCGCTGATAGCCATGCCGGGAAAAACCAGCGGAATCCCCGGAGGGTAAGGTACTAAAGGCACGGCAGCCAAACGGTCTTTTGCCTCCTCCAGCTTCACTTGCTGCCGGGGAGAGAAAAAAACTTCCCGGGGAGAAAGTACAGGCTGCCAAGGTTTTTGTCCGGAGCGGTACATGTCCGCTAAAAGCTTTTTGCTTTCTGCTTTGGCCGCCTTTTGCTTTTTTTGCTCTGCCCCGTCTCCGGCTTCGCCGCCTTTTGCCCCTTCGCTTTTTCTCCCTTTGCAGCCGTAATGCTCTTGAATTTCCTCCAGAGCCTTTACCAGATAATCTCCCTGTTCCGGATCAAGGCCCAAATTCACGATGAACAATACATAATCAGCGGCAGCCAGCTCCGTATCTATACCATACTTCTGCCGTAATATCGCCGCCAAAGCAAAGCCGTCCAGGCCCAGTTCAGCGGCGGATACCGTAATCTTCCGGGGATCCGCCGTATAAGAAGCCGGCAGTTCGTCCTGCCATAGCCGGTAGCCGCCGAGAGCCCTGATCCGGCAGGCCAGCTCCCGGGCCAGCTCCGCCGCCTCCCGCAGTCTTTGGCGTCCCCCCTCCTGCAAATAGGCTTGCCAGGCATCTAAAGAAGCCATGAGCAAATAAGAGGGGCTGGAGGATTGCATAATATTGATCCCTTGCCTCAGCTTGCCTGCCAGTTCCCGGCAGTTGCAATGGAGAAGAGCCGTTTGGGTAAAACCGCAGCCCATCTTATGGGCGCTTTGCACCACTACATCGGCGCCCCAATAAAGAGCACTAAAAGGGGATGGTCCCGGCGCCTGGCCGGCAAAGGGCAAATGAGCGCCGTGGGCCTCATCTGCCAGCCAACCCCAGCCCGGACGCCGGCTTAGCATTTCCTTTTCCCAGGCCAGGTCGGCAATCACCCCATTATAGGAGGGGTTTAAGCTAATCCATAAGCCTTTGTCCTGCCCGGCCTTCTGAGCAGCGTTCTGAACAGCGCCCTCATTGAAATAAGCCCCGGCCGCCCCCTGATCCACCCCCAAAGGCAACCCCCATTCCCCATCAATCAGGCAAGGCAAAATCACCGGCCTACTGCCGCTAAGAATCAAACCCTGATGAATTGCCATATGGCAATGAGCACTCATAACTGTTGGAACCTCAGGGCTGCTCATGGCCAGAATAGCCGCTTCCAAGCCTGCCGTAGAGCCATTTACCAAATAGAAAACCTCTTGGGAACCGGACAGCCGGGCCATGGCTTTTTGGCTTGCTTCTATGCAGCCTGCGGCAGCGCCTAAATTATCCAAGCCCGGCAGCTCCGTCAGATCCAGAGCCTGGCCCTGCTCTGCCAGCAGACGGCTGAAGGGAGGCCACTGACCCCGGCCTTGGTGGTGGCCAGGCATGTGAAAGGCCCCTCTTTTGCCGGCGGTATGGCGAGCCAGGGCAGCCAGCAATGGGGCATAGGTATTTATCTTTTTGTCCCCCGGTTTCTTTCGCCCCATTTTCACTAAATCCTCCTCCTTCTTTTGGCCCACTTCAACATATTGTGTTATAATAAGTTATAATAATTTGTAATAACTACTCTCGGAAAGGGGCTCCTTCTATGGCGCATGCCGGCATAAGCCGTTTTCAAATGATGACGGAAACACCCATCCCTTCTCTGATCCGCACCCTGTCCATCCCGCCTATTATCAGTATGCTGATCACGTCGGTCTATAATCTGGCCGATACTTTTTTTGTCAGTCAGATCAGCACCAGCGCCTCCGGGGCCGTAGGCATAGTTTTTTCCCTGATGGCCATCATCCAGGCCATCGGTTTTACTTTGGGCATGGGAGCCGGTATGAACATATCGCGGCTTTTGGGCCAGGAAGATCTGGAGCGGGCTCACCTTTTTGCCTCTACCTCGTTTTTTAGCGGTTTGATTTTAGGCTCTCTGCTTTCCATTACCGGTATTATTTTTTTAGAAGAACTGGTTGTCGCTTTGGGGGCCACCCCTACTATACTGCCTTATGCCATGGATTATTGCCGGATTATCCTATTGGGAACGCCTATTATGGCCTCCTCCTTTGTGATGAACAATATTCTGCGCTCTCAGGGCAATAGCTTCCTCTCCATGATCGGTATCGGCACCGGAGCCCTTCTCAATATTATTCTCGATCCCATCTTCATCTTCGTCTTTGGCTGGGGCATCGGCGGCGCAGCCGCAGCCACGGTTCTCAGCCAGATTCTCAGCTTCTTCCTGCTTTATTATATCATTTCCCGGGAGTCAAACGGCGTCCAAATCCGTTGGCGCTATTTCCGGCCGGTCTGGAGCGTCTACCGCTATATCCTCTCCAATGGCTTGCCTTCTTTTTACCGCCAGATGCTGGCCAGTTTCGCTACCATTCTTCTAAACCTCTGCGCCGCACCTTACGGCGACGCCGCCATTGCCGCTATGTCCATTGTAGCCCGCCTCAATCATTTCCTGATGTCGTTTATTTTGGGCTTCGGCCAAGGCTTTATGCCTCTTGCCGGCTTTAACTACGGAGCGAAGAAATACCAGCGGGTTTGGGATAGCTTTTTCTATTGTCAAAAGTTGGCCGTCAGCTTTCTCGCATTTATGGCAATTGTGTTTTTCATAGAGGCGCCTGATATCATCTCCCTTTTCCGGCGGGAGGATCTGGAGGTTATCCGTATCGGCACTTTAGCTCTGCGTCTGCAATGTTTGGTGCTGCCCCTGCAAGCCTGGGTCATCCTTTGCAATATGCTGACCCAATCTTTGGGCAAATCCATACAAGCCTCTATCATGGCCGTATCCCGCCAGGGCATCTTTCTGCTGCCTGCCCTGCTGATTCTTTCATCAACCATCGGCCTTTTGGGTGTGCAATGCGCCCAGCCCATTGCCGATGTTCTTACTTTTATTCTTTCCCTGGCTACCACGTTGCCGGTATTAAAGATGCTGCACGAAAAATCCGGCGAAGATGAATTAGGCCGGAATGCAGCAGTGGCCGGCATGGCCGGAGCCGTGCCGGCTTTAGCCCTGGAACCTGCCATCGACGAATCGAATCTGTCGGATCTTGAGGGCTAGTGCTTTGTGACTTCTAAAAGTTGTCACAGAGTACTAGGCTTGGGCCTCCGCTACGAAAGCCTTGGCGGCGGCGGCAAATAGACTATAGGCAAAAACTATGACTATTTGACAGCCTTTGCCATAATAATCCTGAACCCGCTGGCCGGGGCGGACCACATTGGCCATGGGCTTGCCGGTCTGCCGGCCCGCCGCCATCAGGCGGTCTATGGCCGACCTTACCGCCGGATGAGAAGTCTCACCGGGATAGCCCAGGCTTTGGGCCAAGTCGCCGGCGCCGATAATGCCGCCGTCAATACCCGGTACCGCCAGAATTGCCGCTGCCTGCTCTACTGCTTCGGCTGTCTCCAGAATAGGAAAGACTATGGTTTCCTCATTGGAGCGGGCTATATAATCCTTCATCGGCAGGGACAAGCCGTAATCAGAGGCCCGGGTAGCATTAATACCCCGCCGGCCCAGAGGATAATATTTGACCGCCTCCACTGCCGCCGCCGCTTCCCGGGCATTGCTGACCCCGGGGACGATGACCCCCGCCGCCCCAATATCCATATAGCGGAGGATTACCTCCGGCCGGGAAGCCGGCACCCGGATCAAAGAAGCTACTCCCCGCAACTGGGCCGCCGTCACCATAGCCAGACAGTCTCCTTCAGAGAGGGGGCCGTGCTCGGCGTCAATAAATAAAAAATCAAAGCCCGCAAGCCCGCAGATTTCGGCAAATGCAGGCGTGGGGCTTTGTATGGCGCAGCCGGTAAGTTTTTGGCCGGCTGCCAGTTTTGTTTTTAAAAGACTATTGGCCGTGATTTTTTCCATAGGTATACCTCCTGAGCTAGCATGGATCAAGTATACCCTTTTTTACGGGCCCTGCCAATAATCAGGTATTTAAAGAATGGCTTTGGCAATAGCCTGGCCCATTTCCTTGGTGCCAATGGGCTTTTCGCCGCCATAAGCAATATCCCCGGTGCGGAGGCCGGCAGCCAAAACCTGATTAACCGCCTCTTCAATGGCGGCAGCGGCGGCCATTTGGCCGAAGGAATAACGCAGCATCATGGCTGCGGATAAGATGGCAGCCATGGGATTGGCGATATTTTGCCCGGCAATGTCCGGCGCCGAGCCGTGAACCGGCTCATACAGCCCAAAGGTGCCGGCAGCCAGAGAAGCCGAGGGCAGCATGCCGATGGAACCGGTGATTTGGGAAGCCTCATCGGAGAGGATATCCCCAAACATATTGCTGGTGACGATGGTATCAAACTGGCGGGGATGGCGGACCAGTTGCATGGCCGCATTATCCACATACATATGGGATAATTCCACATCAGGATAGCTTTTGCCGATATCAACCATGATCTCCCGCCATAGACGGGAAGTATCCAGAACATTGGCTTTATCCACAGAGCAGAGGCGTTTGCCCCGCTTGCGGGCAAATTCAAAAGCCGCCTGGCCTACCCGGCGAATTTCATATTCGGCATAGGCCTCCGTATCAAAAGCCTCCTGGCTGCCCGGTTCTCCCCGGCGGCCCCGTTTGCCAAAATAAATACCGCCCGTCAATTCCCGAACGATCAGAATATCCAGGCCATCACCTAAAATCTCATCTTTCAGCGGCGAAGCGCTGCGCAAAGGAGCATAAACGATTGCCGGGCGCAGGTTGGCAAAGAGACCCAGGGTCTCCCGGATCCGCAGCAGGCCTTTTTCCGGCCGCTGCTGGCCGGCCAGATGATCCCACTTCGGCCCTCCCACAGCTCCCAGCAATACAGCATCGGCAGCCTTACACCGGTCAATGGTTTCCTGAGGCAGAGGATCTCCCGTGGCATCGATGGCCCCGCCACCAACGAGGGCTTCGGTGCACTCCAGGGTAAAGCCATACTTCTGGCCCGCCAGCTCCAGAATTTTAAGAGCCTCATCGGTAACTTCCGGACCAATGCCGTCGCCTTTTAATACTGTGACTCGGTAATTCATCACCGGCTAGCCCTCCCGTTTATTTTTTATATATTCTACCAAACCGCCGGCAGTGATGATCTTTTGCATAAAAGGCGGGAAGGCGGCGGCTACATAATGCTTATCCTTTGTGATATTGTGGATGGCCCCGCTATCCAGATCCACCTCTATTTCATCGCCCATGGCGGCTTCTTTAGCAGCCTCGGGGCATTCCAAAACCGGCAGGCCGATATTGATGGCGTTGCGGAAGAAGATGCGGGCGAAGTTTTCTGCAATTACGCAGCTAATGCCGGAAGCCTTGATGGAGATGGGGGCATGCTCCCGGCTGGAACCGCAGCCAAAATTCAAGCCTCCCACCATGATGTCCCCGTCTTTAACCCGCTTCACAAAATCCTTGTCGATATCCTCCATGCAATGAGCGGCAAGGGCGGCGGGATCAGGATTATTGAGGACCCGGGCCGGGATAATAACGTCCGTATCGATATGATCGCCGTATTTATGGGCGAAGCCTTTGCATTTCATAAACAATCTCCTTTATTCATCTATTTTGCGGCTGCAGCTCATCCGCTGCACCGGCACTGTACCGGCACTGCACTGGCGCTGTGCCCCACTGTGCCGATATGCCGCAGCTCATGGCTTGCAGCCGTTTCCTCGCAGAAGCGGCTTTTACTCCAGAGAATCGGGGCCGCAAATATAACCGGCCACAGCAGATGCGGCGGCTACAACGGGGGAAGCCAGGTAAATCTCACTGGTTACATGGCCCATGCGGCCTACGAAATTGCGGTTTGTAGTGGAAACGCATTTTTCTCCCTCCGCCAATATGCCCATATGGCCGCCCAAACAAGGCCCGCAGGTGGGTGTGGAAACGGCGGCGCCGGCGTCGATGAAGATATTCATCAGGCCTTCATCCACACATTGTTTCCAGATGGCTTGAGTGGCCGGGAAAATGATGCAGCGGACAAAGTCGGCAACCTTCCTGCCTTTTAATATAGCGGCAGCGGCCCGCATATCGTCAATGCGGCCATTGGTGCAGGAGCCGATAACCACCTGGTCAATGGCAATCTTCATTTTTTCCGCCTCCGCTACCGTCCGGGCATTCTCCGGCAAATGAGGAAAGGCTACGGTAAGAGGCACTTCACTCAGGTCAATAACCACTTCCCGAACGTATTCCGCATCGGGATCGGCGGCAAAGGCAACGCCCTTATTGCCGCCATGGGCAGCGATATACTCCAAAGTCACTTCATCCACAGGGAAAATACCGTTTTTGCCGCCGGCTTCAATGGCCATATTGGACATGGTGAAACGGTCGTCCATAGTCAACTGGCCGATATCGCCGCAAAACTCCAGGGAGCGGTAACGGGCGCCGTCTACGCCAAGGATACCAATCAAGTGCAGAATAATATCTTTGCCGGAAACATATTTTTGCTTTTTGCCGGTAATGGTCACTTTAATGGCTTCGGGAATCTTAAACCAAGCCGTACCCGTAGCCATGCCGGCGGCCATATCCGTAGAGCCTACACCGGTGGCAAAGGCTCCTAAAGCCCCATGGGTGCAGGTATGGCTGTCGGCGCCGATAACGGCGTCGCCGGGCTTAATCAAGCCTTTTTCCGGCAGCAGAGCATGCTCTACGCCTACCTGGCCCACCTCAAAATAGATAACGCCCATTTTGCGGGCAAACTCCCGGGTGGTTTTGGCCAGGCCGGCGGCGGCAATATCTTTATTGGGTGTAAAATGATCCGGTACCAGGGCTACTTTATTGGAATCGAAAACCTTGGTGGCGCCCATCTTATAAAATTCGCCGATGGCTACCGGCCCGGTGATGTCGTTGCCAAAAACCAGGTCCAGATTGCACTCCACCAGCTCCCCGGCGGCCACCGATGGTTTTCCGGCTTTTTGGGCCAGAATTTTTTGGGTCATTGTCATTGCCATTGCATATTCCTCCTATATATCGTATATCTGTACCTTTCAGGCTGTTTTCCTGGCAGTCTCAGCCATTGCCCGGTTGATGGCATTCACATAAGCCAAAATCGAAGCTTCAATAATATCGGTAGACAAGCCCCGGCCGGTGTGGCTGACCGCTTGCGCCTTGACGCCCTGAGGCTGCTCCGCCTCCGCTTCGGCTGAGAGCCCGGCTTGAGCTCCGGCCTGACTGCTTGCGGCTTCAGCTTTCTCCTCCTCCCGGCTGATGCGGACCGTTACTTCGCCCAAAGCATCCATGCCGCCGGTAACGGCCATGATGTCATAGGAATCCAGCCTCCATTGGCCTCCCACAATACGGTTAACCGCATTATAGGCCGCATCCACAGGACCGTCGCCGGTGGCCGCTTCCGTCACCAGCTGGCCGTCACAAGTCAAAGTAATGCTGGCCATAGCCTGCATCTTATTGCCGCTTTGAATCTGGAAGGATTCCATTTTGTAGTAGTCAGGAGTATCCCGCTTCACATGGCCGACAATAGCCTCCAGGTCTCCTTCGGTAATGGTCTTTTTGCGGTCCGCCAGCTCTTTGAACTCCGCAAAAGCGCTGTCAATATCCTCTTTCGTCAAGGTATAGCCCATGGATTGCAGCCGGTCGCTGAAAGCATGGCGGCCGGAGAGCTTGCCTAATACCAGGGTGCTTTCCGTCTTGCCTACAGATTGGGGAGTCATGATCTCATAGGTCATGGGATTGGCCAGGATGCCGTGCTGGTGAATACCGGATTCGTGGGCAAAGGCATTGGCTCCCACGATAGACTTGTAAATCGATACCGGCACACCGGTGAGCTTGGCTACCCGCTGGCTGGTCCGGTAGATCCGGGTAGTGTCGATGCCGTGGGTTACCCGGAAGCTGCCGCCCCGGGTATTGATGGCCATAACCACCTCTTCCATAGAGCAGTTGCCGGCTCTTTCGCCCAGACCGTTGACCGTGCATTCAATCTGCAAGGCGCCGTTTTGAACAGCCGCAAGGCTATTAGCCACTGCCAGCCCCAGATCATCGTGACAATGAACGCTGATAACCGCTTTGTCAATATTAGGCACATTCTCCCGAATCCCTTTGATGAGCCTGCCGAATTCCTCCGGCACCGCATAGCCTACCGTATCGGGAATATTGACGGTGGTGGCTCCGGCGTCAATGGCCGCCTCCAGCACCTGATACAGGAAAGCCGGCTCAGTACGGCTGGCGTCCTCACAGGAAAATTCAATATTATCACAAAAGCTTTTGCCCAGTTTAACGGCCTTCACTGCCGCAGCCAGTACTTGTTCCCGGTTCATTTTCAGCTTATATTGCATATGGATATCGCTGGTGGCAATAAAGATATGCAGCCGGGGATTGACCGCTCCCTTTACGGCCTCCCAGGCCCGCTCAATATCCGCTGGCACACAGCGGCAAAGAGCCGCCACGGAGCATTTGACATGCTGGGCCACGGCCTGAACGGCTTCGAAGTCGCCGGGAGAAGCGGCGGGAAAACCAGCCTCGATTACATCCACTCCCAGCTTCTCCAACTGACGGGCAATTTCCAGCTTTTCCGACAGGTTCAGATTGACTCCCGGCGTCTGTTCCCCATCCCGCATTGTCGTATCAAAGATTATCAACTTTTTCTTTTGTTCGGCATTAGTCATTGCTATTCCTCCTCTATACGTCTGATTTTTCTCGGACTTCCGATTGATTTTGCAGATTGCCAATAAAAAAACCTTCGCCTTATCACAGAACCATGACTTTGCAGCCACGGCTATGATCAGGACGAAGGTTGCCTTCGCGGTACCACCTGAATTCGCATTTATCATGCGCTCTCATGGCGGCAAAGAAATTGTTTCCGGCTTAGGGCCTTCTGTCCTTTCTTCTGCCGCCGCCCCTTTAACGGCGGGCCAGGCCGGCTGGGCTTACTTGCCGCCGCCGATCATTCCATTTCACCCGCCTGCTTTGGACTGTTTGCCGGCTATGGTTTTGTGTAGATCGCAGGGCTTTCTGCCTGCCGCTCCGGGGCCAGTTCCCCCTGGGCCAGAACCTGAGCCTTTCTCAGTCTGATCCATTTCCCGCTCTCAGTGGCTGTTTCAGCAACCCAGCCCTCTCTGTACATCCTGCGGATAAGGTACTCTTCCCCTTCATTGCGTTTATTTCAATATGCTATTTTGCTGTCTGACTGTGGCTTGCGGGAAACAAAAAACTTCGCCCCCTGCCTATGCAAGAGACGAAGCTGAAACTCCGCGGTACCACTCTCATTGACGGTCTAACCGTCCTCCTCATGCGCTCTCCTTGGAAAGCACCGCCTTTTGATAACGGTGAGGTCACCGTCCTTCCTACTAAGTACCCGCAGGCGCCTTTCGGTGGGAGGCTCAAGGGTGAGTGATGTCAGGAGGGGGACACTGCCTCGCAGCAAACGGCAGCTCTCTGAAGTACCCAGGTTCATGACTTATTCCCTATCAACGCCGGATGATTTTATATTTTATAATATTAGCCCATTTAAACTATTATGTCAAGGCTCTTTTTATTTACAATCACGACAAGAGCATGAATGAGAATCTGAAGGAGAAGGCAGAGGAGAGAAATTTTTTTAATCCAGAAAGCCTTCCAGTACCATGGCTGGGTTGCAACTGATGGCAAACCTCTTCGTTTTTAA
>JBCFAO010000021.1:0-64870 GCA_038562165.1 Clostridiales bacterium | reverse complement strand
AAATTTGTAAGGTCAGGCCAATCACCCTCTTATTGTAACCTAGGCCGCAAGTAATTGGGAGGCACGGTGATCAGCCGTGCCTCTCGACCTGTCTATATAGTAGCAAATTTTGTACACCCGGTTGAGACTGAGGCAACTTTTTCAGTGCCCTCGGTTTGACGCTGTTCACTGAAGCTAACTGCTCAAAAATGCAGGTTTGTCGGTCAACGGCTGGTCAAAATGAGCAAAATTTCAAGTTTAGCGGTGTCTTAACCTCACTTTTTGCTGTATTTGTCTGTATTTAGTGTCTCGGTCAGGCAATATCATCTATTTTAAAAAACAACACACTTTAAACTTGAAATTTTGAGCAAAAAAGATTGGACGGCAGCTACAAACCACAAACCTGCATTTTTGCACAAAGCGCCCGGGAAATATCTGGTTGGCGGCCGCTGCTGCCAAATGGAAGGTTATATTCATGGTATGTAATGAAGCAATAAAGACAAGACCTTGACAAAATTTAGCTGAAGTTATATAACTATATTAGCACTCAGCTCCTGGGAGTGCTAATAATTCTTTTTCGGAGGACGGATAGACGATGAAGAAAAAACCTTTTAAGACAGAATCTAAGCGCATTCTGGATTTAATGATTAACTCCATTTATACCCACAAGGAAATTTTTCTGCGGGAATTGATTTCCAATGCCAGTGATGCCATGGACAAGCTGTATTTTAAAAGTCTGACCGAGGGCGGTCTGGATATCAACCGAAGCGATTTTGAAATCTTTATTGAAGTCAATAAAGATATTCGCACCTTGACCATTAAGGACAACGGTATCGGCATGACCAAGGATGATTTGGAAAATAACCTGGGCACTATCGCCAAAAGCGGCACTATGGATTTCCGGCAGGAAAATCAGGACAGCTTGAAAAAGCCCAAGGCTGACAGCCAGGAAGAGGATGAGGCTGAGGTTTCTGCAGAGGCGGAGGAAGCTGAGACAGCGGCCGGAGTTGATAATGCCGGCTCAGACAATGCCCAAGAGCAGCCGGACATTGAAGTCATCGGCCAATTTGGCGTAGGCTTTTATTCCGCTTTTATGGTCAGCAAGCGCATCACCGTCATCAGCAAAGCTTATGGCAGCAGTGAAGCCTGGCGCTGGCAGTCGGAAGGCGCCGACGGCTACGGCATCGAGCCCTTTGAGAAAGAAGATTGGGGTACTACCATTATCCTGGAAATCAAAGAGAACCAGGGGGAGGAGGACTTCGATCAGTATCTGGAGCAGTATAAGATCCAGGAAATCATCAAAAAGTATTCGGATTATATCCGCTATCCTATCCGCATGGAAGTGACGAAAAGCCGCCCCAAGGCCAAGGCAGAAGGGGAGGACCAAGATGATCAGTCTATGCCGGAGTATGAAAGCTATCAGGAGATTGAGACGTTAAACAGCATGGTTCCCCTATGGCGGCGCAACAAAAATGAGGTCAGCGCCGAGGAGTATGAAGGCTTTTACATGGAGAAATTCTACGACTATGAAAAGCCCCTGACCTACATGCACATCAGTGCCGAAGGTACCGTCAGCTACAATGGCATTTTGTACATCCCGGCCCATGCTCCTTATAATTATTACAGCAAGGAGTATGAAAAGGGCTTGCAGCTTTATGCCAACGGCGTGCTGATTATGGAAAAATGCGCCGACCTGCTGCCGGATTGCTTCAGCTTTGTTAAAGGCCTGGTGGATTCCCCCGATCTTTCCCTGAATATTTCCCGGGAGATGCTGCAGCAGGACCGCCAGGTTAAGGCTATTGCCAAGAGCCTGGAGAAACGGATCAAATCGGAGCTGCTAAAGCTGCAAAAGGATAACCGGGAAAAGTACGAGGGCTTCTTTAAAGATTTCGGCTTGCAGATAAAATTTGGCATCTATAACAGCTTTGGGGCAGATAAAGATAAACTGCAGGACCTGCTGCTTTACCATTCCTTGAAGGAAGATAAGATGGTGACTCTGGCGGAGTACAAAGAAAAAATGGCTGAGGATCAAGAAGCTATTTACTATGCCTGCGGCGGCAGCGTCAGCCGGATCAGGCAATTGCCTCAAACGGAGCTGGTTTTAGATAAAGGCTACGATATCCTGGCTCTCACCGACGACGTGGATGAGTTTGCCATCAAGATTTTGCGGGAGTACGACGGTAAGGCGATTAAATCCGTTTCCGACAAGGATCTGAATCTGGAGAGCAATGAAGAAAAAGAAGCGGCCAAGGAGCAGGCCGAGGCCCATAAGGATTTGTTTGCCGCCATGAAGGAGGCATTAGGTGATAAGGTTAAGGAAGTTAGGCTGTCTAAACGGCTGAAATCCCATCCCGTTTGCCTCACCAGTGACGGGCCTCTGTCTTTGGAAATGGAAAAGGTGTTAAACTCCATGCCCACAGACCAGCAGGTAAAGGCTGACCGGGTACTGGAAATCAACAGCAGCCATCCAATTTTTGAAGCCTTGACCAAGCTGGAGGGCAAGGAGCCGGAGAAATTAAAAACCTATGCATTCTTGCTTTACAATCAGGCCTTGCTGATTGAAGGATTGACCATTGAGGATCCGGCTGCCTTTGCCAATGCCATTTGCGAATTGATGGAGTAGGCGTTGTAAGGTTTCTAACCGTTCTATAGCTTTCCGTTAAAGCGATAAATCAAGAGAGGTTGTTTTGTGTGTAAAGCCATGCACACAAAACAACCTCTCTTTTTCCACTCTGCGGCGGTAATAGGTATAGACTTTTAAAACAAAAGGATTTTTATCATACTTGACATAGAATATATATAGATATATAATCAAACATATATACAATTAACAAGACAAATGAGATGAGGTATATACCTATTTTGCATCAAAGGGCGAAGGTAAACAACGGAACCTCATGCAGGGTATCGGGGTAAATTGTATAGATTGAGCCCAGGAGCTGCATATCGGCATCGTAGATATCGGTGCACCACATCTGCATGTTGGGGGGATTGTTCAGCAGCTCACGGGCAGATTCCAGAAAGGGATATAGCGGCGTATTCACAAAGATTTTCATGTATTTGGGGTTGGTGTCCAGCTTCGTCTTCAAATAGTCGAAAACGAAGTGGGTACAGAGATAATCCAGGGTCTGCAGGATGCAAGTGTCAGGCACGGTGGGGGACGGGATGTAGATGTAATCCAGAGACTCCATGAGACTTCCCGATTTCTTGTTGGCCAGAATGATTTCATAGAAATCCGTATTTGCAGGGAGATTGGTCTTTTTCAGCAGTGCCTCCGGCCCGGGGGCTATCCGGAACGAGATGAGCTGATGATGGCGGATGTGAGTTGGGTTGAACTTGACTGCGGAGACGAAGGCGCAGGATTCCGTGGGGATCGTTTTCTGGTCGCACACAAAAGTCCCGCTGCCCCGCACCCTTTCCAGCACACCGGCTACAGACAGCTCTTTGAGGGCTTTGTTGGCCGTGATGCGAGAGACGGAGAACATCTCCGCCAGTTCCTTTTCCGTTGGAATCTTGCTGCCCGGCAAATATTTTCCGGAGTTGATAGCATCCAGAATGTAGTTTTGGATCTTTACATATTGAGGGGTATCTTCACCCATTGTTTCCACTCCAATCTCTTAGGAAAGCGAAATGTAGCGTTCTTTACATTACAAATTTTAAATATCATAATACATTTTTGCTGTATTTGTCAAGATATTATAAGTTTGTATATTACATTTCCATGTAATATCAATAGACAAACAAATCTGAATTGGAGGGATAATTATGACAAATATGACAAGGGTAGAAAGGTTGTCTGCAGTGCTTGCAGGTAACAATGTTGATCGCATTCCAGTCAGCGTATGGATGCACCTGAATGAGCTTGATCAGGATTCACGCTCACTGGCAGAAGCGATGATCGATTTCAATGAAAAATTCGATTATGACTTTATTAAGGTGATGCCCTTCGGCGCCTATACCACGCCTGACTGGGGAACGAAGCTGAAAATCTTCTGCAATAAATATCAGGAGGTAGAGATCGCCGCTCCCGGTGTGGTGAATGTGGAGGACTACCTCAAGCTGGAGCCTTTGGCCCCCACTTACGGTACATGGGGCAAGACACTGCAGTTGGCTCAATGGGTGTCCAGAGAGCTGGAACGGCGCAAGCTGGAAACGCCCTTTATCCAGACCATCTTCAGCCCCGCCAGCACCCTGAAAAAGCTGACCGGTGACAAGATGTTCACTGACCTGGTGAACTATCCCGAGGCGGTCCATCATGCCCTGGAGGTTATTACCGAGACCACGGTGAACTTCGTACAGGCCAATATCAACGCCGGTGTCAGCGGCTTTTTCTTTGCCACTCAGTGCGCCACCTACAATCTGATGACGGACGTAACCTTCGCCGAGTTCTGCAAGCCCTATGATCTGCGGGTAATTAATGCTTATAAGGACAAGACCTGGTTTAACGTGATCCACCTTCACGGTGTAAACACCATGTTTGAGACCATCAACAAGTATCCTTGCCCGGTTCTGAACTGGCATGACCGGCAGGACGGCCCCACAATGGAGGAGGCAAAGAAAAAAAGCGATAAGATCTTTCTGGGAGGCCTGCAAGAGGGTCCCTCCATCGTGAACAACCAGTTGGTCTACGACAGTATTCTGGCCGGCGAAGGTGCCACCCCTGAATCCATTGAAAAGCACATCCATGAAGCCATAGACATGATGGACGGCAAGCGCATCATTGTGGGCCCCGGCTGCGTGGCAGATCCCCATTCTTCCGATAAGAATCTTAAAGCCGTACGATTAGCCGTAGAAACCTGGAAGAGAAGAAAATGAGCAAGAAGCAAATAGCCATCGTTTTGATATTGTTGTCCACCATAAGCTTCAGTATGATGTAATTGATAGTCAGGCTCTCACCGGGGGCGGTTCCGACCATTTAACGGAGCAAACAAATGAATTAAAGTTTTACTGCATAAAGCAGTAAACAATAAAAGGAGGAAGTTCCATGAAAAAAAGAATTATAGCTCTTGTTCTGGCCATGATGTGTCTGCTTCTGACCGCCTGCAGTGGCCAGAAGACCGGACTCTCTTCTGCAAAGACTGAAGATCCTGCTGAGAAGACCGGCAGTGCTCCAGTCGAAACAAGCAGCACCTGGAACGTGACCCGCCCCGAGGGCCTGCCCGATGGCTATCCCAACAAGGAGATTACTTACATCTATCCCTTTGGTACCGGCTCCATGCAGGACGTGTATATCCGCGTCCTGGCTGAGACCATCAAGGAAAAAGAGGGCTGGAAACACGGCATTGTCGTTCAGCAGAAGGAGGGCGCCAGCGGCGATATAGGCTGGAGCAGCTTCATGAAGGCCAAGCCCGACGGCTACACTATCGCCTTTGCTCCCGCTGCGCAGATCATCACCGCTTTGGGTCTGGGCAAGGAGTACACTCCCGATAACCTGTCCTACATCTTTAACATGATGACCGATCCCGGCGCCGTAGGCGTTGCCAGCTCATCTGAGTATGAGACCCTGACGGAGCTGCTGGAGGCAGCTAAAGAAAAGCCCGGCACCATCTCCATCGGCGTCACCTCTACCACCGGATCGGAAGGTCTGGCCATGATTCAACTGCAAAAGGCCAGCGGAGCCCGGTTCAACATCATTCCCTTCGACGGTGAGCCCGAGGTGCTGACCGCTGTTGCAGGCGGCCACTGCGACGGTTTCTGCTTGAACGTCGGCGACTGCACTACCTTCTTGGAAGAGGGCACCGTGAAGCTGCTGGCCGTGGGTACCCCTGAGCGCTCCCAGTTCTATCCCCAGACCCCCACCTATCAGGAAAGCGGCTATGACGTGGTCCAGGCCAACAGCCGGGCCATTGCCGCCCCTGCCGGCACCGATGAGGCTATTATTCAATACCTGTCCGATTGCTTCATGGCCGCCGCCCAGGATGAGGCCGTTCAGCAAAGAGTCAAGGAACTGATCATCCCCTTTGACAGCATGGATCACAAGACCTGCCAGGAGATGTTTATGAGCTACTACAAAGCCTACAAGGAGCTATGGGAGTCGGACCCCTGGATGTAATTGAAGATGCTGTGTAAGCATTCCTGATGAAGGGAGGCCGTTGTGCTCCGGCACATCGGCCTCCGGTACCAAACATCCCCGTCCTACCGATCCGATTACTAAGAGGTGATTATATGAACACAGAGAATACGGCAAAGAAAGCTTTTAATTGGGACATCCTGTCCTCCATCTTTATCTATGCCTGGGCCGGGATTTTCTTTGTCTCGTCCCTGTCGATCAAGAATCCCGGCTCCCGGATGTTTCCTCAAATTATATGCAGCCTGGCGATTCTGCTGTCCACCATCTTCCTCATCTCCACGATCAGACATATGCGCAAAACGAAGGAGGGCGAGGAGAAACCCTCCTTCGCAGGCAGCGGCAGGGCTGCTATCATGTGCGCTTTCCTAATCCTTTACATTCTGGCAAACTATCTCACCGGCTTTTACATTTCCACTCTGCTCTATCTTCCTGCGGCAATGCTCTATCTGGGCCAGCGCAACTGGAAAGCGGTCATTGGCGTTACGGTGGGCCTGCCGCTTATCGTATACGTGTTTTTTGACCTGCTCCTGAAAATGCAGATGCCTACAGCCCTGTTGTTCTGATAGCGAGGAGGCAAGAATTGATGGAATTGTTATCGTATTTTACTCAGCTGTTTGAGCCTACAACTCTGATGTGGCTGATTATTGGCGCCACCGTGGGGGTTATTCTGGGAGCGCTGCCCGGCATGTCCGCGGACACCGGCATCGGCATCTTTATGCCGCTGACCTTTTCCCTGTCTCCCGTAGCCGCCCTGGCGGCTCTGGGCGCCATTTACGTCACCGGCGCTTATGGCGGGAACATCACGGCGGTGCTGGTGAACACCCCCGGCACCTCCGACTCCCTGTTCATGACCATTGACGGCTATCCCATGACGCTGAAAGGCGAGGGACTGAAGGCCATCGGCGTCACCACCATCAGCTCCTTTATCGGCGGCATAATAGGCTGCGTGGCGCTGCTGTTCATTGCGCCGCCTCTGGCCACCGTGGCCACCAAGTTCGGCCCGCTGGAGCTGTTTTTGACGATCCTCATGGGCATCATCATCATTATCGGTATCGTCAAGGACCGGGCGCTGAAAGGCTTGATGAGCGCCTGCCTGGGTTTTTTGTGCTCCCTCATCGGCATGGACGGCATCACCGGCTTGTCCCGTTTTAATTTTGGCATTCCCGGTATCTACGACGAGCTGCCCTTGCTGCCCGTGGTTCTGGGCATGTTTGCCTTCTCCCAGGTTTTCGTGCTTGTAGCCGAGAACCGCAAGTCCATCGTGATTGGCGAGGAGTCCATGCGGGGCAGCGTCTGGTTGTCCCGCAGCGAGCTGAAACACCTGACCTTCGAGACGATCCGCTCCTCCATTATCGGCACCGTGGTGGGTATTATCCCCGCCGCCGGCACCACCGTCGCCGCCGGAATCAGCTATAATATGGCCCGCAGCGCCGATAAGGACCCCAGCTCCTTCGGCAAGGGCAACCCTAAGGGCCTGGCCACCGTCTCCGCAGCCAACAATGCGGTGGTGGGCGGCTCTTTGATCCCGCTGCTGACACTGGGCATCCCTGGCAACGCCACTTCCGCCCTGTTCCTGGGCGGTCTGCTGATCCACGGCCTGGCCCCCGGAACCAAGCTATTCACCACCAATGCCAAGTACGCCTACGGCTTGATCTTCGCCTTACTGATTGCCAACTTCTTTATTTTGCTCTTCGGACTCTTTGGTGCACGCTACTACGCCAAGGTTACCAAGGTTCCCAGCAGCGTGCTGATCCCGGTGATTGCCGCTCTGTGCATGCTGGGCGCTTTCAGCTACCGCAACCTGGCTTTTGATATGCTCATTGTGCTGTTCTTCGGTATTATTGGCTACTATATGGAGCGCACCAACATCCCCATGGCTCCCTTCGTCCTGGCCTTTGTTTTGGGCAAGAGTGCGGAGATAGATTTGCGCCGGGCAATCATGGTTATGAGCGGCAAAGGTTTGTCCGCCATGTTTAAGCCACTGCCTTTGCTCCTGCTGACCATCGATATCATTATGTTGATTCTGCCCTTCTGGAGCAATATTAAAGGGCTTTTTGCAAAAAAGAACTAAATCGGCTCTTTTGATTTCCTTTTCCGGGCATCTGCGGGTGCTCGGAAAAGGGTTTTGCAATTTTATATTAGGAGGAGATATTCCCTATGTTAGAGGACAGTATTCCTCGATGTCTTTTGCTGATTGCTTTCATTATCATCGGCGGTTTTTTCTCCGGCAGTGAAACGGCGGTTTCGTTCTGCAACGAGGTTCGTATGCGGTTGCTGGCGGAAAACGGCGACAAAAGAGCCGGCCGCATGATTATTCTGCTGGACAAGTTTAACAAAACAGTTGTCACGCTGTTGGTGGCTATCAATATTCTCCACGTTGTATCCGCGTCCATGGCAACGGTTCTGGCGGTTTCGGTCATGGGTCCCAAAGGCTCCGTAGCAGCAACGGTGATTATGACTCTAGCCACCTTCATCTTCAGTGAGACTATCCCCAAAAACATTGCCAAAGCAAATAGCGATGCTTTTGCTCTTCGGGCCTCAGGTCCGATTCTGTTTTTTTTCTACCTCTTTGCGCCTGTGACGCAGTTTCTGGTGGGCCTGGGAGAGGTCCTGAAAAAGGTGTTCCATATCGCTCAGGACGAGCCCAACGTAACGGAAGAGGAATTCTCCGCAATGGTGGACGACATCCAAAGCGAGGGTTTGATCGAGGCCAACGAGAAAGAGATCATTCAGTCCTCCATCAAATTCAGAGACATCACGGTGGAGTCCATCATGACCCCTGCAAAAGAAACTGTCGGCATCAACATCGAACTGTCCCCTGCAGAACTAAAAGAATTTTTGCTGGAACACAACTTCTCCAGATATCCGGTATACGGCGAGGCTGGCGATAAGGTCCTAGGCATTCTGCTGGCAAACAACTTCCTGTATCACCTGGCTAGAGGCGAGGACGGGGACATCCGGGATTTTGTGGACGAACCCCTGATTTTGTCCCCCTCTGTCAAGGCCTCCGACGCACTGCAGGCTATGCGGATCGAGCAGAGCCACTTTGCTGTGCTGGTGGACGGCCGGGACACCATCGTAGGTATCCTGACAATGGACGATATCCTTGAGAAGCTGGTGGGTGAAATCCGGGACGAAGAGGAGGAGTTGATCCGGGAGATGAACATAAAGGAGCAAGTAAGCTATGTATTATGATTTATTGCTTTGCTTGCTGACTGTAATCCTGGTCCTCCACTCAGCGCTTTTTTCGGCAAGCGAGATCGCAAGTGCAAAATCCAATAAAATGCGGATCCGTATAGCGGCCGGCAACGGCGACCCTACGGCAAAAGTGGTGAAATACATCAACGATAACTACGTTTGGTTCCTGTCCACGGTGCTGGCCGGCAATAATTTCGTCAATATTGCGGCAGCCTCTGCCATGACGATGCTGATGGTGGCCCATTTTGGCGAAAGCAGGGGACAGACCCTGGCCAGTATTATCACCACGGTGATCCTGCTGATGTTCGGTGAGACGCTGCCCAAGATTCTGGCGGCAGCGGTGCCGGACAAGGCCATCCGTCTTTTTAGCTGGCCTCTGCGGTTCTACATGATCTTGCTGTTTCCCATAGTCTGGATGGTCGCCAAATTCGTAAATATGCTCAGCCCCCTTTGGACTCCCCGGAACTCGGAGCCATCGGTGACGACGGAGGAACTGTGCGAGATTCTGGACGACATCGGGGACAAAGGAGTTTTTACAGACAACGAGACGGAGCTGATTCGCTCCGCCATTGAATTTACGGAAATTGCAGCATATGAAATTCTGACCCCCCGCGTCAATGTAACAGCTATTGATATCGACGATTTCGATATTCAAAACTGTATGAAATTGGCGGGAGGGCACTCTCGTGTGCCTGTTTATAAAGATACTATCGACAATATCATCGGCATCCTTCCCATCAAGCACCTGCTGCGGGAGATGGCCAAGAACGGACCGGAGGTGGACCTGGAAAAGCTTTTGCTTTCGCCGTTTTACGTGCATGAGACCTGCCCGGTTTCCACCATTGTGGCGGAATTCCGCCGCAGGCATGACAAAATGGCTGTGGTGGTGGACGAGTTTGGCGGTATGGCCGGCATCGTGACCATGGAGGATATCCTGGAGGAAATTGTCGGGGAAATTTACGACGAGAAAGACCGGAAGGAAATCGAGATTGAGCGGATCAGCGACTCTTGCTTTATCATGGATGGCCAGGTAAACATCTACGACGCCTTCCACCGCATTGAGTACGAGCCGCCCTCAGATTTTAAAACTCACTATACCACCGTAGGCGGCTGGGCCACGGAGGTGCTGGACTGCTTGCCCAGAAGCGGCGACTCCTTCACCTACGATCTGCTGAAGGTCACCATTCTCAGCGCTCCCTGTATGTGTGTCAAAACCCTGCGGATTGAAAAAAAGAGTGATTCGCAGCAGTGAGATATATATCGGGAGTGCGATAAGATAAAAGGGGGATCATTGATGAACAAAACCGACAAGTATTATCAGGACTGTATTAAGATTTTAAATGAGGAGCTGCTGCCTGCCATGGGCTGTACGGAGCCTATCGCTATCTCCTACTGCGCTGCCGTGGCTAAAGACCACCTGGGCAGCAAGGAGGTGGACCGGGTGGTGCTGGAGGCCAGCGGCAACATCATCAAGAATGTTAAGAGCGTAGTGGTTCCCAATACCGGCGGGCTGCGGGGCATCCCGGCGGCGGCTGCCGCCGGGATCGTGGCCGGGGATTCCGGCAAGCATCTGGAGGTGATCTCCGAAGTTTCCGACGGGCAGAAGGAGGACATCCGCAACTTCCTCAAGGATGTTCCCATCACGGTGGAGTTGATCAATAGCCCCCTGGTGTTTGATATTAAAGTGACCCTTTACTCCGGCGAGAGCTACACAAAGGTCCGTATTGCCAACTACCATACCAATATCGTCCTCATCGAAAAAGACGGCATTGTGCTGGAGGAACAGCCTGTGGAAGACAGCTCTGAGGAGGGCCTGACGGATCGAAGCTTCCTGACCGTGGAGCTGATCCTGGACTTCGCCAACAGTGTGGATATTGCCGATGTCCGCGACTTGATCTCCCGGCAGATTGAATACAACATGGCTATGGCGGAGGAGGGAATCTGTGGCGATTACGGCGCCAATATCGGCTCCGTGCTGCTGGCCAGCGACGGCTGCAACGTCAAGACCAGGGCCAAGGCCATGGCTGCCGCCGCTTCCGACGCCAGAATGAGCGGCTGTGAGCTGCCGGTGGTCATCAACTCCGGCAGCGGCAACCAGGGCATCACCGCCTCCGTGCCGGTGATTGTGTATGCCAAAGAACTGGGCGTCAGCGAGGAGAAGATGTACCGGGCGCTGGTACTGTCCAATTTACTGGGCATCCATCAGAAGACCAGCATCGGCCGCTTGTCCGCCTACTGCGGAGCCGTCAATGCCGGCGCTGCAGCCGGCTGCGGCATCGCCTACATGCAGGACGGCAGCCTGCGGGCTATCTCCCATACGCTGGTAAATGCGTTGGCCATCGTCTCCGGAGTGGTCTGCGACGGCGCTAAAGCCTCCTGCGCCGGCAAGATCGCCACAGCCGTGGATGCGGGTATCCTGGGCTACAACATGTATTGCCAGGGCCAGCAGGTCAGAGGAGGCGACGGTATCGTGAAAAAAGGCGTTGAGGAAATGATCGCCAGTGTGGGCCGTTTGGGCCGCATCGGCATGAAGGAGACGGACCGGGAGATCCTCCAGATCATGCTGATGAGTTAAGAATGGTATTGCTATTTGCTCTATTTCTTTTCTGGAATAATTTACTGGTACGAGCGCAAAATAGCATAGAGAACGGCAGCTAATTTAGCAATGAAATAAGCCGTCGCAGAAAGGAAGGATGATATGGGTAACATGAGTCCAAAAGAATTGTTGTATGTGGAAGATGCGCTGGGTCATGAGAAATTTCTGATGTCAAAACTGAATACGGCTTCTCAGCAGTTGACCGACCCCGAATTAAAGCAATTCGTAACCCAGATGGCCAATAAACACCAGCAGTTGTTCAGCCAGTTTTTTGGCCTGCTGTAAAACAGCTCATTAATAAGTTAAAATCAGGCAATTGAAAGGAGTCTACTCATCATGAACGATCAAATGATCATGCAGGATCTGCTGAATTCCGCTAAAGGCGTGGCAGATCTGTATCTCCATGGCACTATTGAATCCGCTACCCCCAATGTCCACCAGGCCTTTGATACAGCTTTAGATGAAACCTTATGCATGCAGTCCGATATTTATCAAAAAATGTCCGCCAAAGGCTGGTATCCTACTCAGCAGGCTGAACAACAGCAGGTCACCCAGGTTAAGCAGAAGTTCACTAATCAGATGCAGCAGTAAAGCAGCATAAACGCAGCTAGAAAAAACCAAGACAACAGGGCAAGATTAGTCCTAGGATTAATGAACCGCTTGACAAGCAACATTGCTTGCAGGCGGTTTTTTAACGTACAGGTAAGAGCCTGAACAATTAAAATGATATTTGTGAAAATAAACACAAGAAAAAGCTATTGACTTTTTTGAAAGGGGAAATATAATGAGTGTATACTCATTGAGTTTGGAGTCATTTTATGCAATCAAAAAGACAACTGCAAAAAGAAAGCACACGAAAAAAAATAATTGAAGCGGCATATAAGGTTTATGCCGGTCAAGGCTTTGCCGCCCCAACGGCTGCCATTGCCAAGGAGGCCGGAGTATCTCATGGGACAATATTCGTTCACTTTTCATCTTTGGAGGAACTGCAATGTTATCTGGTAGAGGATTTTGGCAATACCCTGGGCCTGGAGATACATTGTTTGGCGGAAACCGGCAGCAATATTGAGGAATTGCTGAAAGCTCATTTAAATGTCGTAGCTAAGCATGAAAATTTTTATATTCGGCTCATAGCCGAGAAAAGTTTATTGCCGGAAGATACCCAAATGGCCTTTGCCAATATCCGGTCAATTATGGCTTATCATTTCAGCAAGGTGATCGAGAGGGAAGGGCAAAATCAAGCAATCAAAAGTATTTCGCTTCATTTGATGTTTAATACATGGATGGGACTGCTGCATTACTATCTGCTGAATAAAGATTTCTTTTCACCGGATCAACCCCTTTTGCCGCGGTACGGTCCGGAACTTATAGGCGCCTTTGCCGCATTAATAAAAAAATAGAAGGAGGACATGGGAGTGAAAATATGTATTGCTTGCGGTATGCCAATGCAAGAAGCCGCTGAATTTGCCTGTGGTGATACCGGTAAAGATTATTGTGTGCATTGTGCCCGCTCCGACGGGTCAATGCAGTCTTTTGAAGAGAAAAAGGCCGGTATGATCCAATTTATAATTAAAACCCAGGGCTTTGATAAAAAGGCCGCCGCACAAATGGCTGAAAGCAGCATGAAAAAACTTCCGGCCTGGAAAGAGTATTTTGTATAAGGGTGGTTTTATGAGAAGTTTATCTTCATTACCAAATGTGGGCAGAGTTCTGGAAAAGAACTTGCACAGCATAGGGGTTTACCGTCCGGAGCAGCTCATGGAAATGGGAAGTAAGGAAGCGTTTATTCGCATCAGGCTTATTGATAGCGGAGCCTGCCTGCACATGCTTTATGGCCTGGAGGGGGCAATAGAGGGTGTAAGATATACTTGGCTTGATGAAGACACTAAAGAGGATTTGCGAAGCTTTTTCAATAATCTGCTATAATAAAGATAAGGAGCGAAACCATGACGGTAAACAAGGCCAATTGCCTCTATGACGATGTGCTTTTTGATGCCGACGATACTTTGTTTGATTTCCGTCAGGCGGAAAAAGAAGCCTTTTTCGCTGTGTTTCAACAGCGGGGATTTACCATGGAGGCTGCTGATTTGCAGGATTATATCCGGATTAACGAAAGTTTATGGCGGGAGCTGGAGCTGGGCTTGATCGAAAAAGCCGATTTAAAGGTTCTCCGCTTTACCCGTTTTTTTGAAGAATTAAGCCAATCGCCGGATAAAGCCAAAGCTGACACAGGGAAAGCCTTGCTGGCATCGGATGTCTGGGTTTTTGCCGAGGATTATCTCACTTTTCTTGGTCAGGGCAGTCATTTAATGCCGGAGGCTTTAGCGGTATGCCAAACCTTAAGCCGGATCTGCCGCCTATCCATCATAACCAACGGCATTTCCCGGGTCCAGGAAAGCCGATTAGCCGCTTCCGCAATCAAACCTTATATTTCCGGTTTATTCGTATCGGAAGCCTTTGGGGCCGCTAAACCTCAGCCGGAATTCTTTAATCCGGTATTTCGGATACTGGGTATCGACAGCCCGGTAAAGAAAAAGCGTACCATCATTTGCGGTGATTCTCTTACTTCCGATATGGCCGGCGGCATCAGAGCGGGCATCGATACTTGCTGGTATGCCCCCTCAGGGGATTTTGCAGCGGCGCAAGGGCTGCCCATAACTTACCGGATCCGGCGGCTGCAGGAGATTATTGCTATAGTGCGGGGAGAGGAATATGGCCGGTAAACAGAGTCAAAAGCAAAAATTATTATATTTAATGAAACTCTTTTGGGAAGAAACCGATGAGGACCATCCCTTGACCATGGAAGAGATCATCCGGCGGCTGGGCGCTCAAGGCATCGACTGCGAGCGGCGTTCTGTCTATGACGATATCCGGCTTTTACAGGATTTTGGCTTGGATATTTTGGGCGAAAAAAGAAAGAACTACGTTTATTACCTGGGGAGCCGGGATTTTGAGCTGGCGGAACTGAAGCTTTTGGTGGACACGGTTTCCGCCGCCAGGTTTATTACCGGCAAAAAGTCTCAGCAATTGATCAAAAAACTGTCGGCATTAACCAGCAGATATCTGGCGGGCCAGCTAAAGCGCCAAGTTTATGTATCCGGCAGGGTAAAGGCATTCAATGAAGGTATTTATTACAACGTCGATGCCATCCATCGGGGCATCAATGAAAACAGGCAGGTGTCTTTTAAATATTTCGATTATGATATGGGAAAAAACCAGGTGTTGCGCCGGCAGGGCCACCGTTATCAGGTAAGCCCTTATCTATTGTGCTGGGACAATGAAAACTATTATATGGTAGCCTATCACCGCCGCTATGAGCGCTTGGCACATTTCCGGGTGGATAAAATGACGGAGATACAATTGGAAGAAGAAAGACGGCAGCCCTTGGGAGAAAATATCGATCCGGCTGCTTATTGTCAAAGTGTATTCGGCATGTTCAGCGGCGAGGAAAGCCGGGTGAAGGTAAGATTTGCGGCGGAGCTCATCGGCGTGGTCATTGACCGCTTCGGCAAGGAGGTCTCCATAACCAGAGAAGACGAAAATTGGTTTGTGGCCAGTATAAAGGTGACGGTAAGCCCGGTGTTTTTTTCCTGGCTGATTCAGTTTGGCGCCAGAGCTCAGATATTGGAGCCGGCGGAGGTCAGGCAGCAGATGAAGAGCCTCTTAAATGAAGCTTTGGAAAAATATTGAGGAAAAATCAATTTACTGTACAGAAAATCGCACTCTTCTTTTTGTATGATGGATACATAAAGGAGGTGCTTTTTTATGAGCATTGTAAAAATTGCCTTTAGGAATTCCAAAGTGACGGATACAGTCAGACAAGGAAAAAAGAACCGCCGGACAGACAAGGAGAGCAGGATTTTTCTGCTGATTGCGGGGGCCTTGCTTCTGGGTATGCTGTTAGGCCAAGTGGCGAAGATCATCATGGGACTGGAGCCTTTTGCCCGTTATGTTGTTGGAGGCGGCGCAGCTTTTTTGACAGCGGTAGCCTGGTTTATTCTGGCCTTCAGCCGGCAGGAGCGCAAGCATGAGCTGATGCTGGCCGGTTATGAGGAGAAGCAGCGGTTCTATTACGGATTGTTAGACAGCTTATTTGCGGCTCTGGATGATTTTAATCAGGGCAGCAAAAACCCTGCAGAAGAAGTCTTGATCTATCTGCAGGGCTATCGGACAGAGTTTTATACTTATGCCGATGGCAAAGTCATTGAAGCAGTGGATGCCTGGATCAGGGCAGCGGAGGCCGTGGCCAAGCCGGCGGCTGATTTTGAGGGCAGAGATTCCTCTTCATTGCATAAGAGAGGAAAGGCTATCATTAAAGCCGTCAAAGAGGATCTTTGCCAGGAAGGTGTGGAATACACTGACGAAACGATATTCCCCTTGCTGGCTCCACCTGCGGCAGCGGCTCCTCTATTGCGCCGGTTAAAGTGAAGGACCGGGTGTAGCGTTCCGCTTATTTATCCTAAAATGAGCGGAATGCTACACTTGATTGCCCCTGGCAAACATCACATTTGAAAGCCTGGCCAAGTCATCGATGGAAACAAAGGTGACGCCCTCAATGACCTGGATATCTGTGGCTGAGTTGGCGATGGTACCACCCAGCTCAGCCATTTTGCCGGCATGGGACAGATCAAAGAGAAAACCAAATTCTCTGGCGTCATCATACCATAAGATTATGGAGGAGCTGGCGCTGTCCCAGGTAACCGTATATCCCAGGGCTTCATATACCTTTCGCAAAGGCAGCATGGTGAAGCCCTGTTCATTTTGATGCACCGCAGTCTTGTTGTCCAGGATAAGGGAATTGCCATTTACATAGAGGCTGCCTTCAGGGGTCAGTTCCACATAACCATTATAATCGTAGGGCAGAGCGATGATTCTTGAGGGTGAGGTCTGGGCCGGCATACTCAAAGAGACCGCAGAGTACCAGGCCAGAACTCTGGTGCCGGGCACTAACTGATCGGCAGAGACCTTTTCCGGGGCAGACGCTGAGACGGTTTTGAAAGCCTCCGGCATATAGCGGTCCTCTATCCGTAAAACCATATCTTTGTCGGTAACCAGCCTGACAGCCTCAGCTTCGTTGGCGATAGTGCTGCGGACTTCAAAATATCCCGGCAGATCTTTGTCCTCGGCGAGACGGCCTAAAACCACCTGAGCAGTGACCTGAGGCGGCAAGTCCCTGTCGGAGGGTGCGCTGATATAAGCGTAGAGCTTTTCACCATCCTTCAGGTCTTCAATGGCAAGGGGTTGGCCGCTGGTTCCGTCGAAAATGGCAGTATTATCGGCCATGATCAATTCAATTTCCTGATAGGGGGCATTGTCCTCTTTGCTTGTCAGCCGAAGATGGCCATTGTCCAGCTTTGTTAAAGTGCCGTCAATAAGGATATTATCTGTGGGGTTAGCAGGCAGCCGGAAGCCTGCCGCTCCGGCTGCGGCTTCCGGCAGATGTGTGCCAACGGGCCCTGGATCGGCCTCCGCCGTATTCATAGCAGCCAGGCTGCCTGCATTGCTAAGCAAAAGCATACTTAAAGCCAAAGCCAATACCTTTTTTCTTTCCTTCTTCATTCTCAGCCACCATCCTTTTCTCTATTGTTTTCCATTTACTTTGATTTGGCCCAGTACCTGGCCGATGCTTTCCTTGATCAGCAGTGATGCCCGGCGGTCGTGAGGCGTGGCGCTTTTGTTGATCAAAATCAAAGGCCCTTGATAAAAAGCTAACAAGCCGGCAGCGGGATAGACGGAGAGGGAGGTGCCCCCGACGATGAGGAGATCTGCCTGGCCCAGGCAGGTTTCCGCCTGCCTCAGAATATCGCTGTCCAAGGCTTCTTCATACAATACCACATCGGGCCGGATAATGCCGCCGCAGCAGCAGCGGGGTATAGGAGCTCCGGCAGCAATCACGTCCACTGCATAGGTTTTGCCGCAATCTATGCAATAGTTGCGCCATATGGAGCCGTGAAGCTCCAAAACTCTTTTGGCTCCTGCAGCCTGATGCAAGCCGTCGATGTTTTGAGTAATCACTGCCGTCAACCGGCCGGCTTTCTCCAGCTCCGCCAATTTCTTATGAGCTTCGTTGGGTTTGGCAGTAAGAAATAGAACCTTGTCCCGATAAAATTCATAAAACTCTTGCGGATAAGCGGCAAAAAAGCTGTGACTTAATATGTCTTCCGGCGGATATTTATATTTTTGATGGTACAGACCGTCGGGACTGCGAAAATCAGGAATGCCGCTTTCCGTAGAGACGCCGGCGCCGCCAAAAAAAACGATATTCTTGCTTTGGGCAATATAATCTTGCAGTTGTTCTACCTGGTCCATAACCCGCCTCCCCTTACGTATTTATCATTACTATAGCATATTTCTTCCAAAATTGCCATTTGCTCTAATGGGATATTCAGCCAAAACCTTTTTGCAAATCACATAAAAAAGCATTTATTTATCTTATTTTTTCTTAACCCTTGCTAAGGATTGTGCCGGAATTGCCTCGCCTTAAACAATGGAAAAACTTAGAATGAAATTGTATGGCAATTTTTATCATAATAAGAAAAGTTTAGATTTCCATATAAAAAAGCAAAATAAAATAATTAAAATTTAGTATAAAACAATTATTTATTTTCTTAGATTGTGAATATTGACACAAACTCTACTTAATGTTATATTGCTCATAATAACAACCATGGGAAGGAGCCAAGGCAAATGAGTCAGGTTTGTGATTATCGTAAGCTGGACGAAATTCTAGAAAAGCACCGGTATGATTCCGCCAGCATTATCGCTATTTTACAGGAAACTCAAGAAGAGTATCATTACCTGCCCCGGGAAGCTTTTGATTATTATGCCCAAAAGCTAAAAATGCCAATTGCTAAAGTCTTCAGTATCGCTACCTTTTATGAAAACTTCTCCCTGGAACCAAAAGGAAAATACGTGATCAAGGTTTGCGACGGCACAGCCTGTCATGTACGGAAATCCATACCCGTATTAGAGCGCCTGAGAAAAGAACTGGGCCTTTCGGAAGGCAAGGTCACTACGGACGATCAGCTATTTACTGTGGAGATCGTCTCTTGCTTGGGGGCCTGCGGTTTGGCGCCGGCCATAACCGTCAATGAAAAAGTTATCGGATTGTTGACTCCGGATAAAGCGGCAGAGATTTTAGCCGAGCTTAAGGAGGGTGAAATCCATGCAAAAGCTTAAAAGCCGGCAGGAGCTGCAGGCAAAAAGCCTCTTTTATAAGGAAACTCTGGCAAAACAAAAAGTAAAAATTCTGGTATGCGCCGGTACGGCCTGTGTGGCCAGCGGTGCTTTAGCTATATATGACACTTTCTTAAAGCTGCTGCAGGAGAAAAACATTGATTGCCAGTTGACGCTGGATGATGAGAAAGAAAAGGAGTCCATAGGACTTAAAAGAAGCGGCTGCCACGGCTTTTGCGAAATGGGGCCATTGGTTCGTATTGAGCCCTGGGGATATCTTTACGTTAAAGTAAAGCCGGAAGATTGTGAAGAAATTGTGGATGTTACGGTGCTGGGCGGACGTTGCCTGGACCGCCTGACTTACCAGACAGAAGGCAAGGCCTATAAAACCCAGGAGGATATTCCTTTTTATAAACGGCAGCACCGGTTGGTTTTGCAAAATTGCGGACATATTGACGCCAATTCTTTAGACGAATATCTGGCTTTTGGCGGTTACCGCACCCTGGAAAAGGCCTTATTTGAGATGACACCGGAAGACGTGCTGAAAGAAATGGATATGGCCAACCTAAGAGGACGGGGGGGCGGCGGCTTCCCCACTGCCCGAAAATGGCGGCAGGTAAGGCGGCAGACGGCAGAGAAAAAATATGTGGTCTGCAATGGTGACGAAGGCGACCCCGGCGCATTTATGGATCGCAGCATTATGGAAAGCGATCCCCATCGTCTGCTGGAAGGTATGATGCTGGCAGCTTACGCCGTAGGCTCCGATGAAGGCTATATTTACGTGAGGGCGGAATACCCCCTGGCGGTGACCAGGCTTAACCGGGCCATCAAGCAGGCGGAAGAAATGGGGATTTTAGGAGACAATATTTTAGGTACGGGTTTCAACTTTAAGATCCACATCAACAGAGGAGCCGGCGCTTTTGTTTGCGGTGAAGGCAGCGCCCTTACCGCTTCCATCGAAGGCAAGAGAGGCTTTCCCCGGGTTAAACCGCCCCGTACTGTTGAGCAGGGGCTTTTTGACAAACCTACCGTGCTGAATAACGTAGAAACTTTCGCCAACGTTCCGATGATTATCGAAAAAGGCGGCCAATGGTTCCGCAGCATCGGCACGGACAACAGCCCCGGCACGAAAGCCTTTGCCCTTACCGGCAATATTGCCAATACCGGCTTGATTGAAGTGCCCATGGGCATTACCTTGAGAGAAATCATCTATGATATCGGCGGCGGCATGAGAGGCGGCGCTGAGTTTAAAGCCGTGCAGATCGGCGGCCCCTCCGGCGGCTGTCTGACCCGGGAACATTTAGACCTGCCTCTGGATTTTGATAATCTCCAAAGCGCAGGCGCCATGATCGGCTCCGGCGGTCTGGTGGTTATGGATGAGCATACCTGTATGGTGGAAGTCGCCCGCTTTTTCATGGGCTTTACCCAAAATGAATCCTGCGGCAAATGCATCCCCTGCCGGGAAGGCACAAAACGCATGCTGGAAATTCTGGAAAGAATTGTGGCCGGCCAGGGCGAATTGGCCGACATGGATTTGCTGCTGGAGTTGGCGGACACCGTATCTTCCGCTGCCCTCTGCGGCCTGGGCAAAACGGCTCCTTCACCTATTTTAAGTACCATCAAATATTTCCGGGACGAATATGAGGCCCATATCGTGGATAAGAAATGCCCCACGAAAAACTGCCAGAAGCTTAAAATGATCGTCATTGATCCCCAATTATGCAAAGGCTGCTCAAAATGCACCAGGGTCTGTCCCGTATCCGCCATTTCCGGCAAGATCAAAGACCCCTATGTCATCGATCAAACCAAGTGTATCAAATGCGGCGCCTGCATAGAGACTTGCCCCTTCGGCGCTATTAAGGAGGACTGAGCACATGAGCAGCGGCATTGTCATGATTGATAATATCCCGGTGGAGATCAATGGGGAAGCTAATTTGCTGGCCCTGATCCGCAAAGCCGGTATTGATTTGCCTACGTTTTGCTACTATTCCGAGTTGTCGGTATACGGCGCCTGCCGGATGTGCGTGGTAGAGACGAAAAAAGGCGCTATCGAAGCGGCCTGCTCTACGCCGCCTCAAGATGGCATGGAGATTTTCACGAATACGCCAAGACTGAAGCGTTACCGCAAAATGATTCTGGAGTTGTTGCTGTCCAACCATTGCCGGGATTGCACCATTTGTGAAAAAAACGGCCAGTGCAAACTGCAGGAGCTGGCGGAGCGCTTCGGTATTTCCAAGGTCAGGTTTGCCAATACGGCAGATCAAAGCCCCCTGGACACCTCTTCCCTTGCTATCGTCCGGGACAAAAGCAAATGTATTCTCTGCGGCGATTGCGTCCGCATGTGCCATGAAGTGCAAAACGTGGGGGCCATCGATTTTATTTCCCGGGGCGCTAAGATCTCCGTCAGCACCGCTTTTGACGAGCCTATTGCCAATTCCTCTTGTGTAGGCTGCGGCCAGTGCGCCGCTGTCTGCCCCACCGGCGCCATCATCATCCGGCGGAATACGGATCAGGTGTGGGAAGCCTTGAGCGATCCTCAGACGAAGGTGGTCTTCCAGATTGCTCCGGCAGTCAGAGTGGGCTTAGGCGGCAAAATGGGGCAGGCTCAAGGGGAGAATCTCATGGGCAAAATTGTGGCGGCTTTGCGGCGCATGGGCGCTGACGAGGTTTTTGATACGGCTACCGGCGCCGACTTTACGGTTCTGGAGGAAGCCAATGAGTTCTTAGGCCGTCTGGACAGCGGCGAGAAGCTGCCCTTGTTCACTTCCTGTTGCCCGGCCTGGATCAATTATGCCGAAAAGAATCATTCCGATCTGCTAAGCAATATTTCCAGCTGCCGTTCACCCATGCAGATGTTCAGCTCTATGCTGAAGGAGCAGTTTAAGCATTCCAACCGCAGGGTAGTGGTGGTGGCGGTGATGCCCTGTACGGCCAAAAAAGAAGAAGCAGCCCGCCGGGAATTTCTGGATGATCAGGGTCAGCCCTATACGGACTACGTGATTACTACCCAAGAGTTGATTGCCATGATCAAAGAGAGCGGCCTGGTCTTTTCGGAGCTGGAGCCGGAGGCGGTGGATATGCCTTTTGGCACCATGAGCGGCGCCGGCATCATTTTTGGCGTTACCGGCGGTGTTACGGAAGCCGTACTGCGGCGGATCTCCGTCAATAAATCCAACGGCGCTTTGCGCTCCCTGGCTTTTACCGGCGTCAGAGGCATGGCCGGGGTCAAAGAGACGAAACTGATGTACGGCGATCGGGAAGTAAAAATCGCTATTGTCAGCGGTCTGAAAAATGCCGAGGATTTGATTTCAAAAATTAAAAACGGTGAAAGCTACTATGATTTTGTAGAAGTCATGGCCTGCCCCGGCGGCTGCGTGGCCGGCGCCGGCCAGCCTACCGTCAACAACGCCGCCAAACAAAAACGGGGTCAAGGTTTATATGATGCGGACCGCATGAGCAGCATCAAGCGCTCCGAGGAAAACCCCATCATGATGTCCGTGTATTCCGGTTTGCTAAAAGGGAAGGTTCATCATCTTCTGCATGTGGATTACGCAGCCTCCCACAAGGAAAGGCAGCAAAGCTTACAGGAAAAGGGGTGCCCCAAATGATCAACATTAATGTTTGCATCGGCAGCGCCTGTCACGTTAAGGGCTCCTATAACATGATTTCTACGTTCCAGCAATTGATCGAGGAGCATCAGCTTCATGATCAGGTAGAGCTTCGCGGCGTCTTTTGCATGGGCTGCTGCGGCCAGGAGGGGGTCAGCGTCAGAATTGGCGAAGGATCGCCGGAAAAAGTTACGCCAATACAAGCAAGAAGCTTCTTTAAAGAGAAAGTCTTAGAAAGCTAAGCCATCTGCTGAATTTCCCAACCATACCTAAAGAATAAAAAAAGGAGACGTCTCAACAAGCTTGAAAAAAGCTTAGAGACCCTCCTTTTTTTGATCCCATTTTATAAAGACACTATTTTTTTATAAAAACGCTATTTTGTATGGTTTAACCAAATTGACCAAAGTATCCCCGCCTTTTTAACATAGGAGCAAAGCATCCTTCATACATATAGAAATAGCGAAGATATACGCAATCTTTGTATCAGGCAGAAACAACCGAAGCCGGATAGGAGAGGGAGAGGAAATGAAGCAGCAACCCAGGGAAGGCGGCAGCCTTTTCGAAAAAACAAAAGAGATGCTCCCCGGCCAGGGTATTCTCGATCTGCCCCGTATGAATATGCTGGGCAATCGCTATATCGAGCTGGAAAATCATCTGGGCATTTTATCTTATTCCCTGACGGAGACGGTGGTTGCCTTAAAAACAGGAGAATTGAGGATTAAAGGCCGTGAGTTGGAAATCAGCAGAATAGACCGGGAATTCTTTTGTTTGGCAGGGATCATTGAGGAAATCCATTTTCGTTTATAGGTCCATTGATCGATTCGTTATAATGCGGAGTGAACCATGAAGACAAAAAACAGTGCTCAAAACCGGGTGGCCTTGCGCTTGTGGGACGGAGAGCCGGACCGGACCGTGAATATGGCCGTCAGCCGGGGCATACCCTTGTGGCAATTGAAGGAGACGGAAAAAGGCATTTGGCAGTTGGAAACCAGCATCGAAGGCATTAGGCCATTATTTCGCCTGGCCCGGCAAAACCGTTGCCGCATGAAAATTACCGGAAAAAAGGGGCCGGCCTTTCTGCTGGCCAAAATGAAGAGGCGGCGTTCTTTTGTAATAGGCGGCGTCCTATTTATCCTGATGCTCTTTTGCGTCAGCCGTTTTATCTGGTTTGTGGACGTTCGCTGCAATGACCCTCAATTAAATCTGGCTGCCAGGGAAATAGCCGGAGCTTACGGCCTGACTCCCGGCAGCTTAAAATCGGCAGTACATCAGGATGAAGTAAGAGACGGACTTTACCGGTCTTTGCCGGGCGTATCCTGGGTAGGCATCGAAATCGAGGGCAGCCGCCTGACCTTGACTATTGTGGAGAAGAAAAACCAGGTGGATGCCAGCATGGTGGGCCGGGGGGATTTAGTAGCCGCCGTTGACGGCGTTGTGGAGGAGATTCTGGTCTTGCAGGGCACGGCTATGGTAAGACCCGGCGAAACCGTGCGTAAGGGCCAGGTGTTGATTGCCGGCTACCAGCCTTTAACTCAGGAAGAATGGCTGGCCCGCTGGAAAAGCCAGCAAAGAGAGGAGGAGCGGCGGCTAAAAGCCGGTCTTGGTCCAAAGGAAAGCAGTGGAGAAGAGGATGCGGAGGAAAAGGCTGCCCAAAAAGGGCTGCGGCTTTTGCCGGCCCGGGGAGTGATCAGGGCCCGGGTGCATAGGGAAATCCTGCAAGAAAGCGCTTTACGGGAGGAAATACATCAGGATACGGGAGAGGAGACTACCTGGTATCAGCTAAGGGTTTTGGGCCAGGAATGGCGGCTTTCCGGGCTGCCCCAGCCTCCTTATGAGGTTTACCGCCAGGTAGTAAACGTAAAGACTTTGTGGCAAGACAAGAATCAAGAAAAGGAGATACAACTGATCAGCGTTACCCATAAAGAGCAAAGTCTATCCGTACAAGAAAGGGATTTGCAGCAAGCGGCGGCGGAAAGCATACGTCTGGCCAGAGAAGATTTGTTCCGGCAGACACCTTTGGATTGCCGGATCTTGCGGGAGGAAGTGCGGCCCGGCCAGGAGCTGGATGGCAAGGTGCAAATCCTTTGGGCTGTAGAGACTTTAGAGGATATAGGAGAATACGTAAGAAGGGATTAAAGTCCGGCGGCCAGGAGTGCGGCGGAATGCGGCGGAGTGCAGGATTGACCCGAAGCAGTTGAATGAAAAAGTGGCTCCGGTGGATGGGCTATTTTGTGCAAAATTGCAGGTTTGTCGTCCTTCGCTTAGGCTAACTGCTCAATTTTGCAGCTTTGTTCATTATTTGCTTGGCAAAATGCTCAATATTTCAAGTCTAGCGGTATGCAAATCCGCTTTTCGACTGTATATAGTGTGGCAAATTGGACGCCCCCCTGTTTTAGGGGGCAATGCCCTTTACAAACTTGCATTTTTGCACAGTTAGCCTAGGCGAATGAAGACAAACTTGCAATTTTGCTCAGTTAGCCTATGGAAACCCAGTAGGCCAAAACTGAACTGGCCATAACCAACTAGCCAAACTCGACTAGCCAAACTCGACCAACCAAACTCGACGAGCCAAACTAAATGACCTGCCTAAGGCTCGTGCACTTAAAAACTGTTCTCGCAAAAACCGGGGGAAATAGGGTATACTGTATCAGGAAAGGGAGGAATACAGTGTATGCCTGTCCATCAAATTGTGCCCATATTATTCCGGGCCGCCCTTTGGGCGCCGGCTGCTGCAGCCGCCTTCCTGGCCTGGCGCTGGCTTTTTTGCCGAATTAAGGGCAAGGGCTTTAACCGGTATAATGAATTATGGCTTACGGCCACGGTTTTTTATTTAGCAACATTGTTTTTAATCACCGTATCCAGGCCCGGCATTGATTGGCTTGCCGTGGCGGAGGGCCGGCACCGGGGCCGCTATGGCCTTCAGCTTATCCCGTTTTTTGTAACAATAAAACAGCTAAGAGGCGGTTGGCTGAAGCTGTTTTATCCCGTGGCAGGCAATATCGCCTGGTTTATTCCTTTAGGAATTTTGCTGCCTTCATGCTGGCAAATAAAAAACCAGCCTGTTAGCGGCAGAAAGGTATTGCTGATTTCCTTATTGGTATCCCTGGGTATTGAAACGCTGCAGTGGCTATGGGGAACAGGGGTCAGCGATATTGACGATATGATTTTTAATGTCATCGGCGGTATTCTTGGCTATGGGCTTTACCGGTTGTTTGCCCGGCGGTTTAATCATTTCGATTGCAGAAAAAGGAAATATTTGATATAATTTATTAATTTAACGAGCCTGGTCTCGTTATGTTACGAGGAGGAAAAGGATTGTCCAAGACCATAGAAGGATCATTCCCCTTGGAAAACGGCCTGGCCGCCAACTTATACGGTCCTAATGATGAAAACCTGAGTTTTCTGGAAAGCCGGCTCAATGCCCGTTTGTCCGGACGGGGCGGCGAGTTGCGGCTGATCGGGGAAGAAAGCGAAGTGCAATTGGGCCTGGCTCTTTTGCAGCAATTAAAGTCCATGGCAGAAAAAGGCCATATCATTACAGCAGCGGATATTACCTATTGCCTGGGCGCCTTGCAGGAGGGCATGGCTCAGGATTTGGGGGAGGCACTGAATCAAGTCCTTCAAACCACGGTCAGAGGCCGGCTGATCAAGGCCAAAACCATCGGCCAATACCGCTATGTACAAGCCATCAATAAGCAGGATATCGTTTTTGGCATCGGTCCTGCCGGTACAGGCAAAACCTATCTGGCGGTGGTGATGGCCGTCACGGCGCTAAAAAACAAAATGGTGAACCGGATCATCCTTACCCGGCCGGCAGTGGAAGCCGGTGAAAAGCTGGGCTTTTTGCCGGGAGATTTACAGGATAAAGTGGACCCCTACCTGCGGCCCCTTTATGACGGCCTCTTCGATATTTTAGGCATGGAAGCGGCTCAGCGCTACATCGAGAAGTCCGTTATCGAAATTGCACCTCTGGCCTATATGAGAGGCAGAACCTTAGACGATTCTTTTATTATTTTGGATGAGGCCCAAAACACTACGCCGGAGCAGATGAAGATGTTTTTAACCCGCATTGGCTTTAATTCCAAAGCGGTAATTACCGGAGACGTGACCCAGATCGATATCGGCAAGGCCCAGGAATCCGGCCTGGTTTCGGTACAGCGGATTTTAAAGGGTGTGTCCGGCATCAGTTTCCTCTATCTGACCAAGGTGGATATTGTCCGGCATCCTGTGGTGCAGCGGATTATTCAGGCTTACGAAGATTACGATGAGCAGAGGACGGTTGAAGAAAAACGGGGGCGATAACCAGTGGCAAAGACCTTGCAGGAAAAGATTCAACGTTTTTTTCAGGACATGAGTCCGGCTAATCACGCCATGTTATGGGGGCTAATCACATTAGCGGGAGTGCTGGTGATTTTTTCCTCTTACTATTTGCCGGGTAATTTTTTTGTTAGCGAAGGGGAAGTGTCTCAAGCCACCATTGAAGCGGACAAAAGCGTGACTTATGAGGATACGGCCAAAACCGAGGCCAACCGCCAGGCTGCCGCTGAGAAGGTGGGGGATATTTTCGTTTTTGACAGCGCCGTTTTGGAAGGCCAGGTGGATCAATTAAACCAGCTTTTTAAAGCCTGGGAGGATTTGGCTTTATTGTCGGAAGACGGACAAGCCCCGGCCAGACAGGCTGCCGCCGGCAATGGAGCTGCCGAAGAAACGGAGCCGACGGCAGGCAATCAAGAGCCCACCGAAACAAAAAGCCGGATGGAGCAGGCGGCTCCTTATATAGCTCAGCTACAGATTAAGGAAAGCACAGCCAAGGCTATTTTATCTCTGGATTCTATTACCCTGCAGTCCCTGCGCAGCGAGGCCGTCAATATTATGACGGAGCAATGGACGAAAGGCGTGCGCAAAGAAGAGGTGGAGGAAGCCAGAAAAAGAATATTAGACGAGGTATACCTGCGAATTAATAATGAGGAGCAAGTCTCTTTCCTGCAGGCCGTATTTCGCTTTATTAACCTGGACGCCAACTTTATTTTCGACGAAGAAACGACTATGCGGGCCAGAGAGGAAGCGGCCAGCAAGGAGCCGCCGGTTTTAAATACGGTATACCGCAATCAAAAGGTGATCGGCAAGGGTGAGGTAGTGACGGCCAATCATATCGAGATCCTTAAAGCTCTGGGGTATCAGCGGAGCAAGGCTCCTTATGTGATGCTGGTGGGCGTGGCGGTATTTACTGCCGGCATCTTTTTCCTGCTTTCACTGTATTTAAAACAGTTCCCCCCAAAAAACCTGGCCGACGGCAAGCATTATACGCTGCTGAGTCTGCTTTTTCTTATGATTTTGGCGGTAGCCCGGCTTATTGTGGCCATCAATATCAGCCCTGAGCCCATAATGGCGGAGCAGGTGGCTTATTTAATTCCCGCCTCTGCCGGCAGCATATTGATTGCTATTCTCATGGATAGCTGGCTGGGGGTATTTTTTGGCACTGTCGTAAGCCTGTATATTGGCATTTTGGCGGGCGGCGGCCTTTCTTACACTATTGTGGCCTTTGCCGGCAGCATGATCGGCATATACGGCATCAGCCGTTATGCCCAGCGTTCGGAATGGGCCAAGGCCGGTTTGATGATTGCCCTGGTTAACTCCTGGATGATCATAGGCATGGGTATTATGAACAACCATGCCAGAATGACCATTTTCTACGGCGTGATTCTGGGCGTGGTCAACGGCTTCTTTTCTCCTATTCTGGCTTACGGCAGCCTGCCGTTTCTGGAGTCGGCTTTCCACGTCACCACCAGCGTCAGTTTGATGGAACTGTCCAATCCCCGGCAGCCCTTATTGAAGGAGCTGCTGCTGAAGGCGCCGGGCACCTATCACCACAGTATTTTGGTGGGCAATCTGGCGGAAGCCGCTGCCGATGCGGTAGGAGCGGATCCAATATTGGTAAGGGTAGGGGCTTATTACCACGACATCGGCAAGACCAGGCGGCCCTATTTCTTCGTGGAAAACCAGTTGGCCGGCGCCAATCCTCATGACAAGCTGACGCCTGCCCTCAGCGCTTTGATTCTGAGTTCCCATGTGAAGGATGGTCTGGAAATCGGAAGAAAAAATAAACTGCCGGAAAAGGTGCTGGATTTTATTGTCCAGCATCACGGTGACAGCATCATGGCTTTTTTCTACCACAAGGCTCTGGAAGAGGCGGAGGATCCCGAAAAAGTCAAGGAAAGCGATTTCCGCTATCCCGGGCCAAGGCCTCAATCCAAAGAAACGGCTTTAGTCATGCTGGCAGACTCCGTGGAAGCGGCTATCCGCTCCATGAATGTCAGCGGCGATAAAATGGAAGCGGCGGTAAAGAAGCTGATCAATGACAAAGTTGCCGACGGACAGTTGGAGGATTCCCATTTATCCCTCAGCGACTTGAAAACCATTGGACAGAGTTTTACCCAGGTGCTGAACGGTATTTACCATAGCCGCATTGAGTATCCGGAGAATGTGCTGGCCGTGATGAAAAAGGGCATGGAAAAAACGGAAGATAATCCCGGAGAGCAGGGGGAAGGGAACCCGGCAGAAGGGACAGCGGCGGAAGGGGGCGCCGGCAAGTCCGGCAGCCAGCCGGAAGAGGCGGCAGAAGGCGCCGCTAAGGCCGGCAGTCCGGCAGCAGCACCCGGCAACCCGCCGGAGCTTAGCGGCTTGCCGGAACCCGGCAGCCCGCCGCAGCAAGGGAAATAAAGCTATAGCGGTTTTTTAACCGGTATTAGTATAGAAGGGATTGGGGAAAAATGAAGCTGGTATTCAGCCGGCAGGGCAAGAGCAAGCCTTCCGAAAAGATGGCGGCCTTGCTGCGCCAGGCAGTGAAGCTAAGCCTCTTGCGGATGAAAGCCGATCAAAAAGTGGAAGTCAGCCTGACTTTGACTGATGATCCCGGTATCCGGGAACTGAATAAAGCTTACCGCAATATGGACCGGCCTACGGATGTGCTTTCCTTTCCCATCAACGAGGGACAGGCTTTGGCCAGCGGCGGCAACCAGCGGCGGCTTTTGGGGGATATTATTATTTCCACAGACCGGGCGGCGGAGCAGGCTTTGGCTTACGGCCATAGCTACGAACGGGAAATGGCTTTTTTGACGGTTCATGGGATGCTGCATCTTTTGGGGCTGGACCATCAGAGGCCGGAGGAGGCGGCTCATATGGAGGAGCTGCAGCGGCAGATTCTGAGGGCTATGGGGCTGCCCCGTTAGTAAAACTAGATTAATAATAAAAAATTAAAAAACGCTGAACAGGAGCGCAACATGACAAAAACAAAAGAGCACCGTTTTGGCTCGGTGGCCTTGATCGGCCGGCCCAATGCCGGCAAATCCACTTTGCTTAATTATCTGGTAGGAGAAAAAGTAGCTATTGTTACCGATAAGCCTCAAACCACCAGAACGAGAATTATGGGGATCGTGACGAAGCCGCAATGGCAGATGGTGATTTTCGATACTCCCGGCGTCCATAAACCTAAAGACAGGCTGGGCAAAAACATGGTGGATACCGCCGCCGGAGTCCTTGAGGTAGCCGACGTGGTATATTATATTGTAGATGCTACTGCAGAATTTGGAGCCGGTGAAGCATATATCCTGCAAATGCTGGAGAAAGTAAAGAAGCCGGTTTTCCTTCTGCTTAACAAGGTTGACCTGCTGGCCAAGGAGGAACTATTGCCCATTATCGCCGCTTTTCATGAGAGACGGCAATTTGATCATATCTTTCCTCTTTCGGCATTGAAAGGCGATAATATCCCGGATCTTCTGGGGGCTACCGTTGAATATTTCCAGCCCGGTCCGCCCTGTTATGACGAAGATGAAATGACGGATCAGCCGGAACGGGTGATGATAGCGGAAATGATACGGGAAAAAGTGATGCTGGCCACCCGCCAGGAGGTGCCTTATTCCGTTGCTGTGCTGGTGGAAAAAATGACGGACCGCCACGATAATTTAATGGATATTCATGCTGCCATTGTGGTGGAGCGGAGCAGCCAAAAGGGCATTTTGATCGGCAAGGGCGGGGGCACCCTCAAGTGGATTGGCACTGAAGCCCGCAAAGACATCGAAGACCTTTTGGGGATTCAGGTTAATTTACAGCTTTGGGTGCGGGTCAAGGAAGATTGGCGCAATAAGGTCCATCAGCTAAAGGAACTGGGTTTGGAAGAGAATTAGCAAGGAGATTAGCAAAGGAAAGCGGCGGCTTCTTCATTAATTTTTAATGATTGTTTAATGGGGAGTTCATTGTGGCCGGGGAAGAATATGGTACAATACAAAACAGAAGCCATTGTTTTGCGGCTCCGCAAATATCGGGAAGCAGACGCTCTGGTGACTCTGCTGACAAAAGAAAGAGGTAAAATTACCGCCGTTGCTAAAGGTGTTTATAAGCCCTCCAGCAGCCTGCGGGGGGGAGTCCAGCCTTACAGCATCAACGAAATGATGCTGGATGCCGGCCGCTCCACGCTTCATTCTTTACTGCAAAGTCAATGTTTGGAGATGCTGCTGCCCTTGCGGCAAAGCTACGATGCTCTGACTTTGGGAGCTTATTGGGCGGAGCTCCTGGAAAACTTCGGACAGGAAGAAATGCCGGAGCATGAGCTGTATTACTTGGCGAAAGCCGGGTTCCTTGGCCTGGCTGTTAATGCCGGTAAGCTGATGAGCCGGGCCTTGGAAGTACGGCTGATTCAGCAGCAGGGTCTAAGTCCTGATTTCCGGCTATGCTGCCGCTGCGGCCAGCCGGTGACGAAAGACAAGGTCTGCTTTTTTTCCGGCAGTGAAGGCGGTTTTCTCTGCGGCTCCTGTGCCAAAGAGCTGCAGGAACTCACCCGCATCAGCCCGGCAGCTCTCAGCCTTTGGCAGGTGTTGGAGAACCTGGCTCTGGATAAACTAACTCGTCTGACGGTAACCGAAGAGCAATTGGGGGATTTGGCAAAAGTACTGCGGCAGTGGATTGTACGCCATACCGGCAGGCCCATGAAAACTTGGTCCATGATTAACAAGGTATAACGAACAAGGCAATCGGCAAAAGGTAATCAGTAAAGTAGTCAACAAAGGCAATCGACAAAGGGAGGGTTGAAAATGAACGAATTGGAAAAAATGGATGCGTTAAAAGAACGGTTGAACGTGACGTATGCCCAGGCTAAAGAGGCTCTGGACGAATCCGACGGCGATCTGGCTCAGGCTTTGGTTTACCTGGAAGAGCATGGAGCTGCTGCCGCCGCAAGAGAGCAAAGTGAATTTTTGGGCGAAGATGTCAAAGACCCTAAATGGGATAAGGAAAACACAGAGCACTTCGTCCGGGGCTTGATTGAGCAAATCAAGTCGGTTATCCAGGAAGGCAATGTAACGAAAGTAAGGTTGATCAGCGGCGAAAGAACCCTGATCGAGATTCCGGCCACTTTTGGTGTAGTGGGCCTGGGCGTTATGCTGTTTAGCCCGCTGCTGCTGGCCATGACGGCAGTAGGCGCCGCCGCAGCCGTGATGAAGGAAATGGTTTTTGAGATAGAAAAGGCTGACGGCACCATCGAAAGGCGGAATTTGAAGCTGCCCCGCTTCGGCAGCAAGGATAAAGATTGCGATGGGGCGGAGGATGGCGGTTGCGCCGGCGAGACTGGAGCCAATAGCCCGGAAGAGAAAAGCCCTGAGGAAGAGTAGCATCAGGAAAGAATAGAAGCGTATAGTGATATAGGGACTGCTGCGGATTTGGTTCGAGAATAGCCAAGAAGCGGCAGTTCTCTTTTCGTTCAAAGAGGATAGAAAAAAAGAGCTCCCGCTAATTGGCTTCGCCAACCAATTAGTGAGAGCTCCCTGAATTCGCCGGCCGCCCCGCAGCCGCCAGCCGCCCAGCAGCTGCCGTTCCTCCGCATCTGCTGCCCAGCCTGCTTTTACGCCAGGCTATCAGGCTATCAGGCTGTCAGAATGACGATGTGGGCCAGCACCTCCGCCGTTTTTTCCACACCCAGGAGGCTGCTGTTGATAGACAAATGATAGCTTTCCTGCTTGCCCCAGCGGCTGTCAGTATAATAATTGTAGTAAGCCGCTCTTCTCTTGTCGATTTTTTCGATGGTTTCCCGTATCTTTTCCTGGGGCAGCTTATACTCATTAATAGCTCTTTCTATGCGGTCTGTGATCGGCGCATGAACGAAGACGCTGAACAGGTGAGGAAGATCTTTTAAAACGTAATTGGCGCAACGGCCAATGATAACGCAGGAGCCTTCCCGGGCAGCATCCTTGATCAATCCGGATTGCAGCAGGAATAAATGGTCGTTTAGCGGCATACTGACGCCTCCCGGATATTGGGCCCCCAAAGCGTAATTGCCCATGAGAGAGGAATAAAGAAAGCTGCTGGCAGGACGCTCGTCGGCGGATTTTAAGATATCTTCGTTATAGCCTGCTTTTTGGGCGGCCAACGAAATCAGGTGATTGTCGTAAAAAGGGATGGATAATATCTCCGCCAGCCTTTGGCCGATGAGGCGGCCGCCGCTGCCGTACTGGCGGCTAATGGTGATTACCGTTTGTTTACTCATTCTACTCACTCCTTTGATGATTGCCGGGCTTCATGATAATTTCGCCTTGCCAAAAGTCAAGATATTCCATGGGGCCCGGTTGCAGCCGGCCTTGTCCGGCGGTAAGCTCCGCCACCAGTTTTTGAAGATTTTCCTCTTCTGCCGGGGGGATAAGCACCGTAAAAGCCACTTGCTCTAAATAGGTAGTGTCCTTTAAAATATAGCCCCTTTGAGCAAATTCCCGCTGAAATTTTCCCGTCAGGGAGTATTCGGTATGCACATAGCGGGAAAGATAAGGGAGCCGCTGAATAATTTTGCCGGCCTCCAGAGCTATTTTGGCCCCCTGGGTATAGGCCCGCACCAAGCCGCCGGCACCCAGCTTAATGCCGCCAAAATACCGGGTCACTACTACGGCCACATCCCGCAAGCCTTCTTTGCGGATGACTTCCAGCACCGGAATACCGGCGGTGCCTTGGGGCTCGCCGTCGTCGCTGAAGCGCTCCCGGGCGCTGCCCAGCACATAAGCCCAGACATTATGAGCGGCATCCCAATGGGTTTTGCGAATTTCCTCAATGAACCGGAGGGCCCCCTCTTCCGTATCCACCGGCTTTGACCAGCCGATAAACCTGGAATGGGAAACGGTGAATTCATCCCGTCCTGCCTCCAGAACCGTCTTATAACTCTCTGTCATTTGTTCACCTCTATGGTAAATATTTGACATTCTAACTATTATTCCTGCTTGCAGAGGACATGCTATTAAGAGTATAATGTATTAAGGGGTAGTGTAATTGTAGCAGAATGAACTCAGATCAAACTGCCGGAATAGTATAGAGAAATGCACTGCTGCCGGGAGGTGAAGCAAATGAAATTTCGTAAAATTAATGAAGATAAAATACAAATCATCTTGACTACTCAGGATTTGGAAGAGAGGGACTTTCGCCGCTGGGAGATGATGCCTATGAGTCCCAAGCTTCAGGAGTTCTTTCATGATCTGCTGGAGCGGGCTTATAAAGAATGCGGCTTTGAGATCAGCGATGATTCCCAATTGGTGGTGGAGGCCTATCCCCTTAATGCCGAGACCTTTGCTATTATTTTGACCAGGATTCCCGCCGGCTCCCAAGGAGAAGCTCATGGGGGCACTATCCATCTGGGCCAATTTGACCGGGATAGCGAAGAAGATTTGGAAGAACTGGAGCGGGATTGCCATCAGGTCTGGTGCTTCGCCGAGCTTGAGGACTGCATCCGGGCCTGCGACCGGCTGGAGCCTGCCCAGATTGAAGACAGTGCTTTGTACAAATTAGAGAATCAGTACTTTTTGGCTGTTTCCACCACAAAAGAAGGTCAATTGGACGTAGCTGCCGTTTTAGGCGAATACGGCCACTGGAGCTTTGTGCCCAGGCCTTACTATGAGGAGCACGGTCAAGTGCTGATTAAGGAACACGCGGTAGTTAACCTGGCTTCCCTGATCCGGCCGGAAGGCTGATGCTCAAGGGGAAAAGGGAGTAGGATTGGGCGCATTACGATGCGCCCGTCCTTATGCATTTGTGAAAATTATTACATGATCTTTAAATTCAGAATATAAATAAATAAGGGGCAGGGAACTGATGGCGGCAAAAAAAGCGATAACGAAAAAACAAAAAATGGCCATGTTGGATATATTATCACAAAAGTATCAGAATATGGGCACCGCCCTGGAGTACAACAGCCCTTTTCAGCTTCTGGTCTCTACGGCTTTGGCGGCTCAGACCACCGACGTTCAGGTAAATAAGGTCACCCGGGCTTTATATGCCAAATACCCCGATCCCCAGAGCATGGCCGGTATTACGCCGGAAACGCTGATTCCCTATATCCAGAGTCTGGGGCTGTACCGGAATAAGGCAAAAAACATAGCGGCTCTGGCGGAAATGCTGTTGCTGGAATTTGACGGCCAGGTGCCCCAAACCAGGGAGGAATTAATGAGGCTGCCGGGTGTGGGCCGCAAGACGGCCAATGTAGTGCTGGCCAACGCCTTTAAGATTCCGGCTTTTGCGGTAGATACCCATGTTTTTCGCGTGTCTAACCGCATGGGGCTGGCCTCGGGCAAGACTCCGGATGAGGTGGAGAGGGATGTTTGCAGCCTGATCCCCGAAAAAGACTGGGCCGACGCCCACCATTGGCTGATCTGGCACGGCCGCCGCTGCTGTAAAGCCCAGAATCCCGCCTGTGAAGAATGTCCTGTAGGTGATTTGTGTCCTCGTATTATGGCGAAGCCGTCATAAAATTAGACAATAGGAGCGTGGCAGAATGATCAATCGTGTGGCTATCCTTACCGGCGGCGGTGATGCGCCGGGGCTGAACGGCGTAATCCGGGGCGTAGCCCGGGCAGCGGAGAATATTTATCATGCCCAGGTTTTCGGTTTTATGGATGGATTTAAAGGCTTAATTGAAAATAAATATATGGTTCTTGACCGGGCCAATACCTCCGGCATTCTGCACCGGGGCGGTACCATTTTGGGTACCAGCAACCGGGACAACCCCTTTCGCTACCCTATGGGCCGGGATGGGGAAGGCAGGATTATCTTTGGCGACGTCTCCGATCAGGCCATCAATAATCTGAACCGCCTGGGTATTCAGGTTCTGATTGTTATTGGCGGCGACGGCAGTCTTCATATAGCCAAGCAGCTTTCAGAAAAAGGCGTCAAGGTGGTGGGGGTTCCCAAGACCATCGACAACGACCTGGATGCCACGGATCAGACCTTTGGCTTTGACACGGCCATCAATACGGTGATGGAGGCCCTGGACCGGCTTCATACGACGGCGGAATCCCACCACCGCATCATGGTGGTGGAGGTTATGGGCCGTTATGCCGGCTGGATAGCTTTGCACAGCGGTATTGCCGGCGGCGCCGACGTTATTTTAATCCCTGAGATACCCTATGATATCAGCGAGATTGCCAAGAAAATCCGGCAGCGCTCCCGGATGGGCAAGCACTTCAGTCTGGTGACGGTGGCGGAAGGGGCTGTAGAAAAAGAAGGGGAGATGGTGGTGGCCGCCCATATTGAGGAGAGCACCGATCCCGTCCGTTTGGGGGGCGTAGGCCAGGTGGTGGCGGATAAGCTTCATCAGTATATGGGCCTGGAAAGCCGGGCCACGGTCCTGGGCCATCTGCAGAGGGGAGGCAGCCCCACGGCCATGGACAGGATACTGACCACCAGGCTGGGGGTCAAGGCTATGGAGACGGCAGTCAATGGCCCCTGGGACCATATGGTATCCCTGCAGGGCAGCGAAATTGTGGTAGTCCCTATCAGCAAAGCCATTGACAGCTTAAAAAGAGTAAACGCGGACAGCGAAATCGTCAGAGCGGCCAGGGCAGTAGGGATTTGTATGGGAGACAGATATGATGAATGAAAGGTCAGAGAGCTGCCGGCCAGGTGAGGAGCGGTTGCCGGCAGCGGAAACAGGGGGGCAGCGGCCTTCCTTTGTTCAAGTGGATTTGGCTGCCATTGGCAGAAACGCCAAAAGATACAAGAAACTGTTGGCAGAGGAACCGGATTGCCGGTTGATGGCGGTAGTGAAGGCCAATGCCTATGGCCATGGGGCCTTGCCGGCAGCCCGGGAGGCCCTGGCTGCCGGCGCCCATTGGCTGGGCGTGGCTTTACCTCAGGAGGCCTTCGAGTTGCGGCAAGGAGGAATCCAGGCCCCTATCCTGATTTTGGGCTACTCCGATCCGGCAGCTTATGAGGGCTTGATTAAAGAGAACGTCAGGATTACCATTTTTTCTCCCCAACAGGGCCGGGCTTTAGCTGAGGCGGCAGCGGCAATGGGACGCAAAGCCCTCGTTCATCTCAAAATCGATACGGGCATGAGCCGCATCGGTTTTTGTCCCGGTGAGGCTGCTATAAAGGATATCGTAGCCCTGGCCGCTTTGGAGGATCTGGAGCTGGAAGGCTGCTTTACTCATTTCGCCCGGGCTGATGAAGATGATGAAGCAAGCTGGCGGCGGCAGCGGGAGGTCTTTGAGGATTTCCTGGCTGCCCTGGCGGCAAAAGGCCTAAATTTCCCTTTGGTGCATTGCGCCAATACGGCGGCTATCATGAGGGGAGGGGCGGCCGGTACGAATATGTGCCGCCTGGGTATCGGCCTCTATGGCCTTTATCCTTCACCGGCGGCCAAAAGCTGGGGTTTGGACCTTGAGCCGGCTCTTTCCTGGAAAAGCTGCCTCAGTCACGTCAAATGGCTGCCTCCGGGGAAGGGAGTCAGCTACGGACACATCTGGAGGACGGAAAGAGAAACTTTGGTCGGTACGGTGCCCCTGGGCTATGCCGACGGCTATCCCCGCTCCCTGAGCAATAAAGGCAGAGTGCTGGTGGGCGGCAAAAGTGTGCCGGTTATCGGCAGGATTTGTATGGACCAGTTCATGGTGGATTTAACGGCCGTGCCCCAGGCCCGGCCGGGGGATGAGGTAGTGCTCATCGGCAGACAGGGCACTGAGGAAATCAGTGTTGATGATCTGGCCGGTTTGATCAATACGATCAACTATGAGGTCGTCTGCATGATAGGCGGCAGAATACCGAGGCGATATATATGATGATCAAAATTTGTGTTGGCAGTTCCTGTCATATTAAGGGTTCTGCTCAGGTCATTGAGGCCTTTCGTCAAGCTGTGGCCGAACGCCCTGAGTCCGAGCAAAATGAAATCCAATTGGGTGGAAGTTTTTGTATGGGCGAATGTCAAAAAGGGGTCAATGTTTCCATAGACGGCGTCATCTACCATCAAGTAACACCGGAACAGGTGCCCCAAATAATGGAGTTGAGAAAAGATGGCTGAAATAATTACGACCCAGCAGGCGGAATGCAAAGACTGTTATCGCTGCTTGCGGGGCTGCCCCGTAAAATCCATCGGCTTTGTTACCAAGCAGGCAAAAATCCAAGAGGACCGCTGTATATTGTGCGGAAAATGCGTGGTGGAATGCCCCCAAAAGGCCAAGGTCTATATTAATGAAGTTGAAGAGATCCGCCGGCTTTTGCAAGGGGAAGAGCCGGTGGTTTTAAGTATTGCTCCCAGCTTTCTGGGCAGCTTTGAGGAAAAGCCCGGCCAGTTGTTTAACCGGATCTGTCAGGCCGGTTTTGCCGATGTGGAGGAGACGGCTATCGGCGCCGCCTTGACTACCCGGGAATACCGCCGTTTATTAGCCTCAGACCAATGGCAGGATAAAACGGGGCTCTCTACTTGCTGTCCGGTGATTGTTAATCTGGTGGAAAAATATCACCCCGTTTTGATGAACAATTTGCTGCCGGCCCTTTCGCCCATGGTAAGCCATGCCCGTCTGATCAAAAGCCAGCGGGGGGAAAACTGCAAAGTGGTTTTTGCCGGTCCTTGTATTGCAAAATTGGATGAGGCCAAAAAATTTGGCTTGGACGGTGCTTTAACCTTTGGCCAGCTAAAAGTGCTCCTTCTGGAAATGGAGGGGCTGCCGGAGAAGAAAGCGCCGGAGCATTATAAATATGAAGAAAACTGGCTGCCCACCAGAAGCTATCCCATTCACAACGGCGTGCTGTTCAGCGTGAAGGGAGCCTGGGGCAGCAACCAGGATTACTGGTCCATTGAAGGCATCGAGCAATGTCAGGAAATTTTAAAAGCTTTGGAAAATGGGGATATTGCTCCCCGGTTCATTGAAATGATGGCTTGCCAGGGAGGCTGTGTAGGGGGGCCGGCTATCGACTCCCGTCATAATTTGTATTGGCGCAAACAAAAAGTTCAGGATATGATTAAAACCAGCGAGAGCAAGTACTTGGCTGATATTCCCGAGTTTCCCGACACTATGTCCAAATCCTTTACCAACCGGCAAATAAAAGAAGGCCCTTTTACGGAAGCCCAGATCATGGAAGTGCTGCGCAAAATGGGCAAAGAAGGGGAAAAGGACCTGCGCAACTGTGAGGGCTGCGGCTACCCTAGCTGCCGGGACAAAGCTGTGGCTGTCCTTGCGGGCCTGGCTACTTTGGAGATGTGCATACCTTTTATGCGTTCAAAGGCGGAATCTCTGGCCAACATGGTGCTGGATAACACGCCCAACGGCATACTGGTTCTTGACCATCACCTGCATTTGCGGGACTTTAATCCGGCGGCGGCCCGGATGCTGCCTCAGATACCTCTGGCCCAGGGCCTTAATTTAGGGGATTATGTGGATATCAGGCCCTACCGCCAGGCATTTTTGGCAAAAGAGAATGTTTACGGAGCATTGGTGGAATATCCCCAGTGGAATAAAAATACCCGCCAGACCATTGTGCCTGTGCTTTCAGAGAGCCTGGTCATGGTGATTCTGGAGGATATTACCGATTTATTAAAAGAGAGGCATGAGCTTGATGCCATGAAAGAAAACGTCATGGACAAAGCCAAGACCGTTATCGAACAGCAGATGCGGGTAGCTCAGGAGATCGCCGGCCTGCTGGGAGAGACTACGGCGGAAACAAAGGCCACCTTGTACGAATTATTGAAGCATCTGGAGGACAGGGGCAATGGCAATATCCTTTGAGGTAGGCATCGCCTCCCAAAATAAAGTAGACGAAGTCCTCTGCGGTGATGTGGTGGAGGTACAGCGGGATGAGCAGTCTACGGTCATCGTTTTATCCGATGGCTTAGGCAGCGGCGTTAAAGCCAATATTCTAGCCACCCTTACCGCCCGCATTGCTTCCCGGCTTTTGATCCGGGGCGTGCCTTTGTCGGAAGTGGTGGAGACGATTTCCAGCACCCTGCCGGTCTGCCAGGTGCGCAATTTAGCTTATTCCACCTTTTCCATCTTACAAATTTTTAAAAACGGCACCGGTTATCTCATTCAATATGATAATCCCAGAGCTATGCTTTTACGGAGAAACCAGCCGCCCATCCCTCTAAAAGGGAAGGAGAGGCAGTACGGCAGCCGCAAGATCAGTGAGACCATGCTGGAGCTGGATGACGGCGATACCCTGGTTTTGTGCAGCGACGGCGTCACCCATGCAGGAGTGGAGGCTTTGCTGCCCCTTGGCCTGGGGGAAGAAGGCCTGGAGCGGATGCTGCGCCAAGAGGTGGGGGTAAAAAACTCCGCACAGATTCTGGCCGAGGAAATTGTGGAATGCTGCGAGTGTTACAGCGCCGGCACTATGGGGGATGATACCACTGCCGTGGTAGTGAAGGTGCGGCCTTTGATCAAAGGTGTGCTGCTGTCGGGTCCTCCCCTGGATAAGACTCAGGATCAGGCTATGGTGGATGCTTTTTTTGAAGGAAAAAAAACCAGGGCTATCTGCGGCGGTACCTCTGCCAATATCGTTTCCCGGCTGCGGAATTTGCCTATCGACGCTGATTTAAGCTATGTGGATCCCAAGATTCCGCCTATTGCCAAAATGCCTGGCGTTGACCTGGTGACGGAAGGCGTACTGACGTTAACCAGGGTGGTGGAGGTCTTGGAATCTGGCCAGATCCGCATTAAAAACAAGAAGGACGGAGCCAGTCTGCTGCTGCAATGGCTGCTTTCCTGCGATGAAATCGATTTGCTGGTGGGGCTGCGGATCAACGCCGCCCATCTTACCCCCGGTCTGCCTTACAGCATGGGGTTGCGTTCCACAGTTTTGCAGAAGCTTCATGACTTGCTGAGCGAGCGGGGCAAGATCTGCCGGCTGCACTGGTATTGATGTTAACTTAAAATATGGTGGTTGCGAAGAATGAATCAAAGGCTAACATTTCATAAGGATTTTTTTCAGGGTTTGCAAGATGGCATTCCCGTAGGGCTGGGGTATTTGTCGGTTTCCTTTTCCTTTGGCGTTATGGCTGTCAATATGGGGCTGCCGGTTTGGTCGGCAGTACTGGTTTCTTTAAGCAATTTAACATCGGCGGGACAATTCGCCGGTATCGGCTTAATGGTAGCAGGGGCTCCTTTGGTGGAAATGATTCTGACTCAATTGGTGATCAATATAAGATATTCGCTGATGTCCATGTCCCTTTCCCAAAAAGCCGATGGGACAATGACGGCTTTACACCGGTTTTTGACGGCTTTTATGATTACCGATGAGATATTTGCCCTGGCCAGTCAAAAAGAAGGCCAGGTAAGCCGGTATTATATGTATGGGGTGGGCTTGATTCCGGTTGTCTCCTGGACCTTGGGTACCCTTTTGGGGGCAGTGGCCGGAGGACTGATGCCAGAGGCTTTGCGGTCGGCGCTGAATGTGGCTTTGTATGCCATGTTTATCGCCATTATTCTACCAACCGCCCGGCACAGCAGGCCGGTGCTGCTGGTGATCCTGCTGGCCGGCGGCGCCAGTTGTTTTATGCGCTATGCACCGGTGGTTTCCCGGCTTTCCGCCGGCTTTGCCATGATCCTTTGCGCGGTGGCGGCGGCATTCGTGGCCGCTTTGCGCTATCCTGTGGAGGAGGTGGAGCATGGAGACCGCTAACCTGCTGCTTTATACGGGCGTTATGGCTTTGGTAACTTATTTGATCCGTATGCTACCCCTGGCTTTGATCCGCCGCAAGATCGAAAGCCCCCTGATCCGTTCTTTCCTGTATTATGTGCCCTATGCGGTGCTGGCGGCCATGATTTTGCCGGATATTTTGTATGCTACCCGCTCTTTTTGGTCGGCGGCGGCGGCTTTGGCGGTGGGAGCGGGTTTGGCCTTGCGGGGCCAAAAACTGATCGTTGTGGCGATTTTTGCCTGCCTTACCGTATTTGTGGCAGAGCTTTTATTGGGAATAGTTTAATGAAGTCCCGGGGAGGAAAGAGGAAACCCTTGCAAAAAAACACGAAGCTAAATCAAGAGGATATGGCGCTGTTGGCCGGGCTTCCCGGCCTTTTTTTAGAGTGGTACAGGACGAAGGCCCGCAATCTGCCCTGGCGGCAAAACCGGCAGCCTTATGGGGTCTGGCTGTCGGAAATCATGCTGCAGCAAACCCGGGTGGAGGCCGTAAAAGGCTTTTATCAGCGATTTTTAGAGGCATTACCGGATATAGAGGCTTTGGCTGCCGCTTCGGAAGAGCAGGTATTTAAGCTGTGGGAAGGGCTGGGCTACTACCGGCGGGCCAGAAACCTCCACCGGGCTGCTCAGATTGTGGTGTCCGAGCATCAGGGCGTTTTTCCTGCCGATTATGAAGGGATACTGGCCTTGCCGGGTATCGGCGAATATACGGCGGGGGCTGTGGCCTCTATCTGTTTTGGCATAGCCAAGCCGGCAGTTGATGGCAATGTCCTGCGGGTGATGGCCCGTCTTTTGGACAGCGATGAAGCTATTGATCAGCCGGCCTTTAAGAAAAAGGTTGGCCAAGGCTTGGAGGCTGTGATGGCGGGCAGCCCGGGAGATGCTGCTCTTGACTCCCTAAGCATCTCTTTTGATCCGGGAGATTTTAACCAAAGCCTGATGGAAATCGGGGCCATGATCTGCCTGCCTAAAGGTATGCCGAAATGCGGCCAATGTCCGGCCCGTCAGCTCTGCCGGGGCTATGCTTCCGGCAGGGCGGAGCTTTTGCCGGTGCGGCAAGTGAAAAAACCCCGCCGTATAGAAGAAAGAACCGTATTTATTTTGCAACGGGGTGAGGAAATTGCCCTTTGCCGCCGCTGTGACCAAGGCCTTTTGGCGGGTTTGTGGGAGCTGCCCAATGTGGCAGGCCGCTTAAGCCCTGATCAGGCTATGGCCCAGGCTGCGGCCTGGGGCCTCTGTCCTGTGGCCTTGGAGAAGTCTTTAGAACGAACCCACGTTTTCAGCCATGTGGAGTGGCGGATGACCGGCTATTTCATTGGCTGTGCTGCCGGCGGTGAAGGGACGGCTCTTCAAAAGGAAGAGTTGCAGGAGACGGCAAAGGAGCTTGAATGGACTTCTGCCCGCCAGCGGCAGTTGGCCCATCCCCTGCCGGCGGCTTTCAGCTTATTTTTGGAGGAGTAAGGAAAGGCACGGAGGGGGAGAGGTAATAGTCAAACAATTTTAATGCGGTTAAATAGTCAAACAATTTTAAGCCCTTGTGCGCTTATAAAATTTATGATAATATCTACAAGAATAAGTTGCTTTTCTTTATATGAGAAATAGATGAGGCTATCATAGGATAAGCCTTTGGCAAGTTAATACAGGAGGAATGTGTGAAATGAAAGTCAATGCAGAAAAACTGGAGGGCAATAAGGCCAAGCTCACGATTGAGGTGGCCCCGGAAACCTTTGAAAAATCTATGGATAAAGCTTTTCGCCAAGTGGTAAAAAAGATCAGTATTCCTGGTTTTCGCAAAGGAAAAGCACCCCGGCATGTGGTGGAGCGGATGTATGGCCGGGAAATTCTTTTGGAAGATGCTATTAATGATGCTGTTCCCGAAGCCTTCAGCCAGGCTCTCGATGAGATTGGTTCCGAGTATGAATGCATTGTTTACCCTAAATATGAGATCGTTTCCTCTGAAAAAGGCCAGGGGTTGATTTTTACGGCCACCTATGATTTAAAACCGGAAATCAAGCTGGGCGCATACAAAGGTATGGAGCTGGAGAAGATTTCTGAGGCAGCCGAAGAGGGAGCCGTAGAAAAACAGCTTAAAGCTATGCAGGAAAGATTTGCCCGCCTGGAAAAAACCGATGGTCCCGCCGTAGTGGGCGATGTATGCACCATCGACTTTTTGGGCAAGGTAGATGATATTCCTTTTGAAGGCGGTGCAGGCCAGAATCATCCCCTGGAGCTGGGCAGTGGTTCCTTTATTCCCGGTTTTGAAGAGCAACTGGTAGGCGCCAAGGTTGGCGACGAGGTAGCGGTAAATGTTACATTTCCCGAGGATTACCGGGCTACGGAGCTGGCCGGTAAGGCTGCCGTCTTTGATGTTGCCGTCAAAGAAATCCAGCATAAGATTTTTTCTGAGATGGATGACGAGTTTGCCAAAGACGTCTCCGAGTTTGAGACTCTTGAAGAGTTAAAGAAGGATCTGGAAGAAAAATTAAATAAAGAAGCCAAGGAAAAAGCCCAGGCGGATCTGGAAAACAAGGCTGTAGAAAAGGCTGTTGAAGAAGCTGATCCGGAGTTGCCGGAGAGCATGCTGGCCATGAGACAGGATCAATTGCTGGAGAATTTTGCCCGCCAGATTCGCCGTCAGGGCATTGAGCTGGAGCAATACATGGAGCTTACCGGTATGAAGCTGGAAGACATCCGGGAAAACTTCAAAGAAAGAGCCCAGAAAGAGCTGCAAACGGAGCTGGTTCTGGAAGCTGTGGCCAAGGCTGAAGGTGTGGTCATCAGCGATGAGGATCTGGAGGATGAGTATAAGCGTCTGGCAGACCAGACCGGCAGACCGGCAGAGGAGATCAAGGAGATTTACGGCGGCAACAAGACTATGGTGGAATCCTTGAAATTCAATCTGATGATGAATAAGGCCATCAAAGTCCTGACGGACAACGCCAAGATCAAATAAACGACGACCAGGATCGAATCAGGCCAGAGGGCAGCCGGATGTACCGTTTCAGATACAGGTGCAGGACGCTGCCCTCTATAGTATATACGGCCATTATTGAAAGTATTAGTTGATATTCGTAGATATTAGTTGAATAAAGAGATGAGGTGCAAAAAATGACCGAGATTTATCGTCCTGCCATGAATGCCTATGTGCCTATTGTTGTGGAGCAGTCCAGCCGGGGTGAACGCTCCTATGATATTTACTCCCGTTTGCTGAAAGACCGTATTGTCTTTTTGGGTACGGAAATCGATGATACCGTAGCCAATCTGGTGGTAGCTCAGTTGTTATTCCTGTATGCGGAGGATCCGGATAAGGATATTTCGTTGTATATTAACAGTCCCGGCGGTTCGGTAACGGCTGGTATGGCTATTTACGATACCATGCAATATATCAGAGCCGATGTTTCTACCATTTGCATCGGCCTGGCAGCTTCCATGGGGGCCTTCCTCCTGGCTGCCGGCGCCAAGGGCAAACGCTTTGCTTTACCTAATGCCGAGATCATGATTCATCAGCCTTCCGCCGGCGCCCGGGGTCAGGTGACGGATATCGAAATCCACGCCCGCCGCTTGCTGCAGGTTAAGGAACGCTTGAATCAGATATTGGCGGATAATACAGGCCAGCCTTTGGAGAAAATTAAGCAGGATGTAGAGCGGGACTTTTTCTTTGAAGCTCAGGACGCTAAGGAATACGGCCTGATCGACGACATCTTGACCCAGATTCCTAAGGATGCCGTAGGAAAAAAATAAAGGATACCGGTTGGCCCAAGGCTGCCGGTGCGAGGTGATATATGGTTAAATATGACGATGGCGAACACGATGTAAAGTGTTCTTTTTGCGGCAAAAGCCAGGACATGGTAGCAAAGCTGGTGGCAGGCCCCAGCGTGTACATTTGCGACGAATGCATTGAGTTGTGCAATGAAATTATCGGCACAATCACTGATGAAGAAGATTCCCTGGATGATAAATCCTGGGGCCGGGCTTTGCCGCCTAAAGAAATTAAAGATATTCTCGATCAATACGTGGTGGATCAGGATGTGGCGAAGATTGCTTTAGCCGTAGCCGTTTACAATCACTATAAGCGTATCGGCAGCCCCGGGTCCAAAGGGAAAAAGGGCAAGGAAAAGACTAGTCGTACCACCAAAAATGACAAGGGAGAGCAAGTGGAGCTCCAAAAAAGCAATATCTTGCTGATCGGTCCTACAGGCAGCGGCAAAACCCTGTTGGCTCAGACCCTGGCGAAGATTTTGAAGGTGCCTTTTGCCATTGCCGACGCCACTTCGTTAACGGAAGCCGGTTACGTAGGCGAGGATGTGGAAAATATTCTGCTGAAGCTGATTCAGGCTGCCGACTACGATATCGAGAAAGCAGAACGGGGCATTATCTATATCGACGAAATCGATAAGATCACCCGGAAGTCGGAAAACCCCTCCATAACCCGGGATGTTTCCGGCGAAGGCGTTCAGCAGGCTTTGCTGAAAATCCTGGAGGGCACAGTAGCCAGCGTGCCGCCTCAGGGCGGGCGTAAGCATCCCCATCAGGAGTTTCTGCAGTTGGATACGTCCAATGTGCTGTTTATTTGCGGCGGTGCTTTTGAGGGCATCGACAAAATCATCGGCAACCGGGTAGGCAAAAAAACCATGGGCTTTGGCGCCAAAGTGGAAAGCCGCAAGGAAACGAATTTGGCGGAATACTTGAAGCAGTTAATGCCTCAGGACCTGATCAAATATGGTATGATACCGGAATTTGTGGGCCGGGTGCCGGTGACCGTATCCTTGGCCCCCCTTGACCGCAATGCTCTGGTGCGGATTTTGACGGAGCCCAAGAATGCTTTGGTTCGCCAGTACCAGGCTTTGCTGGAAATGGACGGTTGTGTGCTGGAGTTCACGGAGGAAGCTTTGGAAGCTATTGCCGATGAGGCGATCAAGCGTAATACCGGGGCCCGGGGACTCAGAGCGATTATGGAAGATTTGATGCGCAAAACCATGTTTGAGCTGCCTTCCCGCAAAGATATCCGCAAGTGCCTGGTGACTAAGGAAGCTGTGACAGAAGGGGCCGAGCTGACCTTGCTGACCACATTAGCCGGCACCGGTACTGCCGTTGCCGCCGGAGCAGCTCCTGCCAAGGAGAAAGCCAAAGATGGCAAGGATGGTAAAGAGGAAGCCAGCGCTTGATGCTTGGACATTACAGCAGATAATGGGAAAACAAGGTCTTATTGCATATGAAGCTGAAAAAAGGACAAGGGGGTCTCAATGTTGAGGCCCCCTTCTTTTAGGTGGAGAATTTCTCTGTTTTCAGTGAGGACTTATTAAATTAATCCATACTCTTTTAAAGCGGTGCAGACGGTATTTCGTCCATTGCCGCTAATTTCTACAAGGGGCAGACGGCATTTCCCTACATGGAAGCCCATTTGATTCATCGCCGCTTTTATAGGGATAGGGTTTATTTCACAAAATAGGGCATTGACTAAATTGATAGCACGAATTTGAAGGGAACGGCTGGTATCCAGATCACCGTTAAAAAAGGCGGTAACCATTCTGCTGGTATCGGCAGGAACAATATTTGCCATAACTGAAATTACGCCCAGACCTCCCAAAGCCAATAGCGGCAGGACATTTCCGTCTTCGCCGGAGTAAATGGCCAGATCATCACTGCAAAGGAGCCTGGTTTGAGCCACCTGGTTTAAATTACACTCCTTAAGTGCTACGATGTTTTCAATGGCGGATAAGCGTTTCAAAGTCTCCGGATTGATGTTTAAATTGGTTCTGGCAGGCACATTATATAGAACAATAGGTATAGTGACGGCTTCTGCCACAGCTTTAAAATGCTGATATAACCCTTCCTGGGTAGTTTTGTTATAATAAGGAGTTACCAGGAGGAGGCAGTCAGCTCCAACAGACTGGGCATATTGACTCATCTCAATAGTATATTGAGTATTGTTGCTGCCGGTTCCTGCCATGACAGGAATACGTTTGGCGACTTTTTCAACGGTAAAACGAATAATGGACTTATGCTCTTCCTTTGTCATAGTTGAGGCTTCGCCGGTAGTTCCGCCGATTAAAATGGCATTGCTGCCTTCCCTTAAATGCCATTCGATAAGTTCTTCCAACTCCTCGTAATCCACACCGTCATCGGTGAAGGGGGTCACCAAGGCCACACAGGAGCCTAGGAAAGGGGGCTGCTTCATGAAAATCGCTCTCCTTTTCTGTAATCTAAATTTATATAAAACTGCCGGCAGGAATTGCCGGCAGTTTTAAACACCAAACAAATCTTGTTACTAATAACCTTCAGCGTAAGTACCTATATCTCCTGGAGTATTAAGATAATATATCATAATATTCAATTATATTTTGATTTAAATTAAAATAAAAAATAAATTAACGGATGATTCCTTAAATTAATAGGATAAGGATAACAGCTAAAAGCTATAGTGTCAAATAATATTTTTAAATAAATTGATTATCTGATAAAAAAATTATATTTTCATAAATGAGATTTAATGCAAGAAAAGGTAATGGAAATAAATAAAAAGCACTTTGATCCTATATAGATATGCAGACTCCGGATCAAAAGTGCTTTTTATTTTTGTGTCTATGCTATTGCTTTATTTGGCGGCATAATAACAGTTTTTTGGGGACTCCACTTTTCCCTCAGCCTTCAAAGCTTTGATGGCTTTATCTACAGCCTTTTTGTCTTCACCTGCTTTTTCAGCGATCTCAGCAGACTTCATGGGCTGGCCGCTGGCTTGCAGAACCTCTAAAACTTTAGCATTAACATCCATAGCGCATACCTCCTGCCTTTATGATTAACGATATTCTATGCTGTTTTGACGAAAAATACAAGGAAAAAGAAAAAAATCATTGTCTCTTTACAAAACTGGAATAAAATGGTATATTATGAAATAAAAGGAGAATATTTCCATGGCCAGACCAGAATATGCCGAATGTTTGCAAGAGATTGAAGGAGCACTCTCGTCCAGAGCGGCCCGGGAAGGGGAATGGTCCGACAGCGCCGTGCGGCAGACTCTGGAGGCCTTGGTTCTTGACCGGGGCAGAGCCTTCGGTCTGGGCCTGGAGGAGAAGGAAGCCCTGCTGGAGCAGTTGTTCAACCGCTTTCGCCGCTTGGACCGCTTGCAGCCTTTGATGGAGGATGAAGAAGTTACCGATGTATTGATCAATGGCTGCCAACAGGTGTATGTGGAGAGAAAGGGCCGGCTGATGCCGGCCGGCATAGCCTTTGATGATGACCGTCAGGTTTTTCAGTTGATTCAGCGGGTTTGTGATCAGGTTAATCGTCAGGTTAATCAGGCCAACCCCATGGTGGACGCCAGGCTGCCCGACGGCTCCCGTATCGGAGCCGTGTTGCCGCCGGTAGCTTTAGATGGCCCCGTGCTGGCGATTCGGAAGTTTGCGCCCAAAAGCTTTAGCCTGGAGGAGTTGACGGCTCAAGGATCTTTGACGAAGGCTGTAGCCGGAGAATTAGCAGAGGCGGTACGGAGGCGGAGGTCAATTTTTATCAGCGGCGGCACCGGCAGCGGCAAGACCACTTTGCTGAATACTTTGGCTAATTTAGTGCCGGCAGGAGAGCGGATTGTGACGGTGGAAGACGCCGCCGAGCTGAAAATTGGCGGCCAGGCCAATTTAGTCCGCCTGGAAGCCCGGCCGCCGAATACGGAGGGGCAAGGCGAAGTGACGCTAAGGCAATTGGTACGTATGGCTCTGCGGCTGCGGCCGGACAGGATCATCGTCGGAGAGGTCAGGGGAGGAGAGGCTTTGGATATGCTGCAAGCCATGAATACGGGTCACAGGGGAGCTATGTCCAGCGGCCATGCCAATTCAGCCGCCGATATGCTGGAAAGGCTGGAGACTATGGCTATGATGGCAGGCTTGGGTCTGCCTGCAGACGCTATCCGGCGGCAGATCGGTGCTGCCTTGGATTTAGTGGTGCATTTGGAGCGGCAGGCGGAGGGCAGGAGGCAGGTGACAGAAGTTATCCAGGTTTTAAATTGGCTGGACCCAAGGCCGGAGATCAAAAGGTTATATGAGAGGGAAAAAGGGGAAGCGCTTTAGCGGAGGGGGAAAAGAGTTGCGGCTGCTTTTGATGAAGGCAGGTCTGGCCCTGGCAGCTTTGGCAGCGGCAGCCCTGTATTTCCGGATCAAATCCTTGCTGTTGGCAGCCGCGGTGCTGGTCTACCGGCTGACCTTACCTCTTTTGATGAGCCAAAAAAAGAGCCGGCAGGGCCGGAGGTTAAGAAAGGAAGCCGTTTTGTGGCTGGAGGAATTAACCCTGGGATTAAAAGCAGGCAAGGCCTTGGCTGCGGCTACCCGGGATTTGGCCCGCCACATTCTTGCCTCCCGCGGTAAAGCCATAAGCGATGGCCAGGCGGCGGCAGCCTGGCGCCAATGCCTGAGTCTGCTGGAATTGAACTATCCGGTAGACCTGGCTTATAAAGAATTGGCTTTGGGTCTGGATATAGCGGAGTTTAGGGCTCTGGCTGCGGTACTGGCATCGGCGGTCAAGACAGGGGCCAGTCTTAGCCAGGTGTTCATCCAGTGTACTGCCGCTATACGGGAGCAGTTGGAAGGATGGGAGGCTCTGGAGGCCCGGCTGTCTGCCAGAAGACTGGAAGGCTGCTTCCTGGCAGCAGCACCGGCGGTATATACGGCTTTTTTGCGGCTGGTGACACCGGCCTACATGGCGCCTCTTTATAGCGGCCTGGGGCCGGTAATAACCACAGTAGTTTTTGGTCTGCAAATAGCCGGCAGCTTCTTGTTTTTTCATTTGCTGCTACGGGAGGAGGAGCCGGCGGCGGAGCTGATGCTGGCTGATTTTCAAGAAGAGATGGCCTTACAGTTATCTGCGGGCCTCAGCTTGCCGGAAGCCTGGCAGCAGGCAGCAGGAAGCCGCCGGTCGGCAGCTTTATTGACGGAGACGGAGGGGATGACAGGCGGCGTGGACAGCCTGTTGCTTGCAGTAGCCGGACAGCTGGCTGTAGGTGTTCCTTTTGCCGCCGCTTTAGAAAGCGTGAGGTTCAGGGAGGGGATGGAGCTCCGCCGTTTAATCGAGCTGCTGCTGCAAAATTACGGCCTGGGCAGCAGTTCCCTAGCGGCAATGCTGCGGCTTGAGGCGAAAGAAAGCAGACAAAGATGCCTATTAGGCCAGAAAGCCCGGGACAGCCGCAGGGAAACCTGGCTGTTATTTCCTATGATACTGCTGCTGGTTTCGTCTTTATTGCTGACAGCCGCTCCGGCGCTGCTAAGTCTTTAACTAATCAATAAGTAATTCTAAAATTACTTATAAAAGAAGATAACGAATGGAAGGAGTGAAAGGATTGAACAGATTTCTATGGGAAGAAGAGGGCTTAGGTACGGTAGAGGTCGTGCTGATTTTGGCCGTGCTGGTAGGTATAGCTCTGGTTTTTCGCCAGTATATTTTCGGTTTTGTCAAAGATATCATGGAAAACATTATGGGCGGAACTACTATGGATATCCGAACCAACCCTTTAGGCCAATAAGGCAAAGAAAATCAAGAGGAGACAACCGTGAAAGCTTTGTTTTTTATTACCGCTTCAGAAAAAATACCCGAATTCATTTATCCGGCAGCCGATATTAATGCTGCAGACCGGTTGATTATCCAGCAAGATGCTTTGACTTTGACCGGAGCAGAAGAGTTGATTGCCGCTTGGCCGAAGGAAAAAGACAAGGTGCTGCTGCTGACCGGCGGCGGGCGTGACGAGCCTTGGATCCGGTTATTTCTAGCCTATGGCTTTTTGAACATATTGCGGGGTGCTAATGCCACAAAAGCAAATATCGTTTACCGCCTCCGGAATCCCGCCGGTCTCCAAAACCTGGATGAGAGTTTGGCCTGCAAAGAGCAGCATTATAGAGCTGCAAAAGAAGAAAAGGCCGTTGCTGAAGATGGTGTGGAAGTCCAGGCATTTTGGTCCGCAGCAGGGCGCACCGGTGCTACCAGTATGGCTATTATGGAGGCGCTGGCTTTAGCCGGGACAGGAAAAGAGGTGCTGCTCTTGGATTTCCATGAGTCATCTCCGGCCATCTGTGGCTATTTATCAGCCGGATATCCTAAAGACTATGACCCGTTAAAGCTGATCAACCGGTTGGAAGAAGGCAGCCTTACTATTAAAGAGGCCGAAGACTATTTGATTAATACCCATGGCTTGCGGGTTTTTCCGGGCTTCAATTTTAATAGCTATCCATATTTTACCCTGGAGCATTGCCGGCGGCTGCTTGGCCTCTATAAAAGCTGTTATCAAAATCTTATTGTTGATTGTGCTCCCGGCTTGGTCTACAGCAGCACCTATGGAGCCATGGCGCTGGCTACGGCCATTCGGCCTGTGGTTGTTCCGGACAGGCGCCTGCTGGCTTATCAGCAGCAGCAAGTGGAATTCATGCGAAAGCATTGGCAGATTAAAGGAGAAATCTCCTTTATTATCAATCATCCCTGTAATCGTGACCAGGAGGATATCAGCAGAGCAGAACTGGAGGCAATTCACCCCCGAGCCAAACACGTTCCTCAGCAAAAAGCTATTGCTCACAAGGATTATGCGGCGGCTGCCGGCAGCAGGAGGTAAAAATGCTTATTGATCCGGCAACGGTCTTCACTAAAGCCCCTTTTACACCGGCGGTAAAGGGTTATCAAAGGCATCTGGAAAGAGTTATCGAATTGATGATCGAAGAAAAAACCCAACTGATCAATGCTTACCAGGCAAGAAAGGTACAGCAGGTAATGGTTCGGGCTGAGCTTGCCCAAATCGTTCAGAAGCATTTCCCGGATTTTGCCGGGAACCCGCAGTTCTATGATGATGCTCTCGCTTTACTTTTAGGCTACGGACCTTTAGAGCCATACCTGGTCGATCCTCTGATCACCGATATTTTAGGCAACAATAAAAACACCTGGTTTATCAAAAAACGAGGCTATCAAATCCGTATACCCTTGACCTTTGAATCGGAGCAAAGCTATCTTAAATTTTTATATAAGGTTGCTGCTGCAGCCGGCGGCAAAATTGATGAAAATCAAAATGCCGCTGCGGTTTTTACCGACCGTCAGAGGCTGATGAGAATAGTCATTACCCTGAGGCCTTTAGGTATAACCTCGCCCCTTATTGCCATCAGGAAGCATGCCGAGACTTATACGCTGGACCAATTGATTCAGGAAAAAATGCTGACCCCTGAGCAGGCCCGGCTTCTAAGGAATGCCGTAGAGAACCGGCAAACCATTGTCATTGCCGGCAGGGGCGGGTCCGGCAAGACGACGCTGATGGCCTCTCTTATCGATCAGGTACCCGCTGATGAACGGGCAGTTTTACTGCAGGAAACCTGCGAGATCGTTCCCCGTCATCCCAATATCACAAATAAGATGATCCGCCTCTCCGATAATGCCTCAGTTAAGGATTATACCCTGTTTGAGCTGACGAAGCTGGCTCTCCTTGAAAGCGTGGACCGTATTTTCATTGCGGAACTGAAAGACAGAGAGGCTTTCGATTTCTTTAACGCCATTTATACCGGCCATGCCGGTAGCATGACTACCCTGCACAGCCCTGTTAAGGATTTGAACCCGGAGGCTGTGATCAACCGGCTTCTGCAGCTAATGGCCCGGGCAGCCACGGGCATTCCCCATAGGGAGCTGCGCAGTATGCTGGAAAAGTCATTGGATATTATCGTTTTCATGGAGGAATTTAAGGTTTTGGATATCGTCGCAGTAAAGAAGGAAGGGGAGGCGTGAGCATCATGGCCGTTAAAAGAAGCATCAAGAAATCTCCTGTTTGGTTGGATCGGCTGATTTACCAATCGGGAATTGCCGGGAGGTTGCCTTGGTTTAACGATAAAGTATTGCTGCTTTTCCTTTTTGCTGCAGCTTTCCTGGTCTATACCAAGTTCTCGGAAGCCGGCAGGTTTATTGCTTTAACCTATGGGTTTATTGCCCTGGTGGCCTTGACAACTTTTTTGCTGCTTTTGGTTTTAATGAATAAAGCGAAGCTGCGTAAAAGTTTTTTAAGCTTCCTGACGATTTACAGCAACTTTTATGCCGCTGAAGCCGATGAAATACAAGCTTTAGAAAAGGCGGCAGACTACATTGAAGATCCTTTCAGAAGCATCATCAAACGTTGGACAGCTTTCTACAAAGGACGAAAGGAGCTTTCCTTTGATGAAGCCCTGGCCGGTATTCTCAGCGATACCGGCGATGAGCCGGAGGTTCGGAAATTTATCAATATGACCCGGATAAGTCACCGCTACGGCGGCGATTATCAAGGGCTGTTAAAAAAGATGATCCGTCAGGAGCAGTATAAAGAGGAGAGCCTTGCTAAAAAAGCCTCTACCGCCGCTTTGGGTACCGGACTGATTCTTTTTATGATAATGATGAATCTGATACTGTTGTTCAGTCTGCTCAATCAAGCTGAGCTAGCGCTGTTTTTCCATTCGGCAAAAGGAAGGCTGCATCTTTTCCTTAATGCCCTTGCTACTTTAGCCAGCATTGGTTTTGTGCTTAATATCAACAAATAGGAGGCGGTATGCTTACTTTCCTGTCCGGGATCTTTTGCGGTTTTGGCTGTTACTTTGGAATTACCGGTTGGTATACCTATGTTTTGCGCTGCCGCTTTTATAATTATAAGCCATTAGCTCCTCTGGAGGACAAGCTCGGGGAGTTGCCGGGCCAGGTCAGGCTGCGGCAGCGGCTGGATCAGGCCGGCCGGCCTTTGGGAATGAGGCCGTTGCATTATTATCTGCTTCATATTGCTGTGCCGCTGTTTCTCTGGTGTTTTCTGCGTCAGGCCGTGCCGGCAGTTAACCTGGCTGCCGCTATGGTATTTGGTTTCTTTGCTGTGGATATTTTGATTTACTCTTGCCGCCAGGAGCGAAAAAAAGCTTTCAAAATGGACTTCCCTATATTTTTAGAAACGGTGGAACTGGCGGCGGCAGGATTGCCGGAAGAGCAGGCTTTTCTATTGGCGGCTGAAAATGTCCGGTCTAAAGCGATGAAAGAAGAATTGGCTCTGCTGGCCGCCAGACTTTATGCCATCAAAGATCCTTCGGAAGCTTTGCGGGCCTTTTCTGAGCGGGTGACTATAGCGGAAGCAAAGATACTGGAAATGGCCCTTGGCCAAGGAGAAAAAACCGGCAAGGTGGAGGCTGTTTTAGAGAATATCACCAACAGTATGTTTAACCGGGTGATTGCGATGATTAATGTTCAGGAGAAAGCCTGTGAATATAAGATTATGGCTGCCCTTTTTATCTTGCTGGCGGGGATTATGAACCTGCTGTTTCAGGCCTATTTTACGGATTTAAATATTGGGTTACAGGGAATTTTCGGATAAAGGAAGGATGGAAAGGATGGATAGCATGAGGGGAATCCATAAACAAATGAGCAAAGAGGAAACGAACAAGGAAAAAAACAGAGGCAGCAATGAAGTTATAGCCTTCGTGCTTTTACTCGTCTTCATTCTGCTGCTGGCTGCGCCGCAGATTAAAAGCTTGGGGGAGACGGTAAGAACCGCGGTGAGTAATTTGAACACCAGCCTGTCCACAACCTTAAGCGATTCCTAAGAGGCGCAAAAAGGAGGAGTATACTTTTATGAGGCAAAGGGATCACAGGCAAGCAAACCGGGGCAGTGCGGAAATTATGGCGATGATCTTGATTTTGCCTCTGCTTTTGCTGCCTTTATTCAGTACGGCAGTTCACTGGCTTAATATTAATCAATACGACGTTTTACGCCAGTCTGCCAATCAGGCCGTTCTCAGTATGGAAATCGAAGGGGGGCTGACGGCAGCCGGCAAAGCCCGAATTTATGAGGCATTGGCAGAAAAAGGTGTTGATGCGGAGAGCGTTCATCTTGATTATACGCCTTACCCTGTGGCTTATGGCCAGCCGGTGAAAATCAAGATTAGCTGCAATTACCAAGCGGTCACCTATAGTCTGGGATTAGGAGGACTAGCCAAAGATGCTGAGGATAAGATCATGGTTTACGGACCGGTGGCATCCTTGTCGAAAAAATACCAATAGAGGCTCGGTTATACTGATTAGCGGGTCCATGATGGCGGTGATCATCACCGTTATCTGCATTGCTTTTATTTCTCTGCGCTATTTATATAGCGTTAAACGGGTGGGGGATATAGCCGTAGTCGCTGCCGGGCTGGCCGCTCTGCGGTCAGAGGCCACAGAGGATCTTGCTTACGGCGAATATACGCTTTCAAAGCCGGCAGCTATTGCCGCTTTTAAATCTTCTCTTCAAGAAAACCTCAAGCTGGACAGCAGCCTGCGTCCTTTGGGCAATCATTACATCACTACGCCGGTAACGATTGAAGAGATAAGCGTATATAATCCCGAAGATATTACATCGGGCCTGACTTGCAGTTGCGGTACGGCTATCCGCAGAACCTCAATCCATGTAATCATCAGCTACCGGGTCCGTATCCCTGGGCTCCATGGATTACTGGGAAAAGAAAGCCGGCTGCGCATCCATAAGGACGTAGATAACCATTATTCGCTTAACATTGCATAGGAGTAGGTTATGATCAGAAAAAAGGTCATTATTGCTTTTGTTTGTCTGGGTATAGCTATTGCCGCCGGGTTGGGGCAGCATATTTATCTGTCGGAAAAGTTTGAGGAAAAGCATTATGAGCTGTTGGCGGCAAGGCAAGCCATGGAGGTTGCACAGCAGTTGCAGGATAAGGATTTCCCGGAAGGAGCCATACCGCCGCTGAAGGAGGGCCAGGTAAAGGTAACCATTCGGGTGGATCTTTATTCAGCTTTGGCCGGCAAGATCGGGCCGGCAGATCAAGTCAGCGTAGGCTTTGTACCGGCTGCCGCGGATAGCGGCAAAGTCCGCCTGCCCGGCCTGGTGGCTGAGGGCCTATTGATTGCTGATGTGACTAATGAGAAGGGTAAGGATATTCATAGCAGCCAGGACGGCAATGCTTACGCCGGTGATGAGGTCATGCTGCCGGCGGCCGTAACCCTGGTTTGCGACAGCAAGGAGCAGGCCTTATCCCTCAAAGAATACGAAAAAGCCGGCAGCCTGTTTTTAATGATGGCCGGCGCCGGCGGGGTGAACTAATGGAGAAGGTATTGGTTTTAGATCCGGAGGGTAAGCCGAAGGGCAAGTATCCGGCTGCCCTCTGCCGCAAGCTGCTTCGCCGCCAGCAGGCAAAAGTTCATTCCCGCCAGCCTTTTACCTTGATTTTACGGTCTGCCAAAATTTTGACAGACTTTAACAAAAAGGGTGATATAATATAGGCAGAAAAAAGAGGGGAGAAAACCAGCGATGAAACGATTTTTTATTTTGATCTTAACGGCCTTTTTACTGCTGCCGGTGCTGCCCGTTTTGGCCTATTTGCCGACCAGTTTTGATACCCTCGAGGGAGCCATGGCTGAGGCCGCCCGGCGTATGGAACCGAAAGAGCTGCTTTGGTCTGATGCTATTAAAGTAGAACCGCCGGAGGGTGTGATCACAGAAACCGGCTATATGATCCAGCCGGTAGGGGAAACTTACAAAAAGGCTGTGGATAATATTGTAATCATCCGGGGCAATCCGGATAGCGGCTTTACTGTTACTGATTATTTAAGCGGCAGTTCTGTCCATTTGTCTTGGGCGGATTCTTTTCAAGACCCCAACTACATGTGGAATGACCTGGAGTTTGAGCAGGCTATTCATACAAGCATGAAAGGTTCATTCACATATATTCACGGATTATTTGCCCTATATATCAACAATGTACCTTGGCAAGAAAGCCCCTGGGCCGACTTGATCAAGGAGGGTGTAAATCAAAATCCTGGACTATTAGCCGATCCTTTTACTCGGGCTGTTTGGGAGGACTCGGAATACACCTTACATATTCGGAGCATTTTAAATCCCCACACCGATGAGGAAAGAGCCAGGCGCGAAGCGGCCATGGTGAAGCTGGGCTTTAAGGAGCCGGAGGAGCTGTCGGCTCCTCCAGAAGTTACCCCAGTTAAGCAGAAGCAGGTTAAGCTGACCCTGGGGAGCAATAAAATAATCGTAATCGAAGATAATGCTACCACCGGCCAAAGCTTCCTGTCAGTGCCGGCGACACTGATCAACGGCAGCACCATGATCCCGCTGCGTGGCGTAGTGGAGGAATTCGGCGCTGAACTTAACTATGATGAAGCCAGCAAAACCGTTACCATCCTCCGGGGCGAAGGGGAAGTGAAATTAACCATAGGCCAGGCGTCTGCCATGGTAAATGGTGAGAAGATAACTTTGAGTGCAGCACCCATCATTCAGGAAGGCAGAACGCTGCTGCCTCTCCGGGGCGTACTTCAGGCCCTGGGGCTGACGGTAGACTATGACGGCGCTACGAAAGAGATCCGGATCAGCAACTAAACAGCAAAATCTTCTGTCAAAATTTTGACAGTCCGATGAAACAGAAAAACCGCCGTTGCCTGCGGTTTTTCTGGAGAATTGCCGCTCACCCACAAGCGACAGTTCCTTTTGGTCAGTTGGATAGAGCTTTTGCTCTTTTAACTTTCCTTGTAACATTTGCCAATCAAAGGATATCATATTCTTTTGAAAGTTTCAAGGCACTCCCCTTACCATGCAGCGGCTTAAACAGCAAAGAATCAGCTGCAGGAGGGAGTCAAGGGAGTGCAGCTCCGGCGCAGCCGGTTTACCTTTGACGGAAGGAATGCAGATGATAGAATGTGCCGGGCCGCTGGTTGTTAATCTTAATAAGGGAGCTGCCACCTTTGAAAAAATGAATAAGGTTCGAGATGACCAGGTCCAGGAACGATAAAACAATGAAAAATGGTGCACATTTCCTTGGCGGTGCCGGCAGCTCATGATAAAATAGGGCTGAGTTGTCGCTTAAGCGGCCGGTTCACTTCCCTAAAGGGAGGTGATGCCCATGGTAAGCTGGATTGAGCTATTTGCCTTTCTGACTTTGGCCGTGGCGTTTGCCAGTTATTTGACGAAGAACAAATAAAAGGCAAAACCGCCGTAGTGGCGGTTTGCCGTTTGAAAGACTTTCGGAACCTGCCGCTCTCTCCAAAGCGACAACTCCTTTTTGTAAGTATATGATATCATATTGTTTTTTATACTTCAAGGTGAAAATGATATCTTCACATAAGACATTCTTAGTACCAAAACACTAAAGTACTATAAATGCAATTTCCAAATTGAATAAGCTAATCTTTCATTCCCTGTTAAAACAGAGAATCACCTGTTGCAACGCAGCAGAGGCCAACCGGCATTCCGGTTAAAGCAAGTAAATGCTTGTGGTCTTTGGTGCGTTTTTTATTTTGTTAAAGGAGGAGGAAGAAGAACGAAACGGTTTATTTCTATTTTTTTAGTCTGTTTGCTGTTTTTGCAGACACCCGGATTGCTGCTGGCAAACACGGTCATCGACTACCCTCGGGAGTTTGGCGAAATCACCTCTGGAGCACCGACTAGTATTTCCGGGGTAAATACCAGGATATATCGAGGGATAGGTAATGCTCCATTTAAGTATAGTAGGGACTGGAGGATCCGGGTAGTCAACGATAAAGGAGTTTTGCAGGGTTCCGGCCTTACTCCCTGTATCGTCGATAAGAATTACTTGGAATTCAACTTTGTACCCACCAGTCAATTAAGCCAGTGGGTATCTCTGCTCAACGGTGATTTAAGTTTTGTGCAGAGTAGAATGAGTAATCCCACTCTTTCTGCCGATTTAGGGAGTAACACCATAATGATCAATGGACGCAGCAGCAACCACATTTGGATCAGGGCCTTGGCAGAGCTGTGCGGTGCTACGCCTACGGTTAGCTCGAATTGGATTGCTGAGGTACAAACTACACCTTACCCAACGGCGATTATCGGTTACGACTACTCTGCAAAAGTAGGAGGTCAGGCCAACTTTACCCTGACTGCTGCGGGGTTTGCTGCTTCTGGATACCTGGTAGGTGGCCCTGGTCTTAGCCAAGTCACCTTTACGATAAACGGCACCACAGTGGCCAGCTATAGCAATGTTAACCGTATAGACAATACAAAGGTTTCCTGGACAGTGCCGGCAGAGGGGATATATAAAGCGGAACTGTCGGCCACAGACAAAGTGGGCCGGAAGACGACAAAAACCCTTTCCTTTGCCGTCGGCGATCTGCCCCAGCCACCCCAGGAACCGCAGCCCACTCCGGCCAAGCGGCCGCCGGTAGCCTGCTTTGAGGTCCCGGTCATGGCCCGGCCGGGAGAAGTAATCAATGTCAGCGATCTCAGCTATGATCCTGACGGTACAATTATTCACCGGGCCTGGACGCTAACGCCAAACGAAGACGCAGAAATCAATCTGAGTACCAGCGGCAGCGGCGGTACCCTTTCTTTCCTGGAAAATGGACTGAAAGAAATCCGCCTGAAGGTTACAGATAATGACAGAATGAGCGACGAAACTGTCCAATTTGTGCTGGTTGTGGGCCCGCCGCCGGCGCCGGCGATCCAGGCCAACTTCTCCCTGCCGGGCTATATGCTCACCGGCTTTGAAGTGCCGGTGGAGGATCTATCCACTTCCCGGGGGACGATTACCAAAAGAGAGTGGGAGATCTGGCCCATGGACGGCGTGGATGCCGATCTGAAAACCGACGGCAGCACCAGTGCCATCACCTTCATGGAGCCCGGTGCCTTTTCCGTAAAGCTGACGATTTGGGACAGCAATAACCTAACGGATAGCCTGACAAAAACCATTGAGATTATCCAGGGCAATAAACCGCCCACCGCAAATTTTAGTATGACTGAGCATCAAAAAGTAGGCGTGGCCGTTCCCGTGACCGACAACAGCTACGATGATGACGGATACATCGTGAAATGGGTGTGGGAATTGACGCCGGCAGATGGAGGAACCCTCAATTTAAGCGGAACCGACGATAGCGGCGGAGACATTCTCTTCACAAAGACCGGGGAGCATGAGCTGAAGCTGACGGTGACAGACAATAACGGCGCTACCGGTTCCGCAACCAAGAGCATTTTGATTGTAGAGAATCAGCCCCCGGTAGCCCGGATTGATGCTCCTGAGCGAGTGCTGCAGGCCCAGGACGTTGAGATTCGTTCTGCCTCTTATGATCCGGATGGAACCATTACCAATCATGCATGGACGGTTACCCCTGACGATTCCTTAATGGGCGTCCTGGACGGAGAAAGCGGTACCGTATATTTCGATAAACTCGGTACCCATACCATCGAATTAACGGTAACGGATGACGATGGCCTAACGGCAACTACCATCAAGGAAATTGAGGTGGAGCCGGCCATTCCCCAGGCCTACTTCTCCATAGGCGGTACCTACAAAGTCAACCGCCGGCTGGACCTGGATGCTGGTGGCAGCTCCACGGTTCCTCATTCCCCCATACTATGGGAGGAAACGATTTGGGAATACCTGCCCACAGAAGGCCAGGATGAAGAAAGCTGCAAGGTTCGCAGCTCCAGCGATCTGCAAAAGAGGGCGCTGCTGTTCAAAGAGCCGGGGGATTGGAAGATCCGGCTTAAGGTCAAAAATGAGTCCGGTCACTATTCGGAATGGTTTGAGCAAATCATAAAAATCTATCCGGATGAGGCGCCCATCGTAGACTTTATGCTGCCTGTTTTGTTAGTGCGGGATGTGACCAACAACCGGAAGGCGATCATTCAGCCCCAGGATACCTCCCAGGTGATTGACGGGGACCGGATCAAGGAAAGGGTCTGGAAATACCAATATGACAGCAATAATGACGGCAGGTTTGAAGATGAAACCTGGGTTACCTTTTCTGTCGGCAATGATACGATGCCAAAGATCACACACGGGGATGTGGGCCGCTATCGCTTTGAGCTGGAGGTAGTGGAGGAATTCGGCCAGCCTACCCTGGAGGAATTCATTGGGCCGGAAGATATCCTGCGCAGCAGCACTAACTGGAAGCCGGCCGAAGAAAAAACAGCGGAAGTAATCAATAATGAGCCTTCGGTGAGCTTCCGCCCCATCAAGATAAAGAAGCCGGATATCGCTATCGTCATGGATCAGCTAGACAGCAATAAAATGCAGGAACTGCGCTCTTTAATCAGCAGTAACCTGGGCAGCGAGATCAAGCCCAACATAACCTTTTATGAAAGGTACAGCACTACGGCAAAAACCTCTTTTCCTTGGGAGGTAAGAACCTATCTGCAAAATGGGTTTGGTAATGGAGACGGCCAATTTCAGCAATCAGGAAACAACTATACCTACAGGGGATTTGGAAGAGCGGCGGTGCCTGGGTGGGGATCGGAAAGAGCTGAGGCAAATGATGAGACGTTGAAAAACGCCCCTGCGGATCATCTATACGTCAGAGATTCTTCAACAAATACCCAGGAGTTTACTTTTGATGTGGATCTCACCGGATACAATGTTCGGGCAGAGACTATTCCGGCCCTCCTGTTTAACGCAGGGTATTCGAGTACTATGTATTATGGATTAGGCTCTATGCTCCTGATCAACCCTACAAAAATACAGCTATATTCTCTTTTTAATATGAACGATTTACAGGGCCTGATGTATCACCATGCGGGGGATTTGATCAAAGGTAATGGAACTGAAGACTTTTGGTGGCGGCAGACAGAGCCGGGGGGCGGAAGTGCAGTATATTTTAATCGGCAAGTGAGATTGCGAGAGGAAGTTACGGTACCCTATTCGCTTCAGAAGAGCATAAAAGTGGTTCATGCAGCCGGCAGTTATAAAATTTACGTTAATAATAATCTGGTTCTTGAGGGAGAAGGAGCAACGACAGGAACGGCTTCTTATGGTTTTCCCTCTAATTATGGGATTGCGGCAGTTAATCGTGCACATCGCCATCTAGCGGAAGATGGAAGAAGGAATACCTTTCAAATCAATAACTTTACACTAAAAGAAACAGTTAATAAGGACTTCAGAGCTTTAGTTGAAGGAGTCACCTGGCAGGATACCCCCAATAGGTTTCTGATCAATCTAACAGAAAGGTACCTACCCTACCAATCAACAGATGTGGCAGTCACCCGAAGCTTAATTAATAACAATGTCCATTATCTCGGTTTGTCTTATCATTCGGGTATAGGCACATTATTGGATAACCTTCTGGACAAGGGCAAGGTGCTTGATTCCCACCCTGACCACACAGTAAGCCTTGCCAATGAAATTGCCCAATACATTAAAACGGCATTGGCTAATGAGCCGGTTGGGCTAGAAGAATACATATTGCTTAATGAGGAGATCAAATACGAGACCTATTACAACGATCCGGAGCAAGACCCGGAGATTGCCCGGAAATGGCTCTATGACCATAACAGCCATTACTTTGAAAACAGCCTGGGCTTAGTCAGCTACCATAAGGCGGAATTGGATAACCAGGTGACTGCATTTAACCGGGTAGGCAAATTCAATGTTAATTTTCTATCCCAGGATGAGCCTAAGCCGGATCCCCGTTTTGAAAACTACCGGAAGTGGTCCTATATGCCTACAGAGACACTGGATATCTATGTGCACCGGCGGCCGACAGCGTATTTCACGGCAGCCACAGAGTACGACAGGCCAAGCAGAAAATATGTAGTGACTATAGAAAGCCAAAGCTATGACAGGGATCACAGCAGCAAGGCCAATAAGGGAATTGTGAAAGAGGAGTGGAAATGGAAGGATGTAAATGATAGCGCCTGGACAGAAGGGAAGCTTTTAGGCCCCTTAGATAGCTATACAAACTATTATGTTTATTTACGGGTCCAGGATGAAGAGGGTATCTGGAGCTTGCCTTATGTTGATCTGGTTAGTACATCGGCTACAAGAAGGCCTCCAATCGCTCAGTTCACCGTCACCCCTTTCAGTCAGATTATAGGGAGGGCCTTTTCCATCGAAGATCAGAGCTATTCCCCCAATGGATACCGAATTGAAGAGTGGATTTGGCGCCTGCAGAAACCTGATGGCCAATGGGTGAATTACGGGGCAACCAAGCCGGAGGATCTTTCCAAATATGGGACAGGCCTCTACACCATCGAGCTGAAGGTAAGGGATGCAGGCGTGGGCTGGCAAGGGATAATGCCGGAATGGTCCTTGCCGGTGCAAGAGCAAGCATTGGTCATTACGGAAAACCTAGCTCCCACGGTCAGTTTTACCATATCCCCTAACCCGGTGGTGGTGGACGAGCCTTATCAGCTAAACATCAACCGTTGGGATCCGGAGGGTGATCCTATCGTGGAGGAAGAGTGGCAGGTTTACCGGCCGGGAGCCAGCTCCTGGCAGACCCTGACTGGCGGATGGAAAGCTACCTTTGAAGCCATGGAATTAGAAGCGGAGGGAGCTTACCAGTTTAGGTTACGCATCAAGGATGATCCCACAGGACGGAATGCATACCTGGCAGGAAAATGGAGCAACTGGTACAGCCAGACGGTTCAGGTAGAATCCACCCTGACTATCATCGGAGAGAGTGAGCAAGATGTTTATGCTGCAGGCCAGGCCATGCTGATCAATGCCCATACCGAAGGCCGGGCCAGCCGGGTGGAGGCGGAAATGTGGTATCCCCGGAATCACTTGGTGAACACCAGCAAAACAGACCTTCTCCCGGACCAGCCTTTAGGCAGTCCGGCAGCAAAGGAAATGAACTGGCACAGCGGCCGGACGAAAGCGGAAGGCAGGGATAACGTGGTGATCATTCCCCTGGGCACGCCGGCAGGCGCCTATACCATAAAGCTGACCGCTTATAAGCCCAAGGCTGGAGGCGGCTATAAGATGGAGACGGCTTTTATCACCGTCAAAGTGAAAGGAAATGTCTATGACCATAGCCATAGTCAAATTATTGGATAGGCCGTTGAGCGGCCTGCTGGTTCTGGCACTTTTGTCGGCCTTAAGCTGGATAGATTTACGCAGTTGTTATGTGCCCCCGGCTATTGTATTAGCTATTGGCTTTTTGGCCTTGCCGGGCATCACTTTGCCGGATATGTTTTTTTCCTTCGGGGTTTATACTCTTTTAATGGTGCTGTCGGCTTTGACGAGCTGGTCTATAGGCGGCGGTGATATTAAGCTGCTGGCGGCACTGGCACTTTACCTCAGACCCGATCAGTTTGCCTATTTTCTATTACCTTTGGGAGCGGGCTGTCTAAGTGTTATCCTTTGGGCTTTCTTTCAAAAAATCCCCAAGGACCGGCAAATCCCTTTTGTGCCTTTCATTTGTGCCGCTTTTATCCTTTGGCTATTCTGGCAATTTCCGGCTGCCCGGGGTGGATAAAATTAAGAATTAAGTCCAGCTAAGAATTGTCAATAGGAAGGTGAAAAGAAAATAAGAGGAGAGGCGAGAGCAAAAAAGAGCAAGGCAAACAAGCCCAGTCAGATAACAAGGCAAGAGGAATGCTAGTTA
>JBCFAO010000020.1:0-66622 GCA_038562165.1 Clostridiales bacterium | reverse complement strand
TATGCCCAAATGAGGGCTGAAACAGTGCCGCAGCTCTGTAATTAAGGTGTTCGCTGAACTAAACATGATAAAAAAGGGGCGTATCGCCCAACGTTTTTCATTAACGTTTTGCGACACGCCCTACTTTATGATTGATAAAATGCGGAATTTAAGCATCAATTATTAAAATAGAGTGCCTTATTTTTAAAAGCACTCCATTTTGTATGCTTACTTATTAATCAGCTTTGATTCCACCAAGAGATTCTTGATTGCCTGTGCCGCTTCTGCATAGGTCAGGTTTGTTTTCGGTGAAATCGTAGTTGCTGTGTTGCCGTTGAATACATGGGCTGAAAGCACTTCTTTCACATAAGGGCTCGCCCAGTTTGACACTTGCTTGTAATCTGTGTAGCTTTGGTATCTGTTGATATCAGTTCCTACAAGTTTTGTTACTTTCATCGCTCTTTGGTACATTGTCATGGCTTCTTCTCTGGTAATCAATGCATCCGGTCTGAAAGTACCATCTGGGTAACCTGATACGATACCATATTCACTCGCTATCAATATAGCCAAGGTTCTGTCGCCTTCTTCTTTGACATCACTAAACTTATTCGTATGAGTTGAACCTTCTCTGTAGAGACCCAATGCTCTGATGATATATTCTGCGAAATCTGCTCTCGTGATGGCTTTGTTTGGTGCAAAGGTTTCTGTATTAAAGATAATTAATCTTGATGCCATGTCATTGACTGCATACTTTGACCAGTGATTCGCTACAGACTTCACAGTGACTGGATTCCAGATTACTGAGTAGGTTGAGTTTGTTAAGGAATTGATGCTTGCATACCACTTGCTGTCCTTTTGATAGACCAAGGATGGCACATGGCTATAAGTTCCATCTGAATTAAATACAACCCCAGTTGTTATTTTACTAGGGTCTGTACCTGCTGGTATCTCAAGAACCCTTTCTACATAGTTGCTAAACCTACTTATGCTTTGCTCCTGTGTTGTTCCATCTGTTTTTGTGGTTTTTGCTACTATTTCAAACTCTACAGGTGGAAAAATAATTACTGCATTATTTCTTTTTGCCACTTCATTATATGTTTCTATAATTCTTTCGTCTAACTTATTTATTCTCACTTCTACTTTTATAACCTGTAGACTTTCTTCTTTTACCCCTAACCTTTCTGCTATAGAACTAATTGTAAACTCTTTTGCTGGAATAACATAGTCAACACTATCCCTTTTAATAGAAATAATAAAGTTGTTATTTTCTAATTTTTTGACTATATCTCCTGTTAACTCTACTTTTATTTGTTGAGAATTAGTTCCAATTACTGGTACTTGTATTTTATTTCCTACTCCTGTTGGATTGTTCTGTATTGCTTCTTCAATCTTACTTTCAATTACAATATTATTAACCTGAATAATGCTGGTGGTTTTGCCGTCTTCTTCACTTTCCGTTCTTTTACCTGCATCTACTTCTTTGTTGTTAACTATTACAATAACTGGCTCACTTTTTTGTTCAGATGGTGTTGGGGTTGGTGTTGAAGAACCTCCTCCACCGCCGCCACCGCCTGATGGTGGTGCTGCTGCTCTTGTTACTGTTATTGTGTATGTTTTTGTTGTTGTATCTTGGGCTGTTACTACTATAGTTATTGTGTTTGTTCCAACATTTAGGTTTATTGCTCCTGATTGATTTCCACTTGTTACCTCACTATTATTTACTTTCACTGTTGCTGTACTATCTGCGATTGTCGGAGTTACTGCTATATTTGTTATTTCATTTCCAACATTTGCTGTGTAACTTGTTGTTCCACTTGCAAATGTTGGTGATAGTGTTCCACTGCTTAGAATTATATTGCTTAAATCTGCATTACTACTTAATGGCGCTATAAGTGTATATGGCGCTTCTTGTGTACCGTCACCTCCTGGAAAAACGATTCCAGGTTTCAGATATAAAGCTGGGCGAACTCCATAGCCGTGGCTGATGTTATACATATTGACGCTGCCGTTGTCGCTGCTCACAACGTATGCGAGGTTGGTGTAGTTGGTAACCGGGGAACGCGTCCATGCCCAACGATCCGAATTGCCTATATGGTTTTTATACGTGTTCCATTCTCCTGTTGATAATATCCCTAATTTTTGATTAAATGATAACGGAGAAATGGTGCCTCCCATTGTTGATTCTGTTAATGGCGGAGTAATCAAATCTTTGTTAGCCCATGCTACTCCTCGTATGTCCCAATCTGTTGTTTGTATCAAGTCTCGATGTTCTACTACTGTTATTATTTCGTCAAAGTTTGCTCCTAGGTAATTAAATACAGCACTTGCATCTATGTTATTCATTGTTGACCATTGGCTAGTTTCATAATTAGTTGTCATTACTAAGTATCTTGTTGATGAATCTGCAAGTCTCCATGTACGTCCACCAAAATCAATATAACTACCGGCAGCCATATTCCCTACTAATGTACCTGGTGTAGGTGCTCCGGTTGCTGGAAACACTGCCGTTACTACTCCTGTATTTGCTGCATTTGTTGCTGTTGCTCCTGCTACTGTAAAGAGGTTTTCTGCTACTCCTGTTAGTGTAAATCCTGCTTTTGGTGTTAGTGTTATTGTTGCTGTGTACACTGTGCTCGCTCCAAAGGGATTATCAGCCGGTGACCATGTTACTGTTCCTGTATACTGAGCTGTCTCTGTGATTGTTGTTACTGGTGTTGCTGTTCTAACTGGTGCTGTTACTCCAGGGATTGCCACTATGTTTATTGGAGTATCTATAGGTATCCAACTTTTATTTGTAGCTACTGGGGTATTATGATTATCAACGGCACCATTGCCTAGCCGTCCATTAGCTCCAGTTCCCCAAGCATATACCTCTCCCCCTTTTAGTGCTAATGAGTACTGTCCTCCTGCTGAAATAGCTGTTACTCCCAAGTTTCCACCTTCTATTTCTCCAGGTGATACTTCTACGGGGTTATCTTGTTGTATGTTAGCACCATTACCTAGCCGTCCAAACTCTCCACTTCCCCAGGCATATGCCTTACCCCCTTTTAGTGCTAAAGAGTGACTTCCTCCTGCTGAAATAGCTGTTACTCCCGAGTTTCCACCTTCTATTCCTCCATCTGATACTAGTACTGGGGTACTTTGATCTGATGTGCTACCATTACCTAATTGTCCATTTGTTCCTCTTCCCCAGGCATATACCACTCCTTCTTTTATTGCTAGTGAGTGCACTCCTCCTGCTGAAATAGCTGTTACTCCCGAGTTTCCACCTACTATTCCTCCATCTGATACCTTTACTGGGGTAGTTTGAAATTCTGTATAGGCTCCATTACCTAGCTGTCCCCAACTTCCATCTCCCCAGGCATATACCTCTTCTCCTTTTATCGCTAATGAGTGATCTTGTCCTGCTGAAACAGCTGTTACTCCCGAGTTGTTCATTGCGCCATCTGATACTTTTATAGGTATGTTTTGGTTAAATCGTTCACCATTTCCTAATTGACCAGCTGAATTATAGCCCCAAGCATATACCTCTCCATCTTTTATTGCTAATGAATGATTTCCACCTGCTGAAATAGCTGTTACGCCTTCATTGGTTGTCATATCCCCAGCTGATACTTTTATAGGTGTATTTTGATGATCGTTATTACCATTTCCTAGCTGCCCAGAAAAATTAGCGCCCCAAGCATATACCACTCCCCCCTTTAATGCCAGAGAAAAGTTTTCGCCAGCTGAAATGGCTGTTACTCCTGAGTTTCCACCTTCTATTGCTCCATCTAATACTTTTACTGGGGTAGTTTGTTGTGTGTTGGCACCATTACCTAATCGTCCATAACCTCCCGCTCCCCAGGCATATACCACTCCTGTATTGGTCAAAGCCAAGGAATGTGCCCATCCCGCTGCTATCTGAGTAATAGTTTCCCCTTCTGCTAAAACGCTTTCCCACGAGAACCCATATCGTTCAAGTTCTTCCATACTCATTGGAACATATTCAGCTGCACCCAAAATTGTTACTTCTGATACTGGATAACTCGTTCCATGTCCTACTGATACTATTCGGTCACCCATTAAACGTTTTACAATTTTTCTTCCATCTTTAAGCTGGGCCACTACCATATCTCCATCTTCATAATATTCTGATACAATTTGAATCGTATCTCCTTCATTAAGAATAGGATTCATAGAGTCTCCAACTACTTGATAATAACTACTAGCTGATACCAAAATAGAATTTGATATAAGCGTCATTATCATAACAAATATTAATATCACTTTTTTCATGTCCGATTTACCTCTTTTCTATTTTATTACCTTTTGTGGCCAACAGCAAATTCCTACATCTAATGCCTTTGACTTGTCCAAATGAAAGTCGGCACATCGACAATACCAGCACTGCCGCATCCCATCGGGAGCATCCGCTCTTGCTTCAAAAGCGGGACAAACTTGATTTGGCCATACATTACCCTCGGTATTTGGGGCAGACAGTGGTACATCCTCGCGTCTACGTTTTTCCATTCCACTACACTCCTTTTGTACAGAAATCCATGCAGATTTTTCTACAAATTTCTGCCCAAAGCATAGCATGGGAAAAATAAAAAATGAGCCTTTACACTTAAAAGACTCATTTTAACACTTAAAAAACTTATATTATTTAAAATTTACTCTTGACAGTTCGAAATCTCCTTATTCTCACAGCAACAGGCGCACTCGAAAAACCCCATTTTTGATTTTATACAGCAGTTCCCCGTCATACTTCTTTGCAAAGGCTATGACGCTCCTGCTGCCAATGCCATGGTCCTCTTCAACAGCAACGGGATAACCGCTTTCGTCAAGCATAACATTTTCGGCGCACGGGTTTTCCATTTCCAGCAGTAAGCGCCCTACGCTACGGCAGGTGAAATGTAAATAAGGGACTCTATTATTCGGCAGTCTTTCACATGCTTGGATGGCATTTTCCATTAAGTTAGACACGACCATGGAAAACTCCAGCCTGTCAACATTCAAATCTTCAGGAATATCCAGCACAATCTCTGCCTGTATGCCTGTGTTCTCTGCAATAGCTGCATAATGACTAACGGCGGCATTGACTGCAGTATTTTCACAATAAATTCTGTCGATTTTAGGCGTCACGCGATTTTGACTTCGGAGCAATGAAGCTGCCTCATCGGTATGGCCCTTGACTAAAAGCCCCAGTAGTAGGTTGTTGAAGTGGCGTCGGTCATGGGCAGCCCGGTTGTTTTGCGCTGAAACCTCATCCATAAGCTCCAGCCGATGGGCCATATTATCTGCGGCCAATTGCAGATATACCCGATCTGCCTGCATTTTTTGGTTTTCCTCACGAAGGGCATATTGCTTTGTTATGGTTGTAAGCGAGTGGATAATGGAAACATACACCGATAAGCCTAAAATAATGAGAAACAAGAGTGGCACACGGTTATGGTCCAGCATTTCCCGAATGTCACCGCCGAAAAAATATACCAAAAAGCAAGCCAGCAGCGTGACAACGGGCAAAATGTAGATGTGCCAATAGTCTAAAACCTTTCGATACAGTCTCGATATCCACTTATGGAACATAACAACAATAACCGAAAATAAAATCAAACGTAAATAAACAATGCCATAACTCGGGTTTGGAAAAATACCACGAAGCATATAGCTTAAAAACACCACTGCGACATAAATATTCAACATAGTAATATAGCTGAAGCACCACTGCATTATTTTATCGATAAAAAGGGGTTTCAGAGCAATTCCAATCACGATGAGCATAGCAAGATCAAAGTAAAATACTGCGGTGTAATTCTTAGTAAAATAAAAGTAACAGTTGGCACTGACGTTTACCGTTAGAATAATGGATGTAACAAAAATATATAAAAATTTGCTTTTATATTTAGGTGTTGCCATCGTAGAAATCAAAAGCACCAGCATTATATTTGTGATGACTGATCGTAAAAGGTCGGGGAAGAGTGACGTCACTTTAAATCCCCCTTTGCCATCAGATAGTCCATATAGGTATCTCGCACTAAAGGGTATTTCTTCGCCGCAATAGGAACGATTTTACCGCCGTACAGAGTAAAGCTATCCTTAGCGAAACGCTCCACCCGTCGCATATTAACCACAAACGAGGTGTGACATTGCAGAAAACGCCTGTCCTTCAAGATAGGCGAAATATATTCCAAGAAATTTTCTCGAATGGTTCGGCTGACCACCTCATCACCGTTTGTCAGGTTGAATACGACAGCGTGGCTGCGGTATTCACAGCAGGCGATATCCGACAATTTGATCAACCGTAGGCTGTCGGCGGTCTTTACAGTAAATGTAAGTTCTTCGGCGAGGTCTACTTTGGAGATGGCGAGGGCAAGCGTATCATACAACTGTTGCTTGTTGATTGGTTTAACAAGATAGTTGATGGGGCTAGCAGCATATGCCTGCAAGGCAAACTGCGGTTCGGTGGTGGCATAGATGATCTGCGCCTCGCGGTCAAGGCGGCGTATTTCTTTACCTAATTCCAATCCGTTCACCATAGGCATGACGATATCTAGTATGTAAAGGTGAAAGCTCTCTTCCTGGACGGCGTTCAATAGCCCATCTGGATGGGAGAATCCCTTCACGTCTGCGTCAAGACTGTTGACGGATAGATACTGATTTGTTAGCAAGATGAGACTTTGCAGTTCGTTCTGCATATCATCACAGACAGCAATACGAAGCATTGTGGTCACCTCCTTGAATGGGTATATTTTCATGTAAATTTCCCAAGTTTGAATGCCCTAAAAACACTCTTCTTATTGCAAGATTTAGATTTCATCTATATTTTAGCCCTTTTTTCGGGGTCAAAAAGCGTCATTTTTTCGCTGTTTTTTGACCCCAAAATCCGCTTCAAACCACTATATGTTGTGGTCAAACTCTACTTTTTCTTGTTCGAACCACAATACGTCATCAGAATTATCGCTTCTACGTGTCCCGTCTGCGGAAACATATCCACCGGCTGAATCATCTCAACCTCATATTTTCCCGAACCAATCAAAACCTGCACATCCCGAACCAAAGTGGCAGGATCGCAGGAAACATAGACAATCCTCTGCGGCTCCGCAGCCAATATCGTTTCCAATACGGCAGTTTCCGCCCCTTTGCTAGGCGGGTCCAGCAGAACCACATCCGGGGTTTTACCTGCCAAAAGCTCCACTATATCTTCAGAAGGAGGGAAAACCTCGCCCTTTGGAGAAGTATAGAGAGGAGCTTGCTGCTTTAGTTGGTCGGCCAGAAAGACATGCTCCTTAATCAACCTAGGAATTAGCTCTTCGGCAGCACCGGCCAAGAAGCAGAGACGGTCTGCGAAGGTTTGACTGTCAGCTCTGCCATTATTATTGCCATCTATGCTATCACCGCTAGTACCAGCCCCCGCGTTACTAATGGCCCCAGTGCCTGCACCGCCGCCTTTGCCTTCAGCACCGCTGTGGACGCTATTAATCCTGGCATTGATCCAGGCATCTTTAATAGAAGCCTCGCTGATTTCTATGCCCAGGACAGCTTTGGCTTGTCTTGCCACATATAGGCTGATGGTGCCGGAGCCGCAGTACAGGTCCCAGAGAATCTCTTTGCCGGTAAGACCGCAGGCCGCCGCTGCCACGTCATACAAGGTATTGGCTTGAGCCGTATTAACTTGAAAGAAGGCTTCCGGACTGATGGCAAAGCGGAGGGGGGCAGAGGAGGCTGCTGAATCCGCGGTCTCTGCAACGCTGTTGGTGGCGTCTGTCGCACTGCCTTTGGCGCCTGCCCCATTGTTTGCATCGCTGCCAGCCGAAGCTAAGGCTTCGGTAATCCCATCCTGCAACGGTTGCGGCTGCAATTCCTCTATTGTAATCAAAGAGCCCCACAGTGTTTTCGGCTTGCCGCTGATGACAGGACCTGCCTTGTCCGGGGCGCTGAGCCAACCGATGCCGGCCAGCAGGTGATCCGGTTTGGGCGCTAAAGGCGGCAAGTTTACCGGATCCTTCGGTACAAAGGTAGCCAAAAACTCCGGCAGCCAGTCCGGCTCTTTTTCACCGATCAGCACCAGAATAATTTTCCCAGTGGTGTGACTTTGCCGGATCATCACATGATGAAGTCCTTGTCCCACCGCTATCTTATTTTGCTCCAGCCAGAAAGCCAGGGCATAAAGCAGACCGTTTACCGGCTGAGAAAAAAGAACGGGACAGCCGTGGCCGGCAATCTCCCGGCTTTGCCTGCCGTAAAAGCCGATTTGGACTGCTTCCGACCCATTACCGGCTCTGCCTACGGCAAAAATTCCTTTATTGCGATATTCCGCCGGCTGAGGGGCGGGCAGGATTGGCCACAGCTTTGCCATGATGTTTTCGTCCTGGCGCCGGAGGGGGCCAAAAGCTCGTTCCACAATGCTTTGTTTAATCTCTAGCTGATGGGGATATGCCGCATGCTGCAATTGGCAGCCGCCGCAGCGCAGATAATGAGGGCAAGGGGGAACCTGCCGCTGCTGGGAGGGATTGCGTATTTCCAAAGCCTCGCCCCAAACCACCTTGCCTTTTTTCTTGCCGGTTAAGCGAACCTTCACTTCTTCACCTGCCAAAACACCGGGCACAAAACAAATTTGATCCTTCAGGGCAATAACGCCCATACCTTCGTGGTTATAGCCTTTTACCGTACCAATAATCCTATCCAGCTTCAAAAACTCCTTTACAGGGAGCAGCCGGCCGGCTTGACTCCCACTATTATCTAAGGCAAATTATAGCATATGTATTTATTTATTGTTAACGAAAGGCTATAATTATAGTACGCTAAGACCATCTTAATAAAACGGGTATTAGCAAACCGCAAAACACGAAATCATGTAACCAAAAGGAGGCAACTATGTTTAACACGTTTAAAAAAAGCAAAAGAAAAGAGAGGCCGAAATATATCGTAACGGCTCTGTTGATTTTGATTTTCACGATAATGACCATGGCCGGCTGCGGCTTGGGCAAGGAAACCACTCCGCCCCCCAATCAAGGGGAGACAGAGCCTGATGGGACCACTGAAGCCACAAAGAAAGAAGATGGCGGCGGTGAGGCGACGGGGCAGGAAGAAAGCGATGCCGGCAAGTTCCCGGCTTATACCTTTGCTTCCGACACTTTGCATTACAAAGGCTACAATGTAGTTGACGACGTGCTGGAGGATCATGAGTACGTTATACAGGCAGGTACGGCAACTACTTTAAAAACCGTATTGGACGGCTATAATGCTGTTTATATGGTGCCTGTGCTGTCGGGCCAGAGCATTGAGGTCAACAGCATCTCTCTGGAAGGCTCTTTGTTAAAGATTGATTTTACCCGGAGCATTTATGGCAATTACGGCAGCGGCACAGAGCTCTATCTGTTGGAAAATCTTTTCCGGGGCTATTTTGAAAATGTACCTGAGGTAGAGGAGATTACCATCACGGTGGATGGCAAGGCCTACGAAACCGGTCATATCGTGTATGAACCGGATCAGGTGATTTCCCGGGACGAAGTCATGTCCGAGGGCTGATTCTCAATATAACGTAAGGCAAAAGGAGCATGTACTGATGAGCCTGAAGATTATTTTGGGTGATATCACGGAGCAAAAAACAGACGCTATCGTCAACGCCGCCAATACCAGCCTCCTTGGCGGGGGCGGCGTTGACGGCGCCATTCACCGGGCTGCCGGACCCGGCTTATTGGAGGAGTGCCGCGGCCTGGGGGGCTGCGAAACCGGCCAAGCCAAGATCACTAAAGGCTACCGTTTGCCGGCGGCCTATGTGATTCACACGCCGGGCCCTATCTGGCAGGGCGGCGGGCAGGGGGAGGCAGAGCTATTGGCCAGCTGCTACAAAAGCTGCCTGGACTTAGCGGCGGCCTATCAATGCAAGACCATCGCCTTTCCCTCCATCAGCACCGGCGTTTACCGCTTTCCTTTGGAGCAGGGGGCGGCCGTAGCGGTAAAAACTATTTTGCAATGGCTAGCCCAAAATGACGATAGTCAACAGGTGCGGCAAGTGACTATGGTCTGCTTTGATGAGAAAACAAAGCAGGCTTACGAACAGGCTTTGATTGAGGCTAATAGCTTTGCAGCAAATAAACCAAAAGCGGAAGCGTAAGCATGCTGACAACGGTGCTGAGAAAGACCAGTTGGCTGGCCAGTACTACATCAGCGCCGTATTTTTCTGCATATATGGAGGTTAAAACCGCCACCGGCAACCCCAGTATCAAAGCGGTTACGGTAGCCAGCTCCTGATTTTTGGTAAAGAAACGAACCAAAAAGAAAAACAGGAGAGGCAAAAGAACCAAACGAATAAAGGTAGTAAGCCAAATTCGGCTATTGCCGAAGGCGGTGCGCAAATCCACCTTAGCCAAAGTGAGGCCGATAAAAATCATGGATAAAGGCGTCATCATAGCGGCCAGCATGGTCAGGCTTTCGCTGATCACTGCCGGCAAGGTAAGGGAAAATGCCATACCCAAAAGGCCGATCAGAGAAGCGGCCATAGGCGGATTTTTGATCAGATCGCTGAAACGGAAGCTGTTGCCGGAAGAAAAAATAGCCGGAGCAGCCGCAAGATAGAAAATAAGGAAAACGATATTCCATATCGTAACAAAAAAAAGCGCTCTGCTGCCAAAAAAAGCGCCGGCGATGGGCAGGCCCATAAAAGCTACGTTGGAGAAGATAAAAGAACAGCGGTGGAGAGGTTTTGCCCCGTCCTTGATACCGGTCAGCCGGCAATATAAAGAAGAAGCAGGTATGCTGACGGCATAAAAAATCGCGGCAATGAGGGCAATGGCTGCCGCCGAAGGCAAAAGCTCTTTGTCCAAAGGCTGCAGCATAATAACAAAGACATTGCAGGGCAATGATATATTCATGATCAGCGATGAGATGGTCGGGGCTGCATTTTCTTTAAGAACGCCGGTTTTGGCAGAGACATAGCCGGCCAGCATCATGGCCGTCAGCATCATTACCCGCATAAAAATCAGAGAAAAACTCAAGAGACTCAACCTTTCTGTGTAAATACTTGTATTATAGCACAGTGAACTTTGAATGAACAATGGTTGTTGCCATTGCTTTCCGGTGGCAAAACGGGTAAAATTATATTATATACGTGAGAAAGAATGGGGAGATTCAATTGGCAGTATACCAGATTATCAAAGACGGCGACCCCGTTTTGAGGGAAAAAGCAAAGCCCATTACGGCAGTAAATGATGCTGCCGTCAGGCTGTTAAATAATTTACGGGATACCCTGCGGGAGACGGCCAGAGGCGTAGGCTTGGCGGCTCCCCAGATCGGTATATCCAAGAGAGCCTTTGTTATTGAGATTGCAGATGAAGATATTTATTATGAAATGATCAATCCCCAAATCATCAAGATGGAGGGCCGGGAGGAGGGCTGGGAAGGCTGCCTTAGTGTCCCGGGAGTAGAGGGGCTGGTGCCCCGGGCCGAAAAACTTAAGGTCAAATACCTCAACCGGGAAGGCCAGGAATGCGAGCTATTGGCAGAGGGTTATTTAGCCCGGGTGATCCAGCATGAAAATGATCACCTGGATGGTATATTATTTACGGATAAGACCATAGCTTTTAATACGGATTCGGAAGAAGAGGGAGAATAGAGTTGCGGGTTGTATTTATGGGAACGCCGGAGCTGGCAGCAGAGGCTCTGGCCGGCCTTTATCAGGCCGGCTACGAATTGCCTCTGGTGGTGACCCAGCCGGACCGGCCAAAGGGACGGGGCCAAAAATTAGCCTTTTCACCGGTGAAAGAATTTGCTTTGTCAAAAGGCTTAGCAGTCTTTCAACCGGATAGTTTAAAGACTCCGGATGCTCTGGAGCGGATACTGGAGGCCAGGCCCGATGTAATGGTGGTGGCAGCCTATGGCCGCATACTGCCGCCGGCCTGGCTGGAAGCAGCTCCTTTAGGCTGTATCAATATCCATGCTTCCCTTTTGCCGGCTTACCGGGGCGCCGCTCCTATTCAATGGGCTTTGCTCAATGGGGAGAAGGAAACAGGCATTACGATTATGCAGATGGATCAAGGCTTGGATACGGGGCCCATTCTGCTGCAGCGCCGGTTGCCTATCCCCGGGGATATGAATTTTGGCCAGCTTTATGCAGCCTTGGCCCAGTTGGGCAGCCAGCTTTTGCTGGAGGCGCTGCCTTTATGGGCTAGCGGCCGGTTGCAGGCTCAGCCCCAGCCGGCGGAGGGCGGGACTTATGCCGTTCGTCTGGAGCGGGAGCATGAAGCCATCGACTGGCGCAAAACCAGCGCCGAAATCCACAATCAAATTCGGGCCCTTAGCCCCCTGCCGGGCGCCTCTGCCGGCTTAGGCGGCAAAGAAATCAAGATATTGGCGGCCCAGGTGCTGACGCTGGAAGAATTGGCGGGGATGACTCAGGAATATGAACCGGGCTCGATTTTGGGCTCGATCCGCCGCCGGGGACCGGTGGTGGCCACCGGCGACGGCGGTTTGCTTCTGACTTTCGTGCAGCCTGTAGGCAAAAAACCCATGGATGGCTGGTCCTGGTTAAACGGCAGCCGCCTGGAGGCCGGACAACGGTTTCACACAGAGCCTGTATATAATTGACGTGAAGGAGGATGATATCTATGTTCTTTCCTTATTGGGATCCCACTTACTTTTTGTTGTTGCCTGGACTGATTTTGGCCATGTATGCCCAGATGAAAGTACAGAATGCATATGCCAAGTATTCCCGGGAAGAATCAGCAGGGGGCTATGCCGGCGTTCATGTGGCTGAACGGTTGCTGCAGGCCAATGGTATCGATGATGTTGAGGTGGTCATGGGGCAGGGTCAGCTAACGGATCATTATGATCCCCGGCACAAAAAACTGGTTCTGTCGCCGGGGGTTTACCGCAGCTCTTCCGTAGCGGCCTTGGCTATTGCCGCCCACGAAACGGGCCACGCCATCCAGCATAATGAAAGCTACCTGCCTTTGTCCTTGCGTAGCTTTATGGCGCCCGGCGTACAGTTTGCCTCTACGGCGGCTTTGCCTCTGTTTTTTATCGGACTGATTTTTGGCTCCTATTCTTTGACGGAAATCGGCATCTACTTATTTACCGCCGTTGTGATTTTTCAGCTGGTGACCTTGCCGGTGGAGTTTAACGCTTCCCGCCGGGCATTGGTTGCTTTAGACAGCCAGGGTTTAGTGACGGCGGAAGAATATCCTATGGCCAAGAAGGTTTTATCGGCGGCAGCCATGACTTATGTAGCTTCCTTGGCGGTCAGCTTGCTGCAGTTGGTGCGGCTTTTGGCTTTGTCCGGCAGGAGAAGGAGATAAATGGGCACACAGACAAAAGGCGGCGCCAGGGCCGGAGCCTTGGCTGTGCTCCAGCGCATTGAAGAAGGCGGTTATGCCAATCTGGCTTTAGACAGCTATCTGGAGGGGCCGGGGCGGCAGCTTTCCCGTCAGGACAAAGGTTTGCTGACGGAATTGGTGCAAGGTGTAGTCAAATACCGGCTCACCCTGGATTGGATCATTGACCAATTGGTACAAAAGAATCAAAAATTAAAACAAGGCCCCAGAATTCTCTTGCGTCTGGGGCTTTATCAGTTGTCTTACATGGGTGGAATTCCGGCCCGGGCCGCTACGTTTGAGACAGTGCAGTTAGCCAAAATCAATTATCATAGCGGCGTGGCTTCTTTGGTCAATGGCGTATTGCGTAGTTGGCTGCGTCAGAAGGACCAGTTTAAATGGCCCGACGAGGCAAAAGATCCTGCCGGTTATCTCTCCGTATATTATTCCCATCCCCGCTGGATGGTGGAGCGGTGGCTGCAGCGCTACGGACTGGAGAATACCCGGTCTCTCTGCCTGTACAACAACAGTTCGCCCCGGTTGTGGCTGCGAACCAATACCCTTCGCACAACGGCAGCGGAATTGAAAGAAACCTTGATTGCCGAAGGCTGTCAGGTGGAAGAAGGCAGCTTTGCGCCGGAGGCCCTGGCTTTGCTGGAAGGACCGGGTTTAAGAAATTTAGACTCTTTCCAAAAGGGCTTATTTACGGTACAGGATGAAAGCTCTATGCTGACGGCTCACGGTTTGAGTCCTGAGCCGGGTCAAAGGGTACTGGATACCTGTGCTGCTCCCGGCGGCAAAACTACTCATCTTGCTCAATTGATGGGGGACCGGGGCAGCATTACGGCCTGGGATATTCATCCCCACCGTGTAGACCTGATCAAGGAAAACCAGCGGCGGCTGGGTATTTCCTGCATTGAGGCTACCGTTTTTGATGCTTCGGCAGATCTGGCAGAACAAAAACAGAGTCTGGGGCTTTTCCAGCGGATTTTGGTGGATGCGCCTTGCTCCGGCCTGGGCGTCTTGCGGCGCCGGGCCGATTCCCGTTGGAATAAAAGTCCTGAAGATATCCGCCAGTTAACGGTCCTCCAAAAGAGGATATTAACCAACGCCTTGTCCTTGCTGGCTCCCGGCGGCCGGCTGCTTTACAGCACCTGCACCGTTGAGCCTGAGGAAAACCGGCTGCTGGTGGAGGAGGTTTTGGCTGTTCACCCCCAATACAAAAAAGGCAGCTTAGTTCTGCCTGTGGTTAAAGAAGCCAACCGGCAGTTTTTGCCTGAGCCGGCTAAAGATTGGGACATGCAATTTCTGCCGTTTCTTCATGGCTTGGAAGGTTTTTATATGGCGGTAATTGAGAAGGAGGCCGGTGCCGGTGAGTAAAGATTTACGGGAATTTCTGCCGGAGGAAATAGCCTCATTAATGAAGAGCCTTGGCGAACCGGCTTTCCGGGCCGGTCAGATTTTTGGTTGGCTCCAGAAGGAAGGGGTCACTTCTTATCAGGAAATGTCCAATGTGCCGGCGGCCCTCAGACAGAGGCTGGAGCAGGAATATCCCCTGATCCGTCCCCGTTTGCTGCGGCGGCAGGAAAGCAGCGACGGCACAAAGAAATACTTGTTTTCTTTGGCCGACGGCCAAGCTATCGAAGCGGTGCTGATGAGCCACCGGGAAGAAACAGGCCATATCCGCCGTACCCTTTGCCTGTCCAGCCAGGCCGGCTGCCCCATGGGCTGCGTCTTTTGCGCTACAGGCGGCCTGGGTCTCCAGCGCAACCTGAGCACGGGAGAGATGGTCAGCCAGGTGCTTGAGGTGGCAGCCATAGAGAAAAAGAATATCCACAACTTAGTATATATGGGCATGGGAGAGCCGCTGCTTAATATGGAGGCGGTGCTAAAAAGCATCCGGCTGCTCAACCATGCTCAAGGCCAGAAAATCGGTATCCGCCGCATTACCTTATCCACCTGCGGCTTGCCGGAGCAGATCCGTCGCTTGGCCGATGAGGGCCTGGATTTGGTATTAGCCGTGTCTTTGCATGGCCCCGATGATGAGATCCGCAGCCGGCTGATGCCGGTAAATAACCGCTATCCCTTGAAGGAATTGCTGGCAGCCTGCCGCTATTATACGGAAACCAGCCACCGCAGAATAACCTTCGAATACATCATGATCAAGGATTTAAATATAGGAGAGCAGGCTGCCGCCAAATTGGGCAAACTGCTCTCAGGCATTCCTTGCAATATCAATTTGATTCCGGTAAATCCCGGCCCCCACGGTTTTATCCGGCCCGGCAGACAGGAGCAGCTCCGGTTTTGCCAGGCTTTGGAGCAGGCGGGGCTTACGGCGGTGATCCGGGAGGAGCGGGGGGCCGATATCGACGGCGCTTGCGGCCAGTTGGCCGGCAAAGCGGCGGCAGAGGCCGAGGTCGAGCCGGGGGCGCTATAGGCTCTGGTTGCGGTGGCTAACTGAGCAAAATTGCAGGTTTGTCATCGTTGGCATAGGCTAACTGAGCAAAATTGCAAGTTTGTCATCATTTGCATAGGATAACTGTGCAAAAATGCAAGTTTGTATACCTCTAAATCCCTGTTTTGGAACAAATTTGGCCTGGAAATGGGATGAAACCATATTTCCAGGCCAAAATGTATTCTACAAACTTGCAATTTTGCTCAAAATGCCACGACCCTTGAAACAAACTTGCAATTTTGCTCAAAATGGCCCGCCTACTGCTGCAAAACTGAGGAAACTGAAAAAGCCGCCTTAGTCTCAGCCGGGTGTACAAATTTTGAGGTATTGTGTGGTTTGCTCTGCTAAAATAGGCGTTTCAATCTACCTTAGACGCTAAATACAGGTGAAAAAGGGTGTTCAGCGGGGCAAAACTTGAAATTCTAAGCAGTTAGCTTAGTCAAATACATGTAAAACCTCATTTTTTGTACACCCGGCTGGATGGAAAGCGGCTTTTTCAGTGGCCGTTGCAAAACCAGCAATTTTGAGCAAGCAGGGGTCACTGCCCCTTAAAGCAACCCCGGTCGCCGCTTAATGCCTGGGACTGGTCCGCACCTTCAGGCAAGCTTTGACCAGGGCGTCGATTACCGGCTTCCGGGAATAATCTTCTTCCGCCTTTTCTATGGATTGCAGATCCGCTACCACATATTTTGGCGGCAACAGGTTGAGGGCATAAGCCACGATATCCCGGCGGCAGCGGTCGCAGCGGCAGCAATTGAAGCGGCTGATTACCTCGTCCACATTCTTAAGGACGAGGCGTTCCGGGATATTGTAGGCCATAATGACGCCTTGGCTGGCTACAGGGCCGCTCTGGGCAAAAAGGGCGGTTCTGTCATTATTTAAACTGGATTCCCGAAAGGAAGCGTACGTATCCTGGGAACTTAAATGTTCGGCAAAGGAGGGCATGATCTTATTGAACATGGTCTCCTTATCCATTTCTTTTTTTGTTTTGGCCATATCACAAGCCTCCTTTCAGCAGCTCGCCCACCAGGGCAATATAGTCTTTGACCACAATATTGCCGGGGGCATAGGCGATCATGTCTTTTTGGAGGTTGTGAGCTTTGGCAATCACATTGCTGTGGCGAATGGTAGATTTTAATAAAGGAACCTGCAGGCGCTGGGCAATCATGGCCGCCGTTTCCCGGGCAGTACGGGACAGCTCCTCCCGTGGATAATAACGCACCAAAAAAATGCCGCCTATCCTTAAGCCCGGATTAAGATAGGATTGAACACGGCCAATGGTTTCGTGGAGGCGCAGCACACCCTGCAGGCTGTAGCCGTCGGCCAGGCAGGGGATTAAAATCACATCGGCAGCCGTAAAAGCATTGATGGTCAAAATGCCCAGCTCCGGCGGCGTATCGATAAGGATATAATCGTAATAGCTGGCTATGGATTGCAGGCAATCTTTAAGAATGAATTCCCGGCCCCGGGTGGTAAACTCCAGCTCCAAACCGGCCAGCAGCAGATCCGTCGGGATAATATCCACAATAGGGGTGCGCTGAATAGCATGGCGGCATTTAACCACATGCTTGAGCACGTCGTAAATCTTAGGGGATTTATCCGATAAATCCGCATCCATACTAAAGCTCAGATTGCTTTGGGGATCAAAGTCAATGCAGAGCACCCGAAAACCTCTGTGCTTCAAACAAACGGCGATGGCATTGGTAGAAGTGGTCTTGCCTACGCCGCCCTTTTGGTTTGCCAGAGAGATAATTCTTGCCATGAAATACACTCCTTCTTCTTCCTATAAAAGTATCGCAGAACAGGGAAAAAAGCAAGAAGAATTACGGAATTGCAGGGTTTTTGGATTAAATTGCTGCCACCGCCGCTGCCATCGGTGCGCTACCTGCCACCACTTCCGCCACCGCTGTAACAAAAAAAATTGAGACTGACCGTTTACTTTTCTGAATATGCTGCGATAATTCAGTTAAGACGAGTAACAATAGGGATGAGGTGTGCCCATATGATCGACTTTAAAAATTTGCAAAATGCTTCTTATCCTGTTAACCGGGCCGGAGACCGGCGCCAATATCCGTTGGCCAAACGGGAAACAGGTTATTCCGTTAATTTCAATTCCCCTGCTTCTGCAGGAAAAACCGATGTGGTGGAGATCAGTGCCGACGCCGCATTAAAAGGCAAGCTCAGCACCTTTTCCACCGCGCTGGCCAAAGAGATGAAAGCCGTTACCCCTGAAAGGATGGCTTTGCTGAAGGAAAAATATGCCGGTGACGCCTGCCCGGTCAGCGGTCTTGCCGTAGCCCAGGCCATAATCAGCCGGGCTAAAGCAGAAGGAGCCCAATATGAATGAGTTGGCGAGTTTTCTGACGGCTACCCAGCGTTGCGTCAACCAGTGCAAGACCATGCTGGAGTTTGAGCAGGAAAAGCGGCAGGCTTTATTGGCCGATGATATGGACCGCCTGGAATCGATGATTCAAAGCCAGCAAGCTGCCATCATGAAGCTGGAAAGCCTTGAGAAGCAGCGGCTGGAAGCCCAGGAAAAAGCCGGCTACAACCAGATGACCGCCGATGAGATTCTCAAAGTGATGGCGGAGGGGCCGGAGAAGGAAGAGCTGGCCCAGCAGGTGGGTGAGTTGCGAAAGACCCTGGAGGAAATTCGTTATCATAACGATAAGGCCATGGAAATCACCAGGGCTAATCTTCAGATCATGAACACCCTGGCTACCGGCCAGGAGCAAAAAAAGCAGCCCCAAGGGGTTTACCGGCCGGGCCAAGGCAGTGCCGGCGGCCAGCGGCAAGGCGGCAGCGGCGCTCAGTGGCAAAGCAGTTCTTCTTTTGAAAAGAAGATTTAATAGAGATAGGAGGATGCAAATTGAGTATGATACGTCCCACCTTTATGGGATTTGAAACAGCCAAACGGGGCATAGAGGTTAATCAAAAAGCCATCGATATCGTAGGCAACAACTTATCCAATACGGAAACTATCGGCTACACCAGACAGCGGGTTGATACGGCTTCGGTTTCTCCGGCGTCCTATTCCTCCAGAGTAGCCAGCAGCCGTATCGGTCTGACCGGCCAAGGCGTGGAAGCCTTGGGTGTAAGCCAGATACGGGATTCTTTTCTGGACAAGCGCTTCCGGGATGAATACAGCAAGGCCAGCTACCATGGCCAATCTGCCGAAATATTAAACGACATTCAAAGCGCCCTGGGCGACGGCAGCGATTTGGCCAGCGAGTCCAGCCTTTTTGGGGCCATGCAGCAAATATTCAATAGCATTAACGACTACGCCTATGAGCCCACTATGGATTCCCAGGCTAATTTGGTGTTGTCGGCTTTTAAAAACATGACCCAGGTGCTGCAGCAGTTGGATGCCAAATTAAGCGGCGTAGCCAACAACAAGATCTATGATGTTGGTGTGGATGTGGACCGGGTCAATGAAATTTTTAATGAGATTGCCCATTATAATGAGCTGATCAGTCAGGATGCCACGGTGATGGCTAATCCCAATAATGAATATTTCCGGCCCAACGAGCTTTTGGACAAGAGAAATGTTCTGCTGGATGAGCTGGCCGGCTATGGCGATATCAATGTAGTTACCCTGGCCAACGGCATGGTCAATGTGGATTTTGGGGGCAAACGGGCGGTAACGGAAAAAGATTGTGAGAAGCTGCGTTTAGAAACCAATCCGGATCTGACCATTGATATCAAATGGGTGTCCTCCGGCGATAGCGTGAAGCTTACCGGCGGCAGTTTCCAGGCCGCCCGGGATTACCTCAACGGCCGGGGCAATAACCTGCGCAACGAGTATGAGACGACGAAGCAAGGGATTCCCTATTACCGGGACCGGCTCAATACTTTTGCCACCGCCTTTGCCAATGTGGTCAACAACACTATACCGGAGAGGGCCAATCCTAATGACCCCGGCGATAATACTCCTTTGCTGGACGCCAATGGCAATATTGTTTATAAGACCTTGATCGGCGGCAGGGACAGCAACGGTACAGTGGCAGCCAAGGGCCAGGGGCTGATTACCGCAGCCAATATCTCCATCAGCCAGGAATGGAGCGAAGGTGGTCCTTCCTATTTTATTTTCAGCAAGCAGGAAAACATCGCCAGCTATGCCCAGCAAATTTCCACCAGCTTAACCAGCGACAGCCATAAGTTTGTTTCTTATGGGGAGTCCTTCAACGGCACCTTTGAAGAATACATTTCTGACTATGTAACCCAGTTGGGTTCCGAAATCAAATTCCAGGAAGGCCGTTTTGAAGCGACCTCCATGGTGGCCGATGATTTCCTGGACCGCCGGGACGAAGTGTCCGGCGTTAACCGGGATGAAGAAACCGCCAATATGCTGATTTTCCAGAAATCTTATAACGCCGCCGCCAGGATGATGACCACTTTGGACGATATGCTGGATGTGATCATCAACCGCATGGGCCGGGTAGGATTATAATAGGAGGAATATAGAATGAGAGTTGCCGACCGTACCAGCATCAGAAATTATTTGAAGTATTTTAATAGAGCCCAATACAATTATGCGGAGACTAATAAGCGGGTGGCTTCCGGCAAGCGCTTTGAAAAGGTTTCCGAGGATCTTTCCGCCGGCTCCCGGGTTTTGCGCACCAGAATGGACAAATACAAGGCGGAAAAACAACTGGAAAACGCCCGGGAAGCTAACGACGAGCTGAAGGTGGCGGAAAATGCCCTGACGGCCATCAACGATATCATGGCCAATGTCCATGAGAATAAGGTGATGAAAGCCAAAAACTCGCCTACGAATGAAGAGGGCCGTCAGGTGTTGGCGGAAGAAATCAAATCCATGATGTCGGAGCTGCTGAAATACGCCAACAGCCAATATGGCAAAAAGTATTCCTTCGGCGGCACCAATGCTATCAGCGCTCCGTTTTCGGTGGATAAGGCAACCGGCAAAATGCTCTATAACGGTATCGATATGGACAGCATCAGCTATGATCCTGATGACGGCAAATATTATGCCGGCGGCAAAGAAGTGCCCATGAACGAGGACATCTTTTACGACCTTGGCCTGGGAATGAAAATGTCCGGCCCTGAGGTCAATCCCGATACGGCTTTTAAGATTTCCTATTCCGGCCTGGATATCATGGGCTGGGGCAAGACCGATGGGGTCAGCAACAACATTTATAATGTTTTGGCGGAGATTGAGAAAAATATCCGCACCTATGATCAGGAAGAGCTGGAGAAATATGACGCCAAGCTGGCCAATCTGATGGACAGCTTCCGCTCTAACCTGACGGATATCGGCGCCAAAACCAATTATTTAGAAAACGCCGTAGAAAGGTTCAACCTTCAGGTTGACGGTTATACGGAGAGAATTCACAACTTGATGGCAACAAAGGATGCGGAGGAAGCCACCAACCAGATGATGAATGATTACATTTTGAAAGCTGTGCTTCAGATGGGCAGCAGGGTATTGCCTTTGTCTTTGATGGACTTCCTAAGATAAATATCTCCTTGGACATGTGTAAAGATATTTATCTTTGATAATATCTCTATCAGCCGTTATTGCCTCCGGCAGACTGGCAATCATTTTTCTGAAGAGGAGAGAGCGACATGATTACGCAGGTATTGCAAATCTCAACTACACCGGCTAAATATGAAATGGAAATCGAACGAGCCAGGTTAGAAATGCAGCAGGATTTTATACCTAAGGCTAAAGTAGCCACCAGGCCTGCCCGGTTGGATACAAAAACAGAAAATGCCAAAGTACAGATGGACAGCTATCAAATGCGCCGGTCTTTGGGATTCAACAATACTGCGGACTGGGCCAAAATGTTTGCTGAAAAAGGCAAGGAATCTATACGGCGTACCACCAGGGAGTATGTGGACATGGGCAATGATATGTCCAGGATCCATGAAGGCGTTACCATCGGCCAAATCATTGAGCAAAAGATGCTGGAGCAGCCGGTGCTTTATACGGCCTTTTTGCCCAGCACAGGTACGGAAATTTCCTGGATTCCTCATCAGATTGAGGCCGATTATAAAGAGGGCAGCATGCAGTATGATTGGCAGATCATGAGAAACGTGATGAACTACGTGCCGGGCAAAATCCGGATGACCATGATCCAGCGGCCTGCTGTGGAGATAGAGTATACCGGCAGTCCCATGTATATTCCGCCCAGCGCCAGCCCTGATTATGTGGCGCCGGAAGAATAAAGGAGAAAAAGATGAAATACCAGACCCGGGATTTTGGTGAAATAGAGATTGACGTCAAACAGATACTGACCTTCAATCAACCCATATACGGCTTCGAGGATAATGGCAAATATGCCTTTTTGCAGGACCCCCAGGTAGGAAAAGAGATTGCCTGGCTGCAATCCCTGGAGGAATCAGAGCTCTGTTTTATTCTGGTGGCTATCCGGTCCGTTGTGCCCATGTACCGGCCGGAATTGCCCAGGGATGCGGAAAAACTGCTGGGCAAAGGCGAATATGATTATTGGGCCATTGCGGTCATCAAGGATGATTTCACCAAATCCACGGTGAACCTGAAAAGTCCGATTATTATCAATTGGCAAACAGGCTTCGGCGCCCAGATGATTTTGGAAGGTGATTATCCTGTCCGGCATCCGCTGATGGAGGAGGCGAAGGGATCATGCTGATTTTATCAAGAAAAGTCAACGAATCCCTGATTATCTCCGTTCCGGGCCAGGAAGAGCCCATTGAGATAGTCGTTACCGAGCTGAATAGCGGCCAGGTCAGACTGGGGATTCAAGCCTCCCGGGGCTGTAAGATCTGGCGGAAGGAATTGTTTCTGACAGAAGAGTACAATAAGCAGGCCGCCGCTGCAGCCTCTGCCGCCGGCATACGCAATATGGCTTCCAGGCTCACCGGCGCCGCTAAGGCGTTGGCAGGTTCGGAGGCGGAGAAAGCTTCGGAGGAAGAATAGGCGATGAAGGATCTGGAGCAGATGCTGGATTTATTGGAGCAAAAAAAAATCTATTTTCTGCATTATGAAAAAGAAATGGAAGCTTTGCCCCTTTTAGCTGCGGAGGAATTGGAGCCTTGTCTGCAGCGGGGCGCTAAAATAATCAAAAAGATAGAAGAACTGGACGTCAGATTAACCCAATTGGTCCAGCAAAGCGGTCCTTTGGTCAGATCTGCCGTCAATCATCAATGCGACCGTTATCAGCTAAACCCCGAACTGGGCAAGCTTTATGACGCATCCTTAAGCGTTAAAGCCGTAGCCTCCCGCATACTGCAAAACGACGAAATGATCCGGCAGAGGATTGCTCTGGAGAGGGAGAAGGCGCTGGAGAATATAAAGGAAATCAACAGCCGTCCCCATGCGGTGGCCGGGAAATATCACCGCTCCATGCAGACGGGGGCGGCCAGTTTTTTCCCGGAAAATCAGGGAAAAGAAGCTTGATTGCCGTTTCAGAAATAAAGCGGGGCTTATTTACTGTTTAATAAACGAATAAACCTGCGATAATCAAGTTAGAAGTCAAGAAATGAGGGAAGAATCATGGCTAACAATATTAGCAATTCCAATTATTACAGCGTGTCCTCCTACACAAATAAAGGCATGTCCGGCATGATTTCCGGTATGGACACTGAGAATATGGTTAAGCAGATGCTTTCCGGCACCCAGAAAAAAATCGACAAGCAAAATGCCCTAAAGCAGCAAACCTTGTGGAGACAGGAATTCTACAGGGAGATTATTACTTCTATAAATAGTGTGCGCAATAAGTATTTCAACAGCGCTTTTGACGCCTCTCCGGTCAATAATTTATCCAACAGTAAATTCTTTAATTCCATGGTGTCCTCCGTAACCTCCGGCAGCGCCGTCAAGGTGATCAGCACCGCCGCCGGCGCTAATCCCGGGGAAATGCGGATATCCGTGGAGCAGTTGGCGGAAGCCGCTTCTTTAAGCTCCGCCAAAGCCGTAGGAGCAGGGGACAGCATTACGGCCGCCACGGCTCTCAGCGAAAGCATGCTGGCCAGCTTTGAGAAAAAACTGGTGCTGAACGTAGGTGCCACCACCGTAGATGTGGACTTAAACGGGGTCAGCAGCCAAAGTGAAATGCTGGACCGTATCAATAACGCCTTGCAAGCAAAAGGCACCGGCGCCACCGCCAAGGTCTTTGACAATAAGCTGCGGATCATCAGCGCCCATTCTGCGGATACCATTTCCGTAGGCGTGGCCAGTACGGAACTGGCTTTAAAAATGACGGGCCTTTCTGCCGGCAGATCCTCTTCCAAATTGGAAACCGACGGCACCCAAATGCTGCAGTCCGGCAGCAATATCAGCCCTGGCGCCGGCGTTTCCTTTACCGTAAACCTGGACGGGGTGGAAAAACAAATTACCCTGAATCCCGCAGCGGATAGTGATGGCAAAATCACCAAGGAAGCGGTAAGAGACAGTCTGCAGGCGGAATTGAACCGCACCTTCGGCAATTATGTGGATGTTTCGCTGGAAGACGGCGACAAAATAAAGCTGAAAATGAATTTTGGCGGCGAGGTAGGCCATTCCCTGACCATCTACGGCATGGAAAGCGCAAAGCTGGGTATCGCAGCCGGTACTTCCAGCCGTTTGACCACCGCTTCCAAGCTCAGCGATATAGAGGGCTTAACCGGTGAGCGCTTTGCTTTTACCATCAACGGCAAGGAATTCACCTTTTCCAAAGACGATACTATCGGCTCCATGATCAACAAAATCAACAGCGGCAACGCAGGAGTGCAGATAAGCTTCTCCTCCGTCAGCAATATGTTTAAGCTTTCTGCTACCGCCACCGGCAGCCAGTTTGGCATAGATATTCAACAGACGGAAGGCAATCTTTTTGGGAAGCTTTTCCAGACGGAAAGCGGCGATTCCATGTTTAATGCCGGCAATTCCGTAGCCAGCGGCGAATTGACGGTAAGCTCCATTCAGGGTAAATCCTTGAGTACTGCCTATACCGCCGCCAGCGGCGCTTCTTTTAAAATCAACGTCAACGGCAAGGATTACTCTTTCTCTTTAGGGCAGAGGGACAAGGAATACACCTCCACTGAGGTCATGGGCTTATTGAACAATTGGCTGAAGGACAAGTTTGGCACAAACTCCGACAGCCAGCAGAATATCGAATTTAAAGACGGCAAGCTGGAGATCCGGGACGGTTCCGTGGTTAAATTTGCCCAATCTTCCGTGGATACGGAAAACGCCGATACCCTGAAAAAGGAAGAGAAAAGCGATATCGCTCTGGCTTTAGGGCTTACCATCACCGCCAAATCCAATGTGGCTACGGCAGACACGAAAGTCTCGGAGATTTATCAGTTGAAGGATATTTACGGAGAATTCCAGGACGGCGATGGTGCTGCCGCCGGAGCCGATACTACCTTAGCCCAACTTGCCAGCTATCAGGGCGCTACCGGCGCTCAAGGCAAAATCAGTTTTTCCCAGGGGCGCCTTTCTTTGACGGCGGAAAATGCGGGAGACTCCATTGACCTCTCAGGTGTGGAAGCTTTATTTGGTCCAGGCAGCCTGAATTATGCCGACGGAAAAATAATAGATGAGAATACCATAAAAGCAGGCAAGGATGCTATCGTTACCATCAACGATGTGCAGACCACCCGCAGCAGCAACACCTTTACCGTTGACGGCATCACCATCCAGGCTACGGCCAAAAGCCCTGACGGGGAAGAGACGGTAATCGGCACCAGCAGGGATACGGAAGCCATTGTGGAAGGCGTTAAATCCTTTATCGAGGACTATAATGCCATGATCGAAAAGCTGACGGGCTATACCAAAGCGGAAGCCACTTATAAAGATTATGCTCCTTTGACCGATGAACAAAAGAAGGAGATGAGTGAAAAAGAAATTGAGCTGTGGGAGGAAAAAGCCAAAAGCGGCCTTTTGCGCCGGGATGCTACATTGACCTCCTTCCTCAACGATCTCTATGCCACACTGTACAACCGGCCTCTTGCTTCGGCTTTTGCCCTCTATGATATCGGTATTGAGTCCACCAATTACAAAGAGCCCGGCAAGCTGTATTTTGACGAAACGAAGCTGCGTGAGGCCTTGTCCGCCGATCCCGGCTCCGTGGAAGCCTTGTTTACCAATAGTGTCAACGGCATTGCCAAGCAAATGAGCACGTTAATGGATAATGCGGCCAGGGTCAGCGTAGCCAACCCCGGATCCCTGGTAACTATGGCCGGTATGAAAGGGTCCGCCACCGACGCCAATAATATCCTGAACGACAACCTAACCAGGATCAATGATAAGCTGAAAGAGCTTCAGGATAAATACGAAAAGGAAAGGGCCCGCTATTGGAAACAATTCAACGATATGGAACGGGTCTTGGCCAACTATCAAAGCCAAAGCGCTTACATTTCCCAGCAGTTCGGCGGCGGTTACTATTGATCATTGCCGGGCAGCAAGCAGCAGACAGAATAAGCATCCTAAACATTATAGGATATAGGAGTGGTGGCAGTGATGATGAAACAAACCTACCAGACATATAAGCAGCAATCGGTAATGACCATGACTTCAACAGAAATGCTGACTATGCTGTATGACGGCATACTAAAAGAGCTTTATCTGGTGGAAAAAGCTTTTGAGGGTAAGAATTATGCGGAAATAAACCGGGGCTTGCAAAAAGTCCAGCGCATCCTCAACCATTTAAAAACCACGTTGGACATGAATTATGATATTGCCAAAAATTTAATGTCGTTATATGATTATTTTAGTTGGGTTGTGACTCAGGCTAATCTCAAGAAAGATCCGGCCAAGCTGGGTGAGGTTGCGGAGATGATCACTGAGCTTAAGGAGTCCTACATTCAGGCCGACAGGAAAGCCCGGATGCACGCATAGCATTTAAGGAAGGATTGCTGCCATGTTCTTTCAGAATAAATCATTCAAAACCATGGAAACCGGTGTGAGTGCTGCCTGGCTGCAACAAAAGATCCACACCCAGAACCTGGCCAACTATGATACGCCGGGATATAAAGCGAAAAGTCTTGTTTTTAACGAAGTATTCACCCGGGCTATCGACGGCGGAAGCAAAGACGGTTCTGCTCTCAAGATTAAGGTCATTGAGAATAATGACACTTCTATCCGCCCTGACGGCAATAATGTGGACATGGATTCGGAAAGCATCAGTTTGTATAAGGCTTACGTTCACTACAGTATGTTGCTGGATAAGGTGAAGAGTGAGATCAATAATTACAATTACGTGGTCAATAACGCACCAAAATGATCGTGATCAGGAGGATATTCATTCATGGCATTTTTAAACTCCTTAGATATTGTAGGTTCGGCTTTAACTGCTCAGCGTTACCGTTCCGATATTATTCTGCAGAATATGGCCAATGCCAAAACCACCCGTACAGCCGCCGGCGGACCCTACCGCCGCAAGCAAGTAGTGTTTGAAGAACGGCCTCTTGGCTTCCGGGAGAGCTTTGCTCATGCCCGCAGCCGGTATAATACCCTGGCCAGTACCGGCGGCGTAAGGGTTCAGGAGATGGTAGACAGCACCAATGAGTTGAAACCTGTTTATGATCCTCAGCATCCCGATGCCGACGGTGACGGCTACGTTTGGTACCCTAATGTGGATACTACAGAAGAGATGGTGGACTTGATGGCGGCTTCCAATTCTTACGAAGCCAATTTAACAGCCATGTCGGTGGTTAAGGCTATGATTGCCAAGTCCCTGGAGGTGGGCAGGAGTTAGCCGGACTATACAAAGTGAATTCAAGGTGTTAAAGGGTTTTTGCCTGCAAATTTGCAGACAAAAACCCTTTAGGTTTATCTGGGTGCAGGTTTGGGATGATCAGGGCTCAGTCAGCACTTGGATCATTTCTTCTTTTGTTTTGGCTTCCCTGAGCAATGCGTTCTTTTCTGCCGAGGACACCGTATTGTATAGCTTTCGGATCACCGATTTGTCGGCAATCTCAAAGGCCAGCAAGAAAATGATATCGACAGTATCATCCGTTGACCAAAAGATTGCTTTTTTTAGCCTGCATACAACGATTACCTGCTTCTTCGTATATTCGGGCCAGGTATGGGGGAAGGCCACATGATTTTTGAAAAAAGTTCCCCCCATTTCCTCCCGCTCAAGGAGGCCCTGGTAAAATCCCTGGGCAACATATCCTCTTTTGATGAGGGTATTACTGATAAACTGAAGCAAAGATTTCTTGGATTTGGCTTCATAGTCGAGAAAAATCAATTCGGGAAATAGTAAGTCGCCAATTCGGCTCTGTTGTGGCTCGTTTTCATTTTCCTCATTATTTTCATAATAAATATTGCTTCTCTTTATGATTGCTTTTAATGCGCTAATACCTTGTTCATCAAAAATATTCCGCATTGAAATAAAGGGGATGTCTTTATTTTGTGGGTCTACGGTGCCGACGATACCAATCACTTCATTTTCCCTTTGCAGCATATGGATCATAGTGTCAAAGTCATTTTGCATCAAAGCTAGAGGGACGATCTTGATTTCATTGCTGGAGATTTCCGGAATGGACTCCCTGATGATGCGTTTAATTTCCCCGGCGGCTCCTTTGCCTGTCAGACACAAGGTAATGATGATTCTTGGCTTAGGCGCTTCCGCAGGTTTAGGAATGTTTTCCCGGCTGCTGTATATTTTCCTATAGAGTTCATTGAGGGTCATGTCATGGTGAATCACCTGGAAAGCGGCATCGAGGGCCATGGCGGTAGTTACATGGCTGATGGTCCTGGTGGCAATTCCAAGCTCTCTTTCGACGGCTTCACCGAATCTTGCGGTTGCTCCCATGTCTGCGAGAAATAATATACCCCGTCCCTGATCTAAACCTTTTGATAACGTCATCGTTTCTTCCAGGGCAATACTGCTGGATTCATCTACATTGATGCAAACCGCTTTAACAAACTCCTGACCGATGATGCTGTTGATGAGTTTGGCCATTTCAAAAGCTACGTTGCCGTGGGAGAGCAGCACAATCTGCACCTTGGCGTCATCTCTGTTGTTGACGTTGTTGACATTTAAATAGATGGCAATGTAACCGGCCTCTTCTTCAGGGAAGGAAACCCCCAGAGCTTTTTCGGCATGGTCAAGCATCTTCCTTGCTACATAATATTTGTGCTCCAGTTCTTTTTTGATTTGGTTGATACGGGGATTCAAGATCGGTTTGCCCAGCTTGATTCGTTCATAGCTCTGCTTGAAATGCAGGGCCAGATAATAGAGCACATCGTCATGAATATCTTCCGCTTCGCTGCGGGCAATGTCCATCATCACTTCCACAACCTTAAAAAGCTCCGGCCCCACAATTTTCATTAAGGTACTTCTGCCGAGATCGATTCCGGCTTCTTTGATGTTGCGAACACTTTTCCTAATTTTAAACTCCAGTTCCTTGCCGATGGTTTCGCGAATGGCGGCAGGAGAATAGTTTTCGTTGGCCAGTACTTCATGCCTGATGCTCATAGCATATTTCGGTCACACTTTGGTCACACTTCGGTCACATTTACACCACATTTACACAGAATCAGTTCAAAAACTATTTACATTTTGCCGTAATCTGGGTATAATGAACGATGAAAGAGGGTTTTTTTACAAAAAGGAAAAAAATTAGCGATCTTTTTTACAAAAAAGAAAAAAGTTAAGGATTTAAACAGTAGTTTATTAAAAAAGCAATCCCTAAAAAGTGTAATTATTAATATTCTTTTAGAATTTCCTGACAAGTATTCGACGAGGTGAAGAATCTATGTTTATTGTACCAATCCAACCGATGAAACCCATGGAATTTTCCGGGAGCAGTTCGGAGGTGAAACCGGTTGCCAAAGAAAACTCCTTTGACAATGTCCTGAATAATGCCATAACGGCTCTGGAGGATAGCCAAAAAACTTCCCGGCAGGATGCTTATCAATTAGCTATGGGCAACATCGATAATATTAGTGAAGTCACCATCAATACTTTAAAAGCTGAAAGCATGATTCAAACCACCGTTCAGGTCACTTCCCGAATAGTTAGTGCCTATAAAGAAATTATGCAGATCCAAGTATAATAAAGGCGGTTGTCTTTATCGTACTTCTGTTAAAATTGTTTTTAAATACGGGCGGAAAGTGGGTTGAACTGTGGCGGTTCCAGAGGATCAGAACAAGAATGTAATACGTAGTATCAAAGTATATTTTGAGAACTTATCGGTTAAAAGAAAAAGGCTGGTTATTCTTGCCGCTGCCGGGCTGGTTTTGGTGGCGGCTGCGCTGACCTTCTTTTTAAATACAAAAGATACCGGTTATCGAGTGCTTTATACCGGGATGGATCCGGCAGAGGTGGCCGACGTCTATGCTGCTGTGCAGAATTTAGGAGTCGTTCCTGAGCTGGATGGCAAAGGGCAGATATTAGTACCGGAAAGCCGGTATGAATATCTGCTTTTACAGTTGGCCTCCAAAGGATACCCCAAATCTACCTTAGCCTACGACGTCTTTTTAAACAATGCAGGCATGACCGCCACCGAGGCGGATAAAAAACAGATTTTGCTGTTCCAGTTGCAAAACCGCATTCAGGACACTTTAAGGCGGATCGAGGGTGTCGAAAGTGCGGTAGTTAATCTGACGGTACCGGATAATAACGATAATGTCTGGCTTTTGGCTACCAATGATCAGGTGGCTACCGCCGGCGTTATGCTTACCCTGGGAAAAGATGTGGCCTTAATTCCGGAACAGGTTGGCGCTATCAAAAACCTGGTGGCATTTAGCGTACCGAAAATGGACCCTTCCAATGTCAAGGTGGTGGACGCCACCACCGGTCTGGAATTAGAAGACTTGGAATCGGTCAAGGATGTGGTGGGCAGCAGCCATGACGCCCTGCAATTGGAAAGCACCTTCCAGGATCACATCGAAAAAAATGTCCGGCGTATCTTGGTTCCCTGGTATGGAGAGCAAGGCGTATTCGTGGTAGCCAGGGTTACATTGGATCTGGACAAAATGATGTCGGAAAAAATGGAGCTTTTAAATAAGGTAGGGCCCGAGGGAGAAGACTTGGGCGGCTTCACTACCCATCACGTAGTCGAGGGCGTTAAAGAAGGAGTAGGCAATGTAGCCGGTATTGTAGGGGAAGAAAACAATACGGACATCCCCACTTATCAGTTGCAGGGCCCCGCAGGCAATGAGGATTATGCTCATTACTACGGCAGCATAGATTATGATTACGGTTATTTGAAAACCCAGGTGGAAAAGGGTAATGCCTATATCAAGCGGGGCACTGTTTCGGTTATTGTGGATGAAAAAAGCCTGACGGAAGAGCGCCGGGCGGAAATTGTCGATATTATTTCCAAGAGTGCGGATATTGCGCCGGAATTTATTGCTTTGTCAGCCTTGAATCCACCGCCGCCGGCTATAGAGCCTATTGAGCCTATCGAAAACATTCCGGAGGAAGCCGTAGAGGTTCCCTTCTGGGTCTACATTGCCGTAGGCGCAGCCTTACTGCTGATCGTTATTCTTGTTGTGGTCTTTATCTTGTTGCGGCGGCGAGCGGCTCGCCTGGCCCGGGAACGGGAAAAGGCCCTCAAGGCTCAGCAGGAGGATATGGAAAACGAGATCGAGCGCTACAAGCAGGAGCTGGCTAACGCTGCCAAGGCGACAGTCAATGCCAAGGACGACGCCATAACCGGCGAAATTCGCCAATTTGCCCGGGATAATCCTGAAATCACCGCCAATTTGCTGCGCAATTGGCTGAAGGAAGGAGACAGTTAAGCATGGCTACAGCTTCAGGAAAATCAAAGGCCAAGCTGAGTTCTGCCGGCAGGGCGGCTGCAGTTATTGTGGCTTTGGGCTCGGAGCATGCATCCGGTGTTTACAAGCATCTGCGAGAGGATGAAATTGAACGCCTTTCTTTGGAAGTGGCTAAGCTTAGCCGGCTGTCTTCCGAAGATCTTTTGGAAATCGTAGAAGATTTCTACGGTTTATGCATAACGCAAAAAGTGATTTCCGAAGGCGGCGTTCTTTACGCCAGAGATGTACTGGAAAAAGCCTTCGGACCTCAAATGGCAGCTTCCTATATGGAAAGGATCTCCAAATCCATGCAGATCCGGGCCTTGGAATTTGTCAGAAAAGCCAATAGCAAAAACCTGATGATGATGCTGCAGAATGAGCATCCCCAAACCGTTGCTTTCGTGCTTTCCTATGCCAGAGCCGAGCAGGCTTCCTTTGTTATTTCTCAGCTTGAGAAGGAAATGCAGTTAGACGTTATTCAGCGTATTGCCAAGCTGGAAAGCGTGTCTCCCGAAGTGGTCAATATTGTGGAAGAGGTGCTGGAAAGACGGTTTGCTTCCGTAGTATCTGTAGATATGACGGAAATCGGCGGCGTCAACTATGTGGCGGATATCATGAACCATACGGACCGCAACACAGAAAAGCATATCTTTGATGAATTGAACCGGCGGGATCCTTTATTGTCGGAAAACATCAGAAAGCTGATGTTCGTCTTCGAGGACATTGTCAATTTGGACGATATGACGATTCAGCGGTTTTTACGGGAAGTGGATACCCAGGATCTGGCTATTGCCATTAAAGGTTCCAATGAAGACGTCAAAGAAGTATTGCTTAACAACGTTTCTCGCCGGGCCAAGGAAACCATCCTTACCGATATCGAATACCTACGCAACGTCCGCTTGAAGGATGTGGAGGAAGCACAGCAGCGGATCGTCAACATTATCCGCAGTCTGGAGGAATCGGGTGAGATCGTGATTTCTAGAGGCGGAGGGGATGAGATCATTGCCTGATATTTTTAAGCATCATTTCTTCCAGGTGCAAGAGGAGGATGTTGTCTTGATCCCCGGGTCGGCGCCCCAGGATTTTGACGGGGAAGAGGAGCCAACCGCAGAGAGTATAACGCCGGAGGGGGAAATTGACCCGGAAAAAATGACAGCCTTGCCGGAAAGCAGCCCACCGCAGGGAGAAGAACCGGAAGAAGACCCAAGCCCCGATAGCCTGATCCGCCGCTATAAAGAGCGGCTGGCTTTGAGCAAAGAAGCTTTTTTCAACGCTATTTTGCCGGAGCTTCAAGAAGAACTGCAGCAGCGTCTGGAGGAAATGCTGGATCAGATCTACCGGGAAGAGCTGGTGAAGCGGCGGCAGGAAATCCAACAATCTCTGGAGTTTTTGAACCAAGGTTTACAAGCTTTAGAGGCAAGTCATCAAGCTTATATTAAAGAATTTACCGAAGAACTAAAATATATGGCTCTGGATATTGCAGAGCGGATCTTGCAAAGAGAAATACAGACGGACCCTAAAGCTTTGGAGACGATGATCCTTGAGTTGGTTGCCGAGGTGAAAAACGCACCCTGGATCAATGTGGAGGTCTCCGAACAGGTGGAAGGGCTGGCGGAACATTTGAAAGCTCAACTGAGCAAAGCCGAACAAGGTAAAACGATTTTTGTGACGGCTAAGGATGTGCCGCCGGATACCTGCCGGATCGAAACGGAGGACGGCTTTATCGAAGCCACTTTATCCGTACAGTTGCAGCAGTTGAGGCAAGCCTTCGTACAGGCAGAGGAGGAAGGGGATTGACTCTTGGGAGCTTTGGCAAAGGATTTAACAAAGTATTACCGTATCCTGCGTCATACTGATCTGCATGTATACGAGGGTAAAATCAGCAAGATCGTAGGAATGACGGTAGAAGCTACCGGTTTGGTTTGCAGCATAGGCGATATCTGTCATATTTTTATGGAAGGAAAGGCCGACAGCATTGTAGCCGAAGTAGTAGGCATCTCCGGCAACCGTTCTTATCTGATGCCCTATGAAAGCATGAATGGGATTGGTTACGGCTGCGCCGTAATTAATACAGGCAAAAAGCTGACGGTGAGAATCAGCAGCGACTTGATCGGACGGACAGTGGATGCTTTAGGCCAGCCCATCGACCGGGGGCCTGCTATCGAAGGCGGCGTTCCCTTTTCCATTGACGGCGAACCTTCAAATCCTATGGACAGGCCCCCCATAAGCCAGCCTATGGAAATGGGGGTAAAATCCATTGACGCCCTGCTCACTATAGGCAAAGGCCAGAGGATGGGCATATTTGCCGGCAGCGGCGTTGGTAAAAGTACATTAATGGGTATGATTGCCCGCAATGTGGAAGCCGATATCAACGTTATCGCTTTGGTGGGGGAACGGGGCCGGGAAGTAGTGGAGTTTATCAACCGGGACTTGGGTGAAGAAGGGGCCGCCCGCTCCGTACTAGTAGTAGCCACCTCGGATCAACCGGCTATGATGCGGTATAAAAGTGCCCTGACGGCTACGGCTATTGCCGAATATTTTTGCAGCCAGGGCAAGCATGTGCTCTTGATGATGGACTCGTTGACCAGGTTTGCTACTGCACAGCGGGAGATTGGCCTCAGTACCGGTGAGGCTCCTGTGGCCAGAGGGTACACGCCTTCCATATATTCGGCCATGCCGAAACTATTGGAGCGCTGCGGTAACTTTGAAATAGGCTCCATCACCGGAATTTATACGGTTTTGGTAGAGGGCGACGATACCAACGAGCCGATCTCCGATATTGTCCGGGGTATTATTGACGGCCACATTATTTTGTCCCGCAAGATGGCGGCAAAAAACCATTATCCGGCCATTGATGTACTCAACAGCATCAGCCGCTTGATGAACGAAATCGTAGACAGCCGCCAGAAGGAAGTAGCCTCCACCTTTCGCAATATGCTGGCTATTTATAAAGATAATGAAGATCTAATCTCTATCGGCGCCTATAAAAGCGGTACAAACCCCGCCTTGGATAATGCTATTGCCCACAACGCCAGAATGAACGCTTTTCTGAAACAAGAAGTAGGCGAAAAGTTTCGCTTTGACGAAACAAAAGAATTAATGGCGAAAGCTATATCGTAATGAAGAAATAAAGTTTATAATGATAGTAATTACGAGTATCACCATAAAAAAGGGGAGGAGAAACCGGTATGAAACCCTTCACCTTCAGCCTTGAACGAATGCGGGGCTATAAATGCCAACTGCTGGAAACGGAAAAGAACGCTTTGCAGGCCTTAAATAAGCGGTTGGCGGATATTGAGGAAAAAATCCGCCTTTGTCAAGTATTTCAGAAAGTAAAAAGAGAAGAGCTGCATAATAAGCAATTAAAAGGCGCGCTGATGAGGGAGCTGGACGAATGCCGGTTTTACGTGGAAAATACCGGCCGGCAGTTGGAGGCTTTAAAAAATGAGCGGGAGTTGGCGGTCATGGAAGTGGAACGTCAGCGCAAAGTGGTATTGAAAGCCTCCCAGGAGGTATCCAGCCTGGACAAGCTGGAAGAAAAGCAATTGGATGATTACCGGTATCTGGAGGCCAGATATAATGAGAAGGTTATCCTGGAGCACGTTACCAATCAGTTGATCTTCCCCAAAGAAAGCCTGCATTAGGCAGGGGATTATCATAAATCAAAAAAAACGGTGGCGCAGGATTTTTTGATCAAGGCAAGGCAGCGGTTTCTGCGAAACCCAATCTGCTATCCGTAGTTATAAGCACGCAGATGTTCGACAGATGGGAGGGAGCGTACTGATTGGTACTTGACCGACCAGATGGAGGCAGCTAACGCCGCATTGATTAAAAAAGACAAGCCAGAAGGGAGGTGAGAAAGAAAAGTGGAAGTAACAATGACAGCGGCAATGGAAACGGGACAGCTTAGCGGAGTCAGAGGCCCGGCAAGCCGGGGCAGCAAGACGGTTGCCAGTGACCAGGGTTTTACCCAGGTTTTTCTCCAGATGATGAATGGCGTAGGTTCAAAAGAGTCAGGCCAGGAGTTGCTGAAACAGGCAGGGCTGATGCCGGAGGAAGAAGCTGGAGAGGAAAAAGAATCCCCTTGGGCAATGCTGATGGCCGCTCTGGAGGTAATGCCCCAAAACCCGGATTTAGGACGGCCTGATTTGCTGGACGGCAGCGGTGAAATGGCAGCGGTACTAAATGCCCTGGAAGCCCTTGGGCCTTTGGCCAGTCCGGATCAGGCAAAGGAACCGGCTTCTGCAGCTATTATTTCGGAAGCCAACTTGCTGAACAATCCGTTGAGTGGGCAGCAGGAAGCCATGGGAGACCCGGTTTTGCAGGCCTTGATTCAGGAAGCTGTGGACGCCTCATCGGCTGCCGCCAAAGCCCAGGGAAGCATTAAGGGCCCGGGAACCAACCAGTCAGCCGTTGATGCCGGCGGCAAAGAGAGCTTTTTAACTGGGGCAGGACAGGAAAAGGAACATGAACCGGCCGCTTTAGCTGGAAGTAAGGGTATTGCCGCTACCGTTATCGGTTACGAAGAGGAAAGCAGCCAAGGGGCTGCGGGAGAACGCTTATTCCTGGGACGGCAGCAGTTTAGCCAGGCAGTGGAAGAAGCCAAGAGCAAGCTGGCCGGCAAAGGTGCGGAAAGCATCCCTGAAGCGGGCATTGGCAATGATGGTATCCTCAGGACGCTGACTGCAAATCTGCAGTCAACAGAGGCCCAGCCCTTGCCGACAGAGGAGCCGGATATTTCCCAACAGATTTTTACGGGTCTTTCCAAAAACCTGGCAGCCCAAAAAAGCGAGTTTGTCATTAAGCTGATGCCCGAGGGCTTAGGCGAAGTGACGGTTAAGCTTCTTGAAAAGGAAGGCAAGACCACCCTGCGGATTATCACTGCCAGCAGTGAGACAGCCCGCCTGATCAACAACGATATCAACGCCTTGCGGGATGCTCTTCGCCCCATTCAGGTGGAAGTCCATGAAGCAATACCGGAAGCCAAGCCCGACAGCGAAGCCGCCAGCTACCAGCAGCAATTTGCCCAGTTTGGCCAGTTCAACCAATTCGGCCGCCAAGGCAATCAAGGAGAGTCCCATGGGGGAGCCCAATGGCAGTCTGCCAGGGAAGAAGGCAGAGAAGAGGCCGCGGCCCAGTGGCCGGCTGCAGCGCCGGACAGTGATCTGGACCTTTATGTCTAGATAGCAGAGCGCAAATGTTCTACGAACTCAATCCTGCGGATTCAATCTGCTATCCGTAGATATTGGGGCGCAAATGTTCTACGAACTTAATCTGCTATCCGTAGATATTGGGGCGCAGATGTATTGACGAAAAAAGATAAGCCAGGAAGGAGGGAGAAGATAGATGAGCCCAATAGAGGCCGCCGATAGCAGCAGACGCACCCAAAGCACCAGCAACACATACAATGCGGTGTTTACGGATAAAAAAGATAATGCTACGGTGAAGGCTTCCGATTTTCTTAATCTGATGGTTGCCCAGATGAAAAGCCAGGATTTCATGAATCCTATGGACGATACCCAATTTGTCACCCAGATGGCCCAGTTTTCCACCATGCAGCAAATGCAGGAGATGGCGGAATACTCCAAATCCAACTACGCCATGTCTTTGGTAGGCAAAACCGTTACCGCCACCAGATTTACCGTATCCGGCAGTTTAGATACGACCACGGGGCTGGTAGAAAAGATTTCTTTGGTAGATAACGAGTACATCCTTTCTATCCAGGGCAAGAAGTACACTCTTAGCCAGGTCATGGAGATTCAAGCCGGCCAAAACAGCGGCAAGGAAGAGGACCCTGTCTGTGCGGTTGATCCTTCTAAGCTCAGCGTGGAAGCAGGAGAGACAACGAAGGATGCGGCTGTGGTAACCTGGAAAGTGGCTACCGAAGATGTGGTTTTGGCCAAGGAGCTGAAATACACCGTTTACTACAGTAAAGAAGGGCCCTTCGATACTTTGGAGTCGGTGAAAAAAGGCAGTGTTTCCGGTGAGGCGGACCGCAGGGATATCGCAGTAGATACCATTACAGGCTTAGAGCCGGCTACCGAGTATTACATCAACGTAGTAGTGAAGGACAAAGACGGTGTAGAAGCCGTTTACAAGCCGGTTAAGGTCAAGACTCAGGCGGACATTATTAACGCAGCGGCCATGATGGCAGGAGCGGGTACTGTGCCCGAGAGTACTGCGGAGTCTACAGAAACTGCAGAAACCGAGGAAGCCGCAGAAGCAATGGAGAGCGGCCAAAGCCAGGAAGGATAATGAATCATGGAGAATATGCGCTTAAAGTTTTATACTCCGGTAACTACAGGCACTCCTCATATTAACAGAATACCTCAAGCCCCCAGGGTGGAGGAAAAAAACGGCGACTCAGGCCAGCTATCTTTCCGGCAGGCACTGGAAGCCCAGTTGCAAAAAAACAGCAGCCTTTCCTTTTCCAAGCACGCTGTAAACCGGGCTGTAGAGAGGAATTTGGAGCTTTCCGAGGAAAGTCTGGCCCGGCTTAATGAAGGCGTGCGGCTGGCCGAGGAAAAGAATTTGGAGGAGCCTTTAATTCTGGTGGATAAGACAGCATTTTTAGTCAACATCAAAAATAATAAGGTGATTACCACAGTAGGCGCCAACGAATTAAAGGGAAATGTATTTACAAATATCGACGGAACCGTAATTATTTAGCTGGACCTTTTCAGGAGGCTTATCCCCTGTCCCGAATGACGGAAGGATAGGGGCGGTTCCAGTAAAAAGGAGAAGGATTAATGAATCGAGCTATGTTTTCCGGCGTGGCGGGCATGAAAACCCACCAAACCAAGCTGGATGTCATCGGTAATAACATTGCCAACGTCAATACCTATGGCTATAAGTCCCAAAGGGCCATATTCAGCGACGTTTTCTATCAGACCTTAAACGGCGCTTCCCAAGGCACAGCCAGCCGGGGCGGCACCAATCCCTCGACGGTAGGTTACGGCTCAAGCCTGGCTTCCATTCAGACCCAGATGAGCCAATCCAGTATGCAAAACACCGGCTTTGGCCTGGATGTGGCTATTACCGGCGAAGGTTTTCTTCAAGTAATGGATGCTGACGGCAATATTTTTTACACCAAAGCCGGCCTTTTGGATTATGATGCTAATGGCTATTTGGTAGATGTCAACGGCAACTTCGTTTTAGGCGCTTCCGACGTCAACGGCAGGCCCAATACCCAGAAGATCAAGCTGGACGGCGTGGGCGCCGTATCCCCCGTGGCTCCCAAAGCCAGCCAGGAAATCAACGGCATAACCTACACCCTGACCGGCTCCAATGCCACCAAAGACGGCAATGTAGGCATTTCCCTGACCTCCGGCCAGCTGCCCATCGGCGAAAAGGCCAAAGCGGTCATCAGCAACAGCGGCTCCATCACCGTTCAGTTGAATGCTAATGAGGTATTCAGCAGCCTGACGGAGCTGAATAATGAGATCAATAAAGCTATCGTTCTGGCCAACAACAACCAGCCCCATGCGGCAGGCACCTTTACGCTGACCATGACCGATGCAGCCGGCAACGACGCCAGCTATAAGTTTACCAATACTATTCCGGCAGGCCTTACCGGCGGGCCCGGCGCCAGCGGCGCCAGCTTCCTTGGCGGCGCTACAATAACAGAAGTCAGTCCCGATTTTAATGGGGTAGGCGCTTTGGACTTTAGCGGCAGCAGCTTTAATGCCGCTGGTGATTTGGTTCTTAGGGCGGAGGCTGCCAACGGCAGAGTCTACAGCGTAACGATTCCTTACAGTGATCTCAGCAGTGCCCGGAATGTGACCTTAAGTGCCAGCGGCGGCGGCGCTGTGGGTAGCATGACCATGGCCATCCCGGATCTATCGACAATGATTGCCAATACGGTAGGCACGTCTGAAGGAAATTTGGCTGCAAACATTAATACCTACTTGGCAAGCGGCACACATGATTATGAGATTATACCAGGCCCTCCGCAATCCTTTAGTGGTGCTCCTACCGACACTAATTCTTTACTAGGTGGAGCTGTAATAGATCACCTTGGTACAGCTTTTTCCGGCGCGAATGGGGCTTTGTCCTTCAGCGCCTCCTTTACTCCCGGCGGCGACCTGATTCTGCGTGCTGAGGACAGTGCCGGTAAAGTCTACAGTGTTACCATCCCTTACGGTGATCTTAGCACTGCCCGGAGCGTTACCCTAATCAATGATCCTGCTGCTCCTGACGATAGTATCACTATGACTATACCGGATTTAACAACGATAATCGGCAACACGGTTGGCATGGCGGAAGACAATCTGGAGAATAATTTCAGCACTTATCTATCCAACCACAGCTACGAAATCGCCGCTCCCAGAACCTCTACCGGCCTTACCGGCGAGCAAATCGCCGTAGATAATTACGATGTGACTCCCGGTAAAATCAGCGGTTTCCCCGTAGCCAACTTCAAGTTTGAAGGTGCCAGCAACGACTTCCGCGGCGAAGGCCCAATCAATGCCTTTGGCTTGACCCATTCTATCGACGCTGACGGAGCCAAGAGCTGGACAGTATCCATGAATATCGGGGGCAAAATCTATAGCGGCACCATTCCCGAAACGGCGGTAGGATCTTCCCTGCTGCTGAAAGGCCCCGGCGGCGACTCCATTCAGTTGGGCATCCCCAGCTTCAGCTACATTAACAGCCTTTACGGAACAGCCAATCCTGGCAGCCCCGACCCGGTCAACAATTCTACCCTGAACCTGATGGACGGTACTCAAGTCGATCCGCCCTTTGGCAGCGGCAACACGGCCACCCCGTCCATTCCCTCCAGCAACCTGGGCCTGTCCAGCGTAGGCTTCAATATGGCCGGCGGCACCGTAGGCGGTCCCGTCACCTTGGATCAGCTGTCCAGTATCGCCATCGGCAACGACGGCACTATCTCTGTCAGCCATCCCGATAAAGGCACCATAAACGTGGGCAAGGTCAGCCTGGCCAACTTTGCTAACCCCCGCGGCCTTTTGCAGGAAGGTACCAATTATTACTCCGAGACGGTAAACTCCGGTAAGGCCGTGCTCTGCGATCCCGGTACCAACGGCACCGGCGGCCTGAAATCAAACTCCTTGGAAATGTCCAACGTTGACTTGTCTCAAGAATTTGCCGACATGATCACTACCCAGAGAGGCTTCCAGGCCAATACCCGGGTAATCACAGTATCCGATACCATGCTGGAAGAATTAATCAATCTCAAACGATAATAAATAAGAATCTACCGATGGCGGCGGCAATCGTCTCCGTCGTCGGCAAGGGGAAAGCGGGCTGAGGTTTCCCTTTGCCGATGACGGAATCCATCATAAAATGCTAAGCAGATAGGAGAAGTGCAAGATGATAATGTTAACTAAGCTGGACGGAACCACCTTTGCCCTGAATTCCGACTTGATCGAAACGATTGTGGAAAATCCCGATACCACCATCCACTTGACGATAAAGAAGTTTTATATCGTCAGGGAGACCATGGAAGAAATCATGGAGAAAGTAATTCAGTTTCGTAAAGAAATTAATGGCGTCTTGGATCGTAAATAGTAGCTGGCCAAATATTCGGGGAAGGAATGGTTTTCTAACGTGAGAAGAAAAATGGACCTTATGTCAATACTTGGGTGGGCATTCGGTATTGTTTTGATGGTCATCGGCATGTGTCTGACAAAAAGCTTGGTAGACGGAAGCTACAGCTTTAACCTTGCCAATGTTGTGAATTTTTTTGACCCCACCAGTATTGCTATCGTATTGGGCGGCACCCTGGTGGCTTTGATGGTTTCTTTTCCAGGCAGCCAATTGGCTAAGGTGCCCAAGCATATGAGGATCGTGCTGATGCCGAAGCAATACGATCCCGGCATTTATATTAACCAGCTAGTAGAGTTTGCCAAGAAAGCCAGAATCAACGGTTTATTGGCTCTGGAAGAAGATTTAGAGGGAATTAACGACGCCTTCTTAAAAAACAGCATGATGATGGTTGTAGACTCCGTGGACCCGGAAAAGGTAAAGCAGCAATTGGAAATGCGGCTGGATCATATGGATGACCGCCATGCTCAGGAGAGAGCCCTATACAGCAAGGGCGCCAGTTATGCTCCCGCATTTGGTATGATCGGTACCTTAATTGGTTTGATTAATTTGCTGAAAGACATGGGCGATGTCAGTACCATAGGGCCCAACATGGCTGTTGCTTTGATTACTACCTTTTATGGTACAATATTATCTAACTTAATTTTTACACCTATCGCCAATAAATTGCAGACCCGCCATGAAGAAGAATTTTTATGTAATATGATTATCTGCGAAGGCGTTCAGGCTATCCAGGCCGGTGAGAATCCTAAGTTTATACAGGAGCGGCTGATGAATCTCCTGCCTCAATATAAACAGAATTTAATCAATAATATGGATGAAGAAGATTCCACTCCTAAAAAGAGAAAAAAGAAATGATAAAGGCATAATATTAAAAGCAATTATTATAAGGTATTGAGAAGAAGGTGAGAACATGGCAAGAAGAAAACGAGATGATGATAGCGGCGGTACCTGGCTTGATACTTATGCCGATATGGTTACGCTGCTGCTCACCTTTTTTGTGGTTCTAGTGGGCATGGCCTCCTTTGAAACGGAAACCATCGATATTTTAATCCGGTCTTTTGGCGGGGCTCAGATTCTTGAGCAGGGGGCCGGCGGCGCCGGCGGCGCTTATTCTGCCGGCGAGATAGCGGGGTCTGAGGCCGAATTAACTATGGACTCTCTCTATCAGCATATCAAGGACTATGTGGAATCCCAGGGCATGGAAGCAGCCGTTTCCATTTCTAAGCACGAAGACATTGTTTATATACGGTTCAGCAGCCAAATATTATTTCAGCCGGACCGCTATGTCTTGGTAGAGGAGGCTAAACCTCTTCTGGGTTTCATCGGGGAAGTTCTCAAGATATATGAAGAGAAGATTCGGGTCATCAATGTCTGCGGACATACGGCCCAAACAGGCCGGGCAAAATCCGAGGTTTCCGACTGGCGGCTTTCCGGCGAGCGGGCGGCAACCGTGGCTATGTTCTTTGAAGATGAAAGAGATATCGACAAGCAGAAAATGATCACCTTCGGTTATGGCGACAATTATCCCATTGCAGATAATTCCACAGAACCGGGCCGGCAGCAAAACCGGCGGGTGGAGCTGGTAATCGTAGGTGAGAAAAGCTTGATTAATTTTGACGTATATGGTATTTTAGGCGGAATTTTTGACAGCAATCAATTCCCCACCAGCGGCGGCGCCAGCGAGCTTTTGACGCCGGGGTTGAATAATGGCAGTACAAATTAATCAAATAGAGGGTATCCGTAATCCCAGGGGAAAGGGGGAAGCAAACTAGTGGCGGAAAATCTATCTCAAAGCCAAATCGACGAACTGCTCAAAAAAATGCAGAGCGGTAAAAAGGTCGAGCAGGAAATAGAAGAGCCCAAGCAAAAAGTAAAAGAATACGACTTCAGCAGCCCGAAAAAGTTTACAAAAGACCAATTAAAATCACTAAACAATTTGTATGAGACTTTTTCCCGGGTGGTAGCCTCTTATTTTACAAGTATTTTAAGAGATATTTGCGAAGTGAATGTGGTACAAATTGAAGAGCAACGCTATAATGAATTCAATAACGCTTTGCCGGATACTACTTTGGTTGCTATGATTGATTTTAAACCCGGTGAAAGCAATTATGATGAGACAGCCCTGATGGTCGAATTTTCCACATCCTTCGGTTACTTAATCATTGAGCGGTTAATGGGCGCCATCGGCGACGTTTATATGCCGGACCGGGATTACACAGAAATTGAGTTAGCGATTCTAAAAACGGTGCTGGAGCGGGTTACCGGTCATTTGAAAGAAGCCTGGTGCAATTATTTTGCAGTAACCACATCCCTTAGAAGTATTGAAACCAACGGCCGTATGATTCAGGCATTTTCTTCTCAGGACGTGGTAGTAATCGTTACTCTGGAGATCATTTCCGGCAGTTTTTCTTGTACCGCCAATATTTGTATGCCTGCTGAAAACATGGATGCCGTCATTGCCAGCTTTAGTACAAAATATGCCAGAGCGGCCAAGCAGCAGGATCCGGAGAAAGAAAAAGCCAAGAAAGATCTGGTTTTGGATTATTTGAAACAGTCAGATCTGGAAGTGGAAGCCATATTGGATCAATGTCAAATGACCTTCGGCGATATTTTGCAATTACAAGTTAATGATGTAATCGCCTTAAATAAAAAAATCGACAGCAACATCTGTGTTACTGTAGACGGTATTCCCTGGTATTACGCCAGGCTGGGCGAAACAAAAACAAAAAAGGCAGTTAAATTGGTTGATTCCATTGCCATATGAAAAGAGGGGTTTTATTGGATAACGAACAAATTACGGCAATGAATGCTGGACTTTTAACGGAAAATGAAATGGACGTAATTGGTGAGATTATGAATATCAGCATGGGTTCCGCGGCTACAGCCGTTTCGGCCATGCTGGATAAACAGGTCACCATTACGACGCCTACTTTGCGTCAAAGCAAATTCGGTCAGGTTGATTATTCCGATATGGACCCCTCGGTATTAGTAAAGATCAATTATGTGGAGGGTATTAACGGAGTAAATGTTATCATGTTCCGCAGCCGGGATATGCAGATCATTCTGAATCTGCTTATGGGTAATGAAGACCTGCCGCCGGAAGATGATCATTTTGAGTTTGATGATATGAGCATGAGCGCCGCCTGCGAGGTGATGAACCAAATGATGGGTTCTTCGGCCACGGCTTTATCGGAGCTTTTGGGCAGGCCCGTCAATATCTCGACGCCTACGGCTCACCTGTCGGAGCAAATGAATCATTTTGCCTCAGATTTAATGCAAATGAATGACGAGGAAATGGTGGTGGCGATTTCCTTCAATATGATGGTCAAAGACGTGATGAATAGCAACTTCATCAGCTTTCTGTCCTTTCCTTTGGCCAAGGATATCATCGCCAGCGTAATGCCGGAGGATGGCCCGGGGATTCAGCCGCCGACGCCCATGCCGGAGCCGCAGCCCACAGCGCCGCAACCGGTGGCAGCGCCAGCGCCAGAACCGATACCGGAGCCGCAGCCGATACCAACGCCGCAACCGGCGGCAGTGCCGGAACCGATGCCGGCACCGCAAGCGGCAGCAGCGCCGCAGCCGATACCAGTGCCGGAACCGATACCAGCACCGCAACCGATGGCAGCGCCGCAGCCGGTACCAACACCGCAACCGATGCCAGCGCCGCAGCCGGTACCAACACCGCAGCCCATGGCAGCACCACAGCCGATGCCAACACCGCAGCCCATGCCAACACCGCAGCCCATGGCAGCACCGCAGCCGATGCCAACGCCGCAGCCGATGCCAACGCCGCAGCCCATGGCAGCACCACAGCCGATGCCGCCGCTGCAGCCCATGGCAGCGCCGCAACCTTGGCCCATGGAACAGACGGCTCAGCCTTGGCAGCAGCAACAGCCCTGGCCCAATCAGAGTATGCCGCCATACAATCAAGAAGCGATGGCAGGCCAAAGGATGGCGAATATGGTTACACCGCTTACCCCATTAAACATAAAGAAACCTCAGTTCCCGGACTTTTCCGAACCTGGCCGCAAAGGGCCGGCAGCCCAAGGCAACATTGGCTTGCTTATGGGCGTGCCTTTGGAAGTCTCCATCGTCATTGGCAAAACCCGCCGGAAAATCAAAGAAATATTGGATTTTGGCCAAGGTACGGTTTTGGAGCTTGAAAAACAAACGGGGGCGCCGGCGGAGATTATTGTCAACGGACAGCTTTTAGCCTATGGCGACGTCATTGTCATCGGTGACAATTTTGGTGTCAGAATAACGGAGATTGTAGGAACAAAAGAACTGATGGAATCGTTAGATGGCAGTTTGTAGGGAATAAGATCTTATAGTATAATAGAAATATTGCAGACTATTGAGCCGGGAGGAGTAAAAGGGATGTATAAAATATTGGTTGTTGATGATGCGGGTTTTATGCGAATGACGATTAAAAACCATTTGAGTAAAGCCGGCTATACGGATTTTGTAGAAGGTGAAGACGGTCAGAAGGCAGTAGAGCTTTATAAATCGGAAAAACCGGACCTGGTAATTATGGATATTACCATGCCCAACATGAATGGTATTGAGGCCCTGCGTACAATTGCACAAGAGGACCCCGGCGCTAAAGTGATCATGTGTTCCGCTATGGGTCAGGAGTCCATGGTTATGGAAGCCATTACGCTGGGAGCTTTAGACTTCATCGTTAAGCCTTTTAAGCAAGAGCGGATTGTCCAGACCGTATCGAAGGTACTGCCGTTATAACGCCTCAGCTTTCTCGTTATAAGGGCAGTGTTAGTTGCCGGGCAGGGAGGGGTAGACCGGGTGGAATTTAGCACTTTTGGCTCCATTATGGGCGCAGTTATTTTCGTTATCCTGATTTTTGTAGCGGCTTACTACGTTACAAAGCTTATTGGCAAGGGTTATATGGGAATGGGTGCTGCCGCAAAGGAAATGACCGTCATTGACAAATTGGCCCTTGGTCATGACCGCTTCTTGCTGATTGTGCGCATTAGCGAAAAAACTCTGCTCCTTGGTGTGACGCCCCAGCATATTGAAACCCTGGCGGAGTTGGATGGCCAGCAATTTAGCGGTCTGACGGCAGCCCAGGGAAATGCAGACTTTTTTACTTTATTTAAAGACCGGCTGCAAAAACGGTCAGATCATGATTGAGAAAAAGGGGACTTCTCGGAAGGGTATGGTAATGAGGGAACGAGCAGGAGTTAAGGTTAAGGCAGCTGTCTTTTTTCTTGTAATAATTCTGGGCCTTGGGATTATGGTGAACGGTCATTCCAGCCTTCAGGCAGCCTCCCTCAATATCGACTTTGGCTCAGGCGGGCAGGAAGGGGCTCTAGGACCGCTGCAAATGCTGTTTTTTCTTACGTTGATCACTCTGGCGCCCTCCATCCTGATCATGCTGACTAGCTTTACCAGGATTATCATTGTTTTTTCCTTTTTGCGCAACGCCATCGGCTTGCAGCAGACGCCGCCCAACCAAGTGATTATAGGATTGGCCTTGTTTCTTTCTTTGTTTATAATGTGGCCGGTGCTGGACGAGATTAATGAAACGGCCCTGCAGCCCTTTATGGCGGGAACCATCAGCCAGGCGGAATGCCTGGACAATATAGAGGAGCCTCTTAAAATTTTCATGTTAAAACAGACAAAAGCTCCCGAGCTGAATCTGTTTTTATCTTTAGCAGGTGAAGAAAGCCTGACTGAGGAGTTGAGGCCTGAGCTGTTGGAGAACCTGGGCATGCGGATTGTCATACCGGCTTTTATCACCAGCGAGCTAAAACGGGCCTTCATTATGGGTTTTTTGTTATTTATCCCTTTTCTGGTTATCGATATGATTGTTGCCAGTACGCTGATGTCCATGGGCATGGTGATGCTGCCGCCGTCAATGATATCGCTGCCTTTTAAGCTGATGCTTTTTGTGGTGGTGGATGGCTGGAGCTTGCTGATGGAAACCCTGGTTAAGAGTTTTCATTAGCTGCCGGCGGAATGTAGAAAGAAATTTACAAAAAGGAGAGCAAAATGGCTCAAGGTGATGTGATAAGTATCCTGCGGGAAGCCTTATGGACGATTATGAAGCTGGCCGCCCCTTTATTGCTGACCAGCCTGACCCTGGGTTTGATTATCGCTGTTTTCCAGGCTGCCACCCAGATTCATGAGCAAACCTTGACCTTTGTGCCGAAAATCCTGGCCATCGCTCTTCTGATGATTCTGATCGGGCCCTGGATGATGACGAATTTAACGGACTTTTTTATGTATATCTGCATGCAGATGCTTGAGATTTAAATGATGACCTGGGAATTTACGTACAATCAACTGATAGTGTATATTCTGGTTTTTTGCCGGATGGTGGGGGTGCTGGGTTTCAACCCAATATTGTCCCGCCGTAATGTGCCCACCCAGTTTACCATGGCCCTGTGCCTGGGATTATCCTTGCTGATCAGCCCCGGCTTAATGGCAACCATGAGGCCTGTCACCAACACCTTATCTCTAGTGATGGGTATTGGGGCGGAACTTCTGGTGGGCCTGGTCTGGGGGCTGATTTTCCAAACCTTTTACTTTATGCTTTTTATGGCCGGCGATGTTATCGATATGGGTTTAGGCTTATCCATGGCCAAGGTCTTTGACCGTAATGCCAATATTCAAATGTCCTTATCCGGTAATCTCTTTAACCTGATTTTTGTCTTATTTCTTTTTGTCACCAACAGCCACCTGGTATTGATTCGTTTAGCTGCAGCTTCCTATGAAATTGTGGGTTTAGGCGGAGCTGTCTTAAATACGAATTTAAGCCTTTTTATGATTGACATGTTTTTGCAGGCATTTTCTTTAGCTATTCGTCTCGTTTTGCCTTTTGTGGCAGCTTCCTTTACCGTAGAAATTACCATGGGTATATTGATGAAGCTGGTGCCCCAGATCAATGTGTTTTCTATTCATTTTCAAATGAAGGTAATTATGGGATTAATCCTGCTTTTTGTTTTCTCTTTGCCGGTCAGCGGCTTTATTGATAATTATATTGATATTATTTTTCAGCACATGGAACGAGCCCTTTCTGTCCTGGGCTAAAATTTGAGCCGGCAAAAGGGGGGAGAGCCTGATGGCTGGCGAAAAAACCGAAAAAGCAACCCCAAAACGAAAGCAGGAGGAGCGAAAAAAAGGTAATGTTCTGATGAGCAGGGAAGTCAATGTGATTTTTTCCTTGCTGACCATCTTTTTCGCCCTCCGGATCATGGGCCCCGGAATTTATACAAGCTTGCAACAGTATATCAGGGAGTATTTCTCTATGGGCTCTTGGGTAGAGGCCATCGGCCAGGCGGAGCTCTCCAATTACTTTATTAACGGCTGTATCTTATTTGCTACTACAGCGTTGCCTCTTTTATTGGTTACCTCTGTCGGCATTATAATTATTACCATGGCCCAAACCCGGATGCTCTTTGCCACAAAGGCTTTTGAGTTTAAAGGGGACAGGCTTAACCCCATTAGTGGATTCAAGAAAATGTTCTCCATGCGGGGCGTAGTGGAATTACTGAAGTCCATACTGAAGATTTCCATTCTGGGCTATATCATTTACGGTGAGTTAAAAAAAGCCTTGCCCAGCATCCCCCGGCTGATGGATATGACGGCCTCAAAAGCCGCAGCCTTTACCGGCAGTTTGATTTTATCCATCGTCTGGAAAGCCGGCGCTATCTTCGTGATTTTGGCAGCCGCAGACTATTTTTATCAGTGGTGGGAATTCGAAAAAAACCTGCGGATGAGCAAACAGGAAATCAAAGACGAATACAAAGAGACGGAAGGGGACCCCCAGATCAAAAGCCGTCAGAGAGCCCGGCGGGAGCAGGCGGCCCGGCAGCGGATGATGGCCAATGTACCCAATGCCGACGTCGTCATCAGAAACCCAACCCATTATGCGGTGGCTTTGCAGTATGATACGGAGAAGCATCAAGCCCCTATTGTTGTAGCCAAGGGTATGGATCACCTGGCTCTGCGTATTATCCAGGTAGCCCGGGAAAATGAAGTCTATATCATGGAAAACCGGCCTTTGGCCCGCAGCCTTTTTGAGGAAGTGGAGTTGGACCGGGAGGTGCCGGAATCTTTCTATCAAACCATAGCGGAAGTTTTAGCTTTTGTGTATAATTTAAGGGAAAAAGAAGGAAAACCAAAAAGCAAGGCACTGAAAGAAACGAATCATTAATTTAGGGAGGCAGGGGTACATTTATTCATGAGAACGGTATTCAATAACATCGTCGCCATATTTGTCCTCACTATTGTCGCCCTGCTGATCATACCGCTGAGCACCCAGGTGCTGGACTTCATGTTTATCATGAATTTGTCGCTGTCGTTGGTTATTTTATTAATGACCATGTACATAAAGGAACCTTTAGAGTTTTCTATATTTCCTTCTTTGCTTCTGGTAACTACTTTGCTAAGACTGGGTCTCAATGTTTCTTCCACCAGATCTATTCTTTCCAATCAGGGTTATGCCGGCGAAGTCATTAAAACCTTCGGACAATATGTTATCCGGGGCAATGTGGTCGTTGGCCTTGTCATTTTCCTGATTATCGTGCTGGTGCAGTTCATTGTTATTACCAAAGGCGCCGAGCGGGTGGCAGAGGTATCCGCCAGATTTACCTTGGACGCCATGCCCGGCAAGCAGATGGCCATCGATACGGACCTGAGCTCCGGGGCTATCGATGAAGAGGAAGGCCGCCGCCGCCGCTCCAAAATCCAGCGGGAAGCTGACTTTTTTGGCTCCATGGACGGCGCCTCCAAGTTTGTCAAAGGCGACGCCATTATTTCTATTGTCGTTACGTTCATCAATCTCATCGGCGGTTTGCTGGTGGGCATGATCAACAGGGAAGGCAGCTTTGCCGCGGTGGTCAATATTTACTCTATTTCCACCGTGGGCGACGGCCTGATGTCTCAGATTCCGGCCCTTTTGATTTCCGTGGCCACAGGTATGATCGTTACCCGGTCAGCCTCGGAGGCGGATCTGAATACCGATGTCATCCAGCAGTTCCGGTCCCAGCCTGTGGTGCTGATCATTGCCGGAGCGGCCATGATCCTCCTTAGCTTTATTGGCTTTCCGCCGGCTCAGGTGGCTATGGTTTCCGCCTTGCTCATCGGCCTGGGCATCATCTTACTGCGGCAGCAAAGGGCTTCTGTACCCCAAGTAGCGGCTGAGGGGCCGCCGGTGATCGAGGAGGTTACCAGTGAGGTAGCCTTTTATAAGAATCTGGATAATGTCTATAATCTGCTGACGGTGGATCCCATCGGCATGGAGTTTGGTTATAGCTTGCTGCCTCTGGTGGATGAGCATAGCGGCGGCAATTTTATGGACCGGGTAGTCATGTTCCGCAAGCAATTTGCCGATGAAATGGGCATGGTCATTCCCTCGGTACGGCTAAAGGATTCCAGCCAGATTAATCCCAACCAGTATGAGATAAAGCTGAAGGGGGAGACCGTGGCCATAGGCGAGGTCTTGATTGACCATTACCTGGCCCTGGAACCCGCCGAGATTCCCGAGGGAGAGGTTATCGAGGGTATCGATACCATTGAACCGGCCTTCGGTATGCCGGCTAAATGGATCAGTGAGGATAAGAAGATCAAAGCGGAAATGGCCGGATATACGCTGATCGATCCCACCTCCGTCATCATCACCCACCTGTCGGAGATTATCCGTACCCATGCCCATGAGCTTTTGACCAGGCAAGAAGTCAAAAAGATGGTGGAAAACCTGCGCAAGAAAAATGAAGTTATCGTAGATGATACCATTCCTGCAGTGCTGACCACCACCGAGCTGCAAAAGGTATTGCGGAATCTGCTGCGGGAGGGTGTTCCCGTCAACGACCTGGAGACTATTCTGGAAACCCTGGCCGATTACGGGGCTATGGTGAAGGATAATGACATGCTGACGGAATATGTGCGCCAAGCCTTAAAACGCACCATTACCCACCGCTTCTCCGAAGCCGGCCAAATGAAAGTGATGAGTCTGGATGGGGAACTGGAAAACATCATTATCAACAGCGTAAAAAAAATGGACGGCGGCGCCTACCTGGCTCTGGAGTCCGATACCATACAAAAAATCATCACCGCCACTACGGAAAAAATCAATCAGATGAAGCAGGTGGTGCAGACGCCGATTATCCTTACCTCTCCGGTAGTCCGGGTATATTTCAAAAAGCTTTTGGATCAGTTCTATCCGGAGGTTGTGGTATTGTCCTTTAACGATATTGATAGCGGCGTTCAAATTCAATCCTTAGGCAATATCGCCATATGATACTAATACCGGATTAATCCGGCGTCAGTACAAAAAGGGGGGAAGAAGAACCCGTGATGGAGCATCAGCCGCCGCAAGAAAAAATTAATCCCGAGGAGCTGATGGCAGCTTACAAGCAGACGGGAGATATTAATATCAGAAATCAATTGGTGATGCATTATGGGCCCACCGTAAAAAATACCATCATCAGCATGCGTTCTTTGTTACCCCAAAACATTCAGCAAGATGAGTTCTTTAATCAGGGTATCATCACTCTTATGGGGTGTATCGATAAGTTTGATCCCGGCCGGGGGGCCAGTTTCAGTACTTTTATTTATAAGCATTTGCGGGGGACCATGCTTAGCTACATGCGCAAGCAAAGCTGGCTGCCTTACCGGGTGAGGACGGCCCGCCGCAGTATCGTCCAAGGACAAGCGGAGCTAAGCAATCAGTTGATGCGGGAGCCTACAGACAGAGAATTAGCCGAGTATCTGGGCATGCCGGAAAAAGAGCTGAACCGCAATCTGCAGGAAATCGCTACAGCCGATATGGTTTCTTTTGAAGAACTGATTGAAGGCACGGGGGGCAGTCAAGAAGGCTTGGCTAATATCCGGGAAGATACCGTAGACCGGGGCATGCTCCAAAGAGAGTTAAAACAGGTGCTGGGAGAGGCTATTGACCAGCTTTCTCCCAAAGAAAAACAAGTAATCACTTTATGCTATTATGAGAATTTAAATTTGCGGGAGATTGGGGAGGTCCTCAATGTCAGCCAGCAGAGGATATCTTTTATCAGGTCGTCAGCTTTGACTAAGCTAAACAGGGCAATGTCCCAATATCTACATGGAAAGGATGAGGATGAATGCTGAGCGGTTTTTACACCATTGCTTCGGGAATGCTGGCCCAGCAGCGCAATATCGATCTTATCGGCAACAACCTGGTCAACCTGGAAACCCCGGGCTACCGGGGACAACGAATGGTGTTTAACACCTTTGAGCATGAGCTGATGATCCGGAAGGAGGCTTACCAGAGAACTCCCATCGGCAGCGCCAGCCCCATCACCCTGGTAGATGACGTAGTGACGCTGAATCATTCCGGTCTTTACCAGGATACGGGTCATCCTTTTGATATTGCTATCGACGGCCCCGGCTATTTCGTTATTCAGGGCAATGAGGAACAGCCCTATTTGACCAGGGGGGGCCAATTTAACATGGATGCGGAAGGCTACCTCATTCTGGAGGGCATTGGCCGGGTTATGGGCCAGGACGGACCGGTTCAGGTAAAAAACGCCCAGTTTAAAGTTTTGGCCGACGGCACCGTCAATAATGAAGCGGGACGCCGCATCGGCAATCTGCAGATCGTATCGCCTCCCGAGGAGGTCACCCTGGTTCGCCTCAATAACGGTATGTATCAGATGCCGGCAGGCCAGGAAAGCCAGGCGGCAGAAGGTTTTCGTCTTCATCAAAATGTCAAGGAAACCTCAAATGTGAATTATACTACAGAAATGACGGCCTTTATTGAAGCCCAGAGAGCTTTTCAATCCTGTAGCTCGGCCCTGCAGATTATGGATAATATGAACCGCAAGGCAGTTTCCCAAATTGCTGCCGTATAACGGGGCCTTTGATGCCCCACCTGAGGCGTTATAGTTTGACTTTGCGCTAACCAAAGCCAAAGAGTAGAGGAGAGATTGCCAATGAAAACATCCTTTCATGCAGGAGTTTCCGGGCTGATGGCTTACCAGCAGGCTATGGATACCATCGGAAATAATATAGCCAATGTCAATACCGTTGGTTATAAGCATCAAACCACCCAGTTTGAGGACTTGCTCTATGTCCGCATGGACACTAAATCCGCCCCCGAACTACTGAAAGGGGTAGGTACAAAAGCGGCTGCCAGCCAGCTTCACGCCGGCCAAGGCGCTTTCATTCCCACCGGCGGCAATCTGGATTTTGCCATCCAGGGGGACGGATTTTTTATGGTGGATAATGAAGGCCAAAAGGAATACACGCGGAGCGGCGCCTTTGCCATAGGTACCCGGAGCAAGCGGGCCTATTTGACCACTACTGACGGCGCTTACGTTTTGGATATGCGGGGCCGCAGAATTGAGTTGAAAGAGAACAAAGAGACGGGCCAATATGATCTGGAGGGCCTGGAGGATCAAATCGGCGTCTATCGCTTTGTTAATCCTCACGCCTTGTCGCCGGCTTCCGCCAACCGTTATCTGGAGACGGAGGAATCGGGCAAGGCTGCCAGAGATAACAAGGGGGTCTGTGATTTGGCTCCCGGGTTTTTGGAGCAGTCAGGTACGGATTTAAGTGACGAAATGGCGGCGATGATCAGAACCCAGAGAGCTTTTCAAGTCAGCGCCAGGGTGGTAACCGTATCCGACCAGATTGAAGAGATTGTTAATGGCCTGAGAAGATAAAGAGGAGTGTAGGCGTTGAAAAACCTTGATGATTTAAATGATCTTCAGCTTGATGTATTAAGGGAAATTGGTAATATCGGTTCCGGCAATGCCGCCTCCGCTTTATCTACTATGCTGGACAGGCCGGTGGATATCTCTGTGCCTAAGGTCATGATTTTGGATTACAATGAAGTGACGGATAGTCTGGGCGGCCCTGAGGAGCTTTTGGTAGGCCTTTTGCTTTCCCTCAGCGGTGATGTGACGGGAATGATCATGTTCCTGCTGCATAAGGATTTTGCCCATATGATGATCAATACCTTAACGGGTATGGAACTGGAGAATTTCGGCAACCTGGATGAGTTCAGCAGCTCTGCCATCCGGGAAGTAGGCAATATTATGGCGGCATCTTACGTCAATGCCATTGCCTCGCTGACGGGCCTGGATATCAATATTTCTCCGCCCGATCTTTGTGTGGATATGGTAGGGGCTATACTTAGCGTGCCGGCTATTTATTTTGCCAATATCGGCGATAAAATTATTTTTATTCAGGATGAATTTGATAAAAAAGAAGACGATAAAACCTCCAGCCACATTCTAATGATACCGGAAATGGATTCCCTGGCAAAAATCATGACGAATTTGGGGTTGGAATTATGAGTCGTACAGTAACCGTGGGCATCTCGGATTTGAACATTGCCCAGGCGCCGGATGTGTTAGTAACTTACGCTTTAGGATCTTGTGTAGGAATTTGTTTATATGACGCCAATATCAAGCTGGCGGGTCTGGCCCATATTATGTTGCCTAGTGCCAGCCAGGCCCCCAGCTCTGCTAATCAGCCGCACAAATTTGCCGATACGGCCATAGAACTTCTAATTCGCAAAATGGAAGCCGCCGGCGGCCGGAGGGTGCTGTTTAAGGCCAAGATTGCCGGCGGCGCTCAGATGTTTTCCGGTTTGAGCAACTCATCCATCGCTAATATCGGCCAGCGCAATACCCAGGCCGTCAAAATGGAATTGATGCGCCAGCGGATTCCCATTATAGCAGAGGATACGGGCAAGGATTACGGCCGCACCCTTTATCTGACGGCGGAAGACGGCTTGATGCGGATTAAATCCGCCAGCAAAGGGGAATGGGTCTGGTAGAAGGATAGAATAATAAGGAATCAGCGGCAGAATAAAAACCAGAGGCAGAATAGATGAGATAGCCATGAAAAAGAGGTCTGCTATGGGGAAATCAGTAGTTACTATGCAAAAACCCCTTTCCGTTATACTGCAGTTGTTAAACTGGAATATAACGGAAAGGGGTTTTTGGGGCGAAAAGGCATCTGGCGCACATGGATGGTAATAATGCTGCATAGCTGGGCAGTAGATTGTGGTAGTTGGGCCAGTTGCGCTCAAAAATGCAGGTTTGTCATCATTTGCTTTGGCTAACTGTTCAAAATTGCAAGTTTGTAGCCGCCATTGATAGCTTTTTTGAGCAAAATTGCAGGTTTAAAGGGTCTGCAGGCTGATTTTTCCTATATTTAGGGTCGAAGCTAGGATGAACCCTCTATTTTAAAGAGGGAATAGGCTTACAAACTTGAAATTTTGCTCAAAATGCCTGGATTGCCGCTACAAACTTGAAATTTTGCTAAACCTTCATCGTTGGCTGCAGCAAATACCAGTACCGGCTATTGTTGTTTGCCAAGCTGATAAATAATCTCCGCCCCGATCTGGTTTAAAGGCAGCTGCTTGGAGATGCCGCCTCGTTTAAAGGCTTCCATAGGCATGCCGTAAACAACACAGCTTTCCTCATCCTGTCCAATGGTATAGGCTCCGGTGCTGCGAAGCTGCGTAATGCCCTCCGCACCGTCGGCCCCCATGCCGGTAAGGATAACGCCAATGCAATATTTACCGGCTTCTGCCGCCGCCGATTGAAAGAGCACATCCACGGAAGGACAGTGGCCGCTGACTTTTTCGCCTTTTTGGCTGCGGATATAATAGCCTTTGGCGTCACGCTTTAATGTCATGTGATAATCGCCGGCAGCTACCAGGATTCTACCGGTTTCCACCCGGTCAAAATCCTCCGCTTCTTTGGCGGACATCTGGCAGACCCGGTCCAAACGCTCGGCATAAAGCTTGGTGAAACCGGCAGGCATGTGCTGAACCACCAAAATTCCCGGTGTAGCGGGAGGCAGGTTTTTGACTACGGCGAGAATAGCCTCCGTACCGCCGGTGGAGGCGCCGATGGCGATAACCGCCTGGCTATGAGCTTTAACGGGAGCGCTTAAAAACACAGATTGAGCCGTGGCTGCTGCCGCGGCTTTCGTTTGTGGCATTTTTGAACGGGAGGCTTCTTTGATCATGCTGCGAAGCCTGTTTAGAAACAGCACCAGATCCTCCGGTGTTTTGATGTAGGGCTTTTGCAAAAAATCCACAGCCCCAGCCCCTAAAGCTTCCCCGGCATTTTCCGGCCGGGAACTGACCACTACCACAGGAATAGGATGCTGGGGCAGCAGCTTGCGAAGAAACTCCAAGCCATTCATCTGTGGCATTTCCACATCCAAAGTGATGACGTCAGGTTTCAACTGTTCAATTTTTTCCATGGCCTCACTGGGGCTGGCGGCGCTGCCGATAACCGTGATCTGCTGGTCGCCCAGACTGCTTTCCAGTTTTTTGCGAAAAAGCAGCGAGTCATCGACGATTAAAACTCGTATGACCGGCAGCTTCATATTCATAGGAGAATCCTACCTTTCCGGGAGCAAGCCCTTTGTATAAATTGGAATGACAAAGGGCTAATTCTTTTGAACCCGCTGATATATGGCGGGCCGCAGGTACCGGTATTTCGTGGCCTCTTTATCCAGTACCTCGGAATGGCCGATCAGCAAATAGCCGCCTTCTGCCGTAGCCTGATAAAACTTTTCCACCAGTTTGTTGCTGGTTTCCTGATCAAAATAAATCATGACATTGCGGCAGAAAATAATGTCAAAGGGTTTCTTGTAAACGAAAGGATCCATCAGATTAAAGAGCTTAAAAATTACCTCCTGGCGGATTTTGTCGTTAACCTGATAAGAGCCGTCGGGCAGACGGTTAAAGTATTGAGTCTTCCATTGAGCGGGCAGGTCCTTAATGTTATCCTCGGGGTAGATGGCTGCCTTGCCCTTGTTTAAGACGTTCATGGAGATGTCGGTGGCCAAAATCCTGGTGTCCCATTGATTTTTGCGGCTGCCGAAATATTGGTCCATGGTCATGGCAATATTGTAAGCTTCCTGGCCGGCGGAACAGCCGGCGCTCCAGATTCGCAGCTCCCGGCTGCGGGTTTTTTCCAGGTAGGGAAGAGCATGGTGCAAGAGAAAATCAAAATGCTCCGTTTCCCGGGCAAAATAAGAGTGGTTGGTGGTGATCTTATTCAAAAAAGTATTGATTTCCTCACCGCTTTGGTCATTAACCAGCAAATCCATGTATTGCTTAAAGCTGGAAAGGCCCCGTTCCTTAATGGTATGGGACAGGCGGCCTTCCACTAGCTGCCGCTTTTTAATCAGGTTAATGCCATACTTTTGATAAACAAAAGACACCAGTTTTTTAAATTCATCGTCGGTGATGCGAACCAGAGCATTTTGGGCAGTAATATCCATGATAAGCAGCTCTCCTAGTTTTCGTGAACAAATAATTCCGCCATATCGGCTTGGAAAAACTTTGTACAATCAATATTTAAGATAACCTTGTCGTTTAACGTAGCAATGGAATCCAGATAGCTTTCGCCCACCCGCTTGCCGGCCTTGGGCGGCGCGGCCATCTGGTTTTTGTCCAAAGTTACCACTTCGGCAACGCTGTCCACAATCAGACCTACCTGCATGTCGTTGATGGTAGTAACGATAATGCAGGTCATATCATCATAAGGTCGCGACCGCTGGCCGAATTTCAGCCGTACATCGGAAACGGGGACTACCTTGCCCCGCAGATTGACGATACCCTTGACGTAATGGGGCACGCCGGGGATGTGGGTGATGTGCTGCATATTGATGATTTCGATGATGTGGCCCAGAGGCAGGCTATAGATAACTTCGTCAATATAGAACGTCAGATAGCGGCCGCTGAGATCATCCAGGCCCTCTGCATATTTTCTATCTTCCATGGAGGCACAACCTTTCTGAATTATATTTAGGATAAGTTCATCAAATTGCCGACGTCGAGAATCAGGCTGATGCTGCCGTCGCCCAGGATGCTGCAGCCGGAAAGACCGTGGCCTTTAAGATTGTACTTATTAAAGAAGGCAGGGAAAGGCTTAACCACTACCTGATATTCTCCTAAAAGCTCATCGGCAAACAGGCAGGCGATGGAATTGCCGCTTTCCACCTGGATCATGATGCCTTCCATAACCTCGGTTTTCTCCGTGGCAATATTAAAATGGTCATGGAGACGGATGATGGGGTAGCATTCGCCCCGCAGCAAAATCATTTCTGTGCCGTCGGTGTTGTGAAGAACCTGGCTGGGATCCGTAATATTGAAGGACTGCTTAATGGAAGTGATGGGCAAGGTAAAGACGGTATCGCCTACAGAAATATTCATGCCATCCACAATGGCCAGAGTAAGAGGGATTTTGATGGTGAAGGTGGTGCCTTCTTTTTTTACGCTGTGAATGGAAATGGAGCCGCCTACTTTTTCAATATTCTTGCGAACCACATCCATGCCTACGCCCCGGCCGGAATACTCGGTGACCTCCGCATTGGTGGAAAAGCCCGGCAGCATAATCATCTGGAAAATTTCCTTATCGGTGTATTCCGATTCCGGCTTCGTCAGCAGGCCGTTGTTTCTGGCCTTGATCAAAATCTTTTCCGTATCCAGGCCCCGGCCGTCATCGGCTACGTCGATAAGAATTTCACCGCCGGCATTGCGGGCATTGAGGGTAATGGTGCCTGCTTCCGGCTTGCCCAGAGCCAGGCGTTCTTCGGGAGATTCAATAGCATGGTCGATGGCGTTGCGGATCATATGCATGAAAGGATCGGCAATGGTGTCGTTAATGGTTTTATCCACTTCCGTTTCACCGCCGAAGGTGACCAGCTCCACTTTTTTATCCAGCTTCTTCGTCATATCCCGGACAATACGGTTCATCTTTTGGAAGGTGCCGGTTAAAGGCACCATCCGAATGGACATAACCACATCCTGAAGCTCGTCGGTGAGCTTTCTCAACTCCCGGACGGATTTCGTGAAATTGTCCAGCTTAAGGCCTTTGAGATCGGGATTGCTGGCCACCATAGACTCGGCGGTAACAATCTCGCCTACCAGGTCCATCAGCATATCCAGCTTAGCCTGGTTGACGCTGATCAGGCTTTGTTTGGAGCCGCCAGCACCGGTTTTGCCGCTGGCGCCGCCGGCAGCGCCAGCGGTTTTGGCCTCGCTGGCTTCGCCTTTTCCTTCGGAGGAGTCAGAGCTTTCCGCGGCCCGGAAGGAGGCTTCTTCATCGGGGATTATTTCGTAGCTTTTAATATTTAAGGAGTTTTCAATGATCTTAATTACATCGCTCAAAGAATCGAGGGGGCGGCACATGATCAGAAAACCGTTCTTAATGATGTCGGCACATAATGAGGAATCGCTTTCCGGATGGGCCGGTACCGATTCTAAAATGTCGCAGCAATTGGCTAGCTGGGTCAGCAGCATAAAAGCCCGCATATTTTCCATCTGAGAGTCGTCTTCAAAAAAGACCCGGATTTTATGGAGCTCATCAGCATTAGCCGTGTCGCTGCCGGCTTCGGCGGATTTGGCGGCGGCGGCAGAGGAGGCGGTTTCCTCCAGCGGGGATTGGCCTTTCATTACTGCTGCCAAATGATGAAGCCGCTCCACCAAAGCAGAAGGATCCCCTTCCTCATAATTGGAGCTGGTGACCCGTTCCACTTCCCGTTTGAGAAAATCAGAACTTTGGAAAACCAGATCAAAAAGATCGCTGAATACCTTAGTCAGCTTGTCGGGAGTCTCGCGAACAATGAAAAAGACATCCTCCACCGCATGACCTAAGCTGGAGATAGCAGTGAATCCCATCATCGCAGCAGAACCTTTGACGGTATGCATGATACGGAAGATGCTGTCAATGTTTTCGTGGCTGATATTCTGGGCTCGTTCGGAATCCAACAGGATTTCATCCAACTGCTCAAGCATGGTATTGGATTCATAGACAAAAGTTTCTAATAGAGCCTCCATACCGGGATCAATCGCGCTCATTCTGTCACCCTCTATTCTTTTTATATTTTGATGGTAGCTGCAATCCATGGTTATGATAAATTATAGCCGTTTTTTGGGGAAATGTTAAGAGTAGATGTTGAATTTTTGATGAATAATATGATAATTATGTTATAATGACTTTTAAAATGGCAGGAAGGGGGATGGCCGTGGCAGATATATTGAGGATAACAACGCCCTTGATCAATAAAAACCAGCAGGTAACGCCCAAAGCGGCTGTGGAGCCCACCACGCCTTTCCAGCTCCAGGATATCAGCAAAGTTATCAAACCCCATAACCAAAGGGATATTTTGCAGCAAAACAATACGCTGCTGAAAGAAGCCGATAGTCCCGAGATACTGCTGGACTTGCTGAAGGATCCCGGTGTGACGGTAACCTACCTGAAAAATATTTTCATGCTGGAAGAGATCATTAAGCTCTTGCCGGCTAATAATAGGGCCTTAACCAAAGAGATAGAGAACCTTTTCAACGAGCTTTTAATGCCCCATGATGAAATCGCCCAGGAAATGATACGGCAGGAGCAGGAATCCACAGTATTTAAGGGGGAGTTTTTTGACTTTCTCCGTAAAATCAGCAATGAAGCCCAGCCCCGGTCCGATATTCAAGCTTCTGTGGTCAACTTGCTGAAGTCAATCAATAATTTATTGATCAAGGATGATATTTTGGATGCCGTGGCCAATAGTTTGAGTTATCTGGCCAAAAATCTCCGGGCCAGCAAAGGTTTGGCTGAGAAGCTGGAGCTGCTGGCTTTGCGTTTCCGCCAACAAGACGGAGGGGCCGGCCAGTTTGCCGCCCTGAAAGGCGAGACTCTGTCCGTTCTTAAGGAAGTGGGGGAGAGCATACTTTTTAATCCGCAACTGCAAAAGATGGTGTCCATCACCATCTATAATCTGTCCCGCCACAACGACAGCATGGAGTTCTTTCATGAGGCTGCCGCCGCCCTTTGGCAAAAGCTGGCCGGTGAAGACAGAATGGTATTTGCAAGCTATGTGGAATCCCTGATGAAATTTTTTCGGGATCACGAAAAAAGCCGGCAAGAGGCGGCTGCCGGCCAAGAGGCTGACGCTGCCAATCTGGCCGAAAGCGGGGTTGAGGGCCGGCATTCCCTGGGGAGGGCCGAGGCTTTAAATCAAATGCTGGGGCAGGCCAGCCAGGAAACTGACGCTGCTGGCCTTCAGGAAAATAAGGCGGCGGATACTACCTCTAAAGTAATGAATGCCCTCATTGAGTTGGTCAAAAGGCAGTCCGCCGACGACGAGGCCGGCAAAGGAGAGGCAGGTCAAGTGGACAAGATTCTCCACAGCCTGCTGTCTTCCCCCTGCAATTTTACGCCGCTGCTGCACTTTGTAGTACCTGCTTTTTTGGATGACATCAAGGCTTTTGCGGAGATTTGGGTAAACCCTTATGATGATGAAGGCGGCGCCCAAGGTGTGGAGGCCGGCAGGAAGATCCATATCCTGCTGGTAATCGATGTGGAGATGATGGGGCGTTTTGAGGCAGAGGTAAGGGTTAACGACAAGGTGGTAGATTTGTCTCTTCATTGCCCCGTTGGCCTGGAAAGCCGTTTTAAAGGCCTGAGCAAGGAGCTGCCGGCCAAAATACGGATGCTGCAGACCTCTTACCGGCTGGGCAGGATGGAGATAGAGACCCTGGATCATCCCCGTTCCTTAATGGAAGTATTTAAGACCTTGCCCTACAAGCGTATGGGTATGGATGTAAAGATATAAGCCGAAGGAGCAGACCAGCCTTGGCGGGATAGGATGCAGGCCGTACCAGCCTTGGCGAACATTCGCAGCCCTTCAAATTTCCTGACGAAGCTTTCTTGTTTAAAAATTTGAAGGGCGGAGAGTGAGCAAAGGCTGGTAGGCCTGCAAAATAAAAGTCTTGGGAAAGGTGGCGGCTCGTGTCTAAAGAAAAAAAGGCTGTAGCGCTAAAATATAATCTGGAGCAAGATTTGGCGCCGGTGGTCATCGCTTCCGGCTACGGTGCAGTGGCGGAGCGGATCATCAATATCGCCGAAGAAAGAGGGATACCGGTTTACCGGGACGATAGCGCCGCTTCCATGATGTGCATGCTGGAGGTGGGAGCAAATATCCCCGAAGAACTCTATCAGGTAGTAGCCACGATTTACGTACAAATATTAGAAACCGCCAATAAAATCAAAACCGGCAGCAGCGCCGGCAGCGGCGGCTCGGAAGAGGGGCCAAAAAACGGAGCTCAAGCCGGAGCAAAAGCCGGACTAGGAAAGAGCCCTGCGGACGTCCCCCAGGAAGAAAAAGCAGCAATTAAGGAGTCAGCCCATGAAGAAATACCGTCTAGCTAAGCCTAATCCTTGGGTCAAAAAGACCGGCAGCAAGGCACAAAGTGAGCCGCTGCAGGGAGGGGTCGTGACAGCCGCGCCGGCAGGGGCTGACGAGAGAATATTTGCCTTGGATATCGGTACTCGCAGTGTTATCGGTATCATCGCCAAAAAAGGTGAAGAAAAGCTGGTCATCGAGGCGGTGGCTATTGAAGAGTATCAAAACCGGGCGGTGGTGGACGGCCAAATCGAGGATATCCGGGAAACGGCCAAAATTGCTTTGAAAGTAAAGCAAAGGCTGGAGGAGAAGTTGGGATATCCTTTAACCCATGTCCACATTGCGGCAGCCGGCCGGGTGCTGAAAACCGGCGAAGGGGAATATGAGACCGAGGTGCCGGCAGGTAAAGCCATTGACGCTCCTTTTGTGGCTAAGATGGAATTTGCGGCCGTACAAAAAGTATATGAGCAATTGATGGAGCAGGAGGAAAATCAAGTCCATACATTTTTATGTGTGGGCCATTCGGCAGTTCATTACCGTTTGGATGATTATGAATTTTCCACCCTCATCGGCCATAAAGGCAAAAAAGCGGCTATAAAGGTCATTGCTACTTTTCTGCCCAAGGAAGTAGTGGATAGTTTAAACACTACCATGGCCAGAATCGGGCTGTCGGTGGCAGGCCTTACCTTGGAGCCTATTGCCGCCATGAATGTGGTCATTCCCTTAGATCTGCGGAAGCTTAATTTAGCTTTAGTGGATATAGGAGCAGGAACGGCGGATATTGCCCTTTGTGAAAAAGGCAGCGTCTCCGCTTATACCATGGCCACTGTGGCAGGCGACGAGATTACCGAGGCCATTATGGAAAGCTGTTTAGTGGATTTCCAGACGGCGGAGGAATTAAAACGCCAGTTAGGCCATGAAGGACTCCTGTCCTATACCAATATCCTGGGTTTTCCCATGGAGATCAGCAGCAGCGATCTCTATAGTCAAATTCAGACGGTGATCGAACATTTGGCTCAAGTGATAGCGGATAAAATACTGGCAATCAATAAAAAACCGCCGGCAGCCGTGTTTTTGGTAGGAGGCGCCAGCCAGGTGCCTCATTTGCGGCAACTGGCGGCAAAAAAACTGGGGATGGAGGAAAACCGGGTAGCCGTAGGTGGCAGTATGAATATGAAAAAGATGGTGGAATCTGCCGAAGAAGTCTTCGGGCCGGAGTTTGCCACTCCTGTGGGTATTGCCCTGACAGCCAGCTTGCGGGAAAGAGAAAAAGCCTTCAACCTGATGGTAAATGAGGAAAAAGTGCCTCTTCTGGGGGGCTGGGAAATGACGGTGCTGGACGCTTTGCAATTGGCCGGCTATAAATACAGTCAGATCATGGGGCGGGCCGGCCATTCCCTGATTTATGAGGTCAACGGTCAGCGCCGCTCCAAGCGGGGCGGCCTGCCCCAAGGGGCGGTGATCTTCTGCAACGGCCAGCCGGCAGCTTTAGGCGATTCGGTGGGACCCGGCGACCGGATTGAATTCCAGCCGGCGGTAAATGGTGTTGACGCCAATCTGGCCATTGAAGATCTGGAGGACACCCTCAATGCCGTTTCGGTGATAATCAACGGTATTAATTTTACCGCCGGCACCACAGCTTATGTCAACGGCCGCTTAGCTGCACCGGGCCAGTTGATCCGTTCGATGGACAGTATCAAGTGGAAAACGATTATTACTTTAGATGACTTATGTCAGGATTTAAAAATAAATCTCCAATTATATGAGATTTTTGTAAATGATAAGAAGGAATCCGGCCCCTACATGTTGAACAAGGGAGATAATATAGAAACCAGGTTAAGAAAAGAGAACCGGAGTATACAATTGGCCGAAGAAGTTGCGGGAGCAGCTCCGGCGAATCTGGCGAATAATGAAGAAGCTTTAGCCCGGGGGCAAGAGGCAGAAGAAATTTCAGGTGCAAGCAGCGAAGCTGAACCATCCATAACTGCCGGGATTCCGGTGAAGAGGAATGCGGGGGATAGGCTGGAAAGTGTGCCGGAAATTGCAGTGGAAAGTATAGAGAGTGAAGGCAGGGGAGTTCCGGAGACAGAGACGGTTCCGCCTGTTGCCGGGACGCAAAGGAGCCTTCTTGTCTACCTTAATGGCCGGCCCATGTACCTGCCGCCCAAGGCTGACGGTATGCCTCACTTCTTTGTGGATATGTTCTCTTACGTGGATATCGATACTCAAAATCCCCAGGGCGCTTTAGTGCAGACGGTAAACGGCCAGGAGGCTCCTTATCTGCAAGAGTTATTTGAAAGAGACGAAATCTGTATTCATTGGACAGAAACCGAATAGTCTTAAATGAGTCCCAAGCGATAATGAATGAAAAATGAGGAGGAAAAGGTGCATGGATGCATATATTGCCCGTCAACCCATTATGAATAAGGACGAAAAAGTGGTGGCCTACGAAATTTTGTATCATCAAGATAGCAGCACCCTGTATAATCAGAGGGATTACCGGGTGGCTAATGCGGTGGCTCAATTTTTTACGCAGATTGACAACTCTAATTTTTTGGAGGGCAAGGATGCTTTTTTGACTTTTACTCCTAATCTATTGATGCAGAACATTCCCAGAATTTTTGTGGAAAATAAGCTTGTAATTCAAATTGAAGACAATGTACTGGTTCATCCGGTAGCTCAGATGATCATTCAGCGTTACAAGAAGCAGGGGTATCGGCTGGCCTTGGTGGATTTTGAATTTAATAACCGGTATTTTAATATTTTGAGTTCCATTGATATCCTGAAAGTGGACTTCTCCGATCCGGAAAGCGACAATGTCAATACCAGTATTAGCATTGCCAAGCGCTTCAACAAAATGGTAGCCGCTTATAATGTCAATTCACCCGAAGCCAAGCAAAAGGCTGTGGAGCTGGGCTGCGATTATTTCCAGGGTGAGAGCATTGCCAACATGATAGCCTCCAAGGTAAAACATATGGATCATTTAGAGAGCAACTTCTTCCGGCTGATGGTGGCCATCACCAAGGATGAGCCGGATATGGAAGAAATTGCCGATATCATCGAGTTAGACGTTACTTTGACTTATTCTCTGCTGAAAATGGTCAATTCCGCCTACTTTGCCCTGGCTAATAAGGTGCGTGATATAAAGCAAGCTTTAACTATACTGGGCTTGGGCCAGCTAAAGCAGTGGGTCTATCTGCTGAGCTTCAACTCCGAAAGCGGCGGCATGTCCGACGAGCTGATCAAAGTCTCCTTCCAGCGGGCCAACTTCTGCCAAGAGCTGGGCAGCTTAGTGAAAAACTTCCCTCTCAGCCGTTCGGAAGCTTATCTCATGGGTATGTTCTCCACCCTGGACGCCTTGTTGGAGGTGCGCCTGGAGGACGCCTTAAATCAGTTGCCGATTTCCGACGAGCTGAAAACCGGTCTGATTTCCCGGGAGGGTTTGCCCGGCGATCTTTACAATCTGGTAATCCACTACGAAAAAGGGGAGTGGAGCAAGATGAACCGCTATGCCGAGCGGCTTGAGATCCCCGTAGGCATCATTGCTCAGAAGTACTTCGAGGTCATTGAGTACGTCAATGAAATGTGGACCGAGCTGATGCGGCCATTCAACAATGAAGCAGGAGAAGAAATTGGCAGCGGCAGGCATATTGCCAAGGCGGTAGCCAACAAGATGGATAATAAGGTGGAAACGCCGGAAGCGCCGGAAAGGCCGGGATTCTGATTGGGTTGTTGAAAGAAAGCGGAGCAATGCGAAAATAAGCTAAAACGAGCTGTACGAAAAAACTGTTGATGATGTCCATCAGAACCTTTATAGGAACCAGGGGCTGCCTCAAAATTGGTCTTTTAAAAGCCAATTTTGAAGCAGTCCCTTATTGTTTTGGTATACTTTGCCGCAGCTGCTCCTTGGAATCTTTTGATTGGTATAATTGATTGGTAATTGATTAGAGAGTTGGTGAATTAAAAGAGTCGAGAGGCTTTAGCCACCCCACTAGGGAGAGGTAATTGACCTGTTACGAGTCAGCTTTGTGCAATTTTGCAGGTTTGTCTTAGTTTGAGTCCGTAGGACCGAGGCTGCCCACCGCTTTTTAGCTGTATATAGCGTTGCAGTCGGAATAACGCTCTATTCTAGAGGAGGAGCCACTTTAAACTTGCGGTTTTTGCTTATTTTTCCCCCGTTTTAACCCTGGGGGTCCCGACAAACCTGCAATTTTGCTCAGTTAGCGGGATCAAACGGTAACAAACCTGCAAAATTGCACCCCCAAGTTGATTCAAACGCAATCAGCCGCTGCCCAAATTGGAGCTTTGCCGCGAGGCCATAACCAAAAAGTCGCCTCAGTCTCAGCCGGATGTACAAATTTGCTACTATATAGACAGGTCGAGAGGCACGGCTGATCACCGTGCCTCCCAATTACTTGCGGCCTAGGTTACAATAAGAGGGTGATTGGCCTGACCTTACAAATTTTGGACTAACCA
>JBCFAO010000019.1:0-67837 GCA_038562165.1 Clostridiales bacterium | reverse complement strand
TACATTGTTTATCCTATCCGTGAAAGTTTACCTCACAATCTGTCTGGCGTCTACAGGAAGCCATCAAGCAACTTGTTAACCTGCATAGCCGAAGAGGCTATGACATTATTATACTAGGAGGCTACATGGAGGAGGAACGTCTGGTCAGCCCTGATGCGGGGCAGGATGAAACAGAGGAAGGCAGCATCCGGCCTTTGCGGCTGGCCGACTACATCGGCCAGTCAAAGGTCAAGGAAAACCTGGAGGTCTTTATCACTGCCGCCAGGCAGCGCCGGGACCCTCTTGACCATGTCTTGCTTTATGGCCCCCCGGGCTTGGGCAAGACTACTTTGGCCAATATTATAGCGGCGGAAATGGGGGCTAATTTGCGCAGCACCTCAGGTCCCGCCATTGAGCGGCCGGGGGATTTAGCGGCTATTTTAACGAATCTGGAGCCCATGGATGTGCTGTTTATCGACGAGATCCACCGGTTAAACCGCTCGGTGGAAGAAGTCCTTTACCCGGCCATGGAAGACTTCTGTCTGGATATTATGATCGGCAAAGGCCCCAGTGCCAGGACCATCCGTATGGACGTACCGCCCTTTACCTTGGTGGGAGCCACCACCAGAGCGGGCAGGCTGTCGGCGCCTTTGCGGGATCGCTTCGGCGTCATCAACCGGCTGGAGTATTACAATGTGGATAGCCTGGTGACTATCGTCACCAGGGCCGCCAGGATCCTCAATATTGATATTGAGCCGGAAGGGGCCAAAGAAATCGGCCGACGGGCCAGAGGCACCCCCAGAATAGCTAACCGGCTATTAAAGCGGGTCCGGGATTTTGCCCAGGTCACCAATAACAATAGGATTGACTACGCCACCGCCAAGGAAGCCATGGACCGGCTGGAGGTGGACGAATTAGGGCTGGATGCGGTGGACCGCCATATGCTGCTGACGATTATTCAGAAGTTCGGCGGCGGGCCGGTAGGACTGGATACCCTGGGGGCTTCCATCAGCGAGGAGACGGAGACCATCGAGGATGTTTACGAGCCTTACCTTTTGCAGATGGGGCTTTTGCAGAGGACGGCCCGGGGCCGGATGGCCACGGCAGAGGCTTATCAATATTTGCGGCAGCCCCTGCCTGCCGACAGAGAGGCAAAAATTCTCCAAGGCAGTATTTTTAACGGCGAACAGGATGAGACTCAGGAAGGGAGCAGTGCTTCCCGCCTCAGCATCAGCCAAAGGAGTTTGTTTGAGCAGGAAGGACTATGAGCGAAAATAAGATTTTTCTACATAGCTGCTGCGGCCCCTGTACCATGTACCCTTTAGAGGCTTTGCGGCAGGAGGGCTTTGCGGTACAAGGCTATTTTTACAATCCGAATATTCACCCCTACCGGGAGTTTAAAGCCCGGCTGGATTCCTACCGCCAGATGGCGGCTGCCCAGGATTTGCCTGTACAGGTAGAGGAAGACTACGGTCTGGCCGCTTTTCTGGGGGAATTGCAGGATAAGGAGCCGGTTGTTTACCGGGCGAAATCGGCGCTGCGCTGTCAGACCTGTTACCGGCTGCGGCTGGAGAAAGCGGCCCGGGCCTGCCGGCAGGCGGGAATCAAGGCATTCAGCACCACTCTTTTAGTCAGCCCCTACCAGCAGCATGAACTGATTAAGGAAGCCGGCGAGCAGGCGGCAGCCGCTGCAGGGGTAACCTTTCTTTACCGGGATTTCCGGCCCGGCTTCCGGCAGGGGCAACAAAAAGCCAGAGCCTTAAACCTGTATATGCAAGGCTACTGCGGCTGTGTCTTCAGCGAATACGAGCGCTACGGCGGCAAAGCATGAGTTGGAAAAGAATGAGTTAGTAAAGCATAAGCTTGGGAGGAGTCATGAGAGATAGACTTTTAAAAAAGGCCTTTACGCTGACAACACTCTTTATATTAACGGCGTTGCTCTTTTCTTTATTAGATATAGGGGAGAGCCGGCAGTTGGAAGCGGCGGTGACTGTGCCCCAGGGAGCCTCTATTGTCCGGGTGGCGGTGGCTCTCAATCAGTCCAGCGCGGTTTTGACGGTGCGGGAGGGTTCCTACAGCATGGGCGATCCGGATAAGGGCGTAGAAGCAGGCGCCGCAAGCGCCGGGCAAAGGCTGTCTTTCAGCCCTGCCGGCAGCGGCCTGTCGGTAAGCCAGGAGGGCAATACCGTAAATATTACGGGCAGCCGGCTTTTGCTGACGCCTCAAGGAGAGGGCAGAACCCTGATCAATCACGGCAGCCGTACCTATCGAGGCAGCTTCTTGGTGGAAAACAAGAACGGCGCTTTAAACGTCATCAATATTCTAGACGTGGATCTTTATCTTTTGGGTGTGCTGCCTATGGAAATGGGGATGAGCACCGCGCCGGCGGAAGCATTAAAAGCCCAGGCCGTAGTCAGCAGGACTTACGCCCTGCGCAAAAAGTCGGCTAACGGTTCTTATGACCTGGTTTCCGGCACTGCCGATCAATTGTACGGCGGCTATGGCAATGAAAAGTCCTTTACTACGGCGGCAGTGGAGGCCACAAAGGGACAGGCTATATTTTATGACGGCAAAATCATCGAAGCCTTTTTTAGCGCCAATGCCGGAGGCTATACGGAGGATGCGGAAAACGTCTGGAATGAAGCATTGCCTTATGCCAAAGCTGTAGCTTCCCCCTACGACGCTTATGCTTTAGAAATGGCTCAGGATAGTACGGGCTACCCTGGTTATACTTATCGCTGGCAGGTTCGCTATACCATTGCCGAATTGGAAAGCAGAATAACCAAATGGAATCAGGACAACCCCAGCATTCCCATAAATATCGGCAGTTTTCGCCAGCTTAAGGGCTACGCTCTGGCCTATGATCCCAATACGAGAAAGATTACTGACCGCCCAAACAGCTCCGGCCGGATTACCAAGCTGGATATTGTGGGCAGCTCCAATACCTTTTCCATGCACCGGGAGACCCTGCGGTCTTTTCTGAGTCTGCGCAGCACCTTGTTTACCATCACGCCGGAAGGCGGCACCACAGTGCTCAATGGCGCCGGAGCTGCGGTAATGCTGGGTCAAAGCATCCGGGAATCCCAGGCTGTGGCGGCCTACGGCAAAGCGGCAGAAATCAATCCCGGCAGCAACAGCTTTTATGTGATCACCGCCGAAGGGGTCAAAGAAATGAACAAGGATGAATCCGGCACAGTGACAGCCTATGTTTTTGACGGCAAAGGCTATGGCCACGGCGTGGGCATGAGCCAATGGGGAGCCATCGGTATGGCTCAGCAGGCGGGCATGACCTATGGACAAATCATTGAGCATTATTATAACCAGGGCAAAAACGACGGCCGTCTGGTGATTAAGACGGTTCAGTAAGAAGGGGGCGCTGAAAAAGTTGCCCATTGCAATGAACTGATAAATTCTATGTATAGAAAGGCTTTTGCTGGATGGAGATTTCCCTATTTGATTACCTGTTGCCTAAAGAATTGATTGCCCAGCATCCTATGGAACCCAGGGATCATTCCCGGATGCTGGTTTTGCCAAAGGATACAGGCCTGATCCACGACCATTTTTATCATTTGCCTCAATACTTGCAGCCGGGAGATTTGCTGGTGTTTAACCATACCCGGGTACTGCCGGCCCGGCTTTTAGGCCACAAAGAAGGCAGCGGCGGCCAGGCGGAATGTTTTTTGCTGCATCAGGCGGCACCGGGGCTATGGGATTGCCTGGTCAGGCCCGGCCGGCGGCTGCAGCCCGGCACCAGGCTGATTTTTGGCCAGGGAGAGCTAAGAGGAACCATTGAAGAGCGTACGGAAGCGGGAGGCCGGCTGGTACGTTTTGAGTGGCAGGGCGATTTTGAAGAGGTACTCAACCAAGTAGGCCAGGTACCGCTGCCTCCTTATATCCATGAAGACCTGGCCAATCCGGAAAGATACCAGACGGTATATGGGAATAAGGCCGGTTCGGCGGCGGCCCCCACAGCGGGCTTGCATTTTACGGAGAGTACCTTGGCGGGGCTGAAAGCAATGGGCGTAGAGCTGGCGGAAGTATTGCTTCATGTGGGTCTGGGGACTTTCCGGCCGGTGGAAGCCCAGCGGATTGAAGACCATAAGATGCATAAAGAGTATTATGAGGTCAGCGAAAAAACAGCGGCGGCAGTGAACCGGGCCAAGGCCGAAGGCCGCCGGGTTATCGCTGTGGGCACCACTGCCGTCAGAACCTTGGAATCCATGGGTCAGACGGGCAATTTGCGGCCGGGCCAGGGTTGGACAGATATTTTTATTTATCCCGGATACCGTTTTAAGATTATTGACGGGCTGCTGACCAATTTCCATCTGCCGAAGTCTACGCTGCTGATGCTGGTCAGTGCTTTAGCCGGCAGAGAGCGGGTACTGGCGGCTTATGAAGAAGCGGTGCGGGAACAGTACCGGTTTTTCTCTTTTGGCGATTGCATGCTGCTACTATAATAGAAATGGAGAAACAGAACTTGAAAGTAAAATGGACCTGTTTAAAGAAAGATGAAGGTTCCATGGCCCGGCGGGGCCGTCTGGAAACGCCCCATGGCACCGTTGAGACGCCGGTATTTATGCCGGTAGGCACCCAGGCTACGGTGAAAGCCATGACGCCGGCGGAGCTGGAGGAGATGGGAGCCAGAATTCTGCTGTCCAATACCTATCACCTGTATTTACGGCCCGGCGCCGACCTGGTGGCGGCCCACGGCGGCCTTCATGGTTTTATGCAATGGCAGGGACCGATTTTGACGGACAGCGGCGGTTTTCAGGTTTTCAGTTTAGGGGAGCTGCAAAAAATCCGGGAAGAGGGAGTGGAATTCCGCTCTCATATCGACGGCTCCAAACATTTGTTCACGCCGGAAAGCGTCATGGATATTGAGGGAAAACTGGGGGCTGATATTGCCATGGCCTTTGACGAGTGCATCCCTTATCCGGCTACTTACGAATACGCCAAGGCGGCTACGGCCCGCAGCGGCCGCTGGGCTGCCCGCTGCAAAGCTGCCCACTGCCGGGAAAACCAAAGTCTTTTTGGCATCGTTCAAGGGGGCATGTACAAAGACCTGCGGGCCCAAAGCGCCGCAGAATTAGTGGAGATGGATTTTCCCGGCTACGGTATCGGCGGTCTAAGCGTAGGCGAAGAAAAACCCTTGATGTATGAGGTTCTGGAGCATACCACGCCCCTTTTGCCTCAGGAAAAGCCCCGCTACCTGATGGGGGTGGGTTCCCCCGATTGCCTGGTGGCAGGGGTTTTGCGGGGCGTAGATATGTTTGACTGCGTGCTGCCCACCCGGATTGCCCGCAACGGTACCCTGTTTACTTCTCAAGGCAAGCTGGTGATTCGCAACAGCCAATATAAAGAAGACATGCGGCCTTTGGATGAGCAATGCTCCTGCTATGCCTGCCGCCATTTCAGCCGGGCCTATATCCGCCATTTATTCATTGCCGGAGAGATCTTGGGCGCCAGGCTGGCCACCATCCATAACCTGCATTATCTGGTTTCTTTAATGGCGGAGCTGCGGCTGGCCATCGAAGAAAACCGGCTGGGCCAGACGGCTGCCAGACTGTTAAATGCCTGGGGTTATTAAAATAGGCTTGCATTCTTGGCCGCTACAATGTATTATTCTCTTTGGAGAGTTTTTGTATTATATTTAAGGAGGTTTTTAAATGGGCCAATATGGAAGCCTCATCTGGATCGTCGTCATGGTGGCCATGATGTATTTTCTCATTCTGCGTCCCCAGAAAAAGCAGCAAAAAGAAAGAACGACGATGATGGATAGCCTGAAGAAGGGAGACCGGGTAGTGACCATCGGCGGTATCCATGGCATTGTCAGAGGTATCAAGGAAGACCGGATCACCCTGGAAATTGCTTCAGAAGTTTATGTCCATTTTGCCAAGTCGGCTATCGGCAGCATTTTACGCAGTGAAACCAAGGCTTCAAAAGCACCGGAGCCTGAGGTGTTGTCGGAGGAAGATATGGCGGATGCTGATTACGTCATTGATCAGGATCAGGACGACGATCAAGAGAATCGTTAAAGGAAGACTTCCTTAATGACGGCGCGAACCGCCAGGGTTCGCGCTTTTTATTTTGACAAAGCTAATGAACAGCCATATAATATTGCAGTAATACTGTTGCCGGATTTTAATCCGGAAATAGTATAATCCATGATGGAGGAGGAGCAGCAATGAAAACCGGAAAGGCAGCGGCCGTCATATTGGTCCTGATCCTGACGATAGTCAGCGGTTATTTGGGCATGACCTATTTAGGCAGCTATCTGAAGCTGGGTCTGGACCTGAAAGGCGGCGCCCAAGTCCGGGTGCAGGCCACCACGGATGTAACCCAGGCGGAGATGGATAAAGTTATGTCGATTATGGATCTTCGCATCAATAGCTTGGGAGTAACGGAGCCCACCATACAGCAGGAAGGCAATAACCGGGTGCTGATCGAGCTGCCGGGGGTTCAGGATCCTGAAGAAGCCATTGCCATGATCGGCAAGACAGCCTATCTGACCTTCCGCACTTTTGATGAGGCGGGCAATCAAACCGTGATTTTAGACGGCAGCCATCTGGCCAATGCCACAGAGGCCATACAGTCAAGCAATCGCCCCGGAGCGATTAAAACTGACGAATATGTGGTCAGGCTGGAATTTGACGATGAGGGCAAGAAAATCTTTGCCGACACCACCAAAATGCTGGTGGAGTCTTATCCTGAGCTGACCATTGAAGGCGCCCTGTCAAAGGGCGATATGCGGCGCAACATCGCTATTTATTTGGATGAGGAAATGATTTCTTTTCCCTTTGTCAGCACGGCCATTCCTACCGGTGACGCGGTGATTACAGGCTACAGCTCCTTACAGGATGCCCGACAGCTGGCATTGCTCTTGCAATCCGGCGCTTTGCCGGTGCCGGTGGAGATTGTAGAGAAAAGGACTATCGGTCCCACACTGGGCGCTGATTCCATTGAAAAAAGCCAGAAGGCCGGTATAGTAGGTCTTGTTTTGGTAGTGATTTTTATGATAGTGGTGTACAGGCTCCCCGGTGTTATTGCCGGCTTTTCCCTGGTCCTTTATACAGTGCTTCTGATGGCCTCTATGGCTTTAATTAAAGCCACTCTGACCTTGCCGGGCATATTGGGTATTGTGCTGACCATAGGCATGTGTGTGGACTCCAATATCATCATTTACGAACGGCTGAAGGATGAGCTGAGCCGGGGCAAGACTCTGCGGGCTTCGATTAACGCCGGCTTTTCCAGGGCCTTGTGGACGATTATCGACTCAAATGTCACCACGCTGATTGCCGCTGCCGTACTATTCTGGAAAGGCACCGGCAGCATCAAGGGATTTGCCGTTACCTTAAGCCTGGGTATTCTGATCAGCATGTTTACCGCTATCGTTTACACCCGGTTCCTGCTGAAAAATGTGGCTGAGTCCGGTATGTTTACCAATCCCTGGTTATATGGCGGGAAAGGAGCAGGAAAATGAATATCAATTTTTATAAAAACCGTAAGATCTACTATATAATCTCTGCTCTGCTTATCGTCGCCGGTCTGGTTTCACTATTAGCCCAAGGTCTAAACCAAGGCATTGATTTTCAAAGCGGTACTTTGCTGGATTTGAAATTCAGCAGTGAGGCCGTTACTATGGAACAAGTCAGAGATGTGCTGAAAGAAGATGGTTTGGACAACAGCACCATCATCCAGGACGGCGAAGGCACTTATATCATCAAGTCCGTTGAGATAGATGAGGCTACCCAAAATAAGATTCTGGATGCTTTCAAAGAGACGCTGGGCGAATATGAATTAAAGCGCATAGAAAGCGTCGGCCCTATTGTCGGCAAGGAATTGACCCGCAATGGTTTAATTGCCTTGGCCCTGGCGGCAGCCTTGATGCTTGTTTATATTTCCCTGCGTTTCCAGTGGAAATTTGCAGTAGCCGCCATCTTGTGCCTGCTCCATGACGTTATCATTATGCTGGGCTTTTTCTCAATCTTCCAGTATGAAGTGGAGAGCTCATTTATCGCTGCGGTATTGACCATTATCGGTTATTCCATCAACAATACCATCGTCGTTTTTGACCGTATTCGCGAGAACATAAAGGTTAACAGCAAAATGAAAGGCAATGAGCTGGTCAATGCCAGTATCAGCCAAACATTGACCCGCTCCGTCAATATGTCCCTAACCGTGGTTTTGGTGCTGTTATGCCTGATTTTCCTGGGCGGCGAAACCACCCGGGTCTTTGCCATCGCTTTGATGGTAGGCAACGTGGCCGGCTTTTATTCCTCCGTATTTATTTCCGGCAACCTTTGGCTGGAATTTAAGCCCGACGGAATCAAGATAGACTGATTGCATTTATAGGCGCTAAACGATATACGAGAAAAATCCGGGATTTGCGGCAGTTCAGCGAATTCCGGATTTTTTTTGTAGAAAATATTTTGCTAAATTGCCAACTTTGTACATATATTCTTCTTGAGAGGTAAGAATAGACCTCAGGAGGTGGCTACATTGAAGACGAACAAAAAAATCAAGGGTCTGGTTTCTATTGCCCTGGCCTTGCTTATCTTTGCTTGCCCTCTGGCGGAGTCTAAGGCCTTGGCTGCGGCTCAACTGCCGGTTGAAGTGGAAGCGGAGTCGGCTATCGTCATGGAAGTCAGTACGGGAATGGTGCTTTATGAAAAGGAAATTCAGGAGCGTCATTATCCTGCCAGTACAACGAAGCTGATGACCCTGCTTTTGGCGGTGGAAGCGGTGGAAAGGGGAGAAGCAAGCTGGGAGGACCGGGTAACGGCCAGCGCTTTGGCTGAATCTTACGGCGGTTCCCAGATTTTTTTGGCGGAAGGAGAAATTCTTACTTTAAAAGAGCTGGCTCTGGGAGTAGCTTTAGCTTCCGGCAATGATGCGGCGGTAGCCATAGCCGAATATTTGGCCGGCAGCCACGGCGCTTTTGTGGAGAAAATGAATGAAAGAGCGAAAGAGCTGGGCATGGAAGGCAGTCATTTTGTCAATGCCAATGGTCTGCATGACGAAAACCATTACACTACTGCCTGGGATCTCTGTCTGCTGGCCCGGGAGGCGGTAAAGCATCCTGATCTTTTGGAAATGACGGCTCTTAAACACTATAGGATTAGAGAGCATACCAGCAGGCCTTTTCAATACGACAACAAAAATAAATTGCTCTGGGAATTTGAAGGAGCCAAAGGGCTGAAAACCGGCTGGACTTTGGAAGCCGGCTACTGTCTGGTGGGTTATGCCCAGCGGCAGGGTCTGAGTCTGGTTGCCGTAGTGCTGCAAAGCCCTAAGGCCAAAGGCCATACCAATGATACGAAAACCCTGCTTAATTGGGCCTTTAATACCTATGTCAATTATAAGCCGGCTCCCCAGGAGATTCCTCAAATCATTATTAATGTCAATAAAGGAAAGGTGTCGCAAATTCAAGGGCTTTTGCCGGATCAGTGGGGCATACCGGCGGTGAAGGGCCAGGAAACTATTCTTCATTATACTTGGGAGGGCCCGGAACATATTTCAGCTCCTTATGATAATAGCCAACCCTTGGGCTATCTGCTGGTTGCCAATGACCAGAAGGAATTATTAGTTAAGCTGCCGGTGCACGGCGATCAATCGGTGGAAAGGGCTAATATGGGTTTTATGATGAAAAATATTTTTACAAATTTACTTTCCTGATTTGCAGGATACTGGTAAAATATGGAGAATAAGCATATAATGATGAATAGACAAACTACTAGGAGGTAATGGGATGGCCTTAAAACTAGAATGCCGGAATGATGCGCTGCTGGTCTGGGTCAATGGTGATTTCGACCTGGTATCAGCCGCGGAGTTCCGGCAAAAGGTGGATACGGCTTTGGAGGATCAAAGGCCGAGGCATTTGATTGTCAATATGTCCAAAATGACCTTCATGGATAGCTCCGGCCTTGGTGTGCTCCTGGGGAGACTAAAGCTCATACAAAACCGGAAAGGAAGGATGTTTTTGACCGGCGTACGGCCAGAAGTATTAAAAGTATTAAATTTGTCAGGGATCATACCTCTTTTGCAGATAACGAAGACAGAGGATGAGGCTATGGCGTTGCTGCGAAAGGGGGCCGTGAAATGAACAGGGACAAGCTTAAAATGAATTCCGTAATGTTGACAATGCAGAGCAAAGCCGTAAATGTAGGCTTAGCCCGATCCATGGTGGCGGCATTGGCCTCCCAGTGCGATGCGGTTACCGTTAACGCTTTAGAGGAGCTGAAGGTGGCCGTATCGGAGGCGGTATCGAATGCCATTATCCATGGGTATGAGAATCAGGAGGACAAGCAGTTGATCCTGCGGGCTGATCTGCTGGAAGACGGCATACTGATTGCCGTAGAAGATGAAGGGGTAGGAATAGCTAATATTGCTCAGGCTATGGAGCCGTCTTATTCCCAGGATCCGGAGCGGATGGGTCTGGGCTTTGCGTTCATGCAGTCGTTCACTGATCGCTTAGAGGTAGAATCCGCTCCCGGCCGGGGCACCACGGTCAGAATGTTTAAATATTTCTGCCAGGGAGATCAGAAAAACGCTTGTCAGGCTTAGGTGGGGATCATGGGCTATACAGAGATGAATTTACCCCGCTATCCCAGGCTCTCCGATGAAGAGATGGTGCATAATCTCAACGCCGCCCGGCAGGGAGATGAAGAGGCCCGAGAACGCCTGATTCAAGGCAACTTGCGTCTGGTTTTTACCATAGCCTCCCGTTTTCAGGGCCGGGGCCCGGAGAGAGAAGACCTTTTTCAAATAGGGGTTATCGGATTGATCAAAGCCATTGATCGCTTTGACCTTTCCTTTGACGTCAAATTTTCTACCTATGCCGTTCCCATGATCCTGGGAGAAATCAAACGTTTCTTGCGGGATGACGGCCCTGTTAAGGTCAGCCGGTCTTATAAAGACAATCTCCGCCTGATCCGCCAGGCCCAAAGCAAGTTGGAAGAGGAACTGGGCCGGGAGCCAACTTTAGCCGAGCTGGAAGAAAAGCTGGACATGCCCAGGGAGGTGTTGATCAATAGCCTGGAGGCCACCAGCCTGCCGGTTTCCCTTTATGAGTCTGTGAATAATGATCAACAGGATCCTTTATACCGCTTGGATCAAATTCGCAGCCAGGATGATGAGGAAAACACTTTCCGCAGGCTGATTCTGGAAGAGGCTCTGGACCAGTTGGCGCCCCGGGAGAAAGAGATCATCAGGATGAGGTTCTTTGAGGACAAAACTCAGGCTCAGGTGGCCGCCAAGTTGGGCTTGTCTCAAGTGCAGATATCCCGCCTGGAAAAAAGCATTTTGGCCCGTTGCCGCGCCTTTTTGAAGGAGTGAGGCGGGTTGTATGCAGCCCCGGCTTAGGGTGTCCACGGCGCTGAGGCCTGGGCTCTCTGTTCAAAAAACGAGGTAGTGCAGCAATATTGAAAGGATATATGCAGATTTTTTGTTAGATATGCGCATATGCAGAACGAATATACCAAATTATGCATATCTGCCCTTTCGCTTAATGCATTATCTCGTTTTTTGCTCACTTGATTTTTCCTAAGGAAGGGATGGGTTGCCTTGTCGAACGTCCGCAGCCGTCCAAATTACCTTGATTAATTAAATTCTATCTTCTCAATTTGGCCGGCGAGGAGTGAGTGAGACTAATCTGCCCTGCTTTCGTATAAACTCCGGCAAATAGTGGATACTATATTTAGTATGGATTGAAGACTATTAGCTGGAGGGCGCATCGTATGGCTAAAGATCAAAAAAGTAAATTAGCTCCTGAGGATTTGCAGCAGAAGGAAAAAATCCGGCGGCAGCATCAAGAGGTACTGGCTCAGGAAGCCAAAGCTACCGATGAGGCAGAGAAAGAAAAGCTGCGGAATCAGCGGCTGGCTCTGGAAAAAGATCTATCAGATATCCAGAAAAAGATGCAAAAAACATATTTAGATAACATTAAGGATATGCCCACGCCTGTCCCCTGGTTTAAGAATATGGTGATGGCTTTTGTCATAGGCGGTCTGATCTGTACCTGTTCCCAGGCCTTAAATATGTGGTTCTCCGGCAAAGGCCTGGATGAAAAAATGGCCAATGCCGCTGTTATCAGCATTCTGATCGTCATCACCGGTATTTTAACCGGTATCGGCATTTTTGATGAAATCGGCAGAAGAGCGGGGGCAGGTACCATTGTACCCGTCACCGGTTTTGCCAACTCCATTGTATCCGCCGCTCTGGAGTTTAAGAAGGAAGGCTTTATTTACGGAGTGGGTTATAAACTCTTTACGGTAGCCGGCCCTGTGGTTGTATACGGTACTGTTGTTTCCGCTATTATTGGTATAGTGTATTTTTTCATGGGCGCCAAATAAAAACCAATCAGGATTAACTAAAAAACAGGGTATGCCGTCAAGCTTTTTGCTTGCAGGCATACCCTGTTTTTATTTCGTTTTATTAATATTTTGCTGCTTCTGCCCCGAAACCTGGGTTAGGCAAGGCAGCAGATGGGGCAAGGGTATGGGAATACGCTGCTGCTTCGCGGTAGGAAGGCATACTTCCTGCCCGAAGCTTGAATTTTTCAACCTCCTGGCGCAGTATGGCGGACTGTGCCGACATTTCCTCGCTGGTGGCGGAGTTTTCCTCGGCGGTGGCGGCGTTAGTCTGTACAACGGCGGAAACCTGGTTCAGTCCATCCTTGATTTGCTCGATGGAGATGGTTTGTGCCTTCGAGGACTCTTCGATTTTACCAAAGCCCTCGACTACCCGCTCGGTATTTACTCCTGTATTCCGCAATTCCTGTGCCGTATGTGAGGTGATTTGTTTTCCACGCTCTACTGTAGCCACAGAGGCTGCAATCAGCTGCGCAGTTTGGCCGGCGGCTTCGGCAGACTTAGCGGCAAGATTACGTACTTCGTCGGCCACAACAGCAAAGCCCTTTCCGGCACTGCCGGCCCGGGCAGCTTCGATGGCGGCGTTCAGTGCGAGAATGTTGGTTTGGAAAGCGATATCCTCAATAACTTTTGTAATGTTTGCAATCTGGCTGGAGGAAAAACTGATTTCTGCCATCGCATCGGAAAGCTGCTGCATATATTCGTTGCTGGTATTCACGCCTGCGGCGGCCTGCTCAATATATCCTGCGGCCACCTCTATAGTAGATAGGTTGGCAGCGGCTTGTTCGGCGATCTGTGTAATCGAGGCGTTCAGTTCCTCCACGGTGGCAGCCTGCTCTGTGGATCCGGAGGCCAGGGCCTGAGCCCCGCTGGAGACCTGGTCTGATCCTGCGGCTACCTGCTCGATGGAGCCCTTGATGCTGGAGAAAGTGGCGTTTAAGTTTTCAGAGATGCGGTTGAGGGAGTCCCTCAACTGCGCAAAGTCGCCGCGATACTCCTGCTGGGTTACGGCGGTGCAGTCGCCCTGGGCCAGATTGGCCAGCAGCTGGGAAATCTCCCCGATGTAGCCGTTTAAGCTCTCAGTGGTCTCGCGGAAAGAGACAGAGAGTGTCTCTATCTCGTCCCGGGTGTTGACCTGAGGCACCGGAGAGGTCAAATCGCCTACGGCCAGGCCACGAATACGTTCCACTAGTTCCACGATGGGCTTCACGATGGGGGTTGCAATACGGAAGGCCACCAGAATTGAAACGGCAACAGCAACAACTATCAGCAGCACCGCAATAGTGAGGGAGGTTCGAAAGCTCTGCAGCAGCTCATCCAGGCTTGCACATACTCCGATAGACCAGCCATCTGTATGCGGAATGGGCATATAGCTGGCTATCAGCTTCTGGCCGCCCATGTTTACCTGCATCATGCTGCTATTTCCGGCGCGCATGTCCTCGAAAAGCGCGATGAGGGATGGGTCTACATCGTTTTCCTTGGCTTCCTCAAGATAATTAAGCTGCTTGTCTACTATCTCAAGGTTGGGGTGGGCGATGATTTTACCGTTTTTGTCCGCAATCAGACCGTAGCCCTGTTGGCCGATTTTAATACCGTCAACCATGGCGCTGAAGGTACCGCTGTCCAGGGTTGCGAAGGCTACTCCGCGAAAGCCGGGGTGATTGACGGGGGCTGCTACCATCAGCGTTGTATTGCCGGTTCTTGCGTTGGTTAAGGTAGAGGAGACATAGGTTTCACCTGCCATGGCCCGTTGATAATGCTCCCGGGAGCTGACGTCAAAGCCATCTATGGCAATGCCTTTATCATTTGCGAACATAAGGGCCGCTGATGGCAATTAGAAAGGTTCGCTTGAGAGAACGTCTTTTGGAATGCGCCACACCGCTATGCTGAGGTTCTGTCTGTCTCATATAATCTCCTCTTTCCTAATATACTTTTTCATAACATACTTTTTCATAATATTATAACTTTCTTATCAGAAAATTGCAACTTTTATTAAGCTTATAATGGCGCTTCTGTGGTGGCGGGTAGTCATGACCAGTCAGTGTCCCAGGAAAAATTTAAAAATTCCGTGGGATTTTCCGAATACTCCTGTATAGTAGAATAAGGGAGGAGGTGAGCCTGTGCAGGATAAGATCGTCGAACTGATTAAACAACAGGAGGAAAAAGGAATAGAGCTTTTGCAGCAGCATTATTCGGGAATGATGCATTATATTGTGGGCCATATTTTGCAGGACCCCAAAGATATAGAAGAATGCATCAGTGATATCTGTATGAAGGTCTGGCATTCTGTAGGGAGTTATGCTCCGGAAAAGGGTAGATTCTCTACATGGCTCACCGCTATATCCCGCAATACCGCTCTTAATTACCAAAAGCGGGGTCCCAGAGAGCACGAAGAGTTAAAAGAAGAATCGATCCGTACGCCTTCCCTGGAGGATGACATTCTGCGGCGGGAACAGGCTGAAACTCTGAAGCGGGCTATTTTGACCTTGCCGGCTGAAGAGCAGCATATTTTTTATCGTAAGTATTATTACCTGCAGCAGACTGCTCAAATTGCTGCAGAGCTTGGGGTGACCCAGCGCAGTATAGAGGGCAGACTGTACCGGCTGCGCAAAAAGCTACAGAGCGAATTGGGAGGTGATTTCAGATGAGCGAAAAAGAGCTTCATTTTGACCGCCAGTTGATTGAGGGGCTTAGCGAAGTAGCGCCTCCGGATGAAGAAATCCGTAAGACGAATCCCTGGAGTATACCTCTGGACCGGATTATCGGCGGCTTGATCCTGACGACGCTGCGTCTGAATTTCTTATATCTGCAATACATTTTGCCTACTATAGGGACAGTAATGATTTTCCTGGGCTTTCGCAGCTTAAGGAATGAAAACAGATATTTTAAGACCCTATGGGTATTTTCTATAATCAAGCTGTTTGCGGAGCTGGCCGGTCTGATTTGGCTGTCTACCCCTTTGCATTTATCGGATTACTCTGTGCTGGCTGCCGGCTTTATTATGCAGGCTTTTCAAATAGCAATGTTTCTCCTTTTTCATGGGGCTTTAAAAGAGACCTTTACAAAGGCCGGTAAATTAATGGAGGATGCCCCCTTGCTTTGGGCCGCTTTGTGGACGGCAGCAATATTTTTTATTGCCCTATCACCCCTTGCCGGCAGCTGGCTGGTGGCTATTCCTATGATCGCATGTTATGTTTTTATTATCAGGCTGTTGTATCGCATTGAAGGCCAATTGGAGGATACGGGGTATCTTCTGGCAAATGCACCGGTGAGGATTAGCAGCGGGACCTTTGGCAAGGCATACTGCCTTACCGCTTTAGTCCTGGTGCTTGCTTGTAATGGGTTTTACAGTCACTTAAGCTTGGAACCCCAAGAATATCATCCGCCACAGATTACGGAGTCAAGGCAGCGGCTGCTTGATCTTGATTTTCCGGCGGAGGCTTTGGAGCATCTTGCCGAAGAAGATGTGATATTACTAAGCGAAGCCGTACATGTGGAGGCTTTCGGCAAGCTCTTGATGTTTGATCCAAAGAAAATTGAGCACCGGGAGGGCGATGAAGGCCACATCTTTATTACCCATACTTATGAGCCGGGGCAAAAAAATCTGGAGGTTACCACAATCTATGCCGAAATGCCGCAAAAGCAGATGTATGTTATGCAGTGTTTTAGCTGGCAGGGAGGGAAGCCGGTTTGGCAGGATGGCTTTTTGATCTCAAGCGGGACGGAAGACGAGGATAAAGAGATTGTCAGCAGTGGTCTGTTTTACAGTAAAAAAGGCATAAAGTATATGGCGGACTTTCCCCGCCTTACCTGTGAACCGGTGATCCGGAATACAATGTTTGGCAGCTACCGCTCCACTCCCATCACAGCGGCTTTAAGCTATCCTTTTGGGGCTGCGGATCAGGGGGGTTATGTACTTTACCGCTATGCCGTCACGGCCGACAGCGATGTTTATTCCACTTATTCTTTGTTTAGCTACATTCACCGCACACATCCATTAGGGATTCCCTATGCCAGGACAGAGGACTTGATCGTAAAGGGCGCTTATGTTTTTGAAGACGAATTGCAGCAGCACTATACAACTTACGAGTCCTTGGCTGTAAAGAGGATGGAAGGGAATTAATATAGCAACATATAAGGAGGGGCTGCCCATTAATTAGACGCCCCTCCTTATATGGTAATTCATTTAAATTTTATCAAATAGATAGCGGAGAATTTAAATAAATTCATTAATATCTTTGATAAATGCGGGTAAAAAATCTACTAGCACATCCCAAACTATATCGAGCTGTATCCCTTCATAATCATGGACAATCCTATTCCTCATACCTTTTATTTTTCGCCAGGGAATCTGACTGTTAGCTTCAAGGAAATCATTGTCTAATCGACTTACCAACTCTCCAATTTGACTTAAATTAAAAACACAGGCAGATATAGTTTTCAAGTTATTTGAGAACTCTACGAAATTCATACCCTCTTTAAATTGGATTGCTTGTAGTGCATACTTCTTTATTTTTTCTAGAATTAATTTATTTTGTTCTCTCATAAATAACTATCCCCGTTTCTGCAATTTCCTGTTGAGCACGCCCTCCATCGACTATTTGTGATGCCTCAATTAAATCTATAGGAATGTCAAAGGCTTCTGTAATATCTTCAAGAATACCGAAAAAATCAATTCCCCGAATTTTACCTTTGCTGTCAATGACAATATCAATATCACTAAACTGTGTGGGAGTGCCTTTTGCATAGGAACCAAAAAGGATAGCTTTTTCAATGGGGGCTGCTTTAAAAATAGGCAGCAACTTTGCTTTTATCTCATCGGTAGTATAAACTCTTTCCATCAAGCTGCTCCTTTCCGTACAAAGGTCAAGTTTATATTGATTATATCCCATTATATGTAATAAGTAAACAATAAGGCATTGGCAATAGCACATTGACAAATACGTTTTTTGACCCTATTATTATGTTATGCGATATATCGTGTGACATAATAATAAGTGAGGGGGATCATATGCCCAACTCAGGAATGCCGATGACGGAAGCAATGTATTACATACTCTTGGCTTTGCTAAATCCCAATCATGGCTATCAATTAATGGCTGCTATTGAGCAAGTATCAAAGGGGCGTATCAGAATGGGGCCGGGAACACTGTATGGCGTTCTTACCAGGCTGCAAAAGGATCAACTCATTGAAATATTGCAGGATGACGGCCGGCGAAAGACTTATGCCATCACGGAAGAGGGTAAAGCAGTTCTTAATGGGGAATATAAAAGGCTGCAGCAGATGATTGAGGATGGAAAAATCCTGGAGGAGAAACGATAAATGGGCAAATTAGTAAAAAGACTAATGCTTGACGATATTTATGCCATCGGCCGCAACGAAAACTGGTTTTCGGCGATGACCAAAAAAGGCTTGCATTTAAAAAAAATCGGAACTCTGTTTGTTTATTTTGAAAAGGAAGAGCCCAGGGAAACAAAATATCGAATCGATTATATAAAGGGCAAGCCTTCGCCGGAACAATTGGAGGTTTATGGTGATTGCGGCTGGGATTTTGTCGCAAATAACGGCGATTTTTCCATTTTTTCGGCCCCTGAGAATTCCTGCGTCGCCGAGCTGCACACCGATACGATTGAGCAAGGCTTTTCATTGTCGGAGTTAAATAAACGGCTCAGAAAAAATCTAATTATCATATCCATTGGCATGGTTTTGTTTTTGGGGATGATGGCCAGCATTTATATCTTTAATGATGAACTCTTCTTGTTCATGATAAAAGGGCAGTTTGTCCAGCAAATGCTTCTCGTAATTATTGAACTCTACGTCTTTTATACAGTGACACGCAACTATATAGTGGTTCGCCGGCTTAGAGAATCCCTATTGCAAGGGCAGGAAATTAACCATCATGAGGATTATCGAAGAGCCAGGCTGCTGGGCGGTATATTGGCCGCTATATATTTACCCCTTGCCTTATCTACCGTTTTTATCCCCTTCATCGATATTGCCAGAAGCAAGGATTATACGCTGCCGGAAGGAACTGCTAATCTGCCGGTTATACGGCTTGGGGAGATAGAAAAACATCCTGGTCTTATACGCAAAACAGGTTATCGGGACAATAATGTGGATTGGGAAAATCGGGTCAGCTCTGACTGGAGCCTGTTATCCCCTGTTCAGTACGAGATAGATGAACACGGCATTATCGAAGATGAAATGTGGGACGATCAAAGCGGCATATATTCGCCTAGCATAACCACCCGGTATTATCAGCTGACTTTTGGCGGCCTGGCGGAAAATCTGACTTCTGATCTCATCCACCGCTATATTTATCGCGAGGATGTTGATATCCGGGAAATTAACTATCCCGGACTGGATAAAGCTTATATTGCTGAGGAGGGTACCCGGAAACATATATTTGCTTATGCGGATAATCGAGTGATCCATATTACTTACTATGGCAAGGAGAACATCGAGAATATTGTGCCTTTGATTCCTCAACGGCTGCGTTATCAGCAAGAGGCCAAAGAAGGATAGGGTAACGGGAACCTTTTGTTCATCTGTGGAGTCTAAGCAATAAAGAAACCTTAAAGATGAAGGGGGAGCTGCCAATGAAGAGAGCTATCTTGATTTTTCTGGCGACGTTAACTATACTGACTCTTGTTGCTTGCTCGCAGTCTATTTCCTGCCCGCCCGGGCCTGAAACCCAGGGGAAGGATGATCCTAATGTTTCTGAGGCGATTTTGACCGCAAAGGTTATAGACATCAATGGTTCATCCATCTTGCTGGCCAATATGGCGGAAGATGCGGGGCCGGCAGATATCTACCGGATTGGCGGTGATGGAATAGAGGTTATTGCAGAGGATGGAACCCAATTAGGTATCGAAGCATTGGAGCAAGGAATGCTGGTGGATGTAGCTTTCGACGGCAGGGTGCAGGAAAGCTTTCCTATGGGCCTTGGCGGTATAAAGGGCGTCCATATTAAAGGCCGGGGTGACGATATCACCGGCCTTTACAGGAGGGTGATCGACGATTTATACAAAGTTGATCCCGGCTTGAATAGCAATATCAGCATTTTGGCCTTTGACTTCACCAAAGTCTCCAATCTGACGGAAGCGGAAAAAGCAGCGCTGCTTCATTTGCTTAGGGAAACCTATAGCGAGGAAATCATGGCGGCAACCTATGCAGAGTTAAGTGAGCAAGGTTATATTGACAAGGATAAGCTGTATTTTGAAAAAGGCCTATTGTTCAACATTGAAGATACGACTATGTCAGGTGATGAATTTACTTTTAATGCAGGGAAATGGCGCAGCGGCCTCGGAGCCTATTTCTTCCACGAATGCACGGCCATAAAATCTGAGGGCGCCTGGACGTACACCATTGGCGCTGAAATGATATCCTAAAGATTTAGCAGCAAGGTCATGGCATGAAATATTAAACCGGCACCGATAATACCCATCAACGTAGGGGCCAAAATATTAGCACATTTCGTAATTTGAGTTTTAATCATCAGATAAAGGCGATCAAATTTATCCTGAGCCTTGATATAGACAAAATATAAAATTATTAAAGGCAGGGTATAGATCGTATTGTAAAGGACAAGTATAAATGATAATTGTAAGAATGAGAGCTGATAATTGAGGAGGATAGCCAAAAAAGCAAAGTAAGGCAGGGCGGTCGTCAACTCGGAAAGTGTTGCGCCTACTCCTAAAGTTATTAAGGCAAGGGGAGATACGGATTTTATTTTGCTTACAGCTTCTTCTTCATCATTTTTATTGATCTTTTCACCGGATTCTATGGATTGAATCCGGTTTTTTAATTGGCTGACTTTATTATTTTGAATTAAAAAGAAGATACTGCTGCAAAAAGTGATGCCAAGTATTAATTCGGCAATAAATAGAAGCTGTCCATAGCTTTCTACAATTCTGTTAAAGAAGTTGGCAATAAAAGCGGCCAGTCCGAAATATACCAAAAAACCTCCGATTAAATTGGTGACGCCTGTTGGCACAATAAAATACCATATATGTTTTGGCTTTTTAACCATGCCTTGCAAAACAAATTGTTGAGTTATAGCAAAGGGATTAAGGCTGTCCGCAGCGCTTGTTAAAATTGTTGGCAATAATAGTCCCCACATTTTATTTTCCTCCTTTTTTGAGCAAAAAAAGAAGCCAGGGAGATATCGTTAAACAACTCCTAGGCTTTTATCCTACCGTGTACATAATCTATAAGACTATGGGTTTTCTCTCGGACCAGACCAACAGTTCTTGTTGCGGAACCCTAGAAAACTAAAATGTTATTAAATTTATGGGTAGTATATCAACGGATTCAGATAATGTCAAGGTTATGATAAATACAATTAAATCCAGGTAAGAAACTGATATTTGGTATTAATTGCTATGGCACAAATCTCTCATCCCGATGCTTATGTCATTGTAAGTAGATTCGGAGGATAAAACAATCAGATAGTCTCCTGCTTTGATTTCGGTATTGCCGCCAGGTACTATATCTCTATCTCCTCTTCGTATGCTGACAATTAAAACCCCTTGAGGCCATTTCACTTCACTTATCCGTTTACCCGAAACCGGGCATCCAAATTCAACGGGGATCTCAAGCAGGCTGCCGGCCTTATCATTTTTTGTTGTTTCCCCATGTTTGCTAACAATACGCTGCAATAAAGCTTCGTAAATCGGCGTCGTTTTTAAAATGTCGGATAAAAAAAGAGCGATAAATGAACAGGCGGCCACAGGCAGCAGATGGGTAAGGGAGCCGGTCATTTCGGCAGTCAAAAGAATGCTGGTAACAGGAGCTTTTACCGAGCTGGATAAAACGCCTGCCATGCCGCAAACGGCGAAGTCGGCTATATAAATTACCGGCAATCCGAATTTTATGGCAATCAGGCCAACTAAGCTTCCTGATAAAGCACCGACAGACAGCATAGGCAAAAATATGCCTCCTGGGGTGCCGCTGCCAAAGCATATGCATGTAAACAATATTTTTACTGCGAGATAAAGAAGCAATACTCTAAAGTCACTATCAGCTTTTTGAGCCAGTTCAATTAAATTCGAACCCCCGCCCAAAACCTGAGGCAGGAAAAGCCCGCATGCGACAGCAATCAATAATGCGATAGCCGGGCGTAGAAACCAGGGGAACTTAGCATAATATAATTGAAACTTCAATAAAGCCTTATTCATCAATACGCCGACGAGACCGGAGAGAATTCCTAATGGAAAAAGCCAGATATAATAGTCAATTGATAAGGGCGAGGTTTCAATAAAACTCAAAACCGGTTTGAGTCCGAAAAAATATTTTGATACTACATCAGCCGTTAAAGCGGCCGTTGTAGCAGCTACAAGGATAAGCCCCGAAAAGCTTCTATGCACTTCCTCAAGAGCAAAGACAATACCGGAAAGGGGCGCATTAAAGGCAGCGGCCAGGCCGGCGGCAGCTCCGCCTGTCATTAGGTAGTTTTCCTCAAGCTTGTTTTTGCTTATCTTCTTGGATAAAGCCTGACTTCCCGCCGCTCCTATCTGTATTGACGGGCCTTCCCTGCCAAGGGAGAGACCAAATATTGATGATAATATCCCCCCGATAAATCTTACCAAAAGAACACTATACCATTTTATTCTTAAGCCGTAGATTAACTGTCCCTCAACCTGGGGAATTCCGCTTCCGGAGGCCATCGGCTCATATTTAATAAGCCAGGCAATAAACAGCCCGGCAATAATAGCAAATAGAATCCATGGTAAAATCATAGCGGGCTGCGATTTTAAAAAGTCATATATATGTAATGCCGTTTCAGTTCCATATTCAATTCCGAAACGATATAAGACTACCAGCAAACCGATAATGATGCCGGACAATATACCGTTAAGGGCAAGACGCCATTTGATCTCGTTTAGTTCGGATAATACCCTGTAAACTCTGGATGTGCTTTCCTTTTCCAACCTGTTCATCCTCCCCTTTAATAAAAATATTATAACAGTTTAGTCGGGAAATTTCACCTTTTGAATATTCCGGTTGAAAAGTATATTTAAACCGTTAAAGTTTTTATAGCATAATAACAAAACCCAATGGATAATCATTTTAATTATCCGCTGGGTTTTTTGAAGAATTCATGGAGCATTGGCCGGCGACGCGGCAATAGAACAATGCAGCGATGACTGCCGGTACTGCTGTTAGTGGGCCCTTGGCGAATACCGAAAAGAGCGAAAAACAAAAAAGGAGGGTGCCCCTCCTCAGCTCTTTTCAGTGCTGTTTTGAGACACACCCTCTGATTACGGCTTAATTGATTCTTACGCCTTCAGCGCCGCCTGTGCCGCTGCCAACCTGGCGACCGGCACCCGGAAGGGAGAGCAGCTAACAAAGGTGAGGTTAGCCTTCTGGCAGAAGTGGATGGAGGCAGGGTCACCGCCATGCTCGCCGCAGATACCGAAGGAAAGACCAGGCTTCGCTGCCCGGGCCCGGTTGATGGCAATCTCCATCAGTTCGCCTACGCCTGTTGTATCCAATACGGCAAAGGGGTTTTCCTTGAGGATTTTCTGGTCAAGGTAGTCGCTTAAGAATTTGCCTTCAGCATCATCACGGCTGAAGCCCAGGGTGGTTTGAGTTAAATCATTGGTGCCGAAGGTCATGAAATCGGCTTCCTTAGCCAATTCGCCGGCCATCAGGCAAGCCCGGGGCAGTTCCAGCATGACGCCTACATGGTATTCCAAAGTTAAACCGCTGTCCTTCATGACTGTATCGGCTTCTTCCTTGATCGCCTGCCGCAGGATGCTCAGTTCCTTTTGATCGATGACCAAGGGAATCTCCACCAGGGGCTTAGGATTAAAGCCTTCTTTCTTTAATCGGACGGCAGCCTGGAAGATTGCTTTGGCCTGCATGCGGTAAATCTCGGGGTACCGGATACCCAGCCGGCAGCCCCGGGTGCCCAGCATGGGATTGGCTTCGTGAAGAGAACGTACCTTATGAAGTAAAGCTTCTAACTCCTGGCATTTTTTCTCGTCACATTGCGTAAGTCTTAAGGTGGTAATCTCTACTACCAGGCTTTCCAAAGAAGGCAGGAATTCATGGAGAGGGGGATCCAGCAAACGGATGGTGGTTTCTAAACCATCCATGGCTTTGAGAATGCCATAGAAATCCTCTTCCTGGAAGGGCAGAAGCTGATCCAAAGCTGCTTTGCGCTGTTCCAGCGTATCCGCCATAATCATTTTCTGCATGATGGGCAGGCGGTCCTGAGCCATGAACATATGTTCGGTGCGGCAAAGGCCAATACCTTCAGCCCCCATTTCCCGGGCCTTGGCAGCATCCTCCGGCGTGTCGGCATTAGTATAAACGCCCATGGTCCGGAGATCGTCGGCCCATTCCAGAAAGGTGAGGAAAGCGCCGCTGAGGACAGGATCGATTAAAGGCACTTGGCCGACGATTACCCGGCCTGTGCTGCCGTCCAGAGAGAGCAAGTCATTTTCTTTCAGGAGAATATCGCCTACGGCAACGGTTTTCTTAACCAAATCAATTTGCAGGGCATCGCAGCCGCAGACGCAGCATTTGCCCATACCTCTGGCTACTACGGCAGCGTGGCTGGTCATGCCGCCCCGGCTGGTCAAGATTCCCTGAGCCATTACGATACCGTGAATATCGTCGGGAGTGGTTTCCGGCCGCACCAGAATCACTTTTTCACCGGCGTTGCCCCGGTCATGGGCAGTGTCGGCATCAAAAACGATTTTACCGCAGGCGGCGCCGGGAGAGGCAGGCAGGCCGGTGGCCAAAACTTCAAATTTAGCCTTGGGATCGATACGGCGGTGGAGCATTTGTTCTAAATCGGCAGGAACTACCCGCATGATAGCTTCTTCCTTGGTGATGAGGCCTTCGGACACCATGTCTACGGCTACCTGGACCGCCGCCTGAGCAGTACGTTTGCCGTTTCTTGTCTGCAGCATATACAGCTTCTGATTTTGAATGGTGAATTCGATATCCTGCATATCCCGGTAATGGTTTTCCAAAGTGGTGCAAATATCATGGAACTGCTGGTAGATAGCGGGGGAATCTGCCGCCAGCTTGGAGATGGGCTGGGGGGTTCTGATGCCGGCCACGACGTCCTCGCCTTGAGCGTTCATCAGGTATTCGCCGTAAAGAGCTTTTTCGCCGGTGGAGGGATTGCGGGTGAAGGCGACGCCGGTACCGGAATCGTCGCCCATGTTACCGAAGACCATACATTGAACGTTAACGGCAGTTCCCAGATCTTCGGAAATTTTGTTGATTCGGCGGTATACCTCGGCCCGGGGGTTATACCAGGAAGCAAACACAGCTTCAATAGCTTTCAGCAATTGTTTCTTGGGATCACTGGGGAATTCTTCGCCGCTTTCTCTTTTGACCAGTTGCTTGTAAGTCTGAATCAGCGCCCGCAAGGATTCGGGGGTAAGGTCTTTATCTTCTTTAACACCTTGAGCTTTTTTCTGATCTTCCAAAGCCAGCTCAAACTGATAATGCTCCACACCCATAACCACATCGCCAAACATCTGGATAAAACGGCGATAGCTGTCCAGAGAAAAACGGGGATTGCCGGTGGCGGCAATGAGGCCTTCAACCGTATCGTCGTTGAGACCTAAATTGAGAATTGTATCCATCATGCCGGGCATGGAAACGGGAGCGCCGGAACGAACGGAAACCAGCAGAGGATCCTTGACATCGCCGAAAACCTTGCCGATTTTCTTTTCAATAACGGCCAGCTTCTCCCATAATTGAGCTTCCATGCCGACAGGGAAAGTTTTACCGGCTTTAAAATATTCTTTGCAGGTATCAGTGGTTAAAGTTAAACCGGGAGGTACGGGCAGTCCGATGTTGGTCATTTCCGCCAGGTTGGCGCCCTTGCCGCCCAGCAATAGCTTCATATCCGCCCGGCCTTCTTCAAAAAGATACACAAATTTCTGTTCTGTCATAATTACACGCTCCTCTGCATGATTTGCATTATTTTTCCTGCCGTTTCTTCCATGGCTTTGTTTGAGGTATCAATGACGGGGCAACCAAGCTTTTTCATAATTTCCTGACCGTACTCCAGTTCTTTCAATATTCTCTCCATATTGCTGTAATGGGTTTCCTCATAAAGGCCCATTTCTTTCAGCCGGTTTACCCGGATGGAATGGAGGACGTCGGGTTGAATAGTAAGGCCAATAACTTTAAACCGGGGTAATTGGAACAATTCCTGGGGAACTGACGTCTCTGGAACTAAAGGAACATTGGCGGCTTTGATGGCCTGATAGGCTAGATACATGCAAAGAGGGGTTTTGGAAGTGCGGGATATTCCTACCAGCACCACATCGGCTTCTTTCAGGCCGCTATTATCTTTGCCGTCATCGTATTTGATAGCGAATTCAATTGCCTCTACCCGTTTATAATAAGCCTGATCCATCTGGTGGGTCAGTCCCGGTTTCAAGCGGGGATCAAGGTTAAGCATGCGGGCTACCTGTTCCATAAAAGGCCCCAGAATATCCATGGTTACGATATTTAATGTTTTGCCTTTGTTCAGCGTATAGGCTCGCAGTTCGGGAGAAACCAGAGTAAACGCAATCATACCATTTGCCGGATTGCTGTTTTCCCGCTGATAATCCTCAAATACCTTGTCGATGGTGTAGGCGTCACGGACAAAAGGAAAACGCCGGATTTCAAGATTATCGATAGGAAATTGACTGGTAGCTGCCTGGATTACTTTTGTGCCTGTTTCTCCGATGGAGTCTGAAATAACGAAAATTAACATGAAAAGACCAATCCCTTTCAGCGATTTTAGCTCCTGATCGTGCCTTACGGTTCTTAGGATCCCAACCCCACAAAGGCCTTGACAATAGTTGTTTTGGTGATCCTGCCCAAAGGCTGTGGAGTCTTGGCGCCGCTTACCGGATCATTGCCGATCACCGGTAAACTGTCAATCTGGTGATCCTGGAGCTTCTGGGCCGCCGACAGCAGCGTGTCTTCAGGCTGGCAGGTGATCAGATTGGGCATTCTGGTCATAATCAGAGAAACCGGCATCTGCTTGATATCTCCCTGGCCCATATTGGCCCGGAGCAAATCCTTTCGGGATACGATACCTACTAAACCTTCGTCTGCGTTTGTAATAAATAAACTGCCTACATCCCGCATAAACATTTCTACGATAGCGTCATAGACGGAGAGCTTGCTGTCAATAACTTTAGGTACGCCCATCCAGTCACCGACAATGAGTTTATTCAATTTACTGCTGATCTGGTCGGGAATGCCCCTGCCATCATAATAATAGCCTACCCGGGGTTTAGCGCCGATGATGCCTGTGCGGGTAAGAAAAGCCAGATCCGGCCTTAATGTAGCCCTTGCCAATCCCAAAGCGTCGCCGATTTCTTCGCCGGTGATGGGGCCTTTCTTTTGTACTAAAGATAAAATAGCCTCCTGACGCTTGCTCAGTAAAATAAAATTCACCTCCTACATCTGCGTACTAAGTAACTGCGGATAGCATATTGAGTCTGTAAGACCATCTGCGCCCCAAGGATCTTCGGATAGCAGATTGAGTCTGTAAGACCATCTGCGTACTAATTAGGACATCTGAGCACAATATATGGTGACATAATTGCGCTTTAATCAACAATAATGTTATACTATATATCGAGCCCTTTGTCCAGTATTACTTTTTATTTAAAAATCTTAATGATAATTTAAGTTTGATTTGCTTTTCTAATGGATTTTTTCATGATATCATAAAATTTGGGAAGGAGAGTGACCTTTTTGAAAAAGAAAAGCTTTTACCTGCTTGCGATTATTATTCTGTTAACTGTAGCTGCCTGTGGCAATAAGCCTGCCGAAACGCCGGTTTCTCCGTTGCCTGCCGTCACCGATCCCGAGACGCAGCCGGAGGATACGGAACCGGTGACCGATGCCGAAGAAGATAAGGAGAAGGACCACCAAGAGATTCACGCTCTTTTGTCCAAAGGTCTCGACATCCAAAACCTCAGCTATACCGCTAAATTTAACAGCAGCAATAATGAATTTATCTACGAATATTACAAGCGGGATCATCTGGTCAAGATGGTTACCCAGGAAGGTGACAGCCAATCCGTATCCATTTGCGACGGCCAGTCCACAGTATATTACAGTCTCCCGGAAAAAATCGGCTACCGGATGATGGAAGCCGGTGATGACATGGGTCTCGTTCCCAATACGGAAGCTTTGCTTAATGAGCAGGTATACCGTTTCAAGACAGTGGGGGAAGAAGTTTTAGCCGGCTTGTCCTGCCAGGTGGTGGAGACGGAAGATGAGTTTGGCGTTTTAAAAATCTGGGTCAGTAAAACTCTAGGCTTGCCTGTTAAATACATCGGTACCGATGATAACGGCTGGTACAGTCTGGAGCTTACGGAAATTCAGACCGGCGCTCCGGCAGAAAGTCTGTTTGTTGTGCCGCCGGATGTAGAAATGAATAATTAATGAATATTTCATCCTTTTCCCAGGCAGAATAACGTAAAAGCGTCATGTGCGTGACTGCAGAGGAAAGGGATGATAATATGGCGTTAAAGAAAGTAGGCGCTCAGACCATTTCTTTTCCCAACCGGCCGGCGATCCTCAATTGGGCTACGGTAACCGGCCCTAGGGAAGGGGAAGGCCCTATGGGAAGCTATTTTGATATGGTAGGTGAGGATCCGTTATTAGGTCAGGAATCCTGGGAAAAGGCCGAGCAGCGGCTTATGCAGTACAGTGTGGAATTAGTATTGTCAAAATTGGGATGGCAGCCCCAGGATCTAGACTTTCTTTTTGCCGGCGATCTGCTTAATCAGATTATTTCATCAAACTTTACCGCCAGAGAATTAGGCGTACCTTTTTTTGGCCTCTACGGCGCCTGTTCCACCTTAGCGGAAGGAATGGCTCTGGCAGGGATATTGATTGACGGCGGTTACGGTGATAAAATTGGCGTGGCGGCCGTAAGTCATCATAATTCCGCCGAAAAAGAGCTGCGCTTTCCTACAGAGCTGGGCAGTCAAAGAGCGATGACCGCCCAATGGACAGTCACCGGCGCCGGCGCCTATATTATGGTCCCTTCTGAAACCGGCAGCCCTGCCGGCTGGCGTTTGACTATGGCTACCATAGGGAAGGTTAATGATCTGGGTGTGCAAGACAGCAATGATATGGGTTCTGCTATGGCTCCCGCCGCTTTTGATACGATTATGGCTCATTTTGCGGATACGAATAGAGGAATGGCGGACTATGATTGTATCGTTACCGGCGATTTGGGTTCCTTAGGCAATAAGGTTTTGCTGGATTTTTTCCAAAAAGCTAATTTAAATCCAGAACCGGTTACGGATTGCGGATTATTTATTTACGACGAAACCCAGGATGCCCATAGCGGCGCCAGCGGCTGCGGCTGCTCTGCCGTAGTTTTTGGCCCTCTGTTTTTAGAGGGCCGCTGGAATAAACCCCTTAACCGTATTCTTTTTGTGGGCACCGGCGCTTTGCTGTCACCGGCTACCTCTTTCCAAGGCGAAACGATACCTACTATAGCTCATGCAGTCTGCTTGGAAAGGGGGAATTAACATGTCGGATATACTGCCTATTTTTGTGAAAGCCTTTATTACCGGCGGGGCAATCTGTGCTATCGGCCAGTTGATTATGGATCTAACGCCTTTCAAAGTTACGCCGGCCCACGTCTTAGTTGGCTATGTCACTGGAGGAGCCATTCTCAGCGCCTTTGGGCTTTATAAGCCCCTCATCGATTTTGGCGGGTCCGGGGCGGCGATACCCTTATCGGGCTTTGGCCACTCCATGGCTCAAGGCGCTATTGAAGGAGCTAAAGAAGGCTTCCTGCAAGCCATAGGCGGCGGCTTGAAGGCCGGTGCCGTCGGTATTTCCGTGGCCATTATCATGGGTGTAGTTATAGCAGCCACCTGCAACCCTAAAGGCTAACGAAAAGAAAACAGGGGAGTTTTATGGATTTTCGCCTGCGGAGACAACACAAGTTTTGGCCTGCCCATTGGCGTTTATGCCGCCGTCTGGGCTTTGAAGCCTGCTTTGACGGCGATGGGGATATTGACCGGGAAAAAAGGGGGGAGGATATCCCCCTTTTCACCGTAAAAAAAATGGTGGTGCAATATTTGCGGCAAAAGCCTATATGGCGCTGGCACCATCTTTTTTTGGCTTTTGAAGAATATTGGGAATGTATAGCCTACTTGTCTTTTTTGCAGAAAGAAGCCCGCTTGGTTAAAACTCCTTGGAACCAGACTTTAGTCAATCAAATCCTGGAGCAGGGTTGCCGGGATTTTATCAGGGAGATGCCTGATTGCTGGCCGGAATTAACGGGACTAATTACCCAAAAACTCAGGCATTTGATGTATTATGATGAGCTGAAAGGGAATTTATTATCTTTTTACGGGGAGAAGTAAGGAGATATTGCTCTTTTTTCACAATATTGTTATAATATAAACAGAAACAAGTGCTTTGTGACTCCTAAAAGCTATCACAGATGCGCCGAATATTTTTCCAAGTGCAAGGCGGAGGACCGAGGCATAGCCGGTAGCTATGGTGAGGGACGACAACGCCGCAATTGGGAAAATAGACAAGCAGATGTTAGCTTTTAGGGGTTACAAGCACGAGACCGGGGGCGAAGCTCATGCAGATGGGGGAATTTAAGCAGGAGATTATTAAGGTCAATAATAGGGTTAATATGGAAGTGTTCAATCAGGGCTTGCGGTCACAAAAAGTGGAAATTTTTCAGGATAAAATTCTGATCATTGCCAACAACAACAGGGTTAAAGTATTGTCAATGGTTGACAAGAAGGACACTACTACCACGAAATTAATGGACATAGCCCTGATCATCGAATTTAAAGACCGTTTTATCCGGGCTATGGAGGAGCACCTTGGCGTAAAGGTTCTATCCCATTTAAAAGATTACGACCCCCATTTAGAAATCTCCATAAGTGTTACCATATTAGACCGTCCCGTAGAAGAAATATTGCCTGCGTTAAAAGTTAAGGAAGATAGGCAATCAGTGGATTTTCCATTAAAATAAGTAAGCAAACGATTAAAACAGGCGACTGGCTAGCTGCCTGTTTTAAATTTTTTTTAGCATATGTTTAGTTTTAAAGAAGGAGAAATAATTTTTTCGTCGAATTATTTCACAGCAACTATATAAGCCGGGTGAATTGAGAACTCAAAAGGGATCCGCCAAGAAACTCACGATCATAGAATTATGTTGAGAGTTTAATGGCAGTACCGTACATTTACGAGTGCTGAAGACAACCGCAAAATTCGGGAATAATATATGGTTATACCCGGTATTTTGCGGTTTTTATTTGTCCGTAAATGGCTACAGGTTGGGTTCTCAACGTTTGATCAGGCTATCCAGGCTGGCAAGATCCATAAGGAAAAGGCCCTGGCCTTCCCAATATACCTTCATCAGTGGAGAGAGCAGAGGCAGGGAAAATTCCCGGTCATTACAGTAGACTTTTAAGCGATAATAGGTCTGCAGCTCTCCCTGGGACATGATGGAATTATTGTCCAGCCATAGGGATAACCCTTTAAAATCCTCCTGAGGCACTTCAATAGGACAAGCAGGAGTACCTTGGTAGATAGTCAGCCCCGGCTCGTAGCTGTGGAGGACTTTACGGCCGGTACCGGTAACGGGATAATCAGCCAACAGCATGCCGTTATAATCGAAGGTATCCTCGCCCAAGGAGTCTTTCAGCACCACATCATCCTTTTTCAAATAGAGATTAAATTTGTGGTGGGGAGCAAAATGCACAGGTAATCCGGTAATCAGTTCAAAGGCCAGTTTCATAAGGCCACCTCCCTTTCATTTATGCCTTACTTTATGGAATACAGAATGAAAAGGTGCCTGGCCAGGAAAAAATTGTTGGAATCCATCAGCCGGGGCAGTAATTGAGAAAGAAGGTAATCGGTTTTTATTGTTGTCTGTGTCGGAATATGATGAAAGATTGCAAATTTAGACAAAATGGAGACAAAACTGATGCTATCATTGTCGGAATTACGTCAGGAAATCATGCGAATCAACAATCAGGTCAATACGGAACATTACGGTTACGGCGTGAAATCCCAAAAGGTTTATTTCGTTAACGACGAGATCATTTTGATCATGGCCCATAATAAGCGTATAACTGCTTTGGAGGTATTAGATAAGCAAGGCCACAGTACGGCGGAGGTTCATCATGTTCTATTGAGCAACTTCAAGAAGAGACTGGTGGCATTGCTTGATCAGGAGTTAGGTATCAAAGTCAGCTTTATCAGCAAGGACTATGATTCGCCTACGGAAACCGCTACTACAGTAATAAGGTTGCATGACCCTATTTCCACTTTTGCCGTATAATCCTGCGCGCGAGATAAAGTGGGCCCCTTTCCCTAAAACGACAATTTCATGACAACTGGCTGAGGGACCATTGAGCCCAAAAAGACCGTTACTCGTGACGCAGTTTTTCTTGATTGCTCTTGAAATATCAAAAAATATTTCAGGAAGCAAAAGGGATTTGACTGAGGAGAGTACGGTTTTTTCTTTTTATAGGGTTGAATAACGAATAAAGTTAATCCAAAAGGTTAGCTTGTAAGGAGGTGATCAACAGAAAAAAATCTTAACATCGGTTTTGGCTTGCGGGGGCAAGCTGCGGGACTTTTCCTGCAATATTTTCTTTACCTTTATTATCATACTTGCAATTATTGTAACTTAAGACAGGAGGAAAATAATGAGTACTGATAAACAAACAATGGATCGTAAAAAGCTGGCGCCCATAGAATACGTAGGTCTTGTCATGGTAGCCCTTTCCATTGTCGTTCTGCTGTTTTTCCAGGAGGGGTTCTCCGGTATTTACAATGCTATGTTTAACAGAGCTTTCCAGATTTTCGGTTTTTATCTGTTTGACCGTAACCTGGGCGCCGCTATCGTCGTCAGCGTTATGACCGGCCGTATTCTGGAACGACTGGGCTTTACCGACGCCTTAATGCGTCTTTTCGTTCCTTTGATGAAATATATCAAAGTCAACTCCACTATCGTAGTCGGTGTTATCTATAATATTCTGGGTGACGTCAATGCTTCCGGCCGTATTGCCGCTCCTGTGGTTATGAAAGCCGGCTGTACCAAAGACGAGCAGAGGATAGCTATTGCTACTTTGTGTCAGGCTCCCTGTTCGTTTTCTATTATTGTCTTTGGTATTATGGCTTTGACCTATGCTAAAGTCAGCGTTTTCCCGGTAATCATTGTTGGCCTGATTTTGCCTATTTTTGTGGTACCTTTGTTCCTTCGTCTGTTCTGGAGGGATACCAAAGCTGTGGATATTTCTGAGCTGCCCCGGTTTACTCCTACCACCAGCCCTATGGATACGATCTTTGGCGCCGCCCGTGAAGGTGCTCAGCTGGTATTCTTGTTCATCATTCCTGCCGGTGTGGTTATTTTCTCCATCATCGGCGCTTTGGAGCACTTCGGCATTTGGCAGCCTATCAGCGGTATTTTAAATTCCTTCCTGGGTGCAGTTGGCATTGAGCCTGAGAGTGGTGTTTTGACCATCATTACTTCGAACACCCTGGCCATGAGCAGTCTGGCCCAAACCCTGCAGGAGGGTACTCAGATTATGCCTCGTCTGGTTGTTGGTTCTTTTGTGCTGGCTAACTCTGCATTCCCCATCCAGGTTCCTTTCGGCCAGATTCCTGCCGTTTGGTCTCCTATTCTGGACCTCTCTGAAAGCGAATGCATGGTGGCTGCTGTCGTCGGTTGCATCATTCGTCTGGTTTACGCCATTCTCTGCGCATTCCTGTTAACTCCCCTGGTATCCTAGTCTATCTAAGGTTTTTTCAATGCCTAGAGTTATAGTTTTCATGATTTCCATCTTTAATTGAACCGCTGTCCTGCCCCCGCAGGTTTTAACATTTTTCATGGGCCCTTTTAACCGGAAGGAGGGTAATAAAGCATGACCTATTACGTTAAAGATCTTTTGAATGCCTTAGACGATATTACGAATGGCCGTTGTGTAAAAACCCCGGCAGATTGGTCTTCAGGAAAGAATCCTTTTGTAGTAAGCAAGACCTCCAATATCCCCGGCAAAGCGATTACGGAACTGCCTGGCTTAGTCTGGGGTGATCCTGAAAAAGAAATCAAGAAGATTGCTGTTATGATGACTCTGACGGAAAGTGCCATCGAATTGGCAGGGGGGACAGGAGTAGATGCTATTGTTACCCACCATCCTGTTGCCGAAGCTACCAACTCCGGTGGCGTTCTCTTTAATGTCTATCTCAATCTATATAATTTAGCCCTTTTTGAGCTCCACGAAGCTTTCCACGGCCTTCACCCCGGTATTCCCTGGCTCCACGGACATAAGCCTTATTACACTAATATTGCTGTAGGCGGTATTCAGGGTTGTGTGGTCAATGTGGGTGAGGTCTTGCCGGAAATCTCCAATGTAGGCGATCTCATTGACCGGTTGAACTTGCTGATTAACCGGGCGGAAGACGAAAAGGTATTGGCGATGGAGCGCCAGATCCGTAATTGCCCGGAGTTGGAAGAGACCAGCATTAAAGTCGGCGCTAAAATTTATTTGGGCAAGAGGGAGAATCCCGTTAAGCATATTGCCCATATTCACCCTCATACCGGATTTAATGTGAAGCATCTGGAGCAATTACTGGCGGAGCATCCTAAAATCGATACCATATTGGCCTCCATCAGCCGGGTCTATCCGGGTCATGAGCTGATTGCTAAAGCTGAAGAGTTAGGTCTCAATTTTATCTGCGGCAACTCCCATGCCATGGAGATTTTTGAAAACGGCGTACCTTTGGCTCAGGCTATTCAAAACCACCTGCCGGAAGCGGAAGTAGTGATCTTCCGGGAAAGAATGGCCAGCATTCCCCTGGCGGCAATCGGATCGCCGGAAATCAGAGCTTATGGCCAAAATATTGCCGGCACTTATTTAAAACGAAAATAATAACCCTAAAGGAGAGAAGATAATGACCTACCGCGTAAAAGACGTATTGCAGGCTTTAGATGATCTGACCAATGGCCGTTGTATTATGACACCTGGTGACGCCTGCAGCGGCAAAAACCCTTATGTTGTAACTAAGAGCTCCAATATTCCCGGTAAAGCTGTTACGGAAACCCCCGGTTTGGTCTGGGGCGATCCGGATATGGAAGTGAAAAAGATCGCTGTAATGATGACCATGACGGAAAGCGCCATCGAGCTGGCCGCAGCCACCGGCGTTAATGCCATTGTTACCCATCATCCCATCGCCGATGCTGCCAACTCCGGCGGCGTGCTGATCAAATATTACCTGGGTACCTATAAACTGGCTGCTTTTGAGCTTCACGAAGCTTTCCATGGCATGCATCCCGGTCTGCCCTGGCTCCATGGTCACAAGCCCCATTTTGCCACGGTGGCTTATGACGGCATTCCCGGCAACATCGTCTATGTTGGCGATGTATTGCCGGAAATTAATACGGTAGGGGATATGATGAGCCGGTTGGATCAGCTTATGAATGTTGACGAAGATTTAGAAATGCTGGCTGCCGAGAAGAGGATCCGCAAATGCGAGGATATCGAAGAAACCAGCATTGCCGCCCGCTGCAAGATTTTAGTGGGCAAGCCGGAAAATGCCATGAAAAAGGTAATCCACATGTTCCCCCATACCGGCTTTACGGCTAAGCACTTGGAGCGTTTAGTCAGCAATTATCCGGATGTAGACACACTACTGGCCACCATTAGCCGGGTTTATCCGGGCCATGAATTAATTGCCAAAGCAGAGGAATTAGGTTTGAATTTTGTATGCGGCAACTCCCATGCTCTGGAGATTTTTGAAAATGGTATGCCTATGGCCAATGCCATCAAAAAACATCTGCCGGAAGCGGAAGTAGTGATCTTCCGGGAAAGAGTAACCAGCATTCCTTTAGAGAAGTGCGGCTCCCAGGGAATCCGGGATTATGCCGAAGACATGTCCACCACTTATTTGAAACGCAAATAACCTGGATAGATTCCCACCTCTCAGAATGGTCCCTTAAGTCCCTAAAAATGAAGCACCGGTTGCTTTTACAGCAGCTGGTGCTTCATTTTTGCGATCATTAGTCTAAGAAGGGAAGGGAGAGGGCTTTAAAAGTTATCGGAAGTTGTCAGAGCATATGAATAAAGCCCACAACCTTGCCCAAAATCTCCAGCTCATCAGCATTGACCGTTATAGCTTCAATAGGCTCCTGGGTATCGTCAGGCTCGGCTTGCAAACGAACCTGCTTGAGTCCTTTTGAGTAGATGCGTATGAAAGCTTCGTCACCTAATCGCCCTAAAATGATATCGCTGTTGTTTGCCGAACTCTGCCGGCGGATGATCAGCAGATCTCCGGCAGATAATTGACGGTTGTGCATGGTGTCATCAGGCATCCGGGTTAAAAAGTAATCATCATCGTCCAGACCGGCGGCAGGAACCAGACAAAAATCCTCATCAGGACCAGAAATGCCGTTAAAGGGAACAAAGGGTAATTTTTTGAAACTCTCATCAAAAAACGGCTTCTCAGAATGCCCTATAAAGGGTTCAAAAGAGTCTTCAGGTAATTTATCACCTGAGGGCTTTTCCAAGTTGTCCATTTGTACAACCATAGCCCGGGGTTTAGCGGCATCACGGCGCAACAATCCCGATTCCTCCAAACGCTTGAGATAACCATGGACGGTGGAGCTGGAGGAGATGTTTCTGGCCTTGCCGATTTCCCGGACAGAGGGAGCATAGCCATTATCTTCAATATATTGTTGGATGAAGAGTAAGATAGCCTGCAGATGGGAAGGCAGCATATCGTAATTCGTCATATTAATCACCTGATCAAATTATACCTCATAAATCGAAATATTACGACTGATGAATCTGCTTTATTTATTTTGCCTCTACTACTTCCGATAATAAGCGTTTTGTAAAGTAGAATGCTTAAGGGGTAAGCCAGGTTCTTTTGAACCCCTCCCCTTTAAGCCTCTTCCAATTGGCTGCCGGCTTCTTCCCATTCCTGATAAGCAGCGGGCAAACGCTCCTGAATGGCCTGCAAGCGCTGATTAAGCTGGCTCACCAATGTATTGGCGTCGCTATCGTTATATGTGTCCGGATTGCTTAAAGCTGCTGTTGTGGCGGCTTCCTCGGATTCCAGCTCACTGATTTCCTTTTCCAACTCCTGCAGGCGTTGCCGCAATCTGGCTTTGGCATAACGGTCTAAGGATTTGTTTTGGTTGTTTTTAGGGCTGCCAGGGCTATTGTTCTTCTGCGAGAACGTCTGTTCGGATGAGGATTTTTGTTCTTTTGTTCGCCGCTCTTCCCTTTCTTTGCGGTCCTTCCATTCCCGGTAATCGGAGTAGTTGCCGGGGTAGGAAACCAGGCCTTCCGGCGTCAGCTCCAAAACCCGTTCTGCCAAAGCATCCAGGAAATAGCGGTCATGGGAAACCATTAAAAGGGTACCGGGATAATCGGCCAGGTACTCCTCCATTACTTCTCTCGATTGAATATCCAAGTGATTGGTGGGCTCGTCAAGGATCAGAAAGTTGCCTTTTTCAAGAGTTAGCTTCAGCAGAGATAAGCGTCCCTGTTCGCCGCCGCTGAGCTTATTGATTTCCTTATCCCATTCCTCGGCGGTAAAGAGAAAACGGGCTAAATAGGCTTTCGTCTCTTCTACGGTCAGGTCATATTGGTTGAGGATCTCCTGAAATACCGTATTGGAGGAGTTGAGATTTTGGTGTTCCTGATCAAAATAGGCCGGTTTTACGCCGGAGCCCAGGTAAACTCCGCCCTTTTCGGGCTTTAGCTGGCCCATGATCAGCCTCAGGATGGTGGTTTTACCGGCGCCATTGGGGCCTAGAAGAGCTACCCGTTCGCCATAGCGAATTTCGGCATTTAACTGTACGAACAATTGTTTGCCGGGATAACTGTAGCTAAGCTGGTCAAGAACCAGCACCTTTTCCCCTGTTCGCCCATCAATACCGGCCGGCCCCATATTCATTACGGAAAGCTGGCCCGGTTTTTCCAGCCTGGCCAAACGGTCAAGCCGGGTTTGCCGGCCCCGGGCCTGTTTTGATTTGATGCCGGCTTTAAATCGCCGGATATAGGCTTCCGTCTCCTGGATTTCCTTTTGCTGCTTATCGTAAGCTCTGGCCTGGGCCTTAGTCTCCTCTTCCTTTTGCAGTGCGTAGCGGCTATAACCGCCTTTGTACCGCTTCAGCCGGCCATTTTCTAAATCAAAGGTGGTTTCCGTTACTTTGTCCAGAAAATAGCGGTCATGGGAGATGATCAGCAATGCTCCGGGATAGGTCTTCAAATAGCCCTCCAGCCATTCGACGGAAGTCAAATCCAGATGGTTGGTGGGTTCGTCCAAAAACAGCAAGGGATGCTCTCTGACCAGTATTCTGGCCAGGCCGATTCGGGTTTTTTCGCCGCCGCTGAAGCTGGTAAAATTGCGGTTAAATTGTTCTTCCGTAAAGCCCAGACCAATGAGCACCCGCCGCACCTGGCTTTCGCAGGCAAAACCGCCGGAACGCTCATATTGCTCCCGCTCGTTGCCGTAACGGGATAAAATTCGCTGCAGCTCCTCGCCCTGAACCTGGCTCATGGCGGCTTCCAAATCCGCCAAACGCTTTCGCTGTTCGAAAACATCGGCAAAAACAGCCATTATCGATGACAATAAAGTATCTTCCGGAGCCATTTCCAGAGTTTGCTCCAAAAAGCCGATGGAAGCATAGGGTTTAAGCCGGACAAAGCCCCCCTCCACCGGCTCCCGGCCGGCTAAGCAATTGAGGAGAGTGGTTTTGCCGGCGCCGTTTGCCCCCACCAGCCCGGCCTTCTCTCCATCTTCCAAAGCCAGGCGTACCTGGTCAAAAATGCCAGTGGCGCCAAAATATTTTGTTAGCTGGTCCGCTTCCAATATAAAGGCCATAATTACAGTCTGGCTCCTATCTCTTTAGGGTGATTCACAACCAGGGCCGCTCCTGCCTCCTGCAGCTCTTGAGCGGTACCATAGCCATAGGTCACGCCGATGGTAGGTAAAGCCCAGGTCTTGGCTCCGACCACATCATAAAAGCGGTCGCCGATCATTACTGCTTTCATTCCGGTTCCCGTTGCTGCCGGAGAACCAGACAGGGATGAGGCTCTGTCTTTTTGTCCCCTTTGCCGGCCCGCCGACAGCAATTTTTTGCCGGAATAATGCTCCACTAAAGCCTGCAGTACCAAAGCTTTGCTGTCTAAACGCCCGTCTATATAGCAACCGAAAACCGTATCAAAATACTGGCGGAGACCAAAGTAGCTCAGCACCCGGTGGGCTAATACCCAAGGCTTGGATGTACCGACAGCCAGCAAATAACCTTTATCCCGAAGCTCCCGGAGCAGTTCCGGAATACCGTCGTATACCATAGCCTCATAAATGCCCTGCTGGTAATAAAACATCCGGTAGCAATGGAGGACCTCTTCGGCTTTGTCTGTAGTCAGGCCAAATTCCTTTTGAAAGGAAACCCGCAGGGGAGGCCCAATAAAACTGTTCAGTTCATCTTCTGATTTAGCCGGCAGTCCCATCTTGCCGATAGCTTTGCTGATGCTGTTTTTAATGCCGGGACCGGAGTCTACAATGGTGCCGTCCAGATCAAAGATGACCAGACGGCATTGGATTGATCCGTCCTCATTAAAAGTTGCCGGCAAAATGGCCGGTTCAAGGAAGGGGCCGGCCGCCGCCGCCGTTGGGGATCCCTGCATTTTGTTTACCGCCTTTCTGATACTGCCAAAACGAATCCGGCAGACTGCTTCTTTCATAACGAATCCCTTGACAAAGCTGCCAAGGGATTCGACAATAAAAAACCGTTGTTTCGTTAGGGCCTTTTTATTTCACGGTTATCTGACGGCTTATTCTTCAATGGCTTCATTGACGGCATCCGCCTGGGTCTCATCCTCTTTCGTCTCTGCTTGCTCCGGAGCTGCTTCAGCGGCAACGCTGGCGGCGGCCGGGGCGGCTTTTTCTTCTTCCTGGACTTCGTCTTTCGTCAGCTTAGGCAGGTCGATAGCTTCCTTAACGCTTAAGCTGATCCGCTTCTTCTCCAGATTGATGTCCAGAATCTTGACGGGAATCTCCATGCCTTCGGTAAGCACATCTTCTACCTTGTTGACACGGAATCTGGCCAACTGGGAGATGTGGGCCAAACCTTCCAGATTGGGCTCCAATTGAATGAAAGCACCAAAGGAAGCGCCCCGCATTACCTTACCGGTATAGGTGCCGCCCACCTGATACTTCTCGGAAGCCAGATCCCAAGGATTGGGAATAAGCTTTTTCAGGCTGAGGGAGATTTTTTCTTTTTCCCGGTCTACTTTTAAGATGTAGACTTCGATTTCGTCATTGATGGCCACTACATCGGCAGGTTTGGCAACTTTGCCCCAGCCCATTTCTGATACGTGGAGAAGACCGTCGCAGCCGCCGATATCCACAAAAGCGCCGAAATCCGTCAGCCGCTTCACGATGCCTTTTCTGGTCTGGCCTTCTTCAATAGTACTCCAGAAGCTCTCTTTGACTTTCTGATACTCTTCTTCCAGCAGAGCTTTCCGGGATAAAATTACCTTGCGGCCCTGGCGGTTCAACTCCAGAATCTTGAAATCCAGAGTCTGTTTCAGGTACTCGCTGAGATCCTTCACAAAGCCCCGTTCAACATGGGACGCAGGAACAAAGCCCCTCATACCCACATCTACCAGCAGGCCGCCTTTAACTACATCAATAACCGTGGCTGTAACCGGTTCGCCTTTTTCGAAAGCCTCTTCAAGAGCATTAATCCGCTCTTCAAATAATGCATTTTTACGGGAAAGGATGACATTGCCTTCCCGGTCTTCCTTCACCACTTCAACACTGATTTCATCCCCTACTTTAGCTACCGTTTGGGGGTCAACTTTGGTGAAAGCAAGCTCAAAGGCAGGAATGATTCCCTCCGACTTATAACCGATATCCACCAGTACTTCATCGGGAGAGACTTTAACCACAGTTCCTTTAACTACATCACCGGGATGGAATTCCAGGCAGCCCATTTCCGCTTCCATGTCGGAGAAATTTGCCTCCACCTCGTGATCTGTTTCGTTCTCCTGAGCAGCCACCGTCTGCTCTTGCACTTGCTCCTGGTCTTTGAACTCTTCCATCATCTCAACAACCTCCTTGATTATCCACTCAGGGGTAGAAGCCCCTGCGGTGATCCCTATAGATTTTATCCCCGCAAACCATGACGGATCGATGTCTTCTTTCGTCTCGATCAGAAAGGTTGGCGTCAGTTTTTGACAGTATGCCGCTAAATTTTTTGTATTGGCACTATTTTTGCCACCGATCACCACCATAGCATCCACCCGGGCGGCCAGATTTTCTGCTGCTTCCCGCCGCTCCTTTGTGGCGCTGCAAATTGTATCTAATACTAAGGGCTGATAGCCTTTTTCGTGTAACCAATCGATAAACCTGCTGAACTCTGCTTGATTTGCTGTGGTTTGAGCCATGACGGCCAACCTTGAAGGCAGTGGAAAGTCTTGCATTTCCGTCTCAAAATCCTTAACCACCCGGCAACCCTCACCCAGCCATTCCTGGTAGCCAATGACTTCCTCGTGGCCGGGATCGCCGTAAATCAGCAGAAAATAATCCTCTGCCTGGAGGCTTTTAGCCTTTTTTAAGGCCTGGCTTACAAAGGGGCAAGTAGCGTCTACAAGGGTGCCGCCTTTTTTCTCTATTATATCATAGATAAGAGGCCCTTTGCCATGGCTGGGTACAATGTATATACCGCCGGCTTCATGGTCTTTCAGCTCTGTACTGCCGATCTCCTTAATGCCTTGACGGGCGAGCCAGTCAGATACTTGCCGGTTGTGAACCAATTGACCCAGCACCCAGGCCCTGGGTTTGTTGTCCTGAGGCTCGCCAGTTTCACCCGGGGCGCCGGTCTGCCGGGCTAAATCCAAAGCCCGCTTGACGCCAAAGCACATACCGGATTTGCCGGCTAAAATAACCTCTATCCCCTGATGGGGGTTCTTTCCCTCCCTCAAGCCTGGGACGCCTCCTTTTGCAGACTAACGATGCCTTGACGGAATCTGTCCGTCATGTCGTCCAATAAAGCGGCATCGCTTTTTCTGCCTTGAAATTCCGTAAGATCTAAAGGATCGCCGCAAATAATTCGGATTTTTTGGCCAATGGCTCTGGGAAAAGTTTTTGTTGTATTCTCAAATAATACAGGGACAACGGCGGCTCCTGCCCGGTGGGCAAAAAGGGCGGCTCCTTGCTTAAAAGGCTGCAGCTCTCCCGTCTTGCTGCGGCTGCCCTCGGGAAAAATTACCAGCAGGTGGCCTTGCTCTAAGACTTGCGCAGCTTTTTTCAGCGCTTGGCGGTCAAGGCTGTTGCGTTTGACGGGAAAAACATTGATACGGCGCAAAAGAAAACCAATGACCGGTATATCGAAGAGCTCCGCTTTGGCCATGAAATAGCTGTGCCGGCGAATCAAACAGTACAAATAAATAGGATCCCATAGACTGATATGGTTGCCGATGATCACTGCCGGCCCCTGGGCCGGAATGCGATCCAGACCCTTGACCTCTACCCGGTTAAACAGCTTGAGAAAAGGGCCGACGATCCATGGTGCCACAACGTGATAGACAAATTGATACAACATGCAGTGATTCTCCATTTATCAAGCTTGTACCGAGCGGACAAGAGCAAGAGCTTTTTCCACAACCTCCTGAAAGCTCAGAGCCGTGGAATCAAGTAAAATGCTGTCTGCCGCCGGCCGTAAAGGACTGGTAATTCTGTGGGTATCTTCATAATCCCGCCTGGCAATATCCTGAACGATGTCCTCCAGAGTCTGATCCCGGTCTTTGGCCTCTCTTTCTTTCCAGCGGCGCAAAGCCCGTTCCTCTACGGAAGCCGTCAAATAAATCTTGCAATCAGCCTGGGGCAAAACAACAGTGCCAATATCTCTGCCGTCCATGACCACATCCCGGTGAGCCGCTAAACGCCGCTGGGCTCCGGTCAGCGCTTCCCTGACCCCTGCCACAGCAGCCACTTGGGAAACTGCCCGGCTAACCTCCTGGCTGCGGATTACTTCCGTAACATTTTGCCCTTGGCAGAACACTTGTTGGCTTGCTTCGGCGTCCTGCCCTGTCCGGAAATCAATAACAGCTTCCCGGGCCAGCCGGCCTAGAGCCTGCTCATCCGTCAAAGGAATGCCTTGCTGCAAAGCCAGCCAAGTCAAGGCTCTGTACATAGCGCCGGTGTCGATATGGATAAAGCCCAGATTAGCGGCTAAGGCTTTAGCCACGCTGCTTTTGCCTGCTCCGGCAGGTCCGTCTATACTTACCTGGATGAGGCTCCCTCCCCTGTCCTGAGATCCGGCGCCACTCGATGAGCTAAGCCGATGGCAATCTCATTCAAATGAAGAAGGCCGATGGCCAAATAAACGCAAACCGTAATATGATCACCGCTGCGGGCAATAGCCAGCTTGCCTCCTACATTAAGACCGAAGGCCTTATTTAAAATCTGGCCTAAAGCTTCCCGGGTGGCGCCGGCTACGGCTCCCTCATCGTAGTGGTTATCCTTGATGACCTGCTCCCGCTTTGCGGCAACAATGGCTCTCTCGATAATCTTTTTTGTGGACATGGCAAAATCGCCGCCATAATCTACTGCGACGGCGCGAATACCGATCAGTGCCAGCTCTTTTTTTAAGGTCTGCTCATCCTCTCTTGTGTCCGTCAATGCCATGCGAATTGCAGCCGATGAGATTTTCTTTGATCCGTGTTCCATCAATACGCCTCTACCCTCGTTAATGTCCAATCTTAATTTTACTATTTTCTGCTCAAGATTGCAAGGTATTTCAAGGCAGGCTCCTTAATCGGCAATTCCAGAGGCAATCCCTTTTGAGATCCCCTAAGAGGACTGGCCAACTAATGCCATTAATTTCTTTACTTCCTGGGTTTTAAGCCGGCGATGGCCCCCCAAGGCCAGGCCGTTTAAGTTCAAAAAGCCCATTTTTGTACGGCAAAGATAAACCACATTCAGACCGATAGCCTGACACATCCGGCGCACTTGACGATTGCGGCCTTCGGTGATGGTAAGATAAAAGCGGCTGCCTTCCTGGCTGTAATACTCGATTTTTACCTTGGCCGGCTGGGTTGGGCCGTCTTCCAGCTTAACTCCTTTAGCCAGCTTGGCTGCTTTTTCTTCGGTGATTAAGCCGTCGGTTTCCACTAAATAGGTTTTGGGGATTTTGTACTTGGGATGAGACAATTGATTGGCCAATTCGCCGTCGTCGGTAAGCAGCAGCAAGCCTTCCGTCTCATAGTCCAAACGGCCTACGGGAAAAAGACGCTTTTTGCCGGGAAGCAAATCCAGCACTGTTTTTCGCCGTTGAGGATCCCGGCAGGTAGTAACTACTCCCGCCGGCTTGTACAGCAAAATATAGGTTTGGGCCTCTTTTGTCCGCAAGCGGCGGCCCTCTACGGTTACCCTGTCCTTTTCCGGATCGATCTGGGTCCCCATCTCCGTTATCACTTTACCGTTGACTTTGACCTTACCCTCCCGGATTATTTCTTCAGCCTGCCGGCGGGAGGCCAGGCCACAACGGGCTATATATTTTTGTAAACGCTCCAAAATACCGCTTCCTTTAATCTGTTTTTTAATAGTATACCAAATGTTCATTTAAGCAGCAAGGCCAGCCAAAAGAGCCCTGCTCCATAAACGACCAGATCCGCCGTCAGGCAGGCCTTTAAAGTATGGCGGTAATTTTTGACGCCTACGGAGCCGCAATAAACAGTAAGCACAAAAAAAGTAGTATCCGTGCCTCCCTGATAAATGGAGGCTAAAAGCCCCGCCGGGGAATCGGGACCCTGGCGGCTGAAAATATCCGTCAGTATACCCAGAGAGGCGCTGCCGGAAAGGGGCCTCATGATCATCAGCGGTAGGACCTCACCGGGCAGGCCGATAAAAGCTAGCCAGGGAGCCAGCTTGTCACAAAGGGCCCCCGTCAGACCCAATCCCTGCCAAAGGTATACAGGGAATAGAATAGCCAGCAAATAGGGAATCAGACTCAAACCGCTTTTGATGCCCTGGGCGGCTCCGGTGACGAAGGAATCATACAAATCCACTTTGCGGAAATAGCCAAACAATAAGATAAAGCAAAGCAACAGCGTTATTCCGGTATCCATAGTCACCACCCCTTTTTGCGGTGGCGCAGGAGACGGTCTATGATTAACGCGGCTGCCGTACCTGTTAGTCCCGTCAGCACCATGGGCAGCAAAAAGGCTGCCGGCCATTGAGAACCCTCAGCCAGCCGCAGGCCTAAAACAGTAGTGGGGATAATGGTTAGTCCGGCGGCATTTAAAGCCAGAAAAGTGCACATGGCGTCGCTGGCTGTGCCGGTATGGCCGGCTAGCTGATCCATCTGCTCCATGGCTTTCAGGCCAAAAGGCGTAGCGGCATTGCCCATGCCGAGAAAATTAGCGGTAAGATTCAGTAAAATGCTGCCCAGGGCCGGGTGGTCCGGCGGCAGGGAGGGAAACAGCTTGACCAGCAAAGGCCGGCAAGCCTTGGCCATTTTTTCCACCAGGCCGGAACGCTGGGCCACTTCCATAACCCCTAGCCAAAAGGCCAATATTCCCGCTAGCTGCAAGCCGTTTTTTACCGCCGCCTCCGCCGCGGCAATCGCCGCCTGAAGTACGGCGCTGCCTTCTCCCTTTAATATGCCGTAGGCCCCACCGATCAGAATCATACCCAGCCAGATTTTCGACAACAACTGTCCCACCTCCGTCCCTTCGTTTAACTTATGGGCGGAGGCTTTTCCCTATAACGCCTAAGAAGAAAATTTTCGTGTGTAGAAAATTTTCTTACCTGCATGCGTTTCAACGAGATGATAGTCTGTTAAATATCTATGCCGCTTAAATTTGTTGCTGTGCTGCCGGCATCGCTTGGGGCAGGGGCTTTTTTGCTCAACACCTGCTTCAGCTTTTCGATGGCTTTCGGCGTCAAATCAGCCACCCGTTCCACCAGATTTACCGTACTGTCCAAAGTAACCAAACGTACCTGATCTCCCTGAACTACCAGAAAGCCGATGGGCGTGATGCCCACGCCGGCGCCGCTGCCGCCGCCGAAAGGAAAGGTCGGTTTGACATTGGCTGAACTGCCGCTTGCTGAATTGGCAGGGGCCTGGGGGTTGCTCTCTTTTTGCTGGGATTTGCCGCCGCCGTTGCCGTTGTTGCCCGAGCCGCCTATCTCCAGGCTGCCGAACTCGCTGCCGCCGGAGACAAAGCCGCAACTAACCTTACAAATGGGCACCATAAATATACCGCTGCCATTATCAATGGGATCCCCTACCACTGTGCTGACGTCCACCATATCCTTGATGTTTTCCAGAGCCGTTCGCATCAAACCTTCAATAGGATGCTGTTCCATAAGCTATACCCTCCCTTTTTCGCAGCCTGCGCTGCTGAATCATAAAAATACCTAAACTAACCACAATATGCCCCAGGTTTAGCCGCAGCATACATAAAAACTCTCCGGACAGGCTGTAACCGCCGCCAAAGCCGGGCTTTAGGCTATAAGAGACCACCTTGTGCCTCTTGCCGCTTTTAGCCTGCAGCCAGAGGGCAGCCAGATCGAAGCAAGACAGCAGGATGCCGCCGCTTAAAGCCACATCTGCGGCATCAGGCAAGGAATAGGCCAACTGCCAGGTCGCTTTCCGGATACTGATATGCTTCGCCAGGTAGCGGATTGCCGGCAGGGCCGCTGTGCTGCCGGCCTTTTCCATATTCACCGCCTCATCCCTGCTTTTGATGGGAAAAAGGGTATAGCGAAAAGGCCCCATTCTCACCTGACAGCGAAAATGCAGCGGATTTTCTTCCAGCCGGCCTTTTATTTTGAAGGTAAAGGGCCACAGCAGCAGAAATATAATGATGATAAGTATAGAAATGATTGCGGTAAGCATGGCTTTAGTGTTGGCCAAGAACTGGCAAAATATACAAAAGAAAACCGGAGAAAAGGCTTGTTGCGGCCAATTCCCCGGCAGAAATTCTCATTACAAACGGTATTGTTCTTTCCAAGTCATTATTTTTTCTATATTGACAACGGCGCCGCCGCAAACGATGATCACGATATTCTTATAATCCTGCAAAACAGGGCTATTGTCGTAAACAACGGACAAAGACGCCCCGCAGGCCGGTTCAATCATTGTTCTGTATTCTTCGAGAAACCGCACGCAAGCCTTGTTGGCCGATTCATCGGACACTAAGTAAGGGGAGATATTATACCTGTTGGCGTATTCCAAGGCCTTTGGCGTCACCTGCTTTGCGCCTAAGCTGCTTGCGCTGGTATCAATTTTATCCAATTGAACAAGGCGGTTGCTTTTGACTGATTGATATAACGAGGCCGCTCCCTCTGTCTCGACGGCAAGAATACGGGTGGCTTCCCAGCGGTTTTTGAGCAGCCCCTCCATCACGCCGCACATAAGACCGCCGCCGCCCACAGACAGCACAACCAAATCCGGTTGTTCCGCGCAGTCTGCCTTTAATTCGTCTATCATTGTGGAATGGCCTTCCCATAAGGCGGGATGGTCAAAGGGCGGGATATAAGCGGTTTCCTTTGTCGAAACCAAGGATAAAGCGTAAGCGTTTGCTTCGTCCCAGACCCCTCCCTGTATCGTTACCGCAGCCTTTTCTTTTTCAAGCTTATCGATGACAAATGCCGGCGTGGTTTTCGGAAGAACCACCGTAGTTTTTATTCCCAGCTTCCTGCCTGCATAAGCTGTGGCTAAACCGGCATTGCCGCCGGAAGAGGAAACCAAGTGCCTCGCTCCCCCCTGAATCGCCTGTTTGCACAAGGTTTCAATTCCTCTCAGCTTAAAAGAACCAACCGGCTGATAGGCTTCCATCTTCAGGCTGACGGACCTGTTAGCGCCGCTGTAATCAAGCATCTCCAAGAGGGGCGTTTTGATGTATAAGGACACTGTGGGTACCTCCTAATATTGCAAGTCTGCACTTAAACTTTCTATTCGTTATTTAAGGGGCTTGTTTCCTCCGTCTGTAATCTCTCCAAAGCCGGCAGATCCTGCAGAGAAGTCAAGCCGAAATATTTCAGAAAATCTGTAGTGGTGGAAAACAAAATAGGCCTGCCGGGAGCGTCCTTGCGGCCCGATTCCCGGATCAAATTGCGCTCCAGCAGGGTGTTAACGGAGGAGTCGCAGCTAACGCCCCGGATTTCCTCCATCTCCGCCCGGGTAATGGGCTGACGGTAGGCGATGATGGACAAAACCTCCAAAGAAGCCTGACTTAAAGTAGACAGCCGGGGCTTAACCAGTTTCTCAATATAAGGAGCATGCTTGGGAAAGGTGGCAAACATCCAGCCGCCGGCAATTTCACAGATTTCAAAACCCCGGCCCTGCTGGACATATTCTTGCTGCAGAAGGCTCAAGGCCTCTAAAATCTGGCCGGATTCGTAACCGGTGATTTCCATGAGGGCAGATAAGGTCAGGGGTTCGGCGGAGCAAAGGAGCAAGGCTTCCAGTATTTCTTTAGTCTCCTGCTGATATAGATTCAAAGGCTGGCTCCTCCTTTTCCGGAATATTATTAATACAGACAAAGATTTCGCCGAACAGGCTGTCTTGCCGGACCCAGATCCGGCCCTTGGCCAGCAGCTCCAGCATGGCCAAAAAAGCCGTGACCACTTCCATAACGGTCTGACAAGGGGTAAGCAAATCGGCAAACTTAGCACTGCCACCGTGGCCTGCCAGGGTAGTGAGCATTAAATCCATATGGTCCTTTAAGCTCATGGTGTCCTTTTGCAAGGTGATGGTTTGGCCTCTGGCTGTCATCAGCCGCAGTACCTCTTGAAAAGCCTTATGAAGATCCCCGGCTTTTAAGTTGCCGATGGGATTAGGGGGTGGAAAAAGAGTTAAGAGACGTTTGTCATCCACTTCCCGGTAATAAATCCGGGTTTGGCTGGACTCCATCTTCTTCAATTCCTGAGCGTTTTCTTTATAGAGACGGTATTCCAGCAGTTTTTCCACCAGCTCGTCCCTGGGATCCAGCTCCTCCATGCCTTCCGCGGTTTCCTGGGGCCTTTTAGGCAGCAGCAGCTTGGCCTTGATGGCCAAAAGAGTACCGGCCATCACCAGGAAATCTCCGGACAGATTCAAATCGATCTCCTCTGCCTTCTTCAGATAATCCATATACTGGCCGGTAATAAATGAGATAGGGATATTATAAATATCCAGCTTATGAGTATCGATTAAATGAAGGAGCAAATCCATGGGACCTTCAAATACGGGCAATACCACTTGATAGCTCATGTTCGCCTCTTTACGATTAAATGTTTATGATCAAATATTCATGGCCTTTCTGACTAAAGCCATGGTTTCTTCCGCTTGCCGGTTGGCCTTGGCGTCGCCTTCGGCAATAACCTCCGCCAAAAGCCCCGGGTTTTGGGCAAAAGTTTCCCGCCTTTCCCGGATGGGAGCCAGCTTGGCGTCGATGATGGCGGCAAGCCGTTTTTTGCACTCTACGCAGCCGATTTGGCCCTGGCGGCAGGCCTCTTGAATCTCCGGTACGGCGGCTTCGTTATAGATGGTATGGTATTTGTAGACCACGCAGACTTCGGGATGGCCCGGATCTGTTTTCTTGATACGGGCAGGGTCCGTCACCATGTTTCTCACCTTTTCGGTAATTTCCGCCGTGGTGGCGCTGAGGGCGATGTCGTTGTGGTAGCTTTTGCTCATTTTCCTGCCGTCAATGCCGGGCAGCGAGGCAATCTTGGCGTATTTGGGCTGGGGCTCCGGGAAAATTTCGGTATTGTACAGATGATGGAAGCGGCGGACCAGCTCCCGGGAAAATTCAAGATGAGCTCCCTGATCCTCCCCTACGGGCACCAGATTAGCCCGGTAAACCAGGATGTCTGCCGCCATTAAGAGGGGATAACCCAGAAAACCGTAGGTATTGATATCTTTGCCCTGTTTGCCCAACTGCTCAATCTGATCCTTGTAGGTAGGAACTCTTTCCAGCCAAGGCAAGGGCACATTCATGCCCAAAAGCAGGGTTAATTCGGCGTGAGCTTTGACATGAGATTGAATAAATATGGAAGATTGCTGAGGATCCAGGCCGGCAGCCAGCCAGTCCAGAAGCATAGTCTGACGGAAGCCGTCAAGGCGGGAGGTATCGTCATAATCGCTGGTCAGCGCATGCCAATCTGCCACCATATAGAAGCATTGATAATCCTGCTGTAATAAGGCCCAGTTCTCCAGGACGCTGAGATGGCCAATGTGCAATTGGCCTGTGGGCCGCATACCGCTCAAGATAATGCCTTTTTTTTGTGACATGGATGTTCCTCCCTTAGATGAGTTCGTTAATTAAATAAGCTGAATAATTTTACAAAGCTATTGACCAGGCCGTTGGAAAGAGGGCCGATGATTCTTGAAGGGACGTTGCCGAATATCAGCAGCAATAAGATAACAAAGCCATATTGCTCCACGACCTGAGCACCATGATAAAAGCGGTCGGGCAAAAGGCCGAAAAGGATTTTGGAGCCGTCTAAAGGCGGCACGGGGATTAAATTAAAGAAAGCCAGGCTGGCGTTAATGGAGCAGAAATAGACTAAAAATCGGTAAAGCCAGGGCATGGTGTAGAGGAAATAGTCAGGTATAAAGGTGAACACGCCTACGCCGATAAAACACAGCAGAACATTGGACATTGGCCCTGCCAAGGCCGTAAGCAGCATGCCGGTTTTTTCGTCCACATTGCGAAATTGGTAGGGATTTACCGGTACGGGCTTAGCCCAGCCAAAACGAAAGAACATCAAAGCCAAAAGGCCTATGGGATCAATATGGCGCAGAGGATTAAGAGACAGACGGCCAGCATTCTTGGCCGTGCTGTCCCCTAATTGATAAGCGGAAAAAGCATGGGAAAACTCGTGAAACGATAAGGAAATAATGATTGCCGGTAAAATGAACAGCAAATCACTAAAAGCAAAATTAATCAACAGGCACCTGTCCCTTCGGTAATGTGAGCTTCTGCCATTGGTGGCCGTGATCCCAAAGCAAATGCTCAGGTATGAGGTCGTTGCGGACAATGTCCTCAAAGGTTTCTCTCTTGACAATAATATGGGCCTTGCCGCCGGAAACCATAACTACGGCTGGCTTGGCAATACGGTTGTAATTGCTGGCCATGGAATAATTGTAGGCACCGGTGGTGGAGATGGCCAGGATATCGCCGGTTTCCACCCAGGGCATGGAAGCATCCCAAAGCAGCATGTCGCCGGACTCACAGCACTTGCCGGCTACGGAGGCCACAATCTGATTGGCCGCCGTCATCTTGTTGGCCAGGCACATTTCGTACTTGGCTTGATATAAAGCCGGCCGGGGATTATCTCCCATGCCGCCGTCTATAGCCACGTAAGTACGAACCCGGGGAATGGTCTTGATGGAGCCTACGGTATATAGAGTAGTGCCGGCGTTGCCCACAATGGCCCGGCCCGGCTCGATGGAAATCCGCCGGGGCATGGGGTGATTGTGGCGGGCCAGCTCTTCCTGTAAGGCTTCGTAAATGGCCTTGGCAAAATCAGCGGGAGTCACCGGCGTATCGCCTTCCCGGTAATAAACGCCGAAGCCGCCGCCTAAGTTGATCTCAGGCAAATGAAAACCTAAATTGTCGCTGGCATAGGCCATAAAGGAAGCCATGATCCTGGCGGTCTGAGCAAAGGATTCCACCTCAAAAACCTGAGAGCCGATGTGGCACTGGATACCAACCAGCTCCATGTGCTCCTTGGCATGCATCAGATGCAGAGCCTCCATAGCCTGGCCTGTAGAAATGCTGAGGCCAAATTTGGAATCGATCTTGCCGGTTTGAATATACTCATGAGTATGGGCTTCAATGCCGGGCTGTACCCGCAAAAGTACCATAGGCCTTAGGCCCATGCTGCCGGCAATCTCGTCAATCAACTGAATCTCCGTAAAATTATCCACGATAATCCGGCCTACCCGGTTTTCCAAGGCATAGCGGATTTCGTCGGGGGTCTTGTTGTTGCCGTTGAAATCGATGCGGGAAGGATCGGCTCCTGCAGCTAAAGCCGTGTAAAGCTCGCCGGAGGATACCACGTCGATACCCAAATCCTCCTGAGCCGCCAGCCTTAACATAGCCAGGCAGCAAAAAGCCTTGCTGGCGTATGCCACTTCGCCGCCGGGAATCCCCTCAATAAAAGCTTTGTGAAAGGCCCGGCAGTTTTGCCGCAGCAGATCTTCATCCATGACGTACAGAGGGCTGCCAAACTCCTTGACCAGCTCCACCGTATCACAACCGCCGATGACCAGATGGCCATCTTCATTTACTGTCATTGTACCGTGTCTTTTCATTAGGTTCCTCTCCTTTTTTTATTCTGATGAGATAGTGCTCCACCTTTCAATCCACACCCTCCTTGCGGAGAGTGACGTTGATAATGGTGACAGTCCTGCACTTATTCAATGCAGTCCCAGCCCGGGGCTTTGCCAAGCCCTGACTTCGGCGGGTGACCCTTTCCTCCCATTCAACGCCTGCCGGCTCCCGGGAGTAATCTTGCCATCCGCAACCTCTACCTCATCTCGGGAGAGATGAGGCTTTATCTGTATATATTACCACTAGATACATTACATGACAAGTGCTTTTGCCGCTAAGAGAAGTCCCAGCCGTATTTGAGCCAGGGAAAAGCCTCCTTGAAGATATGCTATATATGGAGGACGTAAAGGGCCGTCGGCGCTGAGCTCGCTGGAGGAGCCTTGGATGAAGCCGCCGCCGGCCATTACCACCGGGTGGTCGTAGCCCGGCAGCAGGTCCGGCTCCGGCAAGAAGGTGCTGTCCAGAGGGCAGGCCTGCTGGATGGCCTGACAGAAACGAACCAGCTTCTGGCTGTCTCCCAGCTTGATGGCCTGAACAATGTCGGCTCTTTGAACCGCCCCGCCGGCCGAACCGGAGGTTTCAAGGGCGGCCGGCAGCACTTCATAGCCCAGCCCCTGAAAAAGAGCGGCGGCCAAAAGGGCGCCTTTAAGGGACTGGCCTACGGTATGGGGGGCTTGAAAGAAACCCTGAAAGGCCAGGCGGTTAAAACCTAAAGAAGCCCCTAAATCTTTACCCAAGCCGGGAGCCGACAGCCTTCGGGCGGCAGCTTCCACATAAGCTTTTTTTCCGGCAAGGTAACCGCCGGCAGGAGCCAGAGTACCACCGGGGTTTTTGATCAGGGAGCCGATAACCAGATCCGCCCCTATATGTCCCGGCTCTTCTGTCTCCACCATTTCACAGTAGCAATTATCCACCAGACAGATCACATCAGGCCCCTTGGCTTTGATGGCTGCGATGACCTCCTTTAGCTCCGCGATGGTTAGGGAAGGCCGCCACTGATAACCCTTTGACCGCTGCAGTAAAACCATTTTTGTTTTTTCATTGATGGCCTCTAAAAGCCGGGGCAGGTCGATGACACTGCCGGTGGCCTCCTGGCCGTCAGCTAGATTTGGCCTTTCGCTTCTTAAGGGTATTTCTTGATAAGTCACGCCCAGATCCAGCAAAGAATCAGCCTCGCCTCCTAAGCCGATGACTTTAAGCAAAGTATCGTAAGGCTTGCCGGCGGCGCTGATCAGCTCCTGGCCCGGCCGCAAATTGCCGTATAAGCCTAAAGCCAGGGCATGGGTGCCGGAAAGAATCTGGCTCCTGACTAAAGCCGCCTCGCCGCCGAAATATTCGGCAAAAATAGCTTCCAGGGCATCCCGGCCCACATCACCATAGCCGTAACCGGTGGAACCGTTGAGATGAAAATCCGTTATGCCGTTTTTTTGAAAAATATGCAGCAGCCTGGCTAGATTATAATAAACTCTGCTCTCTATGGAAGCGAATTCCGCCTGCAAAGCAACTTCCGCTTTTTCCAATTCCAGAATTAAATGCTCCGGCACTTGATAAGTCTGCTGCAAAAAATGCCGGAGCCGGCTGTTGGGATCGCTGTTAAAACTATTGCTGTTGGTCATTGATTTCATCCTCAGTCAGATATTGGCGGTACTGTTCCGCCTGATGTTTGGGCAAAATAACGGTGCCGGTAATCCGGTCCGCTTCATAATTAACCTGGCTGACGCTGCCCAATTGATAAAAGCGGTTCAGCAAACCGCCCTGATCCTGGCTTAAAACGAATTGTTTTGTGACTAAAGGTTGAGGTAAATGCTGGGACAGCAGTTTTTTCAGTTGGTCTATACCCTCGCCGGTTTTGGCGGATATCATCACCGCCGGCTGGTAATCCGACAAGTAATGCTGAACATCCAAAGGATCCGGCAATAAATCGATTTTATTGAAAACATGGATCATGGGCTTTTCTTCACAGCCCACCTCTTCCAGTACCCGGTGGACGGTTTTGATCTGGCCGGGCAGATCCTTATGGGAACTGTCGGCCACATGAATAAGGACATCGGCATAGATAGCCTCTTCCAGAGTAGCCCGAAAAGCGCTGATCAAGGAATGGGGCAGTTGCTGGATGAAGCCTACGGTGTCCGTGAGCAGCACTTCCGTTTCCTCCAGCCGGAAGCGCCGGGTTGTAGGATCAAGGGTAGCAAACAGCTTATCCTCCGCCTTGACGCCGGCGTCGGTCAGCGTATTGAGCAATGAGGATTTGCCGGCATTGGTATAGCCTACCAGGGCCAATACCGGCACCTGGTTTTTCTCCCGCCGGCCCCGGTTGACCATCCGCTGGCGTCGGATCTGTTCGATTTCGCTTTTAAGATTATCTATGCGCTGGCGAATATGGCGCCGGTCTTTTTCCAACTGGCTTTCACCGGGGCCCCGGGTACCGATGCCGCCGCCCAGACGGGACAGCTCTTTGCCTTTGCCGCTGAGACGGGGCAGCAAATAGCTGAGCTGAGCCAGCTCAATCTGCAATTTTCCTTCTCTGGTGTGGGCGTGATCCGCAAAAATTTGTAAAATTAATGCCGTCCGGTCAATAACCCGGCAAGGCAGCCGCTGATCCAATTGGTTTTGCTGCCGGACGGAAAGCTCGTCGTCAATGATAACCAGATCAATAACTTTTTCTGCAATCAAATCTTTGATTTCTTCCAATTTGCCTTTGCCAAAATAATGGGCGGGATCAGGCCGGTCCCGGTTGGCCATTAGGCTATGAATAACCAAGCCGCCGGCAGTTTCCGTCAAACCGGCCAATTCCTGGAGAGAAGCTTGAGGATCAAGCTCGCCGGGACTGCGGTGGTTGCTTAAACCCAAAAGCAGAACTCTTTCCGGCTCAGTATTTTCTACAATATGGAGGCTTCTGCTTCTTTTTTGATCAGGCCAAAGAGCCTCATCAGCTAAAAGATTTTTCTCAAGCAAAAGCTGCTCTTCTTCTGCGTTATTGTTTTCCAGGTTATCCAAAATTTCACGAATATCTGTCATGGGTACTCCTTTTACGATTAATGAATTTCGCCATTTAAATCCGGCATAGCCGGGGATGACTGTGGCATACTAAAAAACGGAGGTGATAACAAAATGAAAAGATCTTTAAACAGGGCCAGCAAATCGGCTTTAGGTACCGGGGCTTTAATCACCGGGGCAGGCGCTTTGATCGGCGGCCGCATCGGTTTTAGTATTGCCGGATTTGGCGTTGCCCAAATGATTCTTGGCGGTTCCAATATGATCCAGGAAAGCCATTCCCATTTGATGAAGAAAGTCTCTGATCTTATCTGAACCCCAGCCTGATCCTTCCTCGGTGCTCTCGCTTACTCCTTCCCTCTCTTGAAGAAATGCTGCTAATATCTCTGCGCTTCTTTCTTCCTGCATTTTTTTGCCGTCCAGCCAAAAAATATGAGGATTACGGCGAAACCAGGTTAGCTGCCGCTTGGCATAGCGGCGGCTTTCCTGTTTTATGGCCTCTATAGCTTCTTCTAAAGTATATGTGCCTTCCAGAAAAAGCAATAATTGTTTATAACCGATGGCCTGACCTGCCTGGCTGTCCAGTTTTAAACCTTCTTTTTGTAAAGCAAGAACCTCTGCCGCCAATCCTGCCGCCGTCATTTGGTCAACCCGCAGATTAATCCGCTGATACAACTCCTGACGAAACATAGTTAAGCCAAAAAAAATAGTGGGATAGATTAGCCGGGGCGCTTTATAAGCCTGGACATTTTCGGAAATCGGTTTGCCATGGAGCTTTTCGTACTCCAAGGCTCTGATTATACGTTTGGTATCGTTGGGATGGAGGCGTTTTGCCGACTGGGGATCAACCTGGTACAGCTTCTGCCATAATTCAATGGTACCAAGTTTTGCGGCCTCAACTCTTAAAGCTTCCCGTAAAGAATTAGCTTCAGCCTCTTCCCCCTCTTCTTTGTTATATTCATAATTATATAAGGCGCTGTCGATATATAAGCCGGTGCCTCCTGCCAGAATAGGCGTTTTACCCCGGTGAAAAATGTCTGCAATACAGGCACGGGCCAATTTTTGATATTCCGCCGCGCTGAAAGATTCCGCAGGCAGCCGTAAATCCAGCAGATGATGGGCAATACCTTGGCACTCTTCCCGGGTTACCTTGGCCGTGCCAATATCCATGCCCTTATAAATCTGCATGGAATCACCGGAGATGATTTCTCCATCCAGGGCCTTGGCTAAATTGACGGCCAGGCCGGATTTGCCGGAGGCCGTGGGGCCAACTACGGCAATCACTTTTTTTAAGGCTTTATTTGTCATGGGCTATACCTTTCTTTTCCCAGATACCGTAAGCCACAGGGCCATATTTTGTTTTCTCCAGCCGGGTGACTTCTAATTTTTTAAAAAGCGGCGAAAACCAGCGTTCTTTTAAAATAACCTGCCGGCGGCAAACCCGCAAAGCCTCGGTCAGAACCTGCTGATTAAAAGGAGCGTAGCAGGCCACAGGCCGCAAGCTATTGATGCTGGAGGATTGATGGTTGGCGGCCCGAAACATGGGATCGAAATAGACGACGTCCCAGCTATCTGCCTCCTGGCAGCGTAAATAATCCAAAGCCTCTGCAGACAGCACGCTGATTCGGCGGGCTATAGCCACAAGAGGCGTTTTTTTGCTGTCAAATTGCGGCGTTTCCCGCCGTAAGCCCCAATCGGTAATGGCAGCGATAATTGGCGATGCTTCAAGCCCCAGCACCTTTCCTTCTTCCCCTACAGCCCAGGCGGCTACCAAAGCGTCGGCAGCCAGGCCCAGGGTACAGTCAAGGACCTGCTGGCCGGAAGTCAGCCCCGCCGCAGTTAAGAAGATATCCGGTTTGCCTGCCGCTATCTGGCGCAGCCTGGGTATGGCCATAGAGGGATGCCAATGCAGAGGCGGTTCTTCCATAAACAAATGGCAATCCCTGTCCAGGGTAAGCAGATAGTCCAGACCCCGGTCCGCTTTTAGATGACTGAGGCTTAAGTGTTCCCGGGGCACATAGGGTACATTATAGCGGCCTGCCAGCTCCAGGGCTTTTTCTACCTGGTCTCTGCCGCTTTTGGTGCTGGTGGTCATTCCCCAACGATAGCCCGGCATCAGGAGGAGCGCCCAAAAGCCTGAATCAGGCGGTGGTAAGGCAATAAATACATAATGGGCCGGCCATGGGGGCAGGTCATTGGATGGCAGGTTTGCTGCAAGCCTCCCAGCAGAGCCGCCATTTCCTGCCGGCTGAGAACCGTATTGGCTTTTACTGCGCTTTTGCAGGAGGCCATGATCAACAAGGCTTGTTTGGCCTGCTCCAGATCATTGCCGCCACCTCCTTCTGCCAGCTTCTCCAAAAGCTCCCGAAACATAGACTGATCCATAGTTTGCCCTGCCGGTACGGAGCGCAGCACGTATTGACGGGGGCCGAAACGCTCTACGATCAGGCCCAGGTCATTAAGCAGCAAAATATGGCGGATTAATACTTCTTCTTCACCGGTAGTTAGACTTAAGGATATGGGCTGCATCAGCATTTGAGCTGCAGTCTCTTTCTGCCGGGATTTGGTCAAAAGCCGCTCGTAGATGATGCGCTCGTGGGCCACATGCTGGTCTACCACCAAAAGGCCGGCTTTGACTTCCGCTAAAATAAAGGTGGCATGGAGCTGGCCGATAATGGTGAATTCCACATCGGGGCCGAAAAAAAAGTCTTCCCGCCGCCAGTCGGCAGCCAGGGCTTGCATACTTTTGTTGTGGGAGCTAACACCCCACTGGCCCGGCAAAAGCCCTGCTGTCTTTTCCTCAAGGCCGGCAAATAGATTTGCGCTTTCCGCCCTATCGTCCTGGCTTTCTGCGGCGGCATACGCTGATTGTGGAGATGCTAAGCTTGCAGCTTCTAAATCCGCCGGTTTTAAGCCGGCGGGCTCTTCGGACAGGCTGAAAGCATTGGCGTCAACCAGCCGGTTTAGCTGGTCTTCCCCTTCGGCAGTAAAGCTATATAAAGTCTCCCATTGGCGTACCGGTTGGGCAAAGCTGATTTGGCCCCCGCCGAATTTGGCAGCCGAACTGCCGGAGAAGAATCCTGGACCGCCCTGAGCAGTCCCGGCAGCCACGGAATCGTTTTTAGCGGACTGGGCAATTGGGGAGTTGCCGATTCCTGCCGCCATGCCCAGCTTGCCGGCGTCCGGCAGCAACTGGCCGCCGGAGATAGCCGTTCTTAAAACCCTGGTAATGGAGGGATTTAAATCCGGGTCATTAATTCGGATCTCCAACTTACCGGGATGAACATTGACGTCCAGCAGCTCTCCCGGCAACTGAAAAGCCAATATAGCCAGGGGAAAGCGGCCTTTGGGCAGCACATACTCAAAAGCCCGTTCAATGGACCACTGCATATCTTTTACGGAGATGCGGCGGCCGTTGACGTAGACGTGAAAACCTTTCCTGGTACCCCGGCTGTAAGGCGGCGCCGTAATCCAGCCCCTGAGCCGGCCTTTGGAAACCGCTGATTCGAGGGGGACCAGAGCTTGTCTGGCCTCCTTGCCGTAAAAAAGCTCCACCAGGTCTTCGGTGTTGTTGATACCGGCAGTATCCAGGATCATTTTGCCCTGGTTTTCCAGCCGGAAATCGATGGCCGGATAGCCCAGGGCAAGCTGCGTGATCAGGTCATGGATCAAACCGCCCTCATAGCCGGGAGTTTTCATAAACTTCAAGCGGGCCGGCGTGTTGAAGAACAGATGCTCCACCGTAATGCTGGTGCCTTCGGGACAACCGGCTTTGCTGATAACCGGCTCTTCCTCCTCGCCTTTGACCCGCAGGCAGTGGCCTTGAATCTCCCCGGTTTTGCGGGTGATGATTTCCAAGGCTGCTACGGAAGCTATACTGGCTAAGGCTTCGCCTCTAAACCCCAGTGTCGTCAAATCATCCAGGTCCTGAATCTGCCGCAGTTTGCTGGTGGCGTGGCGTTCCACAGCTAAAGGCAGGTCCTGGACGGGGATGCCGCTGCCATTGTCGATAATGCGGATCAAAGAGAGTCCGCCCTCCCGAATCTCGATTTTGATTTTAGTGCTGCCGGCATCAATGGCGTTTTCCACCAGCTCCTTCACTACGGAAACCGGCCGCTCAATGACCTCACCGGCAGCAATTTGGTTGGCTGTCAGGTTATCTAAACGTTGTATCCTGTTTTCAGTGCTTATTCTTTCCATAAACATTCTCTTTCTATGTACTCTCTTAGCTGCTATGCAGGCTTTGCTGCAGCTTATGCAAATAATTTAAAGCCTCTAAAGGCGTCATGGCCATAATATTCTTTTTCTTCAGTTCATTGATAGCTTTCCATTCCTTATCTTTCAGAGGTTTTTTGGTTCCTTGATTAGCCGGCGCCGATTCCCCCAGCTCCCCGCCGGTTCCGGCGGTTTCAGCAAATAAAGCCAATTGGGATTTAGGGCTATTTTCTGCCAGAGTTCTTTTGGTGAGAGTAACGCCGGGAGGTGCGGCGTGGATTTCTTCCGCCGTTTCCAGATAACCCGGATAAAGCTGAGAGCCTTCTGCCGGCCAGGGAAGAGGAGATTTTTCCTCCTGATAAACCTCCGCCTGCTCCAACTCTTCCAGTTTCGCACTGGCCTGCTGGATGACTTCTTCCGGCAGACCCGCCAAACGGGCTACATGGATGCCATAGCTTTTGTTGGCTGAACCCGGCAATATCTTATGGAGAAAGACGATTCTCTCCCCTTCTTCTTCCACCACCAAAGATAGGTTTTTTACTGCAGGATATTGTTCCTCTAAAGTAGTTAATTCTAAATAGTGCGTAGCAAAAAGGGTTTTGGCCTTAATCTGGGATACCAGGTATTGGCTGACGGACCAGGCTACGCTAAGACCGTCATAGGTGCCGGTACCCCGGCCTACCTCATCCAGAATCACCAGGCTTTTTTGGGTAGCATGCTGCAATATATGGGCGACTTCATTCATTTCCATCATGAAGGTACTTTGTCCGCCCCGCAGATCGTCGCTGGCGCCTACCCGGGCAAAAAGCCGGTCCCTTAAAGGCAGTTTTGCCTTAGAAGCCGGTACGAAGGAACCCATCTGGGCCATGACAAAGGCTATAGCTACGCTGCGGCAATAAGTGCTTTTGCCGCCCATATTCGGACCGGTGATAATGAACAGGCTGGTGCTGTCGTCCATCAGCAAGTCGTTAGGCACGAAGCGGTCCTGATCAAGGATTTGCTCCACAACGGGATGGCGCAAATCTTTGATGCGGATAGTCGATGAAGAGGCCGGTTGAAACTCCGGCCGGCAGTATTGACGGACAGCGGCCAGCTCCGCCAGAGACTGGAATACATCCAGCTTGGCTAAGGCCGCTGCCGTAGTCTGCACCCGGGGCAGAGCCGCCGTCAGGAATTGCAGGAGCTCCTGGTATAGCTCCAACTCCAAAGCCACCATCTTCTCCTCAGCCCCCAGCACCAGCCCTTCCAAACGAATTAATTCTTCGGTGACGAAGCGCTCGCCGGAAGCCAGGGTTTGCTTCCGCTGAAAATAATCGGGGACGGCGGATAAATTGGATTTTGTCACATCGAAATAGTAGCCAAAAACCTTATTAAAGCCGACTTTAAGGGATTTGATGCCCGTGTTTTCTCTCTCTTTTTGCTCCAGCTCCAGCATCCAGCTGCGGCCGTTTTGGGCGCTATTCCTATACTCGTCGGCTTGGGGATGGTAGCCGGGCCGGATGAAGCCCCCTTCTTTCCAGTTGTTGGGGATATCATCCACCAAGGCGACGGCCAGCCGGTCATGGAGATCCGGCAGTTCATCCAGCTCCCTGTAAATACGGGCCAGTTCGGACTGGGGGCTTTCCTGGCTTAATTCTTCCGCCAGGCGGCGAATGGCCGGCAGCACCCCAAAGGATTGGCATAAGGCCTGAAGCTCCCGGGGTGTAGCCCGCTGATAAGCCACCCGGGTCATCAGCCGCTCCATATCATAGATATCCTTGAGCAGACGCCGCAGCTCCTGCCGCCGGCTCCAATCCCGGTGCAGGCTCTCTACGGCGTTAAGCCTGGCTTCTATGGCTCCCTGATCCACTAAAGGCCGTTCCAGCCAGCTGCGGAGCAAACGGACCCCAAAAGCGGTGCGGGTTTCATCCAGCAGATCCAGGAGGCTGCCTTTTTTCTCATAGGTGCGCAGGTTTCTGGTGATTTCCAGATTTCTAAAGGTTGTGGGGTCCATGATCAGGCGGTTGGCGGACTGGTCCAGCTCCAGCTCCCGAATTTGAGCCGGAGCAGTTTTTTGGGTTTCTTCCAAATAGCCTAAAATAGCGGCGGCACAGTCCCCGGCTAAGGGATAATCCAGCCACAAAGGCCTGGAACCTGGCTCTTGAGAGAATTGCGAAATAGTTTGCGTGCCAGATCCGGGAGCAAACTGTTTGGCTAACCGTTCCTGGCCGGCCTGCCGGGCAAAGGCAGAGCCGGGCCGCAGGGTTACAACGCTGCCCTCTTTTTCCTCGCTGGTCCATTGGCGGATCAATTCGGTCAGGGTAAGATAGTCATTTTCGGAAATTAGAATCTCTTTGGGTTTTAACCGGTGAATTTCTCCGGATAATTCCGTCAGGCAGCCAGGACCGGTAAACTCAGCCATTCGCAACTGGCCTGTGGAGACTTCGCAAAGAGCCATAGCCCAATGCTCCTCCTCGCCATGGAGCAAAGCGGCAATGAAGGTGCTTTCCTCATCGCTGCCGCCCACTTCCATGGCGGTGCCCGGCGTCACAATCCGGACTACGCCCCGCTTAACTATGCCCTTGACGGATTTCGGGTCTTCCAACTGCTCGCAGACGCAGACCCGGTAACCCCTTTGCACCAGGCGGCTTAAATACTGCTCCAGAGCGTGATGGGGCACGCCGCACATGGGGATGCGCTCCTCCATACCCGCATCCCGGCCGGTCAGTACAATATCCAGTTCCCGGGCGGCTATCTGGGCATCCTCGCCAAAAAACTCATAGAAGTCGCCTAGGCGAAACATTACCAAAGCCCCCGGGTTTTCTGCTTTGATATCGAAATACTGCTTCATCATCGGTGTTTTGACGTCGAAATCACTCTTGGCCATGGGTTTCTCCTTTTAATGTCCAGGTCTGGGCCTCCTTGACCTTCACCTGATGGAAGGCTCCTACTCCTGAGGCTTCCCCAGGAAAATGAATCAATTGATTGCCGTCGGCCCGGCCGGATAAAAAGCCGTTATCCCAGCTTTCCGCCAGGACATGGAGGGTTTGCCCCAGCAGTCCCTGATGGAGGTGAAGGCTATTGCTGGCCTGGGCTGCCATCACTGCCTGAAGGCGGGCTTTCTTCTCCCGCAAAGGTATCTGATCCGTCAGCTTGGCCGCCGGAGTGCCCTGACGGGGTGAATACATAAAAGTGAAAGCGGAATCAAAACCCACTTGATCCAATAGCGTAATCGTATCCTGGAGGTCCTCCTCTGTCTCGCCGGGAAAACCTACGATAATATCTGTAGTAAATACAGCTTCGGGGACCTGCCGGCGGATCCGTTCCACCAGAGCCAGGTATTCCTCCCGGCTATAGCCACGGTTCATCTGCCGCAAAACACGGCTGGAGCCGGATTGCACCGGCAAATGGATGTGACGGCTGACTTTGGGGCAATCGGCAATGGCCCGGATCAGATCTTCTCCAAAATCCCGGGGATGGGATGTCATGTAGCGAATTCTTTCCAGTCCCTCGATCTCTTGGGCCCGGTAAAGCAGATTAGCGAAGCTGGCTTCTTTGTCCTTGTTTTCGGCGGACTCATCCTTCAGGGTCTTGCCATAAGCATTGACGTTCTGCCCCAGATACATCAATTCCACGGCCCCCTCCGCTACCCGCTGGCGGCTTTCCGAGAGGATATCCTCCAGACGGCGGCTGCGCTCCCTGCCCCGGACGTAAGGCACGATGCAGTAGGTGCAAAAATTATTGCAGCCATAAGTAATATTGATCAAGGCCTTGAAGGGATATGGCCGGATAGCCGGCAGGGCCTCTACGATCTCCCCTGTCTCCTCCTGATCCCACTGAAAGCCCAGGCCGCCCTGGACATTGCGGATCATTTCCGGCAGGCGGTGGAGCTTGTGGGTGCCCAGTACCAGGTCAACCTGAGGAGCCCGGCGGCGGATCAGCTTGATCATATCCGTCTCCTGGGCCATGCAGCCGCAAAGGCCGATAACCAGCCCCGGCTTGTCCTGCTTATATTGCTTCAAAGTCCCCAAATAGCTGAAGACCTTTTGCTCCGCTTTTTCCCGGATGCTGCAGGTATTCAGCAGGATCAGGTCCGCTTCTTCCTCTTTTTTTGTTTCTCTATATCCCATCTGCTCCAGCATGCCCAGGATTGTCTCGGAATCCCGTTCATTAGCTTGGCAGCCGTATGTGGCCAGGTAAACCTGCATGATATCCTCCCCGATATAAATTTCGATATGAATTTTGATCATAATTTAGATAGCAAAGCCCTTGTGCTGCGGCTTTGTTTATCAAATTATTTTATCATAAAAAAGGCGGAGATGCACCCGCCTTGCGAAAAACTAAAAATGAAAATTGTCAATTTCCTCACTGCTTACATGGTCAATACGAAAGCTTGTATTACCCTCTTTCTCCTGAAAGATAAAGCGAACAGGCCAATAAATAGTTTGAGCCGAGCCCAGCTCCTTATCTTCTACAATCACAAAGCCATTTTCCTCAGCAAAAATATGATAGCGATTCAAGTCCTCATAAAATGCCATGAACTCTTCTTTTCCAGCAGCAGCAAGATAATCCGTTTCCTGATAACAAACCGAGACATTATCATGTATGCGCTCATCGGTGATAAACTGGAGAGGCAGGATAAGCTCCAGATAGGAATAAACAAGAAAGTTTTCAGGATCAAAAAACTGTTTGCTCATGTTTGAAAACAAATAACCGTTTTTGCTGTTGGCTATTTTCGTTATGGCAAAGGGACTGACCTGATCCTCAATATTAATTGACAGAATAAGGCTATCGCCGAAATTGTTTATGCTCATGTCTTCTTTCGCTAATTTTCTGCCGTCCATGCTCCAACGCCCCAGGGAGATTTCCTGTGCCAGCCAATCAATAGATCTGATGGAGCAGAAAACGGTTTGTTTATAATACTGCATTGCATAACCTTTTGCGGAATAAGGAACGCTTTCCTGACTATGAGCTTTAAATAAAACGATAGGAATACTGACCACTTCATTTGAAAAATAATCTCTGGCCAACATCTCGCTGCGAAACCCTGTGGGACTAAAATAATAGTGATAGCCCCAACGGAGGGCTAAAAAAAGCAAAAGAAGATAGATGATAAATTTGTATTTTTTCATAGTCCACCCTCCTTCTATACTTTCATTTTGAGCAAGATAGGGTCATTGTCAATACTTATTTGCGTCATAGGCCAATTTTGACATGCAAAAAAACATCGCCGGGAGCTTCTGCTATGCTGCTCCGGCGATGTTTTTTGTATTTTCTAATCCGGCCTAAAACTTTGCCGTGGTAAACTCAATCTTCTTCGGCGCTGTCATCCTTTGGTGCAAGAATGTTAAGGATAAAAGCTACCAGAAAGGACAGGACGATGGGCGATTTGCCCAGGATATTCTGCAATTCCATGGGGAAAAACTGCAGCGAAACGGGTACGGAGCTGATTCCTACGCCTAAAGCTAACGCAATACCAACAATCATGCGGTTGCGGTAGTTTAAAGGCTGCTGGGAGATTAGCTGAATACCGGACATGGTGATGGCGGCAAAGACGGTGATCGTAGCGCCGCCCAGCACCGGATAGGGGATTGTGGTCATCAAAGCGCCAAACTTAGGCAGGAAGCCGGCTACAATCATCAGCCCGCCTACAATCAAAAAGACCCGCTTGGCCACCACTTTCGTAGTAACGATCAAACCTACGTTTTGACTATAGGGGTCCGTGGGCAAACCGCCGATACAGGCGCCCAGCATACCGCAAATACCCTGGCCTTTGATAGCGCCGCCCAGCTCGTCGTCCGTAGCTTCCCGGCCAAAGCCGCCGATGGTGGTGGAGGAAACGTCGCCGATGGTTTGCACCGCCTGGACAATATACATCAAAATCATAGAAATGATGGCGGAGATATTGAAATCAAGGCCCCAGGGCAGAATCCGGGGAATAGCCACCCAAGAGGCAGTGCCTACGTTTTGGAAGGAGATCATAGGCTGACCCGAGAGCTGTCCCCAGATCAGGGACAGAATGTAGCCGGCGCCAATACCAATAAGCATACCGGAAACTTTGATATAGCCCTTGCCCAGCAAATTGCAGGCCAAGGTTACAGCCAGGGTAATCAGAGCAATGGCCCAGAGGCGGGGTTCTCCGAAATTGCTGGCGGTGGCGCTGCCTCCCGCCATATAGTTAATGGCGGTGGTGTATAGGGAAAGTCCTATGCTTAATACAACGGTGCCGCTGACAATGGGCGGAAAATATTTGCGAATTTTGCCAATGCCCATACCGATGAAAATAGAAACAAAAGCCGCTACCAGTTGGGCGCCGAAAATCGCCCGTATGCCGTAAGCCAGACCAATAGAGGTTAGTATGGGCATATAAGCGAAAGCAACGCCCATGACATTGGGCAAACCCATGCCGAAGCCGAAGACAGGAAAAAGCTGAATAAGAGTTGTGATGCCGCCGATCAGCATAGCGGCCTGCATCAGGAGGATCTTGCTTTCCTCCGGCAAGCCCAGCAACTGTGCTACCAAAATAGGCGGGGTGATGTTGCCTACCAGCATGGCCAAAATATGCTGCATGGCTTGAGGGAAGGCGAATCGCAGGGGTGGTTTACCGTTTAACTCAAACAAGGTTGAACTACCGAAACCGGAGGTTTCACTTTTCATGGAAACACCTCTTTCACCTGTTTTTATTTGGAGACGGCTTGTATATCCCATAACCCAGTGCTGCTATATACGGTTCTCTCTTCTTAAATCCTTTTCCCAGGCTCCTTGCTTCCCAATAATCGATGAAATAAACTGAATATTGAAAGAAACAACCGCTTATGGTAGCTCTGAAGTAACGGCTAGAGTATAAATAACGATAAGGATCAATTACAAAGACCAAATGCTAAAAAAAGTTTAGTAGTGCAGAAAAATATTTTTAAGATAAGTATAAACCCAGTTTTTGACTCTGTCAATTATCAAAAAACTAAATCCGGGTTAATTTTTTATAAAATTATTGGAAATTAGGTTTACACCAGGAAAAGGAGCTGCCGTAAATGCGGCAGCTCCTTGTGAATAGGTGCGCCCGGCATGGGTGGTAACTAGGCGGTGAAAGTCCGCTACAGACTTGGCAGTAGGAACTGTTAGCCAAAGGCAAGGGTGTCCGTCGCGAGGCGGAATCTGAAGGAAGCCGGCGGCAAAATCCCGAACCGACGAACAGAAACTGCATAGAAGGCAATTGCGGGGCGGATGAGTTTGCCTAACAAAACGAAATCCAATACTGCCCGAACCCCGTGGTGTAAATGCAGCGGTTGCCTGGGAGGAAAGTTACCACTCTTACCCGGGGAGGTCTCACCAGGCGGCAAAAGACAGGTTACCCCTGACACTAGCTGAACCCATGCAGAGATGGATGGCTAAATGGTGAGAAGTCAGCAGAGGCCATAGTACCGGCAGAGAGGGCGAATTCCTCTCTGTCGGGAAGGGCTGAACAGTAACAGATTCTTCAAGTGAGAGGAAGGTGAGACCATGCAGAGAGAGCAGAAAACAGGTAAAACTGGCTGTTTTGGCGAGGGTACGTTGGAAACGGAGAGTAACCGAAAAGCGCGGAGTATGGTCTTAGCGGAGACCGCAGAGAAGAACGGTGCAGAGAGCTTGCTCGAAAGGATACTGCATAGGGATAACCTGAACGCAGCGTACAAGAGAGTGAAGCAAAACGGCGGAGCAGCAGGCGTAGATGGAATGACCGTAGAAGAGATGTTGCCCTACCTGAGAGAACACAAGGAAGAACTGGTGGAAAGTATACGGGGAGGCTGGTACAAACCAAAGCCGGTGAAACGGGTGGAAATCCCGAAGCCGGATGGCGGGAAAAGACAGCTTGGCGTGCCAACGGTAATTGACCGAATGGTGCAGCAAGCGGTTATGCAGGTACTGCAATCCATCTTCGAGCCAAGATTCTCGGAAAGCAGCTATGGCTTCCGGCCGGGCCGGAATGGCCAGCAGGCGATGAAGAAAGCAAAGATGTACTACGACTGTGGGTATACCCGAGTGGTAGACATCGACCTGGCGAAATACTTTGACACGGTGAACCACGACATACTCTTAGGCATGGTGAGCGAAGAAATAAAAGACAAAGCAGTGGTCAAGCTAATCCGCAAGTTTCTTAAGAGCGGAGTAATGGCAGGTGGGCTGGTAAGCCCGACCACAAAAGGGACGCCCCAGGGCGGCCCGCTTTCTCCGCTATTGAGTAACATCTACCTGACGGCTTTTGACCGAATGCTGGAAAGCAGAGGGCATAAGTTTGTGAGGTATGCGGATGACTGCAATATCTACGTCCAAAGCCAAAGAGCCGCTGAACGAGTGATGGAAAGCTGTACAAGATTCCTGGAGGAAAAGCTGAGGTTGAAGGTAAACCGGGAAAAGAGTCGGACGGGAAGTCCGTTAAGGCTGAAATTCCTGGGGTTTTCCCTGTACAAAGACGGAAAGGGAACAGGAATCCGGGTACATGAAAAGAGTCTAAAGAGATTCAAAGAGAAAATACGTCAGCTAACCAGTCGCAAACAGGCTAACTCCATGGAAGTCATTCTGGCCAACCTGAAGAAATATACAACAGGGTGGCTGGGTTATTATGCTATTGCGGGAATGAAGAGCAGAATCCAGTCATTAAATGAATGGATACGGAGAAGAATCCGGCAAATCTTGTGGAAGCAATGGAAGAGAATGAGGACCAAACATGACAACCTGGTGGGACTGGGCGTAGATAGCCGGAAAGCCTGGGAATGGGCCAACAGCCGCCTAGGCTATTGGCGGGTTGCTGGCAGTTGGATATTGACTACATCACTAACAAACGAATGCCTCGCATCCATGGGCTATGACGACATAGCCAAGAGATACGAGGCGCTGCACTCAAGTTATTGAACCGCCGTATGCCGGACGGCACGTACGGTGGTGTGAGAGGTCGGCTGCCCAATTAATGGGCAGCCTCCTACTCGATT
>JBCFAO010000018.1:0-69114 GCA_038562165.1 Clostridiales bacterium | reverse complement strand
ACATTGTTTATCCTATCCGTGAAAGTTTACCTCACAATCTGTCTGGCGTCTACAGGAAGCCATCAAGCAACTTGTTAACCTGCATAGCCGAAGAGGCTATGACATTATTATACTAGGAGGGGGTTTCTTGGATAAAAAGGCCTTTTTTAAATTAACCTACGGTTTGTTTGTGGTAGGCGTAGAGTTTGAGGGGCAGCTTAACGGCTGCATTATCAATACTGCCGCCCAAGCTACCTCTGAGCCCGGCCGCCTGGTTGCCACCATGTTAAAAACCAATTTAACTACGGAGCTAATCACCAAAAAAGGCAGCATGGCCGTATCTGTCTTGTCTATGGATTGCCCTTTGGATAAAATAGCTCATTTCGGCATGCAAAGCGGCAGGACAAAAGAAAAATTTGCTGGTATACCCTTTGAAAAAGATGAGCGGGGAAATCCTTATATAGTGGAAGGAACCATTGCCCGTTTTAGCTGCCGGGTTGAGCAGACCATTGATTTAGGCAGTCATTATCTGTTTATTTGTGAGGTGGAGAACTGTCAGACCACCGGTCAGCAGGAACCTATAACCTATGCCGATTACCGCAAAATGAAATCCGGCGGCGCCCCCAAAAAACCGTCGGATGCCGCAGCAGCAGCCGGCAGCGAAGGCCCCGGCGGGGGCCAGGCCAAGCAAGGCAAATGGGTGTGCTCGATTTGCCATTACGTCTATGACGGAGAGATACCTTTTGAAGAATTGCCGGCAGACTGGCGCTGTCCCGTATGTCAAAGAGGCAAGGAAGTTTTTGTCTTGGAGACCTAAGAGTTATAATAAAAAACCGCCGGCAAAAGAATAAAATTTCCCAGATCGCAAATAATAGCAGTAGACCATGCAGCGCAAGGAGGAATTAGTTCGATGAAAGCAACCGGCATTGTAAGAAGAATCGATGATCTGGGCCGGGTCGTTATTCCTAAAGAAATTCGCCGTACACTAAGGATACGGGAAGGGGACCCATTAGAGATCTTTGTTGATCGGGAAGGAGAAGTGATCCTTAAGAAATATTCCTTAATCGGCGAGTTGGGGGATTTTTCCAAGGAATATGCAGAATCCCTTTATGAAGCTACCGGACATATCGCCATCATTGCCGACCGGGATCAGACCATCGCCGTAGCCGGTGCGTCAAAAAAAGAGTTTTTGAATAAACCCATCGGCAGCGGTATTGAAAAGGTCATGAACGACCGGCGATCCACAATGCAGAATCAGCCCGGCACCGCCTTGGCGGCGGCTATTTGCGAAGGGGACGAGCGGGAAAGCAAATATAGCGCCGTTGCTTTGGCTCCCATTATCGCCGAAGGCGATTCCATCGGCGCCGTAGCCTTAGCCAGCCAAGAGGCAGGCGCCAAGTTCAGCGATATTGAGCTCCGTCTTGTGGAGACGGCGGCGGCCTTTTTAGCCAAACAAATGGAGCAGTAAAGCAAGTTTTGAAGCAGCAAAGCATGTTTCGGCAGCGCCAGATCCGCCGATAGATACATAAGCCGTTCCGGTTAATACGATTAGTATTAGAGGGGCGGCTTATTTTGATGCTGAGAATTGTAAAATTTTTATTAAATCCTCGTTTTTATGGAGATTGGCCGATCTTTTGTTCAGGAATTTCCGTCATATGTGATATAATCGAATAGAAAATCCAGATTGGCAATGGGAAAGGAGCATCCAGCATGAAAAAGAAGTCCCTGGCAGTTGTGCTGCTGGCCGTCTTTTTAATCTGTACATTGGCGCCGGCTATGGGTCTGGCTCAGACCGCCGCCGTGACCAGCGTGACCAATGTGACGGTCAAGCCGGAGAATAATACGGTAGGAGAAAACAGCCGTTACCAGATTACGTTTAACTCCAACCAGATTTTAAGCGGCGGTATCGATACCGTCCATATCGGATTTCCTTCGGAGTATAAGTTTAATTCCGGCAGTTGGCAGGCCGGCTATGTGGATATCAAAGGCCAGGTCTCCGGCGGCGTAGATTATTCCAATGGTTTGCTGAGCATTTTGCTGCCGAAAAACACCACTATTTATGGCGGCGAAACGGTGATCATCAACCTGGCCGGCGCTATGATGAAAAACCCTCAGGATATGGGAGAATACAGCTTTTCCGTATATACCTCCAAGGAGACTACCCCCATTGCCTCTCCTAAGTTTGTTATTTCCGAATACGTTTCCAATGACGGCATATCTAAGCCCCACGTTGGCCTGGGCCGGGTTAAAGGCTATGAAGCGGAGCAGATCACCGTTAATTTCACCACCAATAAAAACGGCCAGCTCATCGGCGGCGTAGACCAGATCATTCTGGACTTCCCTATAGGTTTTCGCTTGCCGCAGACCATTGACGTAAAAACCGTCTCGATCAACGGCATCCAGATGCATGGCCTCAATCCCGTGGTGGTAGGGCAAAAAATGATCATCCCTCTTTCTTCCACCATGAATTTTCCGGAAAATTATCCTATTGAAATCATTATCGCTCCCAATTCCGGCATTACCATCAGCAGGGACACCTCCAACGCCATTCTTAGGGCCAGCACCACCAAAAACACAGAGGTGATTGACTCTTTCCCCTTCGATATGAGCAAGACCTCTGAAGAGATTTACATGCCCCTCGATGATAAGAATCCCACCGTGAAGGTGTCGCCTAATGGCACCGGCGCTCTGGGCCAATGGACCTTTACTATCCCTAAAGGGGGCATTCAGTTGACGGAAGGGGATTCCGTCCAGGGCTTTACCCTGACTTTCCCCAACGGCACCATTTTGCCCGGCTCTATTTCCGCACAGAGTATCACCGTCAATGGCCAGCAGAGCTCCGGGGTTTTGGTTAACCCCACCAGGCGGGAAGTGATTTTCACCCTGCCCATCGGCGCCTCCGTCAATACGGAAATGACCATTATCGTATCAAGCGCCGCCGGTATTCAAAATCCGCCGGCCGCCGTATATCTCATGGATATGACGCCGCTGAAAGGCACAAAAACCATCACCACCAAATCCTTTGAGATCAAAACCACCTCCGATGTGGAAGTAAATCCGGAGGATACCAGAGATAAGGTAGTCAAGCTCACTCTCAATGATCCCATTGCATCCAAAGACGATACGCCGGTGATTCTCGATGTGGCTCCTCAGCTCATCGACGGCTTTACTATGGTGCCCTTGCGTTTTGTCAGCGAGGGTCTGGGTGTGGACGTAGTTTATGACGGCAATCAAAACACCGTAACCTTGACTCTGGGTACCAGAAATATCGTTTTATGGCCCGGATCCACCCTGGCCAAGGTGGATAATACGGTAGTCACTCTGGCCAAAGCCCCCATCATTAAAGACAGCCGCACCATGGTGCCGGTACGTTTTGCCTCCGAATGCTTCGGCGCAAAAGTGGAATTCATCAGCGCCAAAGACCCCATCACCATCACCATGACGGCGGACGCCATTGCCAAGATGCCTACGGTGGCGGAGATTCAGGCAGCTCAGGCCGGAGCGGCCGGAGCTGTAGCAGGCAGCGGCTCGGGCACGGGTAGCGGCGCCGGTTCCGGCAGCGGCACGGGTACCGGTACAGGTACAGGAACTGGCAGCGGTTCCGGCACAGGCACCGGTAGTGGTACGGGTACCGGCACCGGAAGCGTCACCGGCAAAAGCGTCAGCCTGAAAGCCGGCAGCAACAACGCCAATTTGCGCAAAGGCCCCGGTACTACCTATGATATGGTGGGTCTGCTTTTGCCCAGCGAAACCGCTAAGATCATTGAGGTAAGCGGAGACTGGTACCATATCGAATTCAGCTACGGCATGAAGGCCTGGGTCCGCAATGACCTGGTAGACGTGAAGTAAGGAAATAAGCGGCTGTTCACCGGGTAAACTGCTCAAAACTGCAGGTTTGTTATCGTTAGCCATAGCTAGCTGCTCAAAATTGCAGGTTTGTATCTGCTGCTCGGTCATTTTGAGCAAAATTTCAAGTTTAAAGTGCATTGTTTCCTTAAAATAGTGGATGTTCCCTAATTATTACGCTAAATATAGCCTGATGTAGGAAAAAGATGAATTTATAATACCGCTAAACCTGCAATTTTGCTCAAAACACTATGAATGGACCCTACAAAGCTGCAATTTTGCACAAAATCCATCGATTAGCTGCGTGCGCATATTATGGAGTTGTCTCAAATGAGACAGCTCCATTTGTTTTTGCATGAAAGATTTGCTTCGGATAAAAAATATTTCAAAGAAAGATTTCTATAAGCGAAATCTTTCTTCTGCTGCGTTATAACGTCCGGCTTTTTTGTTCATACTAGAGTAAAAAGCAGGAGGACGGCCATGGGGACTAAGGAACCTAAGCATCTCGACTATAGTAAAAAGAAAAGAGCGCTATGGCTGGCGGGCTTTCTTTTTGCCTTTGCCAGCTTATTTGCAGTGGGGCTGTGGCTGCAGGCTGAAAATCAGGAGCAAGAACAAAGCCTGACGGTAGTAACCAGAGGCGTAGGCACGGCCAGCAGCAAAGATACAACAGTTCTGGCCAAAGTGATCAGCGGTGAAGCCCGGGGAGAACCTTATATAGGCCAGGTGGCGGTTGGGGCAGTAATCATTAACCGCTGCAAGCATCCCAACTTCCCTAATTCAGTTTACGGTGTAATTTTTGAGCCCGGCGCTTTTGACGCCGTAAAAGACGGCCAATATTACCAGGAGCCCACGGAATCGGCGGTCAAAGCAGCCAAGGCAGCCTTAGGCGGCTGGGATCCCAGCAACGGAGCCATCTATTATTGGAACCCCGTTACGGCTACTTCTAAATGGATATGGTCCCGTCCTATTATCGCCCGAATCGGCAACCATGTGTTTGCCAAATGACGGAAGGGAAGGGTATAAAGATGAGTGAAAAGAGTTATAACGAATTTGCCGAGCAGCAAAATGGCAATGGCACAGAAAGCAGAGGAGCTCCGCCGAGAAAAAGCCAGAGCCGCTGGCTGATGCTGCTTTCCCTTTGTCTGGCGGCGGCTTTGGTGGCCGCCGTATATCAAGGCGCTATGCGGATGCGGGAGCGGGAAAGCCTGATTACTTTAGCCGAAAACAATTATCAGCGGGATTTTCATGACCTAACCCAAAATTTGGATGATATTACAGGCCAATTGGCCCAGGTATTATCCTGCAGCTCCCGGGAACAGTTGGTTTTGTCCCTGTCAGCCTTGTGGCGTCAATCCTTTGCCGCCCAAGCCAACCTGGGGGGGCTGCCCCTTTCCTTTATGCCTTTAGAGCAAACGGAGAATTTTTTGGGAGCCACGGCGGACACCGCCTATTATTTACTCTGGCGCACGGCCAGGGAGGACAACCTGCTGGTCACTCAGGAAAAAGAGCACGTTCTGAAGCTGTATCAGCAGGCCAGGCATTTAAGAGACAGCATGGATGAGATATCCACCCAGGTAGTGGAGCAGGATTTGAAGCTGGTGGATGTACAGCAATTGCTCTGGCGTCCGGAGGCAGACGAGGCCAATGCCGTTATTGACGGGCTAAGTCTTATGGAAACGGGGCTGGCAGAGTATCCGGAAATCAATATAAGCGGGGATCTGAAAGCCTTGACAGGGCCCTCGTCCGAATATACCGGGGCGCCTAAGCCCTTGGCAGAAATCCAAGGGGCAGAGGGACAGCAAGGGCAGGGCCAACCGGACGAAACCCAGCCAAGGGAAACTCAGCCAGGCGAAACTCAACCAGGCGAAACTCAGCCAGAAGAAACTCAACCGGGTCAAACGCAGGCAGAGGGTCCGGCCAGTGACCAGGTACAAGAACTGGAAAAAGATATTGGGGCAGAACTGGCCATTCAAATTGCGAAAGACTTTTGGCTGGGCGAAAACGCCGCCGGTTTTCAAGGCCGGGTAGCTTATGAAAGCGTTGGGGACACACCCACTTACAGCGTAGAGCTTTCCATGGTCCAAAACAACATCACCATACCCTTTGCCGAGGTGGATGTGGTGAAGCGGGACGGCCATGTTTTGTGGGCTATGGCCATACCGGATCCCGAACGGGATGCAGGCAGCCAAACGGGCATGATGAGCCCGCCGGCGGCTTCTGAAGAGCGGCTTTTGCAGGGAGGCCACCGGGCCCTTGACTTTTTGGCCCAGCGCAATTTCCCCGATATGGTACTGGCTTACAGCCAGGAAGAAGGGGGCTACGGCGTATATACGTTAACGCCGCTGCAGGAAGGGGTCCGGCTTTACTCAGATCAAGTTAAGGTTCAGGTTGATCTCCAGGAGATGAAAATCACCGGCTATGAGGGTTCCCCTTTCTACCGCAATCATAAAGAGAGGGTTTTGGAAGAAGTGCTGGTTACCCGGGGTAAATTGATGACTTTTATCAGCCCTTATCTGCGGGTGGAGGAAACAAATCTGGCCCTGATTCAGGACGATTGGGGAAAAGAAATTTTGACTTGGGAAGTCAGAGCTATTGTGGGAACAGAACGCTTCTCGTTATATTATAATTGCACCACCGGAGCCGAAGAAAAAATCATTCGCCTTTAGCAGAAAACCGGGCCTGTCGGTTGACAGGCCCGTTACCACTTAGCTATAATAAAAGCATGATGATGGAGGAAGTATTATGAATAGAGTGAAAGAAATTAAAGAATTGATCCGGCAGGAGGTTTTGGCAGCCCTGAGCAGGGCGGAAAAGGCCGGCCAACTGCCTGCCGGAGAGCCGCCGGCTTTTGCGATAGATGCCCCCCGTGATAAAAACCACGGGGATTTTGCTGTTAATATTGCCATGATCATGGCAAAAGCAGCCGGCAAAGCCCCCCGGGTGATTGCCCAGATTATCCTGGACCATTTTGCTAAAGAATTGGACTGGCTGGACAAGCTGGAGATTGCCGGTCCCGGTTTTCTCAATTTTTATCTGACTCCCGGCTATTTCCATCCGGTGCTGACAGCGATTTTGGCTGAGGATCAAGCTTACGGCAGCAGCGATTTCGGCGGCGGCCGCAAAGTCCAGATTGAGTTTGTCAGCGCCAATCCCACAGGCCTGCTTCATATGGGCAATGCCAGGGGCGCGGCTTTAGGCGATAGCCTGGGCAATGTGCTCAGCGCCGCCGGTTTTTTCGTCAGCCGGGAGTATTACATTAATGACGCCGGCAACCAGATTGAAAACTTCGGCAAGTCCTTGGAAGCCAGATATCTGGAGCTTTTGGGGGAGAAGGTTGTTTTCCCCGAGGATGGCTATCAGGGTGAGGATATTACCGAGACGGCCAAGCTGATTCTGGAGAGGGAGGGAGACCGCTTCCTGCATATAGAATCCAGCCTGCGCCGGGAATTTATGATCCAGGCCGGCCTCCAGGAAAAGCTCAGCGCCATCCGCAGGAGCCTGGAGAATTTTGGCGTCCATTACGATGTCTGGTTCAGTGAGCAAAGCCTCCATGACAAAGGCAAAATCCAGGAGACCGTCAATATTTTAGGGGAGAAGAATCTCCTTTGTGAGAAGGACGGCGCTCTTTGGCTAAAGGCCACGGCTTTCGGCGACGAAAAAGACGAGGTTATGGTTCGGGCCAGCGGCGTACCTACTTATTTTGCGGGGGATATCGCTTACCACCGGGACAAATTTGAACGAGGCTTCCAGACCCTTATCGATATCTGGGGCGCCGACCATCACGGCCACGTAGCCAGGATGAAGGGGGCCATGGGCGCTTTAGGCTACAACCCCGACGACCTGGAAGTGATCCTGATGCAATTGGTCCGCCTGCTGCGGGGCGATGAGCTCGTCAGAATGTCCAAGCGCAGCGGCCAATACATCACCTTGGATGAGCTGATGGAGGAGGTCGGCCGGGATGCGGCCCGTTTCTTCTTCGTCATGCGCAGCGCCGACAGCCAGATGGACTTTGATTTAAATCTGGCAAAATCCCAGTCCTCGGAAAACCCCGTTTACTATGTTCAATATGCTCACGCCAGAATCCACAGCCTGCTCAAAATGGCTTCGGAAGGCGCCGGCGGCAGCAATCAGCCATGGTCCCAGGCAGACCTCAGCCGCCTGATCCACCCGGCGGAGCTTGAGCTGATCCGCAAATTAGCGGACCTGCCGGAGGAGATCATTCAGGCTGCCATTGACCGGGAGCCTCACCGCCTGCCCCGCTATGCTATGGATTTGGCCGCTTTATATCACAGCTTTTATACAGAATGCCGCTGCCTGGTAGAAGATATGCCTTTGCGCCAGGCCCGGCTGCTTTTATCCGATGCCACCAGAATCGTGCTTCGCAATGTCCTGCAATTAATTGGCGTCAGCGCCCCGGAAAGAATGTAGTATAATATATTTTTAATATATTTTGGAGGGAAAAGGTAATGTCATCGACAAAATACGTATTCATCACCGGAGGAGTAGTTTCCTCATTGGGGAAAGGAATTACCGCGGCCTCCTTAGGGCGCTTATTGAAAAACCGGGGACTGAAGGTGGTCAATCAGAAGTTTGATCCTTACATCAATGTAGATCCTACCAATATGAGTCCTACTCAGCACGGCGAGGTTTTCGTCACTGATGACGGCGCTGAGACGGACCTGGACTTGGGCCACTATGAGCGCTTCACCGACAGCACATTGCCGGGCTGCTGCAGCACTACCATGGGCTCTGTCTATGACCGGGTCATCCGCAATGAGCGGGAAGGCAAATACCTGGGAGGAACCGTTCAGGTTATTCCTCACATTACCAATGAGATTAAAAACTCTATCCGGACAGTGGCGGACAGGCTCTATCCCGATGTGGTGATCACAGAAATAGGAGGTACGGTAGGCGATATTGAGTCCCTGCCGATTATTGAAGCCATTCGCCAGATGAAACGGGATATGGGCAGTGAAAATATTATGTATATCCATGTGACGCTGGTGCCTTATCTTTCCGCTTCCTCCGAGGCCAAGACTAAGCCCACTCAGCACAGCGTCAAGGAACTGCGGAGTATCGGCATCCAGCCCAACGCCATCGTTTGCCGTTCCGAGCGGCCTTTATCAAAGGATACGGAGGCTAAGATTGCCTTATTCTGCGATATCGACAAAGAAGCGGTGATTCAGACTCCCGATGTGGACAATCTGGACGAGATACCGCTGCTTTTGCGTTCCGAGGGTCTGGACGATATCGTAGTGGATTATTTCCGCCTGGAATGCGGTCCTGCCATGATGGACGAATGGGAAGCCATGGTACGCCGCGCAAAAAATCCTAAGCACAAAGTCAAAATTGCCATAGTAGGCAAATATACGGAGCTGCCTGACTCCTACCTCAGCGTTTGCGAAGCTTTGCGCCACGCCGGTATTCATCATGAGGCGGAAGTCCAGCATTCCCTGATTTTCTCCGGCAATATTACCAGCAAAGAAAAAGCCAAGGAGATTTTGGAAGGCTACGACGGCATACTGGTGCCCAGCGGTTTCGGTACCCGGGGCATCGAGGGTAAGATATTAGCTATTCAGTATGCCAGGGAAAATAAAATCCCTTACTTCGGCATAAGTTTAGGTATGCAGCTAGCTTTGGTGGAATATGGCCGCCATGTATTGTCCATGGACGCCGGCTCGGAAGAAGCCCATCCCGAAAGCCGGGATAAAGTGGTCCATTATGCCCGCAAAGATGACAAGTCCGATCCTTCCAGCTTCGGCAAAAACGGTACCCTGCGTATCGGCAGCTATGGCTGTATCTTGAAAAGGGGCTCCAAAGCCGCCGCCGCTTACGGCAGTGAGGAGATCAGGGAGCGGCACCGCCACCGCCTGGAGATGAACAACGCTTATCGGCAGACCTTTATTGAGGGCGGTCTTGCCCTTGCGGGACTCTCCTCCGACGGCGAATTTGTGGAGGTCGTAGAATTGCCTGACCATCCCTGGTTTGTGGCTTGCTCTTTCCAGCCGGAGTTCAAGTCCCGGCCTAACCGGGCCCATCCTTTATTCAGGGATTTCATCGGCGCGGCCTTAGACCGGCAAAAATAAACAGGTAAGAAAAATTTCTGCAATCGAAACTTTTCTACTGAGGCGTTATTACCATAAACGTACCCCGCCCTGAGCGGATCAATTGATATAAAGGAGGCAGGTTAAAATGGCATTAGTCACAGTAAAAACCCTTTTAGACGCAGCAGAAAAAGGCGGCTACGGCGTAGGAGCCTTCAACTGCAACAACATGGAGATTGTCCAGGCCATTGTGGAAGCGGCAGAAAAGGAAAAATCACCGGTGATCATTCAAGCCAGTCAGGGAGCCATTAAGTATGCCGGGTTGGATTACGTAGTGGCTCTGTGCAACGCAGCGGCAAAAAACGCCTCCATTCCCATTGCTTTGCATCTGGACCACGGTACCGATATGGAGCAGGTCATTCAGTGCATTACCGGCGGTTTTACCAGTGTGATGTATGACGGCTCCGCTAAGCCTTTTGAAGAAAATGTGGCCATGACAAAAAAAGTTGTGGAAATCGCCAGAGCCGCCCGGGTTTCTACAGAAGCCGAACTGGGCAAGCTGGGAGGTATTGAAGACCATATCAATGTCAGTGAACGGGATGCTATGATGACCGACCCGCAGGAAGCCAAGCTCTTTGTGGAGCAGACCGGTGTGGATTCTCTGGCCGTAGCCATCGGCACCGCCCATGGCCCTTACAAGCTGCCTCCCAAGCTGGATTTTGCCCGTCTGGAGAAAATCAGAGGCTTGGTTTCCGTACCCATCGTTCTCCACGGTTCCTCCGGCGTGCCTGCCGATGATCTGAGGACCGCTATTTCCCTGGGCGTCCGCAAAATTAATATCGATACGAATATTCGGGAAGCCTTCTGCAATACCCTCCGGGATGAGATGGCAAAACAACCGGGGGAAATCGATCCCCGCAAGCTCCTGAAGCCTGCCCGCCAGGCTATGGTGGAGGTAATCCGGGAAAAAATTCAAATTTTTGGCTCAAACGGCAAAGCTTAAGGGCAGCCGGCATAATGGATTTCCCTTGAAAGGAAGGATTAGCTATGGTTCATCATGAATCAATGGGCAGGGAGCTTTCCCTGGAGATGGCCCGGGTTACGGAAGTAGCGGCCCTGGCTGCCGCCCGCTGGTGGGGCAAAGGAGATAAAAACGCCGCCGACGGCGCCGCAGTGGAGGCTATGCGGGCCATGTTTGACTCCGTTAGCGTCAACGGCACGGTAGTCATCGGGGAAGGCGAGATGGACGAAGCCCCTATGCTGTATATTGGCGAGAAGGTAGGCATGGGCTGCGGTTTTGAGGTGGATATTGCCGTAGATCCCTTGGAAGGCACTAATCTGGTAGCCAAAGGCATGACGGGAGCCATTGCAACTTTGGCCATAGCGCCTAAAGGCTGTCTGCTTCACGCCCCCGATATGTATATGGATAAGATTGCCGCCGGCCCCAAATGTAAAGGCAAGATACATTTGGACTGGTCTGTTACGGAAAATGTCAAGGCAGTGGCGGCCGCTTTGGATAAAGAACCTTGGGATGTGACGGTGGTGGTTTTGGACCGGCCCCGGCACCAAAGGATTATCGATGAGCTGCGGGCCAGCGGCGCCAGGATTAAGCTGATCACCGACGGCGATGTTTCACCGGCAGTGGCTACCGGTATCGAAGGCAGCGGTATCGATATGATGGTAGGCATCGGCGGCGCTCCGGAAGGGGTTTTGGCTGCTGCGGCTTTGCGCTCTTTGGGCGGCGAGTTTATGGGCCGTTTATGGCCGGAAAATGACGAGGAGCGTTACCGGGCCAGCCAGATGCTGGGCGGCAATGCAGAGCGGCTTTTGACCTTAGATGACCTGGTGAAGACCGACGACGTGATTTTCTCCGCCAGCGGCGTTACCGACGGCGAGCTGCTGAAAGGCGTCCGCTTCTATGGTGATTTTGCCACCACGCACACGCTGGTCATGCGGGGAGAGACCGGCACTATCCGCTTCCTGGAAACCCAGCACCGCCTGGACCGGAAGCCGGAGCGGTTGAAGAAGGTTCTGGAGCCCTTGAGCGGTTGCGGCTGCGGCAATTAAGGTACTGATTCCCAAGAGAATATCAGGATTTAATTTAAATAATAGAGAGCTTCCCTTCTAGAGGCAGGCTCTCTTTTGCTAACTTTTTTTATGATTGTCTATTAACCTAATGGAAAGAAATGGGCATGCCCCCACCGGCAGGGGGTGGTTGGCTTATTGAGGTCCCCCCTCTGTGCAAAATTGCAAGTTTGTCTTCGTCTAGAGACCCTTATCAGCAGGAATGTTTGAAAGCTTAAACATTTTTTACAGTTTGGTAGTGAATTCATTTCTGCCAGGGTACTAAATACATCCAAGGCATACATTTCTACTTATTTTTTGAGCTGCCATAACTCTAAGGGGTGTCTACAAACCTGCATTTTTGCTCAACTGGCGCCCTTACTGGATACAAACCTGCATTTTTGCACAGAAAACGTCCGCACCACCAGAGGACAAAGCCTGCAGACCGGACAAAAGCGAATTCCGAGTCAACCTTGGCATGACAAATCTGATCATTGGCGGCTTTTCTTGATGTATGGTTTAATTTTGCGGGGAATTTAGATATTAAGCAAAGAATTATGATCTTTTGAACTTCACGAAAATCCATTGGCAAAATGGCGTAATTATGATAAAATAGCGCCAAGGTACTTTTAATTTCAATGGAAGGAGGTTGTGCAAAATGATCACCATTCGGCCTGTTTCGGATTTAAGGAATAAGTTTACGGAAATTGAGGACACGGTAAAAAAAGGCCAACCTGTCTATCTGACCAAAAACGGATATGGCTCTATGGTTGTACTCAGTCTGGAACAATACGCCGCGCTGACAAATGAAATCGAATTGAAGCTGGACGAGGCGGATAAAGCCGCAGCAGGAGATAGCATCCGTTATAAGGAAGATGAAGTTTTCAGCAGGGTGAGGAGACGCATCCATGAACAAAAAGGATTATAAACTGCGGTTTCTTCCTCTATTTGAGAAGGATTTGAACGACATCGTGGACTATATTACGGGACGGCTTAAGAATCCAACCGCAGCGGAAGCGCTTGTGGACGATGTACAGCAAGCAATTCGAGAACGGCTTTCTTGCGCGGAAGCATTTGAGCAATACCATTCCGCAAAAGAACGCCAATACCCATACTACCGTATTTATGTCGGAAATTATACCGTTTTTTATGTGGTAATAGGCGAAGTTATGGAAGTTCGCAGAATTGTTTACAGCAGACGTAATGTTTCAGAGGAAGTCTAAACAAGCAGTAACAATACAGAGAAAAGCAGTCCTTTGGGACTGTTTTTCTCTGCTGCAGAGGCACCTTCCTCCAATGGGGCCCCATCGCAGCAGAGACTCATTTAACCATGTCGAGATATGGGAAGAGATGCCGCAATGGCAGATATTTTGACTTGACTTTTATACAGATACGATTATAATTAATCCCATTGATTTAAGGTGATAAAACACCCTTTTTTTTACAGGAAATTTATTTTTTACAGGAAAGGAAGCCGAAAAATGAAGAAGTCTCGCCAATTGATCGCTATGGCCGCCAGTCTGGCCTTGCTCTTTTCTCTGACCGCCTGCGGCGGCGGCGCTGCTAATCCCACTAACCCTACTGAGCCGGCAGGATCCCAGCCCAGTGAGGAAAAAACCTATACCGTAGGTATTTCCCAGTTGATTCAGCATGACGCATTAGACGCCGCCACCCAGGGCTTCCGGGACGCTCTGACCGAGAAGCTGGGGGATAAAGTTGTTTTTAACGAACAAAATGCCCAAGGTGATCCGGCTACTTGTGCCACCATTGCCAACAGCTTTGTTTCCGCCAATGTGGATCTGATTATGGCTAACGCTACTCCTGCCTTACAGGCGGCTGCTGCGGCCACTGCCGATATCCCCATTCTGGGCACCTCCGTTACGGAATACAGCGTTGCACTGGATATCAAAGACTTTAACGGCACCGTAGGCGGCAACGTATCGGGCACCTCAGACCTGGCTCCCCTGGATCAGCAGGCTGCCATGATTAAGGAATTTTTCCCCGACGCCAAGAACGTAGGTCTGCTTTACTGCTCGGGAGAACCTAATTCCCTCTATCAGGTGGAAACGGTGAAAAACTTCCTGGAAGAAATGGGCTATACCGCCACTTTCTATTCCTTCTCCGATTCCAATGATCTGGCGGCGGTTACCACTACCGCAGTAGCAAGCAGCGACGTTATTTATCTGCCCACAGACAACACCGTAGCCTCCAACACAGGCATCATCGACAGCATCAGCCGTCCTGCAGGCGTGCCTATCATCGCAGGTGAAAAAGGCATCTGCGCCGGCGCCGGTGTCGCCGCACTTTCCATCGATTACTATGATCTTGGTTATGCCACCGGTGAAATGGCTTACCGGGTCTTGACGGGCCAGGAGGATATTTCCGCTATGCCCATTGAATATGCGCCTAACTTTACGAAGATGTATAACGCAGAAATCGCTGCAGACCTGAACATTACTCCGCCGGAGGGCTACACCGCCATAACCGAATAATTCCATAAGAAAAATAGCGGAAGTGGCAGAACTAGATTTTTTCTGCCACTTCTGTTATATTTATACCAATCTAATTTAGGGGGATGAGCGCTTGTCACTTAATCCACTGGAGCTCTTTAGCCAGCTCCCGGGTGCTGTGGCCCAGGGCCTTATCTGGGGGATCATGGCCATTGGCGTCTATATCACTTACCGTATCTTAAATATTGCCGACCTTACGGTGGACGGCTCTTTTTGTACAGGGGGCGCTGTTTGCGTTGTCATGCTTTTAAGCGGCTATAACGTGGGCTTGTCGCTTCTTTGTGCATTTTTGGCAGGGATGCTCACCGGCCTGGCTACCGGCCTTTTTCAAACCTTTTGCGGCATTTCGGCTATCCTGGCAGGAATCTTGACCCAGCTAGGCCTTTGGTCGGTGAACCTAAACATTATGGGCAAGCCCAATCAAGCGATTAACGTCAACAACTATGACCTTTTGGTATCCCTGCGCTATCTGCAAGAGGTATTAAAAGGTACCCGGCCTTTTTATTGGTCGCCTATTTTGGTAACCGGGCTTTTTGTGCTGGTTATCGTGGGGCTGCTTTACTGGTTTTTCGGTACCGAGCTGGGCTGCTCTATCCGGGCAACGGGGACAAACCTGCATATGGCCCGGGCCCAGGGCATTAACACAGACTTCAACAAGGTTCTGGGGCTGATGCTTTCCAATGGTTTAGTAGCCCTTTCCGGCGGCTTGCTGGCTCAATATCAGGGCTTTGCCGACATCAACATGGGCCGGGGGGCTATCGTTATCGGTTTGGCCGCCGTCATTATCGGCGAGGTGGTCTTTGCCAAGATCTTCAGGAATTTTTCCCTGCGTCTCCTTGGCATTGCTATAGGCGCAATCATATATTACGTAGTTATTCAAGCCGTTCTTTGGCTGAAGCTGGATCCCAACAACCTGAAGCTGCTTTCCGCCTTGATTGTGGCAGTCTTCCTTGCCGTGCCCCATTGGAAGAAATCCCTGGCCGCGCCTTTCGCCAGGAAAGGAGGCCGCCGCGATGCTTGAAATACAAAACATCAGCAAAACCTTTAATCATAATACGGTTAACGAAAAAATCGCTTTAAAAGGCCTTTCCCTTGTCCTGAAAGACGGAGAATTCGTCACGGTTATCGGCGGCAACGGCGCCGGTAAATCTACTATGCTCAATGCCGTAGCAGGCGTTTTTCCCGTAGACGGCGGGCGTATCCTTATTGGCGGCGACGATGTAACCCGTTTGCCGGAATATAAGCGGGCCGCTTTTATCGGCCGGGTTTTTCAGGACCCCATGATGGGTACCGCCGCCAGTATGGGCATTGAAGAAAATTTGGCCCTGGCCCTGCGCCGGGGGCAAAAGCGCAGCCTGCGCTGGGGCATTTCCCAGAAAGAACGGGGGCAATACCGTCAGTTGCTGGCCTCTTTGGGCCTTGGCCTGGAGGACCGGCTGACCACTAAGGTGGGCTTGCTTTCCGGAGGTCAGCGGCAGGCTTTGACCTTGCTGATGGCCACCATAAAAAAGCCCCGGCTCCTGCTGCTGGACGAGCATACGGCAGCCCTTGATCCCAAAACGGCGGCCAAGGTGCTGGACACCACGGATCTCATCGTTAACCGGGATAAGCTCACCACCTTGATGATCACCCACAACATGAAGGACGCTATTATGCACGGCAACCGTTTGATTATGCTTTATGAAGGGCAGATCGTCGTGGATGTCTCCGGGGAGGAGAAGGAAAAGCTCACCGTTGAAAAGCTCCTGGAGCTCTTCAGCCGGGCCAGCGGCTCCGACGAAGCCGAGGACAAGCTGGTTCTTTCATAAGTAAAGATGCTGCCGCAAATTCGCGGCAGCATCTTTTTTACTGAGAAGGCTTTGCTTTGCCATAGGTTTTGCGAAGAAAGCAGTTAACAATAAAGATTGACTCTGGTATCCTAAGGATGCAGGATGAGGAAAAAAGGGTAAAGATAGGAAACAGACAGGAAACAGACAGGAAACAGACAGGAAAAAGACAGGAAACAGGAGATAAAAGGCCTATGCGTATCATGATTGCTTGCGATTCTTTTAAAGGCAGCCTCAGCAGCAGCGAAGCTGCGGCAGCCATAGCCCGGGGGGCGCTGCGGGTATTTCCCGCCGCCGAAATTGTTTGCCTGCCTATTGCCGACGGCGGGGAAGGCACGGCCCGGACTTTAACCCAGGCCTTGGAAGGCAGGCTGTGCCGGGCTGTAGTCAGCGGCCCTTTGGGCAAAAAAGTGGAGGCGGCTTACGGTGTTTTGCCTGACGGCGCCGCTGTCATCGATATGGCCTCCGCTTCCGGTCTTACTCTGCTGTCCGCGGATCAATTGGACATCATGGCCGCCAGCACCTACGGCACCGGAGAGCTAATGCTGGCGGCCCTGGATCAAGGCTGCCGGAGGCTATATGTGGGCATCGGCGGTTCGGCTACCAATGACGGCGGCCTGGGAATGGCTCAGGCTTTAGGCATCCGTTTTTTTGATGCCCAGGAGCAGATGCTGGAGCCGGGGGCCGGGGGCCGGGATTTAGCCCGGATCAGCCGGATAGACATATCCTCTTTGGATTCCAGAATTCTGGCAGCGGAAATTATAGTGCTCTGCGATGTGACCAATCCCCTTTGCGGCAGGCAGGGAGCGGCTCAAGTTTACGGATCCCAGAAAGGAGCAGGCCAGGAAGAAATCATTTTGCTGGACTCCGGCCTGGCCCGCCTGGCGGCTCTCGTTAAAGACTGTCTGGGCCAGGACTTGGCTGAAGTACCCGGCGCCGGCGCCGCCGGCGGTCTGGGTTTTGGCTTGATGGCTTTTACAAAAGCCAAGCTCTATCCCGGTATCGATTTTCTGCTTGCCGCCGCCGGCTTTGAAGAAAAACTTCGTCAGACGGACTTGGTCATTACCGGGGAGGGCAGGCTGGATGGGCAGTCGGCCTTTGGCAAAACCCCGGCGGGCATTGCCCGCAAAGCCGGAGAGCTTGGTGTGCCCGTGGTGGCTCTGGCCGGTTCTCTGGCCCGGGATCTTGAAGCTGTCTATGCCGCCGGAATTGCGGCCGCCGAGGCGGCGGTCTGCTCTCCCATGACTCTGGATCAGGCTATGGCCGAGGCTGAGGATATGGTCTGTGCCGCCGCCCAGCGGCTGCTGCGGGCCGTTGCACTGGGCCTGCAGCTTGGCCGGTCAGGCAAGTAAGGGCATAAAAAGGCATAAAGAAACGGTATAAGCTCGCTGAGGGCATTATACCGTTTCTTGTTATGCTATCTGTTTTGTCTTATGTAGCCTTGCTGGCAAAGGAGCTCCGCCAAAAGCAGATTGCCGCCGGCGGCTCCCCGCAGGGTATTGTGGGACAGGCAGACGAACTTGATGTCGTATTGGCTGTCGGGTCTGAGCCGGCCGATGGATACGCCCATGCCTTTTTCCCGGTCACGGTCCAGACGGGTCTGGGGCCGGTCTTCCTCCTCAAAATAATAGAGGAATTGCCGGGGAGCCGAGGGCAGCTTGAGCTGCTGGGGCAAGCCCGCAAAATCAGACCAGATTTTTTTGATTTCATCAATGTCCGGTTTCTTTTCGAAGGAGGCGAAGACTGCCGCCATATGGCCGTCGGTGACGGGTACCCGCAGGCATTGGGAGGTGAGGGAAGGGCCGGCAGCCGGCAGGATGCCTTGAGGAGTGACTTTGCCCCAAATTTTCAGGGGTTCCTGCTCGCTTTTTTCCTCTTCGCCTTTGATCAGAGGATTGATATTGTCCACCATCTCCGGCCAGGTGTGGAAGTTCTTGCCGGCGCCGGAAATAGCCTGATAAGTACAGGCCAGGGCTTTCGTCAGGCCGAATTTCTCATGGAGGGGCCAGAGAGCCGGCAGGTAGCTTTGCAAGGAGCAGTTGGATTTAACGGCGATGAAGCCGTGAACGGAGCCAAGGCGCTGCTGCTGCTGGGGAATTACTTGGGCGTGATCCGGATTCAGCTCCGGAATAATCATAGGTACATCGGCGGTCCAGCGGTGGGCGCTGTTGTTGGACAGAACGGGGCATTCCGCCTTGGCATAAGCCTCTTCCAAGACCTGTAAGGCTTTTTTGTCCATTTCCACGGCACAAAAGACAAAGTCCACCTGACCGGCAATGGCTTTGATGTCTTTTTCACCGTCGTAAAGCTTCATGTCTTTGACGGCTTCGGGAATGGGTTCATCCATAAACCAGCGGTGACCGGCCGCTTCCATGTAGGTTTTGCCGGCGGAACGGCCGCTGGCCGCCAAAAGGCTCAGCTGGAACCAAGGGTGATCCTTTAATAAGAGAATCAGTCGCTGACCTACCATGCCGGTAGCGCCGACGATGCCCACCTGCCATTTTTGTTTGCTATTCATAGGAAAGCCTCCTTACATTTCTCTGTGCTTTTGATTGTTTGCTCCATAATGCTATGACGGTTTTGTATTAATTAAGCCCCCGGACCTCTTCTAGGTTCGTTTATCAAAGGTAGTATCGCATTTGGGGCAGCGGATGGTAATTTTGCCCTTGCCTGCCGGCAACCGCAGGGTCTGGTTGCAGCCGGGGCACTTAAAGTAGCGATGGGTTTTGAACTCCCTGATCCGGCGCAGGTACTGGCCGCCCCAACGGGCAAAAGGCTGCCAAAGCTGAAGGAATTGCCGGTTTTCCGCCTGGCGCCGGTCTTTGTTTTTTGATAAGAAACGGAATATGGCAAAAACCAGGCAAGCTAAGGCCAGAGAATCAAAAATCCTGATACCGGTGAAACGGGCCGCCAAAGAAAAGGGCCAGTAAATGATTAAGAGAGCAAACAAGAGCTGATCTGAGCCATTTCTGCCCTCCATGAATTTTCGGAACTGCTGCAAGTCAAACACTCCTCATAGATAATATATTCGCCTTAACCTATCATCTATCATAAAATTATATCATGGCTGTCCAGGAAATCAAATGGCGATATTGGCAACTTCCTCTTTTAAATTTGTCCGGGAGGCGTTATAATAGGGCAAAAGGCGATATTGAAGGAGGCAGCTTCCGTGATTGTATTAAAGAGGGACGGTTCAACTCAAGAATTTAACGAAGATAAGATACGAGCTTCTCTGGAGACCACCTCCGATGAAATTGGCGAGCCCATGAGCTCAGGGAATATTCGCATTATAGTTAAAGGCATAGTAGACAGGATCAGCCGGTACTATACGGACCAGGTCCACGCAAAAGACATCCATTATTTTGTAGTAGCAGAATTGGCCAATAGCGGTTATTATAATGTGGCTAAAGCCTATAATGAATCGGTAAGATCGCTGATCCGCCGTTAGTTGAAGAAATTGGTAGGATTTTAGCAACCGGACGCCAAATGCTTCCGTAGCCGGGAGGACCGTTTGCCCACAGCTTTACCTAAAAAAATGGCAGAAACTCTGCTGCATTATCAGATGGTTAAAAAAGGCAGCCGGGTATTGGTGGCTTTTTCAGGAGGCCCCGATTCCCTGGCTTTGTTGTGCGCATTTTTAGCAATAAAAGCAGAATGGAGCCTGGAACTGGCCTGCGCTCATCTGGATCACGGCTTACGGGGGGAAGCTTCCCGGCAGGATGCCGATTGGGCTGAGGATTTTTGCCGCCGGCAGGAGGTGCCCTTTTTTCGGGGCTACTGGCCCGGCCATAAAGAAGTGAAAACCGGTCAGTCGCCGGAGGCAGCGGCCCGCAAAGCCCGCCGTATTTTTCTGGAGGAAACGCTGCAAGATTGGGAGGGGCAGGTCATCGCCCTGGGCCACCACCGGGATGATCAGGCGGAAACAGTACTAATTCATATGATAAACGGTTCCGGTCTGCGGGGCCTGGGGGGCATCTGGCCCGTACGGCCGCCCTATATCCGGCCATTGTTGGAAGTGAGCCGCCGGGAAATACTGGATTATGTGGCGGAACTGGGCTTAGTGGCCCGGCAGGACAGCAGCAATGAAGATCAGGCCTATTTGCGCAACCGTCTGCGCCGCCAGGTGATTCCTGTATTGAAGGAGTGCAATCCCCGGTTCGGCGCTGCCGTCAGCAGGCTAACGGAGCTGGTGCGCCAGGAGGACCGTTTTTTAGACGGTCTGGCGGCCCAAGCTTTGGAAAAAATGCTGCATCCTCTGGAGAACCCGGGAATTCTGGAGCTTTTAGCAGGTTTTGATCCCGCTTCTGAAAGGAAAAAGGGGCTGGATATCAAGGCTTTGTTGGCGCTGGACCCGGTATTGACCCGGCGGGTTTTGCGTTTATGGCTGGATAAAGAAACGGATTATGCCGCTATCCAGCGGATCTATGATTTGGCTGCCGCCGGCAGAAACGGGGCCCGGGCGGAGGCCGCCGGCGGTTTGCGGGTCAGGCGGGAAAAAGATTGCCTTATATTAGAAAAGACAAAAGAAGAGACGAAAAAGGAGAGGCTGCCGGGGTTCCGGGAGCAGTCCATCCTCCCCGGCAGACCCTTGGCTATTGCCGGCGGCAGGGCGGCAATAGCTGTTTGCCGCCGGGGGGAGCCCGGCCATAGCGGTTGTGTTTTGCCGGAAAGAATCCTTGACAAATACATCTGCTGCTGGCCGCCGGATCAAGGCTGGCCTTTGCTGCGCCGCCGCCGGCCCGGCGATTGGCTTTTACTGCCTTACGGACGCAAAAAACTCAAAGAGCTTTATAATGAAAAAAAAATACCCCGGGAAATGCGGGAGTTTTTACCTCTTTTGGCCTGGGGCTCCCAAGTGCTTTGGGTGCCCGGCTTAATCAAGGCTTTGGGGCCCTTTGATCAAGGAATTAATGAAGGAGAAAAAGCCTGTGGAAAAAATAAGAATCCTTTACAATATATCTTTTACTTAAGTTGAAAAATAAAAACAATCGTGATATCATTATAAAATGCGTTGTATCAGACGCATATTCCTAATGGAAAAAAGTGCACGATCTGTGCTTATGGGCAAACATAAATAAAGCCGGGAGGAGGCTAAGAGTGAATCGTTCATACCGTAATGCAGCGTTAAGAAATTTAGCATTATTTTCGCTGATTGTTGTTTTGGCTTTGTCTTTTATGAATAGTTTTGGCACTAAGGAAGCGGACCCTGATCCTTTTAAAGGTGACTACAATTTATTTATTCAGGCTCTGCGGCAGGGGAAGGTGACTTCTCTTGATGTGGTGCAAAAATCCGACGTCAAGGAAATTAAAGGCACCCTGGAAGGCGGCATAGTTTTTGAGCTTATGGGTCCGCCCTCCGATGACCAGCTTACCGAGCTGATCAAAGAAAAAAACATCCCTTTTTATCAGAAGCCGGTACCCCAAAATGTGGTGTTCAGCTTTTTGCTGAATTTTGTACCGATGATCTTATTGGTTGCTCTGATGTTTTTTATGCTGCAGCAGACCCAAAGCGGCGGCAAGGCCATGCAGTTTGGCAAAAGCAGGGCTAAATTGCAGACTTATGACAAAAAGCGCATTACCTTTGCCGACGTAGCCGGCATCGGCGAGGTCAAAGAAGAGCTTCAGGAAGTAGTGGACTTCCTGAAAAACCCGGATAAATTTATCGCCATCGGCGCAAAAATCCCCAAGGGCGTACTGCTCATCGGTATGCCGGGTACCGGCAAAACCTTGCTGGCCAGAGCTTTGGCCGGAGAGGCGGGTGTGCCCTTCTTCAGCATCAGCGGTTCCGACTTCGTCGAAATGTTTGTAGGTGTGGGCGCTTCCCGGGTCCGGGACCTGTTTGACCAAGCCAAGAAAAACAGTCCCTGTATCGTGTTTATCGACGAAATCGATGCTGTGGGCCGTCAAAGAGGCGCCGGCTTAGGCGGCGGCCATGACGAAAGAGAGCAGACATTAAATCAGTTGCTGGTGGAAATGGACGGCTTCACTGTCAACGAAAGCATTATTATTATTGCCGCCACCAACCGCCCGGATATTTTGGATCCGGCCCTGCTGCGGCCCGGCCGTTTTGACCGGCAGGTAGTGGTGGATGCTCCCGATCTGGACGGACGCAAGGCCATCCTCAAGGTTCACAGCAAGGGCAAGCCCTTGGAAGAAGGAGTGGACCTGGAAGTATTGGCTAAGCGCACCCCCGGCTTTACCGGCGCCGATTTGGCCAATTTGATGAACGAGGCGGCTCTTTTGGCTGCCCGCCGCAACAAGAAAAAGGTTTCCATGACCGAATTGGAGGAGGCCATTGAGCGGACCATCGCCGGCCCCGAAAAAAAATCCCGGAAGGTCACGGCTTATGACCAGCGCCTGGTGGCTTACCACGAATCCGGCCATACTCTGGTAGCCGCCCTTTTGGCTCATACCGATCCCATCCATAAAGTATCCATCGTACCCAGAGGCCGGGCCGGGGGCTATACCCTGATGCTGCCGGACCGGGATACGAATTATATTCCCCGGGGCAAGCTTCTGGATGACGTCAAGACCTTGCTGGGCGGACGTATCGCTGAAAGCCTGGTGCTGGAGGAAATCAGTACCGGCGCTACCAACGACTTGGAGCGGGCCTCGAAGGTTATTCGCAAGATGATTACGGAGTACGGCATGTCGGAGGCTCTGGGGCCCCTGACTTACGGAGCCAAGCAGGAGCAGGTTTTCCTGGGCCGGGATTTCTCCCAAAACCGGGATTATTCCGAAGCGGTGGCGGAAGCTATCGATAAGGAAGCCCGGCGGTTGATGAACGAATGCTATCAAGAGGCCGAAACCATCTTAAAAGAAAATATTGAGGTTCTGCATACTTTAGCCAGATCCCTCATGGAAAAAGAAACCCTCAATGCCGAGGAGGTTAAGGCTATCTTTGCCGCCGCCAACCTGAAGAAACCGGAGCCCCACTGGGGAGCCCTGGAAAAGAAATGGGCGGAGGAAGACGAACTGGAAAAAGCCCAGTCGCTGGCTAAAGACGGCGAACCGGAAGCTGCCCGGCAGCAGGAGCCCTCTTCATCTCAGGGACAAGAGAGCCAAAGCCAGGGAGGTAACGAGGAATGACGGAATTAACTGCCGGCTTGACCGGCGAAAGGTCTGCCCAGGTGAAGGAAAGCAATACAGCTTTGTCCTTTGGCAGCGGATTGGCCCCGGTATTTTCCACACCCTATCTTGTGGCTTTAATGGAAGGGGCAGCCGTTAATGCTATAGAGCCGGCTCTTTTGCCGGAGCAAGGCAGCGTAGGCACCATGATCCAAGTCAACCATAAAGCCGCCACCCCTATCGGCATGACAGTGACGGCTAAAGCCCGGCTGGAAGAAGTCGATGGCCGCCGGCTGTTGTTCAGCGTGGAGGCCTGGGACGACAAGGAGCTGGTAGGCGACGGCAAGCACGAAAGATTCATCATCAATAATGAAAAATTCCTGGCTAAAGCCGAGGCAAAAAAATTAACGAAATAAATACAGCAACAGAGGGGTGTCTCACAATGGACCTGAAAGAGGTACAGGAGAGGCGCCCTTTTGACTTGAATACCGAAGGCAAAGAAAAAGTCAGAGGTGCTATCTATGGATAAAATGAATTTTCATGTTGAAAAAGTGGGCGGACAGATTTTGCATTGGTGCTGGCCCGGGATAACGCTGACATTTCCGGCTGAAAAACCTTATATTGCCGGCATTCTCAATGTGACGCCGGATTCCTTTTCTGACGGCGGCCGCTATCTCCAGCCGGCGGCGGCGGTTGAGCAGGCTTTGGCTATGGTACGGGACGGAGCCTGCATCATTGATGTAGGGGGCCAATCAACCCGGCCGGGCCATGTGCCCATAAGTGCGGAAGAGGAAGAACAGCGGGTGCTGCCGGTACTTTTGGCCTTGCAGGAGGCTATACAAAAAGCGAGGCAGGATGTTGGTCAAGAGGACGGGCAGGAGGTACGGCAGGTTGTTGGGCAAGAAGATGCAGACGCAACAGCGGCAAGATTTGCCGCCGGGCCCTTGATTTCTCTGGATACGGACAAGCCCGCCCTGGCTGACAAAGTGCTGGGTCTGGGTCTGGCTCACATTCTTAATGATGAAAGCGGCGGCAATCCGGAAATGGCCCGGATAGCTGCCCGCTACCAAGTGCCCTTGATTTTGATGCACCGGCCTGCCGGCATGGACCGGGGCAGCCTGACGGCGGTGCTGGAGGATTTGGCAGCTTTGCGGCAGCTTTATATAGAAGCCGGCTTGCCCGGAGAGTATATAGCCTTAGATCCGGGACTGGGTTTTGGCAAAATCTACGATGAGAATTTGGCTATACTAAACAACTGCCGGCAGTTGCAGGCTTTAGGCAGCCCGGTGTACATCGGGGCCTCCAGGAAGGGCTTCATCGGTAAGGCCAGCGGCAACCCGGAGGCTGGCGGACGTTTGGCGGGTTCCCTGGTGGCGGCAGTGTGGGCGGCTCTTGGCGGCGCGGCTTTTGTAAGGGTTCATGACGTGAAGGAAACGGCGGAGGCTTTGATGATGGCGCAGGCGCTGATGACAAATTCTTTAGCGGACAGCAAAAGGGAGATTTAGTGATGAGCGATACAATGAGCAGCGATACAATAATCAGCGATAAAATTATTCTCAAGGGCCTGCGGTTTTATGGCCGCCACGGCTGCCTGAAGGCCGAATTGGAGCTGGGCCAATGGTTTGTGGTGGATCTGGAAATGACCATGGATCTGGCCAAGGCGGCAGCCAGTGATGCCCTCGACGATACCTTGAGCTATGCCGAAGTATATGAACGGGTGAAGGCTGTGGTGGAAGGACCTTCTTTTGCCCTTATTGAAGCTTTGGCTCAGGCAGTGATTAAGGCTTGCTTTACCTTCAGCCAAATAGAAAGCGTTAAGATTTTGCTGAAAAAGCCTCAGGCTCCTTTGGGAGGGCCTCTGGATTATGCGGCGGTGGAGCTTACGCGCAATCGCAGCCAGATGTGAGGCTAAAGGACTAATCAGACGGCAAACGTTTGAAAATATGTAATAACTAACAAAAACTCGTTTGATTTTATGTGAAGGCATGATACAATAGTAATAACACAACGCCGAGGTGATGTGATATGTATCGAGCCGGGATGGAGCAGCTTCTCAAATGGAAACAAAAGAAAAATAAAAAACCCCTTATCATTAGAGGGGCGCGCCAGGTCGGCAAGACCTGGCTTATGAAAGAATTCGGCAAGACCGCCTATAAAGAGACGGTCTATATTAGCTTTGATAACAATAGCCGAATGCAGGCACTTTTTGAGGGGGACCTCAGCATTGAGCGGATTATAACGGGCCTGGAGCTCTACGCCGGACACAAGATCAATGCCGGAAATACTTTGCTGGTTTTCGATGAAATTCAGGAGGTTCCCAAGGCACTGACCTCACTAAAATATTTTAACGAAAACGCACCGCAATATGAGATTATCTGTGCCGGCTCCATGCTGGGTGTGGCGCTGCATCAAGGTACGTCTTTTCCGGTAGGGAAAGTGGAGTTTCTTGATCTATATCCTCTCTCATTCTTTGAGTTCATGACAGCCATGGGCAAAGAACAGTTTGTGGAGCTCCTGCAAAAAGGCGATTTCGAGATGGCTAATACCTTTAAGCAGGATTATATTGATTTGCTGAAACACTATTACTATGTGGGCGGTATGCCTGAGGTGGTGCAGAGCTTCTCTGAAAATAAGGATTTTAATGAGGTGCGGGAAATTCAGCAACGGATTCTGGCGGCTTATGAACAAGATTTCTCCAAACATGCACCTAACGAAGCGGTACCCCGTATTCGTATGCTTTGGAACAACATCCCGGCTCAACTCACTAAAGAAAATAAAAAGTTTATATATGGGCTTATTAAAGAAGGCGCACGGGCAAAAGAATATGAGCTGGCTATGCTTTGGCTGACTGACTGCGGGCTTGTCCATAAAGTCCACCGGGTGACAGCGCCGAGCTTGCCCCTGAAAGCCTATGAGGATTTGAAGGCGTTTAAATTATTTTTGCTGGACGTGGGACTGCTTTCCTGTATGGTCGGCTTGCATCAGGGTATCCTTTTGGACGGTAACGATCTGTTCAGGGAGTTTAAGGGTGCGCTGACGGAACAGTACGTATTGCAGCAACTCAAGACTCTCAAGGATATTCAAACCTACTATTGGACAGCCGAGCGAGGCACTGCCGAAGTGGATTTTGTTATTGACACCGGCAACGCCGTCATACCTATAGAGGTTAAGGCCGAGGCTAACCTTCGGGCGAAAAGTTTGAAAACCTATCATGGGAAATTCAAGCCTCCACAATCTATTAGGACATCCATGGCTGATTATAAAAAAGAGGACTGGCTGTTGAACTTGCCTCTTTGGGCAGTAGAGCGGCTCTAAAGGCTGGGTTCATAAGGGCTATTAAGGAGGGAAAGAACTTGTCCGGTCAGATCTATGATGTTTGGCTGTCCTTGGGCAGTAACCTGGGCAACCGTTATGACAATTTAATGGGGGGGCTGACCTTTTTGCTGGCCAATGGCCTGGAATTTCGGGACTGCTCCGGCATTTATGAGACGGAGCCGGTAGGCTATACGGAACAGCCGCCCTTTTACAATATGGCAGTTCATTGCAGCACAAACCTTGAGCCCCTTGAATTATTGGAGGTTTGCCGGCGGGCTGAAAGAGCGTATAAGCGGGAAAGAATCCTGCGTTGGGGGCCCCGTACTCTCGATGTGGATATCTTGCTGATCGATGACTTGACTATTGATCTGCCGGATTTGACGGTGCCTCATCCCCGGATGGGGGAAAGGGCTTTTGTTCTGGGGCCTTTAGGAGAGATGGACATAAGCTTGCTGGCTAAACGGGGTCTGCCGTGGATACATGAGGGCATAGTATTGAAAATTCCGGCGGCGGATGTTAAGATGAATATTGCCGGGGAATAAAGGGGCAAGGTAAGGATATCCGAAAGGCAGCAGCCGCAGGAATCCTATACCGGTTTCGTGAGAAGCCTGCTCCGCGGCCACCGGGCCGCCGCCGGGGAGGGCAACGGACAATTTCATAGGTACCCTTCAACTACAGGTATGCTTGGATCCTAAGGATAGGACTGAGACAAAGATGCCCGAAATACAGTAGCCTTCGGCAACTTTGGTAGCCGGGGCCATTTTTTTGGGCCTGCAGAAAGGATGATTTGCATGACAAACAAACCACGGACTGACCAGGAATTCACAAGGGGGGAACAAAGGCAGTTTTCCTCTGGACTTACCCTTCGGGCTCTGATTTGGGGAGCTTTGGGCTCCGCATTATTGACGGCCAGCTCTCTTTATGTGGCCTTACGGATGGGGGCTCTGCCCTGGCCCACGGTTTTTGCTTCGATTGCGGCTATGAGCATTTTGAAGCTGATGGGCAATACCAACTTAAACGAGATTAATGTGACGCAAACGGCCATGACTGCAGGCGCCATGATCGCCGGCGGAATGGCCTTTACCTTGCCCGGTTTGTGGGCGGAAGGCCAAGGGCCTCAGTTGTCCGCTTTTTTCTTGCCGGTGCTGTTGATTGCCCTGGCCGGACTTTTCCTGGGATTGGCGCTGACCTGGTACTGGCGGCCTATGCTGCTGGAGCAAAGGAAGCTGCCTTTTCCCATCGGTATGGCGGCGGCGGAAACCATAAAGAGCGGCGACGCCGGCGGCAGCAAAGGCAAACTGCTGGCAGTTTCCTTGGCCATCAGCGCCGTATTCACTTTTATCCGGGATTGGCTGGGCAAAATACCCCAGTTTATCAGCTTTACGCTGCCGGGGGCCGCCGGTATTCAGGCCGGCGTTATGCTCTACCCCATGGCCCCTGCCATCGGCTATATGATCGGCGGTATTTACACGGCGGTGCTTTTTGGCGGAGCCTTGCTGGCATATTTTATTATCCTGCCCTTTGGCGTAGCCGGAGGATTCTTTGCCGATGCCGCCGCCGCGGCTTCATTTAAAGACACCCTGGGCTTGGGCCTTATGGTGGGCGCCGGCTTAGGGACCTTACTGCGGTTTTTCCATAGCCAGATCAAGGAGCGGCAGAAGGCTGGCCTCAAGGAAGGCAAAGCGGGCGGAGGGGCTGCTTTAGGGTCAAAGTCCTCCTCAGGCAAACCAAGCCTTTCCGGAGAGCGGACCGGGCCGGGCAACATGACCTGGCTGCTCATTGCCGCCATAGGCGCAGCTCTGGCCTGCGTTGGAGCCGGTATGGGATTTTCTCTCAGCTTATTTGTGATAGCAGGCACATTCTTGATGACGCTGATGGCTTGCCTGGTAACAGGCGAATCCGGCATCGATCCTATGGAGATTTTCGGCATAATTGTCATGATGGGAGCGGCTTTCTTATTTAAACCCCAGTGGCAATCCAGCCTGATGGTAGCGGCAGTGGTGGCGGTGGCCAGCGGCTTTGCCGGCGATACTATGTTTGACTACCGGGCCGGCCAGATTATCGGCACCAATCCCAAGGAGCAGTTGATTGCCCAGGGTGTAGGGGGGCTGCTTGGGGCTGTGGTGGCCAGTTTCACCTTATTTGTGGTTATCGGCCAGTTCGGCCCGGTTTTTTCCGACGCTTTACCTGCGCCTCAGGCCCGGCTGGTGTTTTCCATGGTCAACAGCGCCTTTGATCCTTTGGTGTTTTGGAGCGGCGCCATCGCCGGCGCAGCCCTCTGCTTTTTCGGTTTGCCGGCCACCACTTTGGGCATCGGCTTATATCTTCCTTTTGCCTTTTCGGCCGCTATCTTTATCGGCGGCGTTATCCGCTGGGTTACGGATAAGCTTTGGCCCCAAAGCCAGGATAAGGGTATGGTTCTGGCCTCCGGCGTCTTCGGCGGTGAAAGCCTGACCGGCGTTCTGCTGGCTTTTCTCAGCTTTTTTACTGCTTTAAAATAGCAGCCTCTATCTTGTATACAGGAGGAACTCTATGCTTTTAGTTTTTGATGTGGGGAATACCAATATTGTCATGGGCGTATATAAAGAGGAGACCTTGCTTCACGCCTGGCGGCTGGCCACGGACCGCAACCAGACTGCCGACGAATACGAAATTAAGATCAGGTCATTTTTATCCTGCGCCCAGATGTGGCCCCGGGACATATCTGCCGTCATTATTTCCTCGGTGGTGCCGCCCATCATGCCCACCTTGGAGAGAATGATACGCCAGTGTTTTAACCTCGAGCCCTTGGTGGTAGGACCCGGCGTCAAAACAGGCTTGCCCATACTTTATGACAACCCCAGGGAAGTGGGGGCAGACCGTATCGTCAATGCTGTAGCCGGTTTTGAACAGCACGGCGGCCCCTTGATCATTATTGATTTTGGTACGGCCACTACCTTTTGTGTCATTGATGAGGAAGGCCGTTATCTGGGAGGCGTCATCAGCCCCGGTATCGGTATCTCGGCAGAAGCCTTGTTTCAGCGGGCCGCTAAGCTGCCCAGAATCGAGCTGGTGAAGCCTAAGCAGGTTATTGGCCGCAATACGGTAGTCAGCATGCAGTCAGGTCTGATTTATGGTTATATCGGGCTGGTGGACGGTATAGTCCACCGGCTGATTAAAGAGCTGGGCGCCAAGCCCCGGGTTATTGCCACCGGCGGCATGGCCGAAGTAATCGCCGAGGAATCGGAGACTATCGACCTGGTAGACAATAATTTGACGTTAGAAGGACTGCGATTGATTTACAACAGAAACCGGAAGGAGTGGTAAGAATGGCGTTGCAGTTTGATGCTTTGCAGGAAGTTTATGGTGCGGTGAAAAGGCCGGTCTACGGTAAAAAAGGCATGGTCTGCACCTCCCAGCCTCTGGCGGCCCAGGCAGGCCTTGATATTCTAAAGAAGGGGGGCAATGCGGTGGACGCCGCTATTGCCACGGCGGCGGCTTTGACGGTGCTGGAGCCTACTTCCAACGGCATCGGCGGTGATTGCTTTGCTCTGGTTTGGACCGGCGGCAAGCTGCACGGTCTTAACGCCAGCGGCCCTTCTCCCAAGGCGCTGACCAGGGAAGAGGTTCTGAAGCGGGGCTATCAGACTATGCCATTCACCGGTTGGGTGCCGGTAACGGTCCCGGGCCTGCCGGCAGGCTGGGCCGGCTTATCCGAGAGGTTTGGCCGGCTGTCATTGGAAGAGGTGGTGGAGCCTGCCGCCAATTATGCCGAGGAAGGCTATCCCGTTTCGCCGGTTATTTCCCTTCTTTGGCAAGAGGCTTATCATCTGTATAAAAAAGAGGGAATCGGGCCGGAATTCCAGGAGTGGTTTAAGGTTTTTGCCCCGGAAGGCAGAGCTCCCCGGGCCGGTGAGCTTTGGCGCAGCCCTTATCATGGCGGAACTTTACGGGAGATTGCCAGGACAAAAGGCCAGGCTTTCTATAAAGGCAGCCTGGCGTCGGCTATTCATCAATTCTCCCTGGATACCGGCGGCTTGATTCGTAAAGAAGACCTGGAAGCTTATCAACCGGAATGGGTGGAGCCTATTTCCGTCAATTACCGGGGCTATGACGTTTGGGAGATTCCTCCCAATGGCCACGGCATTGTGGCCTTAATGGCTCTGAATATATTGAAAGGTATGGAATTTACTGAACGGGATAATGCGGAAACTATTCACCGCCAGTTGGAAGCCATGAAACTGGCTTTTGCCGATGGCAAGAGATACATCGCCGATCCCCGGAGCATGAAAGTAAATACGGAGCAGCTTTTAAACGAGGCCTTTGCCGCTGAGCGCCGCCGCCTGATTACCGGGGAGGCCCGGGATCCTGCGCCGGGCAAGCCCGAGGGAGCGGGTACAGTCTATCTCTGTACCGCCGACAGCCAGGGCAACATGGTTTCCTACATCCAAAGCAATTACCGGGGCTTCGGTTCCGGTCTGGTGGTGCCGGGCACCGGCATCGCTTTGCACAACCGGGGCACCAATTTCTATATGGATCCGGCATCGGAAAACTGCGTAGGACCGGAGAAAAAGCCTTATCATACCATTATTCCCGGCTTCCTGACCAAGGATGGCCAGGCGGTGGGGCCCTTTGGGGTCATGGGTGCTTTCATGCAGCCCCAGGGCCATGTCCAGGTAGTTATGAATACGGTAGATTTCCACCTGAATCCCCAGCAAGCCCTGGACGGTTTCCGCTGGCAATGGACAGAAGGCAGAACCATCCTGGTGGAGCCCGGCTTTCCTCAAGAGTTGGTAACGGCCTTAGCGGCCAAGGGCCACGATATTCATTATGCTCCTCATAACCGCAACTTTGGCCGGGGACAAATTATTTGGCGGGATGAACAGGGGATTTTCTGCGGCGGCAGCGAGTACCGCACCGACGGTTGCGTTGCTGCTTGGTAAATACCGGATCAATATCACATGGGAGATGAAGAAATGGCTTTTTATTGGGATATGTTTTTTACGTTTTTTCGTATTGGTGCTTTAACCTTTGGCGGCGGCTATACGGTGCTGCCCTTAATGCAAAGGGAGATAGTGGAAAAGAGAAACTGGGCCAGCCAGGAAGAGGTCATGGATTATTATGCCGTAGGCCAATGCCTGCCCGGGCTCATCGCCGTTAACACCGCTATTTTTATCGGCTATAACGTAAAGGGCAGAAGGGGCGCCGCCATTGCGGCTACGGGCCTGGTGATGCCCTCTTTATTGATCATTCTGGCTATTGCTTCGTTGATCCAGAATTTTTCCGATTTGGCAGTGGTGCAAAGTGCTTTCGCCGGTATTCGGGTGGCTGTTTGCGCTTTAGTAGCCAATGCTATTTATACCATGGCCAAAAAGGGCGTCGTCAACCTGACTACGGCTGTTATTGCCGTGGCTACTTTCCTCGCTTCCGCCTGGCTGAAAATCACACCTGTGCCTCTGGTGGTTTTAGCAGCCATAGCCGGCCTTGCTCTAAGCTTATTAAGCGGGAAAATTGGCAGAAAGCCGGAGAGCGTACAGAAACCGGAGGAAAGGGCCGGTGATAAGCGATGAATACTTATCTGCAGCTTTGCCTGGAGTTTGCCAAAATCAGCATATTTGCCATAGGCGGCGGTTTGGCTGCTCTGCCTTTCCTTTACGCATTATCTGACAAATACCACTGGTATACTCATGCGGATTTAGCCAATATCATTGCCGTATCGGAGTCCACCCCCGGACCCATAGGCATCAATATGGCCACCTATGTAGGCTTTACGGTAGCCGGCGTCTTGGGCGGAGTGTTGGCTACTGCCGCTTATGTGGTGCCTTCCCTGATTATCGGCACAATCGTGGCCAGGTTCCTGAACAAATTTAAAGCCAGCCCTTACGTGGAGGCTGTGTTTTACGGGTTGCGCCCGGCGGTTTGCGGGCTGATTGCCGCCGCCGGCTTTAAAATCATGACCATTTCCTTGGTGGATTGGGCTGCTTTCCGGCAAAGCGGCTCTTTCCTGGAGCTGTTTCATTTCCCGGCTCTGGTTATGTTTATCATCATGACGGTAATGAATTTTAAACTGAAATGGCATCCTATAGTTTATATTGCCATTGCGGCAGTGGTAGGCGTCCTGCTGAAATTCTAGAGCGCGGATACTAAAGGAGAAGAACGTTTGCTGAGCGGTAATCGAGAAAAAGAAAAAAGTCCGGCGGATATTGCCGCTATCTTAAAAAGTAATCCTGTGGCCTTAGCTCCTATGGCCGGAATCACCGATAAAACCTTTCGGGAATTGGCCAGGGAGCAAGGGCCGGTTTTGCTTTATACGGAAATGATCAGTGCGAAAGCGCTGTCTTATCATAATGTTAAAACCCAGGCCCTTTTGGACATCAGTGGCGAGCCGGGGCCGGTGGCGGTACAGATTTTTGGTTCCGAGCCGGAAGTAATGGCGGCAGCGGCTGAGGCGGCAGCGGCTCAAGGCGCTGCTTTTGTGGATGTCAATATGGGCTGCCCCGTTCCCAAAGTAGTGAAAAATGGGGAGGGTTCCGCTTTGCTGGAAAATCCGGGGCTGGCAGCCCGGATTGTAGAAGCTATGGCGGCGGCGGTGGCCATTCCGGTAACGGTGAAAATCCGCTTGGGCATGGATAGCGGTCATCTGGTGGTGCCGGATTTTGCCTTGCGGATGGAGGCGGCGGGAGCGGCTATGATCGCCGTCCATGGCCGGACCAGGGAGCAGTATTACAGCGGCCGGGCTGATTGGCAGCAGATTCGGCGGGTTAAGGAGGCTGTGCAGGTGCCGGTCATCGGCAACGGCGACGTTTGGGGGCCTAAGGATGCCCGGCGGCTGCTGGAGGAGACAGGCTGCGACGGTGTTATGGTAGGGCGGGGGGCTTTAGGCAATCCCTGGCTGCCGGGCCGTATAGCTAAGTTTTTGCTGACGGCAGACGAAGGCCGGGAGCCCGGCAGGGAAGAGAAAATTGCCATGGCTTTGGAGCATTGCCGCCGTCTGGTGGAGCGTAAGGGCGAGGCTAAGGGCATACCGGAAATGCGCAAGCATCTGGCCTGGTATCTCAAAGGCCTGCCCCGGACAGCTCCATTAAAAGAGAAGCTCTTTCATTGCCGTACTTTGGCGGAGGCAGAAGCTATTTTGCGCAGCTATCCAAGAGAGTCTCTAGAGCCATAGCAGACTCTCTTGAGAGTCTTTAGAACCATAGCAGACTCTCAAAAGAGTCTCTAGAAGCAAAGCAAACTCTCTTGAGATTTTTCTGCATAGGCCATCAGGCAGCCACATAGACTATGCCATGAGCCAGGCAATTTACTTATCTTATCTCCATGATGAAAAAAGCATAAGAGCCAAGCTGCCTCTGGGCCGCTATTGGCCGGCTTTTTTATTGCCCGCCGCCGCCGAAAAGCTGGCTTTCAGCCGGCACTGTACCGCTTTTGGAGAAGTAGAGTGGTGGCTTTGCTGGCACCGGCTGCCCCGGCCCCAGGATTCCCGCCGGACGCCGAGGGAACCAAGCTTGGCGGGCCATTGGCAAGAGCCTTTGCTGACTCAGGCCAGGGCTTTGGGCCTTGCTCCCCAGATCATTGAAGATTTGGGCGGCGAGGAGATGTGCCGCCGGGAGCTGGAAAAGGCAGGGAAAACCTATATCGACGGCAAAAATCTGCTGGTTTTCTGGTCTATGGAGAAGGTGAAACGGCAGAATCCCCGGCAAATCCAGGTGATTTTACCGGGAGGCTGCCGGAGAGCGGGCATGCTGCCCAGGGCTTTGCTGGATTGGCTTTGCCAGCAGGCAAATAGTCTGATTTTTTGGGGTTATCCCTGGCCGGAGCTGGAGCTGTGGCAGAAGCAGGCGGGTTACCGTACGGGCGCCATTATCGGCAACCGGCCTCAGGCGGAAAGCGCAGACCGCCGGGAGGCCATAGAAAAGTTTTATCAGGAAAAGACGCCGGGGACCATGCTGCTGGATTTGGCCCAAGGCCGCTGCCTGGCCGAGGGGCAGAGCCTCGCCTATAGTGAAACAGCCTTTTATGTCAAGGGTGAACCACGAAGACTCACGCCGGTCCAGGCTGAGGTTCTTTTATACTGCCGCTCTCCCAAGCTGTGGCAGTTGCTTCAGGAACGGCAGACCTGGGAATGCCGGGAAGAGCTGCTGGATTTAGCGGCGGCCTTACAGCGGGTGGGCTGCCGGGTGGGCTAGCTCTGGCCTTTCATGAACAACGCCCTGACCGGCCACGGCGGGCCCTTGGCTTTTCCTTGACAAACCAAGGCGCGGCGGATATAATTATCGGGAGATTTTACAGATGTTTATGGTGATGACGACAACGTTTTGTAAATGGCGATAACCTGCACTGGCCTATCCAGTGCTATTGTTAATTTGTAAGGTTTTTATCGCGTTAGAACTGACGGAGGACGGTGTGTTGGAGAAATGAAGGAAAAAGAAGTAGTCTTGACCAAAGAGGGTCTGCTCAAGCTGGAGCAGGAATTGGAGAGCTTGAAAACCGTCAGACGCCGGGAAGTTGCCGAGCGGATTAAGCAGGCTATCGAGTTCGGAGACATCAGTGAGAATTCCGAGTACGAGGATGCTAAAAACGAGCAAGCCTTTATTGAAGGCAGGATTCTGACCCTGGAAAAGATGCTGCGCAACGTCAAAGTTATTGAAAATATCGAAGAAGGCCAGACCCAGGTGACCTTAGGTTCCACTGTGCTGCTGAAGGATTTGGAGTACAACGAAACTATAGAATATACCATCGTAGGCGCCGCCGAGGCCAACCCCATGAATAACCGGATTTCCAACGAAAGCCCGGTAGGGGCCGCTATTTTAGGCCACAAAAAAGGCGACGTATTTGAAGTGCAGGTTCCTGCCGGCGTCATCAAATACCAGTTGGAAGAAATAAGATAACCATTTGTACTTGAGGTGAAAAAGTGACTATAGAACAAAACCAGCAGCCTTTGACTGAAGAAGAGCTGCGTCAAGAGCTAAGCGAGCAGCAGCGTATCCGCCGGGAGAAGATGGAGAGCTTGCGCCAGCAGGGGCTGGATCCTTTTGGCGGCCGTTTTCAGCAGAGCCATCATGCCAGCGACATATTGGCCGGCTATGACCGGCTGGCAGGCCAGACTGTGGCCTTGGCCGGACGGATGATGGCCAAAAGAGGTATGGGGAAAGCTTCTTTTGCTCACATACAAGACGTCAGCGGACAGATCCAGGTCTATATCCGCAAGGATGATGTGGGAGAGGAAGCTTATGCTATATTTAAAACCTTGGATTTAGGCGATATCCTGGGCATTTCCGGCAAAGTGTTTACCACCCGTACCGGTGAGATTTCCGTCCATGCCGAGAAGGTGGAGCTTTTAGCCAAGGCTCTGCGGCCTTTGCCGGAGAAGTGGCATGGCCTTAAGGACGTGGAAACCCGTTACCGCCAGCGCCATCTGGACCTGATTGCCAATCCCGAGGTTAAGGACGTATTTATTGCCAGAAGCCGGATTATTCAGGAGACCAGAAACTATCTGGGCGCCAAAGGCTTTCTGGAGGTAGAGACGCCCACTCTCCATACGGTGGCGGCGGGAGCGGCAGCAAAGCCCTTTACTACCCATCACAACGCCTTAGATATTGATCTTTATATGCGTATTGCTTTGGAGCTCCATTTGAAGCGCCTGATTGTTGGAGGCTTGGAGCGGGTCTTTGAAATTGGCCGGGTTTTTCGCAATGAAGGTATTTCCACCAGGCATAATCCTGAATTCACGCTGCTGGAGCTGTATCAGGCCTATGCCGATTACAACGATATTATGGATTTGACTGAAGAATTGATCCGTGCAGTTTGCATCAAGGTAAAAGGGACGGCGAAGATTACGTATCAGGGAGCGGAAGTTGATTTGGAATCTCCCTGGCGGCGGGTGACCATGGCTGAGCTGGTGAAAGAACACACCGGCGCTGACTTTGACGGCTGGGCCGATGACGAGAGCGCCCGCCGGGCTGCCGCTGATTTGGGCGTAGCCGTAGAGAAGGACGCTACCAAGGGCCGGGTTCTGTTAATGATTTTTGAGGATAAGGTAGAGGACAAGCTGATCCAGCCCACCTTTGTTTTGGGTCATCCCGTGGATGTATCTCCCTTAGCCAAGAAGCTTGACGCCAATCCTCAGTTGACTGCCCGCTTTGAGCTGTTTATTACCGGCCGGGAATTTGCTAACGCTTATTCGGAGCTGAACGATCCGATTGAGCAAAAACAGAGATTCGTTGCTCAAATGGAGCAGGCAGCCAAGGGCGATGAAGAAGCCCAGGCTGTAGATGACGATTTCGTCACTGCTTTAGAGCAGGGCATGCCGCCCACCGGCGGTTTGGGGATTGGAATGGACCGGCTGGTGATGCTGATTACCGACGCCGCTTCCATCCGGGATGTCATTCTATTTCCCACCATGCGGCCTTTGGGCTAAAGAAATACTAGGCCGCCTGCTCCGGCGTTTCTGGCATAAGCTGCCGGACAGTGGGGCAGGCGGTTTTCTACGTCTAATCTAATTTGTTTAATTTTTTCCTTTCTTTAAATTTGCTGAAGCGGAGGGCAATATGACCGGCAAAAACAAGGTTAATGATCAAAAATTCCGGCGCTGCCTGGTAATTGGAGCCTGCGCCTTGATACTTCTTTCCCTGGTTGCCGCTTTATGGATTAACGGTATGCGGGCCCAGGCGGAAGCCCGGGATAAAACGGTAGGCCTTTTGGTGGATTATGATGAATTGAAGCGGTTGGCTGACGGCAGCCAGGATGTAACCTTTGCCGACATGGTAAGGAAGGCGGCGAAAGCCGGAGCCACCGGCCTGGTGGTCAGGGAGAGGATTCTGGCGGATTGGGAAAGCGCCGGCGACATTGTGGTACTGCAAGGCAGCCAGCTTGAGCTATATCAAGCTCTGCAGTCAGAGCTTCCTTCTCAAACAGGGGCCGAAGGCGGCCAGCCCGCAACTCCCCTTTTTAGCAGCTCTGCCGATGTTGAGCCTGACGCCGGCAAAACCTACATTATAGTCAGAAACCCCCAGGTTTATGACCAATTGTTTTCCTTGCTGGAAGCTAAACGGCGTTATCCGGAGCCTTTTGCTTTTTTGGGCTATCAGGGGATAGTCACCCAGCTCCATTCTTCGGAACGGGCTACCTTGGGACTGGGTTTTCCCATGGAAGGGCTGCAAATAGCGGCGGAAGCAGGCTTTGAGGTGATTCCCCGGCTGCGGGGCTGGGAGCCGGTGCGCCAGGATAATCTGGCCACCGTATTTGAATGGGTAGGCCAGATTCCCGGCCTGGCGGGCATCGGCTTCAATGATGCCTCCGTTCCCGGCGGCGGTACTAACCCTTTGCTGCAGGACTATCTGGCGGCAGCCATTGAGCCTTTAGGCAAACCTTTGATTTCTTTTGAATTTTATGATCAGGCCGGTTTTGCCGGCCTGGCCGGGCGCTTGGACAACCAGGTGCTGCGGGCCCACGCTATTGCGGAAAATGAACTGAAGAAATATGCCAATGTCCGGGATGCTATGGACCGCTTTAACCTAGCGGCCACGGAACGTAATATCCGCTATATTTTTCTGCGCTTTTACGGCCTGGAAAACCCGGCGGCTTCCCTAACCAGCAATACGGACTTAATTACTGCGGTCCGGGAGGGACTGATGGCAGAGGGCTTCCAAATCGGCAAGCCTCAGACGATTTCCTCCTTCCAGGTTCCTTATGGGCTAAGATTTCTGCTGGGCTTGGGAGTGGTAGCCGGCGGCGGCTGGCTTCTGGCTTTAGCAGCGGCGCCTTTTGCCAGTAAGAAGCTTTATTTGCCTTATGTCTTGCTTCTGGGAGCAGCCTGTCTGATTTGGGCCGTCTTGCTTTTGAAGGCGCCGGTTTTATCCAGGAAGCTTTTTGCTTTGGCGGCGGCCATCCTTTTTCCCAGCCTGGGCACCCTTTTGGTGCTGAAGCAGGATATGGCCGGCGGCCGGGCTCTTAGCCTCCAAAAGCCCAGTCTGCCCCGGGCCATTGGCAGTCTGCTTATTTTATCGGCCTTCACCTTGGCGGGAGCTATGATCATGTCCGCCTTTTTGGCGGAACCTGCTTTTATGCTGAAGCTGGATAGCTTTGTGGGCGTCAAAGTATCCCACCTGATCCCTTTGCTATTGGTGCCGGCTGTTCTTTGGCTGTGGGAGAAGAATTGGCTTGGCCGGCTGACGAATACGGCCAAAAGCAATGTGCAGTTCTGGCAACTGGCCGTGGGCCTGGTCATACTGGCGGGCCTGGCTGTCTACATCCTGCGGACAGGCAATGACAGCCTCAGCGCCTCGGGCATCGAAATGAAATTCCGGCAGCTTTTGGACAGGCTGCTGGGGGTCCGGCCCCGGACGAAGGAATTCCTGATCGGCCATCCGCTGATGCTGGTGCTGCTGTACTTCGGCTATCGTTTCAGCATGTATCCTGTACTGCTTTTGGGTCTGATCGGTCAGATATCCCTGATCAATACTTATGCCCATATTCATACGCCTCTGGTGGTTTCTTTGCTGCGCAGCCTCCACGGCCTGTGGATCGGTATCCTGATTGGGGCGGCGGCCATCGGCGTTATTCTTCTGGCTTTTCGTCTATTGTCGAAAATAATCGATGGTCAAAAAAAGGGAGGAGAGCCTCATGTTTCGTAGAAAAGGGCCAAAAATCGTCATTAGCGGTTATTATGGCTTTGACAATTGCGGTGATGAGGCTGTGCTCCTGGCAATCATTCATTGCCTGCGCCAATTGCGTCCGGATGTCAGAATCGTCGTGCTGTCCAATAATCCTGAAAAGACCGCAGAATTATATGGGGTGAAGGCCGTGGACCGCTGGAAGCCTATGGCGGTGGCCAAAGCTCTTGTGGGCTGCCGGCTGTTTCTCAGCGGCGGCGGCTCTCTGATCCAGGATGTGACCAGCGAAAGAAGTCCCCGCTATTATTTATGGGTGATCCGGCTGGCTTTGCTGCTGGCTGGAAAAACCATGATTTATGGCCAGGGAGTAGGCCCCTTGACCAACGAGAAAAACCGGCAGGCTGCGGCCAAGGTTTTTAACCGCTGCCATGAGATCACGGTGCGGGATGTTCAGTCTGCTAAATTATTGAAAGAGCTTGGGGTGGAAAAGAATATCCGGGTAGCTTGCGACCCGGTGATGGCCCTCAGTTATGCGGACGTCAACCGGCAGGAGATCAAGGATGTCTTGCAGGAGATGGATATATTGGATGGCAAGGGAAGAAAGAATAAACCTTTGCTTTTGGCAGTCATCCGCTGCTGGGAAGACAACAAGCACCTGGCTGCCGTTGCGCAGCTATTGGATGCCCAGGCCCGCAGCGGCGGCTGGGATGTGCTGCTTGTCCCCGCCCATTTTCCGGCGGATATGGAGGCCATTGATAAAATCAGCAACCTGATGACAGAGCGCTTGTATTGCCTGGGCAAAAGCCTTACGGCCCGCCAGTTTCTGGCCTTGACCGCTTATGCCGACAAGGTGTTTGCCATGCGGCTCCACGGCCTGATTTTTGCTATGGCTATGGGTACGCCGATGCTGGGCCTTTCTTACGACCCTAAAGTTGATGCTTTTATGGAGCAGGCGGGGCTGGCCGGTTTTTGCCTGCCTTATGAGGATTTTGATTGGGAAGCAGCCAATGATCTGCTGGAGGAAATGGAAACTCTGCCTCTCTCCCTGCGCCGGGAACAGGAAAACCGCCGCCGGGAAATGCAGCGGCAGGCCTGGCAGATGGCGGAGCAGGCAGTTGAGCTTCTAGGCTAAAGTTAAGACAAGAACATGCGTAAACAGCCGGGGAATTCCCCCGATTAAATAAAGGAGAAAGTTGTGGCAAAAACAATAGCCGGCACCGCCTTGGTGCTGATGATGATGAATACCTTAGCCCGGTTGCTGGGCTTTGTCCGGGAAACGGCTATGGCTGCCGTTTTCGGCGCCGGACAGTATACGGATGCTTATCAGGTGGCTTATACGATCCCCTATTTTCTGCAAATGGTTTTGGGTGTGGCTCTGGTTTCCTCCATTGTGCCGGTGATGGTTCGCTGTATTGACGGCGGCAGGGCAGAGGAGGGCTGGAAGGCGGCCAGCATTACCATGAACCTGACTTTTTTGCTGATGGCTTTTTTTACGGCTCTGGGGGTGCTTGGCGCCGATTTCTTGGTGGGCATTACGGCTCCCGGCTTCAATGCCGAGACGAGAAGCTTGGCGGCTGTCATGACCGCCATCATGTTCCCTTCGGTAATGTTCATGAGCCTGGCCATGCTGATCACCGGTATTCTTAACGCCTGCCGGCGGTTTGCGGTGGCGGCCTTTGCGCCGGCCTTTGCCAGTTTCATTATCATTCTGGGCGTGATTTTTTTTGGATCCCGCCACCCCTATGCTTTACCGGCGGCGTCCCTGATCAGCTTTATTTGCATGCTGCTGGTGCAATTGCCGGCTCTAAAAGGCACGGGATTTCGCTATACTTTTTCTTTTGACTATAAAAACTCTCTGGTCAAAGGGGTTTTCAGCAATCTGGGCGCCGTTTTTCTGGGTACGGCTACCTATCAGATATATCTGGCCATCAACCGTTTTTTCGCTTCCAGTCTGCCGGCAGGCAGCATCTCTGCCCTGAATTATGCCGGCAAGCTGATGAATCTGCCTTTAGGCATTTTTGTGGCGGCGGTATCCTCCAGTATTTTTCCTCTTTTGTCGGCCCAAGCCTTGGAAGCCGATAGGAGTAAGCTTTGGGAAACGGCCAACCGGGGCTTAAAGCTGGTGCTGCTGATTACCCTGCCGGCGGCGGCGGGGCTCATGGCCTTGGGCCAGCCTATTGTCAAGCTGCTTTTTGAACGGGCGGCCTTTACCGGTGAAGCCACGGTGATGACGGCCCAGGCCCTGTTTTGGTTTGGACCGGGCATGGGGGCTATGGCTGCCACCCAGGTGCTGACCAGGGCTTATTACGCCCTGGAAGATACAAAAACCCCCTTATTCTTTGGCCTGTCCTCTATTGCCGTCAATATCGGCGCCAGTATTCTGCTGACGCCGTTGATGAAGCAGGGGGGGCTGGCTCTGGCCAACAGTCTTGCCAGCTTATACTATGCCGTAGGAATGTATATTTTGCTGCAGCGCCGGCTTTCGGGGGCAGGCTACGGCAATATACTGGCTACCCTGTCAAAGGTGCTGGCGGGATCGGCAGTAACGGCGGCGGCAGCCAGCATCGTCTACCGTTTGGCAGGTTCTCTGCTTTTGGCCAAGGGCAGCATGGGGCTTCTGCTGACAGTAGCCATGGCTATAGCGGCCGGCGTTTTGAGTTTCATAGTTGTAATCTTTTTGTTAAAAGAAAATGAATTATTCCTGTTCATTGGCCAGTTGCGCAAAAACAAGGGGAAGGGCTCAGAAAAAGGCCTTATAAAATAAAGGTTTTCTCAGCCTATGTATCAATTAATGCTTTGTGGTAAAAAATACTATTAGATGTAAGAATTTTGCAGGGGGTTTGTCTTTTTCTTTTTTTGCTGTTATAATAATGGCGGATTAAGAGCATGGATTGAAGACGAATAAGTACACGAATAAGTACACGGATAAGAACGTTGATTTTAGACTTGAAATAGTGGAGGCTTTTTTTGCTATGAATTGGATATTGCCTTTATTGATGGCTTTTGGCATTACATTAGTGCTGACTCCCGGTGTGCGCCATCTGGCCATGAAAATGGGTGTGGTGGACCGGCCTAACCAGCGAAAGGTTCATAAGACGCCGATGCCCCTTATGGGCGGCCTGGCTATCTTTATTGGTTTTTGGAGCACGGTTCTGCTCACTCAGCCTTTGACCAGAGAGATTACTGCTTTCGGTATAGGCAGTCTGCTGATTTTGGTTTCCGGTATTTGGGACGACAGCAGAAATATCCGTCCCGTGGTGAAGCTGGCTTTTCAGTTGGCGGCAGCTTTCGTAGTCATCTTTTATGGCGGTCTCCGGATTACCTTTGTTACCAGCTTGTTTGGCACTAATCCGGCATACTTGGGCTGGCTGGCCTGGCCTTTGACCTTAGGCTGGATCGTGGGCCTTACGAATGCGGTTAATCTGGTAGACGGCCTGGATGGATTGGCTGCCGGTGTTTCCGGTATTGCCGCCTTATCCATCGGCGTCATTGCCTGGATGGAGGGTTTTGCCCCTGTCGGTGTTTTAGCGTTAATTCTGGGTGCATCTTCTCTGGCCTTTCTGCGGTATAATTTCAACCCTGCAAAGATTTTCATGGGTGATACGGGAGCTTTGTTCCTGGGCTATTCTTTGTCGGTTCTGTCCATTATGGGCCTGACCAAAATGGCCACCACCGTATCGATTTTCCTGCCTATCCTTGTTTTGGGTGTACCTATTTTTGATACCCTTCTGGCCATTGTCCGCCGCCTGGTAAATAAGACACCTATTTTTATGGCGGATAAGGATCACCTTCACCACCGCCTCCTGGCTATGGGTCTTTCCCACAAGAAAGCGGTATTGGTAGTGTATGGCGTTTGTATCTTTTTAAGCCTTTCCGCTATCGGCATTGCACTGATGCCTACGGGACAGGCCATGATGGCCATCGTGCTGGTTACTTTGGCGGTGCTCTATGGTGCGGATAAGATCGGCGTCATCGGCAGCAAGGTGCGGGCAGATAAGACAGCAGAACCCCAGGAGGCTCAAGCTGCGGAAAGCCATCGTTAAGCTTTTGCGGTATTGATTCAGTAAAGCGAGAATGAAGGGAAAAGAGGAAACAAGATGAGAAGAATAGATTGGAAAGTGTTTGTGCTTTTAGGGATAATTGTTTCTGTAGGCGTGGGTTTTCTCTACGGTACCGGCGTTTTGGGCGGAGATACGAAGGAGCCCGGTTCCAAAGAGGATCCTTTAGTGACCAAAAGCTATGCCGACGGCTCTATTGAGCAGAAGGTGCAAGCCATGGATACCAGAATCAGCAGCCTGGAAGCCAAGATTCAAAGCCTGGAAAATGAGTTGTCCCTGCTTAACGGCGGCGTTGTCGGCACCACCGGTACCGGCGGCACAGGGACGGGCACGGGTACTGGTACCGGTGGTACCGGAACGGGTACAGGGACAGGCACCGGTGGTTCCGGCTCCGGCACTTCCGGCACGGGCTCTACGGGCAGCGGCACAGGTACCGGCACAGGTACCGGCAGCAGCAGCGGTACAGCAGTCTCCCAGGCCAATATCGGCAAGACGGGAGCCGTTACTGCCGAAGTGGTCAACTTGAGAGAATCCGCTTCCACCTCTTCTACCATCAAGAAAAAATTGAGCCCCAGCGACAGCTTCACCATTACCAAAGTGGATAAAGACTGGTACCAGGTACAGCTCAGCGACGGTACCGTAGGCTGGGTAGCCGGCTATCTGGTTAAAGTGAAATAAGGAGCGCAAGCAAGAGACAGGTCAAATAGAAACCGGTCTGCAGAATAACAGCATATTGCGTTAATTTTGGCAGGTTACTCTTTATTTATAAAGAATAACCTGCCATTTTTGATAAGGCCCTTTGATTGTCATGCAAGACAACCGCTGTGGTCTGAGAGACATTCAGAGAAGCTTGAATATAGTCTATTTGATAATATAAAAAGGTACGTGCCGGATCAAGGACACGTACCTTTTTGATTGCATTTATGAAATTAAATAGCCAGTGATCAGGGATAAATCTTTAACCTCTCTTCGATGGGAGCAAATTCTTTATCACCGGCGGCCTCGGTGATGGAACCAAAGGGCATTTGGGCAATCAGTTGCCAGGAGGCTGGAACGCCCCAGGTGGCTTTTACTTCATCGTCGATGATGGGGTTATAGTGCTGTATATTAACTCCTAAGCCTTCTGCCTCCAGGGCTGTCCAAATCACGTGCTGGAGCATGCCATTGGCGTGCTGCGCCCACATAGCAAAGTTCTCTTTATATCTGGGGAATTGCTCCTGGAATGCAGCCACTGCTGCAGTATCGTCGAAATAAAGCAATGAACCGTATGCTGCATCAAAAGTATTAATCTTTTCTTCCGTCTTGGAGAAGGCTTCGGGTTTAACGATTTTACGCAACGTTTCCTTTACGATACTCCATAGCTTATGGTGATGCTCTCCGAATAAAAGCAGAACCCGGGCGCTCTGCATATTAAAAGCCGAAGGGGTGTGCAATACAGCCTCTTTAACAATTTCCTTGATTCGTTCCTCGCTTACGTTGATGTCCTTGCCTAACCCATAAATCGACCGTCTGTTTTTTACTGCTGCCAAAAATTCCATGGGACACCTCCTCTATATCTTCTCGTGATTATCAGTAAAAATTACTAAAATATTCAATTAATCATACCATATTGCTAAGTAATATACAAGATGACTTTTCCGCAAATTACCAGATTTAGAGCTATGGAGCCGCTTATCCTCAATATGCTTTTGAATATGCCTGATATAAGTATTTGACAAAAGCGGCTTTTTTATTTATACTGTTCTAGTAGTTTACTAAATTAGTAAACTACAAAGTTAATAAGGAGGAAAAACACCATGGTGGATAAAAAAGCGTTAAAAGAGCTATATAAACAAACAAAGCCCGATATGGGCCTGTATGCCATAAGCTTTGGGCCGGGAACGCAAGTTTATGTAGGTTCCGCCGCCGATCTGCGGGGAGTAATCAACGGCACCAAGGCCAGACTAGCCGGCGGTATGCATGCCGGCGCCAGGCTGCAGGCTGATTTCGACAAATATGGAGCCGAAAATATGATCATCGAGGTGGTGGAGCGCCTGGATTACGACGAGGACGAAAGCAAAACCGATTACAAAGAGGATTTGGAAGTCTTACAGGATATGTGGCTGGAGAAGCATCCCGGCACTCTGAAGGTGAAATAGGCTTTTGAGAAAAAGGCCGGCAGGACAGATGCTGAGAAAGAAAAGAGAGGTTGGTTCATTGATGACAGATGATCAAAACAAAAAAGAAAGCGGCAAAAAAATACCGGTGTCCCTAAAGCACAAACCGGTAATTGTAGCGGAAGATTATGAGCGGGTGGACGGCAGAGCGGCTTTCAACACTGATGCTAAAGGGCTTTCCCTGGGGCTTGCCCAATGGAATGACCGGGGCAAGGTGGATATTTCCGCCAAGGTTTGGCGCTACACCGGAGAGAAATGGTCCCGCCAGTCGGAAGAGCTGCCTCTGCACCGGGTGCTGGACCTGGCGATTATGATCTGCCGCACCAGCCAATATTTTCGGGAGACAGCTTACCGCTACCCTAAGTTTTATGATGAAGGGAAGCCGCTGATCGATAGAATGGGGCTTCAGGGAGATGCTATGACTTTGGCGGTATGTCAGGATAATCCGCTGATTGACGAGGATATTAAGCTATTTTCCCAAGCTCTCAGCAATAACGGGGAGCTGCTGGGGGAGCGGATGGCGGTGCTGTCCAGACTGCTGAAAGAAATGGGATATTGATCTCAGGGATATAATGGTCGTGTTTAATAGGAAGGGCTGTCTCGAATTGGTTTTTCAAAAACCAATTCGAGACAGCCCTTCCTTTGTTTTCTCTTCGCCCGCACGATGCTGACCACGCTGACCCGCCCCGGCACCGCCCCCGGCACCGCCCCGGCACCGCCCCCGCCCCCGGCAGTAACCCCCTCAAGTGTGCAAAAATCGAGGTTGTGCAAGAAGTTAGCACTAGATAATATAGGCGTAACCGAAAAAATTCGCAAATTCAAGGAAAAATTGGAGTGAAACCGAAAAAATTACGGTCGTTTAGCTTGAAGGCCTACAAAATCAGTGCACAACCTCGATTTTTGCACAGCCAGGACCCGCGATAGAATCACTAAGGCAGCGGGCAGTACGACAGACTGAGACTGATGCCAATTGAGACAGCACCTTTTTGCCTTTTCGCCTTTTTGCCTTTTTGCCGGGTCATTGTATTCTGCTGTAATTAACGAAAGCTGCCAGTTATTTTGCTTAATATCCTGGCTGCCCGAAAAATTATAATCGTCAGGGGTGGGTAGTGGAGGCAGTGGGGGGCTGCAGTGGAAGGCGTCAGTAGTGGAAGGCGTCAGTAGTGGAAGGCGTCAGTAGTGTAAGGCGGCAGTAGTGTAAGGCGGCAGTAGTGTGAGGCGGCAGTAGTGGGAGACTGTGATCTGCTCAAAAATGCAGGTTTGTCGTTGTTCGCCGGGGCTAACTGAGCAAAAATGCAGGTTTGTCGTTGTTAGCTTGAACTAACTGTGCAAAAATGCAGGTTTGTTCATGCCTAAATCACCGCTTTGGAACAGATTTAGCCGATAAATAGGAGGAAAACCCTATTTTCAGGCCGGAATACGCCCTCTAAACTTGAAATTTTGAGCAAAACGCTGTGAGTGGACACTACAAACTTGCAATTTTGCACATTTCCCAAGCCGACGGTTGACAAACCTGCATTTTTGAGCAAGACGGGAGGCCCACGGTAGTGTGGAGTGGCATGTGTATAGCGAAATTTAGGAAAGTTGAGCTACTAATACTTATCCCAGGATTTGTATAACCAAACATCCATAAGTATACTAAAAATATCCTAAAAAATATTTAGACCATCTAAGTAAAAAAAGGTTTCACCCCTCAGGACTATCGATATCTTTCGGGGAAAGGAAACGCTTTTTCGACATGACGGTCTAAGATTCGACAATTCACTGTCGCAAACAATTTTTTAGGAGGAAAGAGAATGAAAAAGAGTAGAAAACGTATTGCCCTGATTTTAGCTGTTGTTATGATGATGGTTTCGATTTTGCCCACGGTAGCTATGGCGGCGGCAACGCTTACAGGAGTGGGAGCTGGCATTAATAAGGGTACTAGCTATATCACTTGCTATGGAACTCCGGTTCTTAGCCAGCTAGGCTACTACAACGTTACAATAACTTTACAACGGGAAGTCCGTTCCGGTGTTTATGAGAATATTGATAGCAAAACCTATAGTAATCAATATGGCGCCGGCAGTGAACATACTCTTTCTACTGCAAAATCTGGTCTAGCTTCTGGATATTATCGGGCTTATGTAACGGCTACTGCCGGTGGCGTTACTCTGTCTAATTATTGTAGTGCCATCTCAATTCCCTGATTAGAAGGCTAGCTGTTTTAATAGGTTTATGATGTCGGGAGAATCAACAAGGTTCGTTGTGATAGTTACTTTGCCTTCGTTTAAAGAGTAAAGAGTATTCGAATCATGTTTTTGCACTATGCAGGTTTTGCCATTACCTAAATCAAGCTTTTGAGGTTCCTGCTGCTCATTTAACATCATGCTCCAAGCAGCTTTGTCCATATCTCTTTGCCTGATTTGGATAAACGTCTCATCTTCTTTTGCGAAAATCCACTCAATAATAAACTCACCTTCTACAGTCTTCTCTAATTTCAGCATTTTTTCTTCATAACCCGAGGGCAGCTTATCGTAGGGATAAATCGGTACGAACGGCACGTACTGATTGACTTCTTCGTAGCTGCCCATTTCGTATATGCCCGGGTCTAAGGGCTTCACCTCTTTCACCACTATACTGGATTCACTGCGGCCGGTGATTAAGGCCCGGAATTTCTTTTGCCAAGCGGTAATTTCCTGGGGCATAAAGGAGCCAATGGCCCCCAGAGCCAAAGCCAGAATCAGAGCTGCCGCAATAACCGTCAAAAGCTTGTTTAAAGGACTGCGGCGGGGATTCTCCTTGGCGACAGGCCAATTCTCCGGTACGGGGATATTGCGCTTATCCAGCCGCCTGGCAAAGTCTGCTAAAGCCTTATTCATGTCTTGGGCTGTCAGATCAGGCAGGCTGGGGATCAAACCGGCATCATCCACCAGACTCCGGATTTCCCGGGTCAGCAGTTGATCCATCCTGGCCTCGGTCACCTCATCGAGGGCTGGCGGCCCATCTGGACGCAGAGAAGCCTTTTTGACTTTTTCAGCTACTCTGTCTTGCAGCTCCTGCCAAAGCAAATTGATCTCTTCCTCGGAAGGGGCGGAGGAGTCAGGATCATTATTATCGGCATTGGCATTAACGTCATCATTCAGGTAGCTCTGATTTATCATGGAATGGATTCCGCGGGACAACAGCTTATCCATATCGTCAATCGTAACATTTATCATGGGCTCTGCCTCCAATCTTTGATTGCCGGTCGTAGCAGAAGAAGATTTGGCAGCCAGTCTGGACTGCAAATCCTGCCAGGCCCGTTTCAGATCATCCCTGGAAAAATTTGAGGGATGAGGTATCAAGCTAGCTGTCGCCCTCCGGCCTTCGGTTGTTTTAGGGAACGAAGAATCCATTTGGCTGAGGTTGTCGTCAGCCTCACTCCTTTGAACAGGCGGGACGGGAGTATAGGGAATGTCTTTAGCTGCCAGACGGGCGATAAAGTCTGTCCAGTGCTTGTCAACCTGGCTCGCCGGCAAATCTTGAAAATAAAGGCTCAAACTACCTTCGGCTACCATTTGGTTAATTACAATGGATAAACAGCGATCCAACTCGTCCATATTTTCCGGCCGCACTGTTGCTAACCTTGGTTTACAGGAATATATATTAAATAGGCCTTCAGAAGGCCCCTTGGGTTTATAACAGCTCAATGTAACCTTCCTTTCAGGGTATAAGGCTAAACCCTTTTTTTCGCCTTAATTCCACTATAACATCATCTTTTGGCAAAAACAATAATAATAGGCCATATTTACCACATGTTTGTTATATTTAATAAAGGGAAGAGGGTATGTATAAGATTCATTCCCCCTCTACAAAAGCGGTGATAGCAGCCGGCTGGTGGATTCCAGTATTCTTCTGGACAAGGGGCGTTTTTTCATCACGTTTAAATCCAGGCCATCGGCGTCGGCTAAATCCCGGTGGAAAGCGTTATTTAGCTCTTCCACCGTTTTTTTATCATAAATCAGGGCATTGACCTCAAAATTGAGAGCAAAGCTGCGCTGATCCATATTGGCCGTACCTACGATGGCAATGGTGTCGTCCACCGTGACAATTTTTGAATGAAGAAAGCCTTTGCGGTAAAGCCAGACTTTAACGCCATCCTCCAACAGGTCTTCAATGTAAGGCATAGCCGCCATATAAACCAACTGGTGATCGGGATTGCGGGGTACCAGCAAGTTGACGTCGATACCGGCCAAAGCTGCGGTTTTCAGTGCCGTCAGAATGCTTTGATTAGGGATGAAGTAAGGGGATGTAATATAAATCGTATGCTTTGCCGTGGCGATGGCATAATGGTAAGCCTGCATAATCGATTCATAGGGGCTGTCGGGACCGCTGGCTGCAATCTGCACGGCCTGGCTGTAATCCGGCTGAAAAGGAGGCAAGCCTTCTTCATTGGAGGATAGAGGATCCACCGTTATGTTGCTGTTGCCCGCTGCCGCTGCCGCGTTGAGGGCCATGGCCTGGGCCATGACCAGAGTCACCTTGCCCAGGTGGGCCAAATAATCGGGAAAAACAGGGGCGGCGACGGCCAGCCGGTCGGTTTCGGTGAAGGCGGGGTAATACTTGTCTTTGCTGTCCTGGGGCAGCCGGCCCGTAAGAGTAACCCAATCCTGAAAAAAGATGCGCTGCAAATCGGCTACGGCGGGGCCGTGGATCATTAGCTGGGTATCCCGCCAATTGCCGATATCGGGATAAAGGCCCAGATAATCGTTGCCGATATTGGCGCCGCCTACAAAGCCGGTTTTGCCGTCCACCACCAGGATCTTACGGTGATTGCGGTAATTCAGCTTGTTGCGAAACAGTGTAAAACGTAAGGGAAAGTAAACCTGGACCTGAATGCCCTGTTCTTTTAATTCCGTAATTCTTTTATTTTTGAAGCTAAGGGAGCCGACGCCATCGGTAATAATCCTGACTTGCACACCGGCGGCAGCTTTTTCGGCCAATACCTCGAAAAACAATTTCCCGACTTCGTCATCCCTTAATATATAGCTTTCCAGATGGATATGATGTTTAGCCCCGGCGATAGCCGTCAGCATGGCCGGAAAAATACGGATGCCGTCATTTAAAATATGAACCCAGTTGGAGCAAGTGATGCGGGTGCCGCTGCTGTTGTAAATGAGATGGCTCATGCGCATCTGTACAGAATCTTTGGGGAATCTGTTCATTTCCGTCAAGGGGCAGCTACCCGGGGCCACGGGAGAAAAGCCTTTGCGAAATCTTAAGGTGGTCTTGCCCATCACCCCCGTTTGACCGTAGGCCCGGCGCAAATGGCGGCTCAGCTTCTGCTTTTTGATCAGCCGCTGGCCAAAGAGCAAATATAAGATAAAACCCACTACGGGAAAAGCCAGCAATACCAGGAGCCAGGCCAGGGTACGGCTGGGATCCTCGTGCTCCAGCAGCAGGATGATGCAGGTAGAGGCAAAAACAAAACTGAAAAATAAAGCCAGCATAGCGGTGGGGATGTTTAAATGATTGCGCTGGCTTAAAAAACGGAGGGCGGCAGTATAGGAGCCCACGTATATCAAGATTACCAATAGCAAGGTAACGATTGTAATCAGGACCAGGGGCAGATCCGGCTTACGGTTTGGCATTTCCAGCCTCCAAATCGATATTTGATGCTTATTTTAAATCAAAGAGAAGGGCTTAACAAGGGTTAAAATTCTTTTTGCCTGAAGTGCACCGGGAAGGCTTCGAAAATAACCGGGAAACAGCCGCATCTAATATAGGGTGTTTTTTTACTTTTAAATTATACGGATTGTTTATGGGCGGGATCAAAAATTCCTTTGACAGGAAAGATTTGTGAAGTTATTATATATATACTGACCGAATGGTCGGTCAGTTTTTTGAAAAAAAGGTTGATTTAAAGGAGCAAAGATACTTATGTCCCAAAAAATCCGTAATCATATGTATGGCTTTATTACCTTGGTTTTCTTATGCTTGCTAGCCTTTAGCCTGGCAGGCTGCGCTTCAGGCGGCGAGACGGCTCAGGCTGCGGCTGGCGGCAGCGAAACCACCGGCCAGGTTCAGGAGGAAATAGCTTTGCCTGTTACCGTAACGGAGGCAGTGCGCCGGGATCTTAATAAGACGCTGACCTTAGGCGGCCTTTTGCGTCCCCAGGAAGAAGTGACGCTGATGGGCGGCGGCGTTGGCAGCAAGGTGCTGCAGGTAGCTGTCAAGGTAGGCGATCCTGTGCGCAAAGGGCAGGTTATCTTGACCCAAGACATGCGGGACCTGGATATTCAGGAACAGAACCTGCTTTTAAATAAAGAACAGCTCCAGGAGAGTTACGATAAGAATAAAGCCTTGTTTGAGGCAGGCGCTATGGCGGAAGGCCAACTTACCACCTTAGAAAACCAAATTAAGCAGATTGACCTGCAATTGGAGACTTTGCGGCTAAACCGGGAGAAAATGGCGATAACTTCCACCATCAACGGCATTGTCAGCGCTTTGCCGGTAATGGAAGGCCAGTTTGCCGCTGCCTCTACACCGGTGGCTATGGTAGTCAATATCGATAAACTGCTGCTGGATGTGCAGGTTGGCGAGAATTATATTATGGGAGTGAAGACGGGAGACGAGATGGATATTCTGATTCCCTCTTTCAGCGACACTCCCGTTAAAGGCCGGGTCAAAACCGTGCCTCCCAATATTAATCCCCAAACCAGGGCTTATACGGTTACCATCGAGGTGGATAACCAGGATTTAGGGATCAAGGGCGGTATGTATGGGGAAATTAAGCTGGTGGTAGAGAAAATTGAAAATGCTTTGGTTATACCCCAATATGCTGTTTTGCGGCTGGAGGAAGGCACCGCAGTATTTGTAGAGGAATCCGGCGTAGCTCACAAAAAGCTGGTGACCATAGGCATGACCCTGGGCAATGAAGCGGAAGTTCTCAGCGGTTTGGCAGAAGGTGACCGGATTATCGTAGAAGGCCAGTATGCGGTGACGGAAGGAAGAAAGCTTAATGTGGTAAGCCGAGGTGAAGCCCAGTGAATATCTTTGATTTTGCCGTAAAGCGGCCGGTGGCCGTTACGATGATCGTTTTGATCGTCGTCATTTTAGGCGCGGTATCTTTTGGCGAATTAGGCATGGACCTGTTTCCCAAAATGGAGCTGCCCATGCTTTTGGTGCAAACCAGCTATACCGGCGTCAGCCCTCAGGAGATAGAAGAACAGATCACCAGGCCCTTAGAGGCCGCCGTAGGCACCGTCAGCGGCGTCCAGAGCATGACCTCTTATTCCACCAGGGGCAGTTCCATGGTGCTGGTGGAGTTTGCCTGGGGCTCAGACTTAAACTATGTTACCAACCAATTGCGGGACCGGCTGGATCTCTATGGCGCGGCTTTGCCCAGCGACGCCTCGAAGCCCATGATTATTAAAATGGACCCGGATTCCATGCCCATCATTCAAATCGGCGTTTCCGGCGATACGACCTTAGAGGAACTCACCGATTATGTGGAGGATAAGCTGCGGCCCCGGCTGGAGCGGGTGGAGGGCGTGGCCTCCGTGGACGCTTCCGGCACCGTGACGGAAGAGGTGCGCATTGTCACCGATCCCCAAAGGCTTCAGGCCTATGGGGTCAGCATGAACCAGATCGTAGGCCTTTTGCGGCAGGAAAACAGCAATATCAGCGCCGGTACGGTGGAAGAAGGGCTGAAGGATCATGCCGTCCGGGTGGTAGGCGAATTTACCAGTCTGGAAGACATCAAGAATATCCAGGTGCCCAGCGCTTACGGCGGTTATATTCCTTTAAGCTCGTTGGCCGGCATTGAACGCACCATTAAAGACCGCAGCAGCTACGTCTATATTAACGGCCAGCCCGGCATCAATGTTTCCCTGATGAAGCAAAGCGACGCCAATCTGGTGCAGACCTCCGCCCGGGTCCGGGAAGTCCTGGACGCCTTGCGGGAAGATTTGCCTAAGGGCTACGATATCGTCATTGCTTTTGACCAGGCCGATTATATCAATCTATCCCTTAATAATGTTACCTCCAGCGCCCTGCAAGGAGGCGCTTTGGCCATATTGATTCTCATTCTTTTCCTGCGCAGCTGGCGCAGCACGCTGATTATTGCCATATCTATTCCCGTGTCGGTAATTGCGGCCTTTGCCATGATGTATTTTACCGGCGTAACCTTAAATATGGTCTCTTTAGGCGGCTTGGCTCTGGGTATCGGTATGATGGTGGACAACTCTATCGTTGTGCTGGAGAATATTTTCCGCCACCGCCAGGAGAAGGGTGAAGGCAACCTGATGGCCGCCATCAACGGCAGCAAGGAAGTGGCCGGAGCGGTAATCGCTTCCACTATTACGACTATTGTGGTTTTCTTGCCTATCGTATTTGTGGAAGGGTTGGCTTCTCAGATTTTCCGGCAAATGGCTCTTACGATTACCTGCTCCCTTTTAGCTTCCTTGGGGGTAGCCTTTTTGACGGTGCCTATGCTGTCAAATAAATTATTGATCAAAGAAAAAGAGAAAAAAGGCGGCGGCCGGCTTTTCTCCATAATTAAGGAGTATTACCGCCGGTTTTTAGCTCTGGCTTTGCGCCGCAAAGGCGTGGTGGTATTGTTGTTTACCGCAGCCCTGGTGGGTTCCGCTTTCTTGCTGCCCAAGGTAGGCATGGAGTTCATTCCCGCCCAGGATACCGGCGAATACACCGTCACTCTGTCTTTGCCTAAAGGCGTAGCCTTACGGGAAACTTTGCGGGTAGCCCAGGAGGCGGAAGCCGTCCTGCAGCAAATCCCGGAAAACCAGCGCATCATCAGCAATGTGGGCGGCGGCGGCATGATGGAATTCGGCGGCGGCAGCAGCGCCAGCGCCACCTTTAGCGGCGCTCTGGTGCCCTTGAGCCAGCGGCAGCGTTCCATTGAGGAGATTCTGGATGAGATTAGAGAAAAGCTGAAGGATATTCCCGGAGCCGAGGTGGAGGTAGCCTCCAGCGGCGGCACCATGATGATGACCGGCAGCGATATTGTCATTAATCTGCTGGGGAATGATTTGGCCCAGTTGGAGATCATCGCCGATGCGGTGGCCGGCCGCATTGAGCTGATCGACGGTACCAGGGAGGTAACCACCTCGTTAGAGGGCGGCAACCCGGAGGTTAACGTGATCGTGGACCGGCAAAAGGCCTCCCAATACGGGCTGAATTCCTCTACGGTAGCGGCCACCGTATCGGCGGCTGTCAGCGGTACTGCCTCTACTAAATTGCGAGAGGAAGGCAAGGAGCTGGATATCCGGCTGATCATGGACGAACAGTACCGGCAAAACCTCAATGACCTGGCAGCCCTGACTATTACCTCACCTACGGGCAATCTGATTCCTTTGGGCAATATCGCCACGCTGCGGATCGAGACCAGCCCCACCAATATCGTCCGGCAAAACCAGAGCCGCCAGGTGTCCGTATCCTGCACTACCGTGGGCAGGAGTCTGGGAGAGGTCTCTGCCGATGTCCAAAAGGCATTGGAGGAAATGAACATTCCTCCTGAGATCCAAATAGAAATGGGTGGCAGCAATAAGGAAATGATGGATGCCTTCGGTGACTTAATGCTGGCTTTGCTTTTGGCCGTAGTTCTCGTTTATATGGTTATGGCTTTCCAGTTTGAGCAATTGCTCTATCCCTTTGTTATTATGTTTTCCCTGCCCCCAACCTTTATTGGCGTGGTTTTCTGCCTGTTTATCACCGGCAGAACCATCAATGTGGTCTCGCTGATCGGCGTGATTATGCTGGCGGGTATTGTGGTCAACAATGCCATCGTGCTTGTGGACTATATCAATATTCTGCGGCGCAATAAAGGAATGAACCGTGAGGACGCTATTATTGAAGCCGGCCTGACCAGGCTCAGGCCTATTATGATGACCAGCTTGACCACGATTTTGGGTATGCTGCCTATTGCTATTGGGATGGGCGAGGGCGGCGAAATGATGTCGCCTCTGGGCACGGTGGTGGCAGGGGGGCTGACCTTTTCTACCTTGATCACCCTGGTTTACGTTCCCTGTATGTATGTTTATGCTGAAAATATCAGCAATGGCATCGGCAGGCTTTTCCGCCGGCGGCCTAAGGCGGCGGCGGAAGAGGGCCGGGCATAAGCCGTTAGCTTACGGCCGGGTTTAGAGCAGAAAGGCAGGTTTACGATGGAGAAGGAAAAAGCACAGAAAAACCGGCGGGAAGAGATTATCCGGGCAGCCCTGGGGGCCTTTGGCAACAAAGGCTTCCACAATACCCGGATTGAGGAAGTTGCTGCCGCTGCCGGTATCGGCAAAGGCACGGTATATGAATATTTTCGCAGCAAAGAAGAATTGCTGTCGGCTGCCGTCCATTATGAAATGGAGGAAATGGCCCGGCAGGTAAAAAATACGGTTGACCAGGTATCCACCGTGAAGGATAAACTGAAAGCCCTGATTGAGACAGTGATGTTCCGGCATCATAAAGGCTGTTATTTAAGCATGAATATTAATCCGGCAGAGCTGGGCAATGCCATGAAGGAATTCCAGAGTATGGCCCAGGAGGAGAATTTGCGCTGGCAGCGGTGGCTGGAGGAAATTATCGATGCAGGCGTTGCCGGCGGTGAGATACGGCCGGTGGATCCTCAGTTGTTTTTGGGGGCCTTGATGGGCGCCGTAATGAATTTAGTGCGGCCCTGGGGCAGTTCCGTCTGGGAGAATTACGTGCCTCAGGAGGCGGCGGAGCGGGTCACCGACTTTTTCTTCGAGGGAATAAAGAAAAGATAGGGGAGCCGGTCAAGTCCGCAGGGTAGCGAGGGCGGTTTTGGACTTGATCCGGAATCAGGGGTGCACAAAAATTGAGATAATGCATTAATCGGCATTAAACAAAAAGAATGGATATACCTAATCTGGTATATCCATTTTTCATATACGCATATCAACTCAAAACCGGAGGACACAGCAATTTTGCTGCACCCTCCGGTTTTTGTATCGTTACGGTTCAATATATTCGTCGCTGTCCGGGTCCTTGGTGGCGTCGTACTGGTCGCTGTTGGGATCTATAGTGGGATCATAGTCGGCATGATTGGGATCTTTCTTTGGATTGTAGGGGGGCGGATATTTGATGGCCGTGTTATAAACAGCCACCAGTTGCTGGCCGGCATCGTAAATGGTTTTCATCTCAAAGGCCTCGGACAGAGCTCGTAAGGGCAGTACAGTCCGGCCGTCTTTGACCATGGCGGGCACGTCGCTGGTAAACTGCTTAGGCGCCACATAGGTCTCCGTACGGTCGATGCTGCTGCTGCCTACTTTCATTGCAATGGTATAATTGCCGCTGCCCACATAGAAGCTGGCAGTTTGCTTGGCCTGATCCCACTTGCTGATTGCATCGATGGTGTTGGCTATGGGGCGGGCAATCATCATGGTTCTACCATTTTGAATGAAAGGGGCCACATCCATTTCTTCCAGGTAGCCATTGATAATCGCTTGTTTTTCGCCGATGGCGCAGATCATGTATTTATTCCAGTCGTGGCCGATGAAGGCATACATGCCGGTACCGAGAAGCTGGCAGTCGTCGGCGCTGACCTTGCCTTCCAGATAGCCTTTTAGCTGCTCCACGGTGCCTAAACCAACGGCATAGCGGCCCAGGGCAGGCTCTTTGGAACTAAGGCTAAAGGAGAAAGCGCCGCCGTTGCTGGTGGTCAGCGTGGTGTTTTTGTCCAGATTACCGGCGGTGGCGTAAGCCTGTACCAGATGCTGGCCCCGCACCGGCTCGTCGTCGGCGGTCATGGCTGTGCCGCCAATGACGATTTTATCCCAGCCGGCTTCCGTAGTAGGAAGGTTATAGCGGGCGTTGCTGCCGTATTCCAGGGCTATGGATTTGGAGATGTTGACCCTGGTATTTTCCCGGCTGATGATCAACTCTTCTTCTTCCTCTTCCTCGTCCTCATAGTCGTCCCAATCGGGGTCTTCCAAGTCAAAAACATTTTCCGCTACGTCTATATAGAGGAATTCGCTGAATTCCTCTCCTTCCACCTCACAGAAGATTTCCGCATCTCCTACCTCATAGCCCCGGACCACAAAAGAGGCCGTGCCGTTTTTATCCGTAACCAGGCTGATGGAAGAGCCTTCGCCTGTATTGGTGGAGGAGCTGAGAGCGGGGTAGAGGAGGACGCCGCTTTTCCTGGTGTATATCCGTACCCGCTGGTTGGCTACGGGCTGGTCAATTTCCGTCCGCAGATAAATGGTGCCGATGGCATTATCCGAATACTGATGATCGGTGACGGCAATGGTATCTTTATCGAATTCCATGAGGCAATATTCCGGATCCAGGCTGCCGGCAATAAAATAAACGGAAAAGATTTCTACACCTGTACTGGTTTGGAGAATCTTGCCTTCGTAGGAGCCGGTTGTTCCTTGCAGGAATCTGGCTGCCGCATCTTGAGACACCAGAGATAAAGCGATTTGCGAGACGCCGGGACTTGAACTGGAGATTTCCACTTTGATCAGGCCCTCTTCGTTGGCGCCCACGGAGATGCTGTCATCCCTGCGGGAGGAGGCGCCGTAGACGCTTTTGTCCGTCACCAAACCGTGGCCGGGGGCAAAAAGCATCACGTCCAGCTCTACGGTATCGCTGGAGTCGGCTAAAGCCGTATCCACCACTACATAAACCCGGGAGGTATGGTGGTCGGCCTCGGCTGCCAAAACCGGCAGGGATAGAATACCGTCCATTACGCTAAATAATAATAGAGCAAGCAGGAAGATGATAATTGAGGATTTTAAAGAAGTGCGATTCTGGAGCATCAAAGCCTCCTTAAGAATAAATTTTGTGGAATTCTAATCCATAAATTATCATAATGAGGCGAATAATGCAAACGCATAAAATAAAAAAGATCCTTATGGAATTTTATGGGAAATATGTTATAATAAGAGCATAGGAACTGTTGCTTGGCGGTTTTCCCTCATTAGTGAATAATGAGGGGACCTACGGTCTCAATCTGCTATCCGAAGATATTGGGGCGCAGATGTAGGTGATAAGTATGGGTGACATGGCTGGAGTTGTTTAACTTCTGTCTGATTCTCCTGACACTAGCCTCCTTGTTGTCTAACAATAAGAAAAACAAATGACCGCCTGAAAACAGGCGGCCATACCCCTAACTGAGGGACCGCCGCCCAGCAAAAGCAGCAGTTCCTATTTGTAATTATATATTACCATAAAGGATTTTATACTTCAAGAGAAAAAGTGTCTGATAAGTCTCCGGTGAATCTCTTCTATAGTTATGGTATTGGCAGTTTTGGCTCTTCAATGCTATACTTAAAGCATAGGCTTATCGGACTTTACGCAGCATAGGGAAGGAAATATTTTATGACTTATCAAGTATTATACCGGGTTTGGCGGCCGCAAGGCTTTGAAGAGCTGGCGGGGCAAGAGCATATCCGCCGGACTTTGGAAAATGCCATTTTGCAGGATAGGATCAGCCATGCCTATCTGTTTACCGGGCCCAGAGGGACAGGCAAGACCAGTACCGCCAGAATATTGGCCAAGGCCTTAAATTGTTCTAACCGCAATGGAGCCCATCCTTGCGGCGAATGTGAAAGCTGCCAAACCATCACCCGGGGCAACTCCCTGGATGTGCTGGAGATCGACGGCGCCTCCAACCGGGGCATTGAGGAGATTCGGGAATTAAAAGAGAAAATCAGCTTTTTGCCGGCTTTAGGCAAGTATAAAGTCTATATTGTTGACGAAGTTCATATGCTGACCAACGAGGCCTTCAATGCCTTGCTGAAGACCTTGGAGGAACCGCCGGCCCATGTGATTTTTGTGCTGGCTACCACAGATCCTCAAAAGCTGCCGCCGACGGTGCTTTCCCGCTGCCAGCGTTTTGACTTCCGCAAAATTTCTTATGAAGCGATCAAGGGCCGGCTGGAGGAGATTATTGCCGGGCAGAAGAGGCAGGTGGACCCGGAAGCCTTATCCCTGATCATTCGCCAAGCCGACGGCGGCCTTAGGGATGCTATCAGCTTATTGGATCAGTGTCTGTCCTTCAGCCCCGACCGGCTGACTCTCGATGACGCCTGCGCCATTTTAGGTTTGGTACGGCAGGAGGCCTTAGCTTCGTTGCTGGCAGCGGTGATCGATGGTGAAGCTACCCCGCTTTTTATGGAGCTGGAAGCCCTGTTCACTCAAGGTGTAGACCCTATGCAGCTACTGAAAGAATTTGCCGGCTATTGCCGGGACTTGCTGCTTTTGGCTCTTTGCGGTCAAGGGACGGAGCTGGTTATAGCAGCGGGCGAGCAGCGGCGGCTGATGGTCGATCAGAGCGGCAGACTGGGCCCAGCCAGGCTGCAGCAGATATTAGCCCGGCTGGATCAGGGAGTGGCCGGCGGCAGATACCGGGGCAATAGCCGCTATATGGCGGAAGCTTTATTTGCCGGGTTGCTGCTTGATCAACCGGGCCAGCAAGGACAAGCTTGGCTGGCAGTGGCGCAGACAGGAAGCTCCGCACAGGCTGGAGCTTCTGCAGCAGGCCCGGCACAGCCGGCAAATCAAACCGCAGCCCCAAGACCGGCAGCCCAAGCTAAAGCTGCAGCGGCGGCCGAAGGCTTTACTAAGACGCAAGAAAGACCGCCTTGGGAAGAGGTGCAATCTTCTCCTCAGGCAAATGATAATTCAAGGGATGGGGCCGCCAGTCAGCGGGCGGCAGCTTTTTCTGCCTCTGCCGGGTCAGAGTCTCCGGCTGCCAGAACGAAGACTTCTGGTGCTTCTGCCGGGGCTTTTGCCAAAGAGCAAGGAGCCCCTAAAGCTGCTTCGGGCTCGGGAGCAATTGCGGCCGGAGAGCCAAAGGCTGCAGCCGGCTCCGGCCGAAGCCTAGCTTCCACTTCAACATCCGCCGGCAGCCTGCCTGCTGCCCAATGGGAAAAGATCCTTCAGCTCATCAAAGGGCAAAAAATTGTTCTCCACGCTTTTCTGCTGGCCGCATTGCGGCAGGACCTGGCCGGAGGCGTTCTGCGTATCTTCTTTGATCCGGACAAAGGTTGTTTTCATAGGGATCGTTGCGTAGAAAAAGATAATTTGCAAATGATCAAGGATGCAGCCTGTCAGGTATTGGGCAGCCCAGTTGAAGTGGAATGCGGTTTTTGGACCAAAGAGGAGGATAAAGACCCCGTTGAGAAAGCTATCGAAATCTTTGGCAGTGATATCGTGAAGTTAAACGAATAATAAAAGATAAAGAATCAGGGAGATAAAGAATGGATGCGGATAAATATTACGTACGTCTGCCTTTAAAGAATGCGGACAATGTCAGAGATTTGGGAGGACACCTTTGCGCAGGAGGTTCTGTTACTAAATGGCGGGCTTTCTTGCGGGGGGATGACCTGTCCTTGCTGACAGAAGAAGAGATTGGCTTTTTGTTGGATTATGGTGTAAGAACCGTTATCGACTTGCGCAGCCATAGTGAATGCAGCGCTCATCCGGACCCTTTTGCCCAGGTAGGGGCGGTAGACTACTATCATATGCCGTTAGGGTTGGATGATGTGGACGATGTGACAAAGATGCAGGTGGAGGATACGGCCAAATTTATCTGTAAGTTTTACCTGGATATTCTGGGTATCCAAGGCGAGTCCCTCCGGCAAATACTTTCCCAAATGGCAAAATCCCGGGAAGGCTGTGTGCTGTTTCACTGTTCGGCGGGCAAAGACAGAACGGGGATTTTAGCCGCTCTACTTCTAAGCATAGCGGGGGTGCCCCGGGGAGATATTGCCGCTAATTATGAGACCACCTACACTTATTTAAAACAAAGTCCCAAGGCCCGCCGGATGCTGGGCCATTATCCGGTAGGGTTAGCCCGGTCGGACAGAGAATATATTGAGACAGTGCTGGACTACATCGAAGAGGTTGGCGGGATCCATGCGTATCTGGCTTGCCTGGGTCTGGCGGAAGAGGATAAGCTGAAATTGCAGCTTCGTATCTGCGATTGAACTTTTTCTTTTGAGGCGTTATAATGAGGCGGATAGTAGCATTCTCTGTACCATTGCGTTTTCTCAATCATCACTTGCCTTCGCCTCATTGAAACACACAGAGGAAAGAAAAAGTTCTACACTCGAAATTTTTCCACCGAGGCGTTATAATGAGGCGAATTGTAGTTGCTGTTGGGTGGTTCGGTTTTATAGGAGGTGTTTGCCATGGCTAAATTGTTGCAGGGCTTTAGGCGCTGGCTGTCCGGTAATTACCGCCATCAGGGTATGGGACATGTAGACATGGATGGCAAGTATTTTCAGACCTATTATCTGCTAAACCACAAATCCTTAATATCGAAGGACGATAGAAGAAAATCGAGGAGGTAATAAAACATGGGCTTTGGTAATCCCCAAAAACTAATGAAACAGATGCAAAAAATGCAGGCCGATATGGCCAAGCTCCAGGATGAATTGGCGGATATGACGGTAGAGGCCACCGCCGGCGGCGGCGCCGTTCGCTGTGTAATGAGTTGCAAACAGGAGGTTAAAGAGCTGACCATCGATCCCGAGCTTTTGGACCCGGAGGAAATCGAAATGCTCCAGGATCTGCTGATTGTGGCCTTTAACGAAGCCTCCCGGCAGTCCCAGGATAAAGCGGCGGCAGAAATGGGTAAGATCACCGGTAATGTGAAGGTTCCGGGGCTCTTTTAATGACAGGTTTATTTCATGCCCCGGTGATGCAGGAATTGATGGAGCAGTTCGGCAAGCTGCCGGGGATTGGTCCTAAGACTGCCCAGCGCCTGGCCTTTTTTGTGTTGTCCTTATCCGAGGGAGAAGTCAAGGCTTTCAGCCAGGCTCTGGTCAACGCTAAAGAAACTATGACCCTCTGTCCCGTGTGTTTTTCTCTGACGGACATTACCCCCTGCCAGGTCTGCCGGGACGAGACGCGAGACCGGCAGGTGATTTGCGTGGTAGAAGAGACTACCGACGTATTTTCCATTGAGCGGGCCCGGGATTACCGGGGGCTTTACCATGTGCTCCACGGCTCTATCTCGCCTATGGAGGGGCGGCAGCCGGAAGATCTAAAAATCAAGGAGCTTCTGGCCCGTTTTGAGGGTGAAGAAGGCAGCAAAATAAAGGAAGTAATTCTCGCCACCAATCCTGATGTGGAAGGGGAGACCACGGCGTTATATTTAGCCAGGCTTTTGAAACCCTTGGGGATCAAGGCTACCAGGATAGCCCACGGAATCCCCGTGGGCGGCAATTTGGAACACGCCGACGCCGCTACGTTGGCCCAAGCCCTGGAGGGCCGGCGCACCATTGACTAGAACAAGTGACTAGAGTATTAAATTCAGAAAAATTTAACCCGATAGCTTATATCGGGTATTTTTTTGTCCCTGCATGGATATAATTTCCATAAGACGAGATGGAAGATGATCCGGAAAGGAAGGGCCAGAAATGATCAGCTTAATGAGCCAGATGGAAAGGCTTAAAGAGGGGGCTAAAGCCAAATTTAGGGTCAGTGTTGATAGCGAAGCTGGCAGCGGCATAGAAAAAAATAAGGATGTTGTTGATTTGCTTGACATATATACCTTAACCCAGCAGGCGCGGACGGGCTGGGAGGAGGCCTGGAGGTTTTTTCACCAGGCGGTGGAGCCGGATATGGTGGACAACGCTATTTTTACATTAAATGCGGCAGAGAAACGGTATGATTATTTTATTAAATTAGCTAAGGAAAAAAATCTGCGAAACGGAGGGACGCCTTATGATGGTTGAAATTGGTGTAATTATAGCCGGAATGGTGTTGCTGATGATCCTGATGGTGCTGACCAGGATGGTCATGGGGCCAATGAAGACCGTCAGCCGGGTAGTGGTAAACTGTGCCCTGGCTTTAGGCGTTTTATGTATTCTTAATTTAGTTGGCAATTTTGCCGGCTTTCACCTGCCCATGAACCCGGTGACAGTTATCGGTGTTGGCGTTCTGGGGGCTCCGGGTCTGGGGCTGCTTTCCGTATTATCCTTTCTGTTTTTATGATTTAGAAGAATAATTGCTATTTGGGAAAAGAACGGTTTTTTGAGGATTGAGGCTCTTCGGAGCCTTTTTTGTTGCCATTGCTAAGTTTTACTTTCGCCGGAGCCATGTTAAAATGTTATGGCAGGAGGATGGGAAGTGAGGAATTCGGCATGATTATAAGTGCAAGCAGGCGTACGGATATCCCGGCGTATTATTCCGGCTGGTTCTTTAACCGCCTGAAGGAAGGTTATGTGCTTGTCCGCAATCCCATGAACTCCCATCAGGTTGGCCGAATCAGCCTTTTGCCGGATGTGGTGGACGGTATTGTGTTTTGGACCAAAAACCCTTTGCCTATGCTGAATAGGCTTGAAGAGCTTAAAGACTATACCTATTACTTTCAATTTACGTTAAATGCCTATGGCATAGATGCGGAGCCCAATGTGCCCGCAAAAAACGACGTTATCATCCCTGCCTTTCAGCGGCTGTCCCAAGAAATTGGCAAGGATAAAGTAGTTTGGCGTTACGATCCGATTTTTTTCAGTGAGAAGTATTCCATGGCCTATCATCTTAAATATTTCAAGCTATTGGCGTCAAAGCTGGCGGGGTACACCGAAAAGTGCACGGTGAGCTTTTTGGATTTTTACAAAAAAACGGAGCGAAATATTTCGCCCCTGGGTATCGTGAAACCATCTATGGAAGAAAAAGAAGAATTAATGGAGCAATTCTCTGCTATTGCAAGGAATGAAGGACTTTATATCGACACTTGTGCGGAGGAAATGGATTTGAGGAAATTTGACATTATGCCTGCCCGCTGTATCGAGCAAGCGAGGCTGGAGCGTTTGTCAGGATATAATCTCAAGATAACAAAAGACCCTAACCAGCGCCGGGAATGCGGCTGTATTGCCAGCATAGATATCGGGGCTTATGATACCTGTGCAAACCGCTGCCTTTACTGCTATGCTAACTATAGTGCAAAAACCGTTGCCCGCAATATGGCGGCCCACCATGAAACAGGACCGTTGCTTTTTGGCAATCTTAACGACGATGATGTGGTAAAAGTGCGGGAGGCTAAATCCGGCAAGGAATATGCTACTGGCAGATTATGGCCTGATTAGCCGAATCCATAAACTTTGTCTGCCGTCCCCAACAAGTTAAATCTAATTTGTGCATGGCCCTGGTACAGGCAATATAGAGCAGGCTGCGGTCTAAGGAAGTTTGATAAAGCTCTTCAGAGGCGTCGGGAATAATCACCTGGTCAAATTCCAGGCCTTTCGACATGTGGACGGAAGTAATGACAATACCATTGCGAAACTCGCTGCCCGCAGAACTCAACAAAAATACGTTGCCTAAGGTGTGTAGTTCTTCAAAAAGCAGCTTCGCCTGTTTCTGGGATTTGCAGATGACGCCTAAGGAGACATATTGAGATTGGTGGAATTGCTCAAGCAGCAGCTTTATTTTATCCATATGCTCTTTTGGGGTTTGGCATATGGTTACTGTTGGAATATCCCCATGCCTTTCCATAGGCAGCAACTTTTCATTCTTTAATATTCTTTGGGTAAATTCCACAATCTCAAGAGTTGAACGATAACTCCTGGACAATTCCATACAGTGGCAGCCGCCGAAATAAGGGCGAATCTTTTCTGCGGAGGAGGAGCTATAAGGGTTTACGCTTTGGTAGCTGTCCCCCAGAATAGTCATTTTGCAGGAAAACAGCTTCGATAAAACTGCATATTGAATAGGCGTATAATCCTGCATTTCATCCACCAGCAAGTGCCGGATATTTTTGAAATCCTGTTCTGCTCCGTCTACATAGATTTTTACATAGATGAAAGGGTAAACATCACAGAATTCAAAAGTATTTTTGCGGATAAGCTGAAATAAGTGATCTTGGCCGATGAAGCGGTAGAAATTTTGATATACCGTAAAACTATCGGCAAATTGGAACATGTTTTGTATCGCGTCTCTTATTTGACGGCAAAAGGCGGCGGCTATTTTTGTGTTTGTGGCGCTTTGATGTTTTTCGATTAAATCCTCTGCCATTTTTCGCAACCGCTTTTTAATGGGTAGCTTTTTGAGGGAACGGTAGACAGAAAACAGCTTTTCTTTGGAGACATGGAAGTTGCCCAATCGAAAATCAGCGGGAGTAAAGCCATTTTCGTCAATGTATTCCAAATACCTATGCAGTACTTCGACAAAGTGATTCGTTGCTTTAAATTGGATTCTGGCAATTGCTTCGGCATTGCCGCCATCTAATAAGCTTTCTACTTGTTCAAAGAAGGTTTGGTAGCGATACTTCTTACCCAGCATGCTTGAGGCTATGTCGTCAACACCGATTTCCTCTATATGTTCCTCTCCCAATTCAGGCAGAACATTGGCGATGTAGTTGCCGAACACTTTATTGGGAGAAAAAATCAGAATGTTTTTTGAGGTCAGCGTATCCTTGTTGCGATATAATAAGAAAGCCACCCGATGCAAGGCTATGGAGGTTTTGCCGGAACCGGCCGCTCCTTGAATAATTAATACGTTTGCCTCTTCATTTCTAATGACGGCATTTTGCTCTCTTTGGATTGTGGCCACAATGTTTTTCATTTTATCGCCGGAATTCCGGCTCAATTCTTTTTGGAGAATTTCATCGCCAATATTTAAGGAGTTTTCCAGCATATACTCCATTTGACCTTGCCTGATCCGATATTGACGCTTCAAGGTCAGCACACCGTCGATTTTGCCCATGGGGGCCACATAGAAGGCCGGACCCACCTCAAAATCATAAAACATGCTTGAGACGGGGGCCCGCCAGTCAAAAATGATGGGGTGAGAAGTCAGCGGCTCGGCAAAGCCATGTATGCCGATATAGAATACTTCAGCCTTTGCTCCTTTTGCGCTGTCAAAATCGATTCTCCCGAAGTAAGGCGATTGCAGCAGCTTTTGCAGCCGCTCCCGCTCTTTTACGGCGTTTTCCCCAAGGGTAACGCTATCGGAAACAATCATTCTATTGGCGGCTTTTTCGGCGGAATCAAGCTGGGCCAGGTTTTCGTTTATATAGCGTTTCGCTTCTAATATTTCTTTGAAATAGCTGTCTACTTTCTTGATGATTTGCTCCAAGGCAGTTTTGAGTTTAGCTTGAACTTCTTCTAAATGCTTTTTTTCGGCACTTTCCTTTTGGTTATACATCGCCGCTCCTTTGCGCTGTGCGTTATACTTTAAGTATAGAATAAAATGGCCGGTTGTAAAAGTGATATAATATTACAAAATAGACAACTGCGTAAAGGTGCAGCTACTAATGCCGTACAAATTGCCGAATTGCTGATTAAAGAAAGTCTCTTGCTGAAAAAATGATTAACGTAGGGGCCGCGGCACTGTTCAAAATTGCAGGTTTGTCGTCGTTTGCTGAAGCTAACTGAGCAAAATTTCAACTTTGTATCTGCTGTCCCGCTGTTTTTGTGCAAAATTTCAAGTTTAAAGTGCGTTGTCCCATTGCAATAGGGTATATTCATTTTTCGCGACACTAGATACAGTAAAAAATCGTCTGACCACAACACAAAGACGGTGCTCAGACACTTTAAACCTGCATTTTTGCTCAGTTAGCTACTGTGAACACCCCCAAACCTGCAATTTTGCACGTTTTCCAAAGGAGCGGCCGAGCGGTGACCCCACGCCAGGCCGGCAATATGCCACTGACAGAGCTGGCTGTTATTAAGCAACCGCTCATCTGTAACCGGCACAGTCCCGGACGGCGAGCTGCGGACTCCCACGTCGCGAACCGCTGCAAACCGTCGCGAACCATCGTAAACCGCCGGTAAAAAGGGCTGCCGAATTTGTGGCAGCCCTTCTCTTCTGGGAGATTTTTAGACAGATTCAAGGCAGAGTGACCCTGCCTCCTCGGAAAATGAGCAAAAATGCAGGTTTGTTAGAGGGCACTGAAAAAGTCGCTTCCCAGGTTATGGCCGTGTGTACAAAAAATGAGTTTTTATGTGTATTTGCCTTGGCTAACTGCACAAAATTTCAAGTTTTACGCTACTGAACACTGATTTCTCCCTATACTTAGTGTTAGGCATAGTTTGAATCTACTATTCCAAAGGAACAACAGCCCCAAAACCTCAAATTTTGTACATTTCAGCTATGCTCAAGGTTGGCAAGAATCTCTTGATAACGCATTGTGGCAAGCTGACTGGGCTGGCCTTTCTTGCAGAAGGACAGCTTTGCTAATTTGGGGACAACCCGTTCAACCACAACTTGTTCGTCTGCCAGTTTTGCTTGCAGGGCTTCAAAGGCCTCTCTGAATCGATTGTCTTTCTTGGCATAGTTGTAGAAAGACAATATATAAACATACTGGAATAGATTATAATTGCCGAAAGGGTACTCCACCTGCATAAAAAGGGTGCCAATACCATAATGGCAGGGGCCTAGGGGCTTTCTGACAACCCAATGCTCCAGTAAAAAATCCACCGCCTTGTCCAAAGCAGGCTCTTGATTAAGATAATCGCTGAAGCGAAAAGCGTTTAAGGCGGTGAGGGTAGGGCCGGGATTGGAATATTCCGTCTCAGGGCCCCGGCCAAAAGAAAACTTGTTGCACCGTAAACCGCCGTCATGGTATTGAATATCCAGCAGCTGGCGAAGGGTTTTTTGGATTCGTTCATCTTGAGTATATCCCATTTGGCAAAGCAAAGAGGCGGCAAGAGCCGTATGACAGGGTAAAATGCCGCCTTGGGGGTATAGCTTAAAACGGCCGTCCTCCCGCCAGGCGCTGAAAAACAGCTCAGCTACTTCCGTAAGTGTGGGGTCTGCCGGTTCCATTCCCAATTCCAAAAGCATAAGGGCGCTATTGTAGGCGGAAAAGGGAGAGCCCTTCAGCAAACGTTTATCCGGGGTTGTCCAAAAGTCCGCCCCATTATCGTGCCTGTGGGATAGTATTGCCTCAACATCCGGCAAGTATTTTTCGTTAACCGCCACTGCGTTCACCTCAAAATTAGTATAGAGTACCCTTTAGTATGGAGTACCCTTTAATATGGAGTAACCTTAATTATGGAGTGCCTGCTAATTTGCCATCACTTTCAGAAGGCTTTGGATGTCTTTTTCGATAAGGCTGTGCATGGTATCTTTAAAAACAAAGTAGTCTATGGAGAGAATTTTCTCCCTTATCTTGCCTTGCAATGCAGGCTTATGCCGGGCCAAATCTTCAAGTGCCTTTAGTTTTTGCCGCACTGCGGTAGGTTTCTCATCCATAACGGCCTGCAAAATAACGTCAATTTCTTTGTTGATTTTATTCCCGGTATCCCATTTTGCCTGTTTGCAAAGCAGGCGGAAGCCCCGAACCCGCATAATGTATTTGTCGCTTCCAAGCATAGCTAAAAACTCATCAAAATAAGGATAGAGCCCGTCCTCCCTGTCTGAAAAGACCTCAAGCTCCTGGAGATTATTGTATGCGATAGAAGAGTCCTTATCGTACAGCATTGCAACTTTTGCGCCTAATTCCATGATCTATCCTCCTCCTTATAGCATAAGGCAATTCAATAATAGGGCAGTTCAATAATAGGACAGTTCAATAATAGGACAGTTCAATATAGGGAAACTTCCAAGATCATTGTACTGAATTAACGGGTAATTGTAAATACACGACAAGAGCATGAATGAACAAAAAGTAAACAAAAGAGAAAGGTTTAAAGGAAAAGGGGAAAAAAGGTCGAATCTTCCATAGTAAGAGGTGAGGGAAGATGAAGTATTTTTTAGGGA
>JBCFAO010000080.1:0-5540 GCA_038562165.1 Clostridiales bacterium | reverse complement strand
AATTCCCGCATATTCGGATAGCTGAAGCTGGGTTCCATTCCTTAGCATCAATTCCACTTTCTTTCCTACTGATTGATTACCAAAATTATACCATGAATTCTATGACTTTTTCAGTGCCCTCAGTTTAAAGTGGATTGCCCCCTCTAAAATAGGGTTTTCACCCCATTCGCAGCACTAGATACAGCTAAAAAGAGGTTTTCAGCCTCATCAAAGTCGGCTTCAGACACTTTAAACTTGCAATTTTGCACAAAACCTTATGAGTGAACCCTACAAAGCTGCAATTTCGAGCAAAACGCTGTAGCCGAGAAATGCGGATAAAAGGTTGATAAGCAAAAAGGCTGTCTCTTCAATTTGAGACGGCCTCTTTATTCGTTATATTGAAAGCAAGTGATCAACTAAAAAAGGCTGGTTAACATACATCATCCCTCTATCCTCTGGTAAAAATAAAAACCCTTGTGTTTAGGATATAAAAATATCTCATACACAAGGGTTTCAAGGTTTCATTGAAGTATTTGCATCTGGGGTTTCATTGGAGCATTCGCATCAAAGGGGCTCAGCGCTAAACAAACATGTTGAGGAAAAGTCCGGTATTATAAGCCTGATTATAGCGGGAGGACTGGAAGCTGGAATAAAGGCCGTTGTTGAAATTGCTCATGCCTAATGAGGAAACATCGGTATATTTCATGGGATTAGACTGTATCTCCCCTGCCAGCCTTGATAAGCGGTTGGCAAAGCCATAAGAAGAGCCTCTATCCTGAGTGAAGAATCTTTCCAGGTCACCGCTTTCAGCGGCTGAATTGAGCCTGTCTTTATTGACTTCCAGCCTGCCGTTGGTGCCCATGGACACCCCGATACGGCTCAAGGAAGCCGAATAAGTCTTGGTCAGCAAAGCCAATTGATAGTTTAGCTGCAGCGCTTTCTCCGTATCGTTGTTTTTCACTGCATCAATGATATCGTTGTAACCCTTGACCAGATCATTGACAAGTCCCGCAGCTTTGGAGCCATCGGCCTTCATCGCTACATTGATCGTATCGCCGGAGGCCTCCAGCAAAGTAGCCTTGATGCCATTGCCTAAATCAATGGTGTTGGACTTGGAGGTCTTTTGCTCACCATTGTCTATACGGTAAATAGCATTTTGAGCTTGCTGGCTGGCAACACCGGTGCCGGTAAGAGCAATGGCGTCGCCATACGTATCCCGAAGGTCGAAGGTGTTTTTTTCATCCTCACCGGTTTCTTTAGACTGAATCGTCAAAACGCTGGTGTTATTCTTGGTGTCTTCCGCTACCGAGGCGGTGACGCCGATATTTTTTTTATTAATCGCATCGGCAATTTGCTGCTGAAGATTTTTATTGGTGTCGCCGGCAGAGGTGCTAATGGAGAATTGATGAGACTTGCCGCCGGTCTCTATGGTGAACTCATATAAGGCAGGCTCCGCCGCCTTTTTATTGGCGGTCAAGGCTGTGCCCTTATTGACCTGGCCGGAAGCCACCTGGTCGATATTGACGCTGACATTGACTGCAGCGCCGGCTTTAGCCCCGGAAGTGTCCAGCTTTAATTTTTCGGGGTCGGAAGAGACCGCCGAAAGCTGGTTAAAGGCCGAAGACTTCGTATTACCCATAAGGCTGGACAGAGAATTCTTCATGGCCAAAGAACCGGATTTAATGGTGGATAAATAATTTTTTGTGCCTGTCGCAGCGCTGGTTTGGTTAACCTTGTAACCGTTATTCGACAGGAGTTTATTTAAATTGCTAAGGTTTTTAACAGAACTGGTGTTCGTATTCAGGCTGCTTAATAAACTAAGAGTAGAACTGGGCACGCTATTATTGCGGTAGGGGGAATTCACACCGCTATAAAGGTATTGATAATAGCTATTTGAATAGGCGTTGATTGCCATAATCTCTCCCCCTTATTCTGCCAAATATTGCATAGTAATTTAATTGTATTATATGTCTTTAAGCGTACACCGTCAACCCTGGCGGTTGCTTTCAGCAATATGAATTTGTTATAATAACGGAAAACTATAGACAATTGTAAGGACGGTACCAGAACCGGATGAAGGATATTATAAATATTATTTCCCTTACTAATGCCGGTGTTGTTATTTCCAATGACCATACTGGATTGCTGGTGGACGGGCTCTATGATGAAACGCCTCCCTTTCCTCCCATGCCTGCTTGCCTTGCCGAGGATTTGCTGCAAGGCCGGCAGCCAGGGGGCAAGGTGGACTTTCTTTTATTTACCCATCTCCATGGAGACCATTTCAGCCTCGGAAAGATTTTGACCTATCTTGATCACAACAGCCCCAAAGGAATGGTCTTTCCCTGGGAATATTCTGTATTTGATAAACTGGAGGCCTCCTTGGCCAGGCACAAAACCGCCTCTTATCCCTTGATGCTTGCCCGGGGCGCCGGGCGGCAAATCTCTCTCTGCGATGGCCTGACGATAACTGCTTGGAATACCGGCCACATGGGTTCCCAATTTACCGCAGTCGATCACTATAGTTTTTTCATTACTTTGGGCGAGCAGAATATCCTTGTCACCGGTGATTCAGATTACGACGAAGAAGGGTTCCGGCAAATGCTTGGCGGGCAGCCGGTGGATATTGCGCTGGTCAATCCGTTGTTTTTGCATAATCCCAAAGGAGCCAGGATTCTCGAGACAGTTATCCGGCCCCGTGCCGTAGTTATCTACCATATTCCCTATCGCGGCGATGACGTCACGGTTCTGCGAGCCTTGACAAAGCGGCTCTTGCAAAAACATGCAGCGGCTCCTTATAGGCTTTTTGCCCTGGAGCAGCCTCTGCAAAGGTTTTCGTTTTAGTAAAATGTTGTGGCAATGCGGCCAGTTTTATTGTCTGCTCGGGCAACCAATAAGGCGGCTGGAACTTGCTTTTTCAAATTTGGAGCAAAAAGGGAACAAAAAAGGGGTAAAAAAGAATGTAAAAATCAATTTTACCCCTTTTCATTCCTGCGGTTTCGAGTTATAATATCACTTGTCCTTGAAAAATGGATCCTTAGCTCAGTTGGTAGAGCACCTGACTCTTAATCAGGGTGTCCAGGGTTCGAGCCCCTGAGGATCCACTTGCAAAAAGATAATCGCCTTTTCCTATTGGAGAGGGCGATTTTCTTTTTGCAGATGTTATTTTAGGGACTCGAATGGGCGGACAAGGAAGTAACAAAGCCGACCTATGGGGAAGCTTTGTCCCCCCGGCGTGATAGCGAACTGCCAGGAAAGGCAGCACGGGACCGATGAGCGGAGCGAGCCCCTGAGGAAACCACTAGACAGAAAGAGAAGCACATTAACGGTTTACAGCCACGGATGTGCTTATTTCTTTACCTGAAAACGGGATTCTTCTATAGGTTGTTTAATAGATGGAATTTTTCATTAACGTTTAATAGCCTATGTTTTCGTTTACAGTCAATGAGAATCCATGGCAATAAATAGCCCCTACAACTCTACCGCCACACCGCGGTCCACAAGCATATACTCACCCAGATCGTACTTTACCACCAAACTGGGCGGTAGGCCGTATTAACTTTTGGCACACTCAATCACTTACTGTAGTATCTCCATGGCCGCCTGTATCTCATCTCGGCGCTGGCTAGCTACCGCAATATTAAGGTCGTTAAGAGGTCGGCGTAAAGATCTCTTTAATTCTTCTGGTTAAGTTAGCATAAATGCAAGGTATAAAGGTCCCTCCTTAGGTTGTGCTAAACACAACAAAATGTGTACCGCTCTATGTTCCTGCGCCGTTTGCTTCTAATCGTAAGATGAAACTTGCATTAAACGAAATACCTCCTGAGGAAGGATTGGATAGTGACCTTAAAGCCTCGGCCACAGAATTGCCAGCTCCGATCGGGCCTGTGAACACCGTTTTGCCATCAATTATAAATGATAGTTGATTTAATCCAGTTGAATATCGATAGGAATTGGTATAAAACACACCTTTACCTGTAACATTAACAATGTCTTTCCATCCTTGTGCTACCTGAGGTTCGTAGGCATTTGCAAGCACCCCCGTGATTACATGATACCCGCTAACTCCTGCAATAGCAGTGCTAATGTTATTGGCAGAGGCCTGAAGTGCATCAAGACTTATCTGACTTGCCCGGCTGCTAATTGTCCCGTCCAATCTATCCATTAGCCCCGCCCTTGCATTCGTCCATACGCCATTACTAAGCGCAGTACTTGCCGCCGCCCGGCTGCTAACCGCCGCATCCAAATTATCCAGCTTCGCCGCCCGGCCATCTGTCCATGCCGCCACAAACTTCTGCAGCACCGCATTCATTTTGGCAAAGACGCTGCCGGCTGTGGTACTGCCGCCGACATCACCAGTGCTGCCGATTTTCCCATCCACGCTACCAACTTGCCCGGCTGCCTGCTGAGCCTCAGCATAAGCCCCTACCACCGTTTCCGTGGTGCGCCCGGGACCGGCTATATCTTCTATATCCTCCTCGTTCCCCTTAATCAACTCATTAATTACATCTAAATTGGTGTTCCCTACTTCAACATCGTAGAAGTCATTAGCTTCTGGCTTAGTAAGGCCATAATGCTCTGTATGTTTTGCCATACCTTTGTTTCCTTTCTGTTCTTTATACTCAAGCCCATCGTTTGCCTGATACTACTACTATAACAAAAGGTAAAGCGACATTGGTTGACATGTTTTCCGCCGTTTAAGAGCCCTATTCCTCCCCCGGCGATCCAAGGTGGTCACAAAATCTTTTCTGAAAAGTTCTTTCTAAATAACCTGTGGGGCTGTATTATGGAGGGAAGAGCGGTATATATAAAGGGGTAAATATAAAATGAAAACAGGACGAATCAATACGATAAAACTGATCAGTCCCTCCAACGAATACGCAGAACAGATAGTTGAGTATTGCGCTGAATTTTACGCAGACGGCGGCAAAGCTATTTTTGATGGGGGTGACAAAATCCAGGGTATGGCTCATATCCAAAATTTTGATAATCCCTTTGATTGGATAGAGAGCTGCCGCCTTTACGAAAAATACGATACGATTCCAAACAGAGAACATACTACAGCAACGCAATATTTAACAGTACGTGAAAGTGACAATAAGTTTATCGGAGCAATACAATTACGGCATGAGTTAATAGGCCACGAATTGCTTAATTTTGGCGGACATATCGGCTATTCAATCCGGCCCAGTGAACGCAGAAAAGGTTATGCTAAAGAACAACTGAGACTTTGCCTTGAAAAAGCCAGAGAATATGGGCTTGGTCAAGTCCTGCTATGCTGCGCTAATACCAACGCAGGCAGCCGGCAAACCATTCTTGCTAACGGCGGCAAATATGAATCGACAATTTTCGGCGAGGAATCCGGATTATATGTGGAGCGATATTGGATTCAGCTTTAGGAACAGGATTATGCTCACATGAGAATTCACGGCTGCAAATCCTACCTCGGTGTAAAATAGATGTAGGATAAAAAAATAAACAAGAGGCAGTAAAATGTGGTTTAATAAAGTCGCAAAAACCATTAAACACCAAAGGAGGCTGCCCCTTGTGAGAACCATTGTACA